>NZ_JAEPBH010000043.1 GCF_016632365.1 Tenebrionibacter intestinalis | reverse complement strand
ACGGGCGCTGGAGCTTCACGCCGGCCGCGGACCTGGCAGACCGGACGTACACCCTGACGGTGAACGCGAAGGACACGGCGGGCAACCTGAGCGAGAGCGTGAACGTGAGCTTTACCGTGGACACGCAGGCCCCGGCGGCGCCGGCCATTACGAAGGCCGAGGACGCAGTGGGCGAACTGCAGGGCGAGCTTGCGAGCGGCAGCGTGACGGACGATCCGTCCCCGACGCTGCACGGCACGGCGGAAGCGGGCAGCACCGTGACCATCCGTGACGGCGACACGGTGCTGGGAACCGTGAAGGCGGATGCGCAGGGCAAGTGGAGCTACACGCCGACCTCAACCCTGCCGGAGGGCGAGCACCGGTTTACGGTGACGGCCACCGATGCGGCAGGCAACGAGAGCGGACGCTCAGGCGAGTTCGTGCTGACCACCGACTACACGGCGCCGGACGCCTCTAAGCTGGCCATTACCGGCGTGTGGGATAGCGTCGGCGAAGTTACCGGCAATGTGGTGAGCGGGGGGTTATCTGATGATAAGCAGCCGGCCATCACCGGTACCGGCACGGCGGGCGACACTATCCGGGTGTACACCACGCTGAACGGGCAGAAGACACTGCTGGGCGAGACGACGGTGGATGCGAACGGCAACTGGCGCCTGGAGCTGGACGACAGCCATGCGTTGTCAGAAGGAGTTAATAACCTGACGGCGGTGGAGACGGACCCGGCGGGCAACAGCACCAGCCCGACCCCGGCTTATACTGTCACTATCGTACCGACAACCTTCGATGCGCCAACTATCGAGAAGGTTATGGATAATGCAGGTAGCGTGACGGGTGAAGTGGCCAGTGGCGCCAGTACCGATGACACTACCCCAACCCTGAGTGGTACAGCCGTTGAGAACAGCACGGTCATTATCTACAACGGTGACAAAGAGCTGGGACGCACGACGGCGGATAGCAATGGTCACTGGAGCTGGACGGTTAACCCGGCGCTGGAAGAGGGCGATTATCGCTTTACCGCGAAAGCGCAGAGCCCGGCAGGTCAGGTAAGTGACGCGAGCAATGTGTGGGATGTCAACATTGATATCACGGCGCCAAACCCGGTAGCTAACCTCACGATTACCGATAATGTGGGCAGCGTGACGGGTGAGTTGACCGATGGCGACACCACCGATGACAGCACCCCGACACTTGCGGGAACGGCTGAAGCGGGAAGTAAGGTTACCATCTGGAACGGTAATACTATTCTGGCTGAAGTGCAGGTTGGCGATAACGGTAGCTGGAGCTGGGAGCCGGCTACGGCTCTGCCGGACAACAACTATGCGTTTGCCGTTACCGTAACCGATGCCGCAGGCAACGTAAGCGAGCCGACCGACGTGGTGAATATCACTGTCGATACGCAGGCGCCGCAGGTTACGTTGGCGATCGATGGCTATGAGGACAATGTCGGCACCAATCAGGGGCAGATGTCGGTTAACGATAGCGTCACGGATGATGTCGATCCGGTACTGACCGGTAGCTGGAGCGGGGAATTGGGCGCAACGGAAAGCATCCGTATTTATCAGGATGGCGTACTGTTGGGTCTTGCCACGGTCGATCGCGCCGCCAGAACCTGGACCTACGCGGTTCAGGGGCTGGAAAACAACAATACCTACCACTTCACGGCAACTGCGGTGGATATGGCGGGTAATGAAACGGCGATATCGCCAGAGTTTGCGCTGAGCATCGATCTTGATGCGCCAACGCAGACGGTCACTATCGATACCTTTACCGACGATGTTGGTGTGGCAACCGGTGAGTTCCCGTCGGGGACGACAACGGACGATCGTAACCCGACGCTTAAAGGTAAAGTTTCCGGCATTCCGCTGGAGGATGGCGACGTTATTCGCATTTACGACGTAGCCAGCGATACGCTTTTAGGAACAGCGACGGTTGATACAGCAAGTAATACCTGGAGCTTTGTATTGCCGCCGTTGTCTGACGATATGACCTATCAGTATAAGGCGGTTGTAGCGGACAGGGCCGGTAACGAAGGGGCGTATTCTGACGACTTCACGATAAGCGTAAACCTGACTGTTAATATCGATAGGCAGAACACGCTGGATTCGACGCCTATCATCTCCGGTTCTACCGGTTTTGATATTGGTGAAGGCGAGTACGTGAAGGTGACGGTAAACGGCAAAACGTACTCCTCCGAAAATGGTCAGGTTGTTATCGATCTGCGTAATAACACCTGGTATGTCCAGATACCTGAAGCTGATGCACTGGCTGTGGGCACTTATGATGTGGCCGCGGTGTTGTATGCCAAAAATGGTACAAAGATCACTGAAGATGACTCCAGAAATGAGCTTGTTATCGGAGCCACGCCGGAAATTACCTTTACGGCAAAAGGGGCGACCTCAGATGATACCGGTACCGCGATAACCATCAGCGAAGATGGGACCTGGCGTATTCTGAGTAACTCGGCGGTGTTTACACAAAACGGGAAGGACTCCACCGCGCTGGGATCGTTTGAATCCATTGTTCTAAGTGGTATCGATAGGCAGCAGCAGTCAACGTTTATTGACTTTGACCGCGATGGCCTGATGGATGTTCTGGGGGCGGATACCCGGTATGCGAATGGGCAGCAGTCCTTTAAATATAATGGTGAAACCTACACCGTATTCCAGGTTGGAGCGTACGGCGTTGCAGGGGAAACCAACAACGGGTATGGCAATGCCTACGTGTGGTACGGCGGCGCTGCGGGTATTGATATCGATGGTGACGGCTATGTAGATATTGTCTACGGTGACGAGACACCTAACGATGCCAACGCACGTGGCGGGTATGACACCACATTTGTTATGAATACAAATGGCACCGTTGCGGGCTTTACCAAGTCCGGGGCTTATATTGATACCCGTACGGAGCAAAACGGCGTTTACAGTACCAATAACGGTAATGCGACACCGGATCGTGAAATTGCTACGGTTGATTTTAATAATGATGGCTATGTCGATATTGTTTACCACGGAACGACAGGTGCCAATGTGACGTCTGAAGGCGGCCGTAGCACCGCCAGTTCCCGTCTGGTGATGGTAGAGAATAACCGTGATGCCAGCGGTAATGTTACGCTGACAAACACGCAGATAATCAATGGCGTGTTTAATGGCGATAACGCAGCGAATGATGTTTTCACAACGCTGACCTGGGCAGATCTGAATGGCGATGGCTATATGGATCTGTTTGTCGGGGGCTTGACGGGAGCGGGAACAGGTGGTGCGCAGAGCGTTATCTACTACAACGACGGCACCGGAAAATTTGTTTCTGAGGCTGACGGTGTCGGTACGGGTAATAATCTCCAGACCCTGGGCGATTCCGTCAACAGTATGACTTCGCTGGCGGTTGACTGGAATGGCGATGGCCGGATGGATCTCATTGAGATAGCCGGTATTGAAGGTTCCCGTGATGCTGGTAACGCCGCTAACGTCGGTTTGTTGTGGATGAATAACGGGACGGATAGCGCCTCAGGAAGGGTTAACTGGTCTTCTTCAACAATCCTGACAGATGCAAACCAGAACGGCAGGACGAACTTTACAACGGGTGCTGTACTGGTCGATCTGGATTACGACGGCGATCAGGATTTGGTTGTGTTCCGTGCGCAGGGCGGTAAGTCCGAATATATCGAGAATACAAATAAGGTGTCTGACGGCACCAGTATCATTGTACGTATTCTTGATAAAAATGGTGTGAACGCCTACTACGGCAATACCGTTATGCTGATTGACGAAGCAACGGGCAAAGTTGTGTCTTCCCAGATTATCAACACGCAGGGGGGGGTCAACATGAACAACTCTACGGGGCTGGTATACTTCTACGGGCTGGATGCAACGAAGACCTATAGCGTGGTCATGCTGGCAAACGGTAGCGACTTCGGCGGTGTTAACGCCGTTGGGCTGAATACCGGATCGAACACGATTGAAAATGTGAACGGTACCTGGGGCGGCCTGAAAGCGGTGGAGGCGAATCATGCTTATACGCTGACTGCGGAGAGTGGCGCCAACGCCTCCAGCGCATCAACGGCGGCAAGCGATGGTACTAATACCGTGGGCATTGTGGGTACCGGCTACAACGATACCCTTTACGCTACCGCAGGTTCGCACATCTACAACGGCGGCGGCGGTTCCGTAAACATTTCGGGCGTAACCACCTGGAGCGATATCGGTGGTATGGATATCGTTGACTATAAACTGGCAGGCAGCACGGCTATCACCATTGATATGAACAACACGGGTTATCAGAACACCGGTTTTGGTAATGCGAAGTTTGTGAATATTGAAGGTATCGCTGGCGGTAGCGGCAACGACACCTTTATTGGTAATGCAGCGAATAACTTCTTTGAAGGCCGTGGCGGAGACGACACGTTCGATCTCAGCGCCGGTGGTCAGGATACGCTGATGTACAAAGTGTTGAGCGCTGCGAATAACGGTGGTAACGGCCAGGATACGGTTATCGGTTTCCACGTGGGCACCATCGAAGCAACGAAGAACGCGGATATTATTGATATCAGTGAAATGCTGATCGGCTATAAGCCGGATGCGGACGGTGCGGCACACTACATCAACGGTGTGCCGACTATCGACGCAGGCGATAATATCAAGGACTTCCTGCGGGTTACCCAGAGCGGCAACGATACTATCCTGAGCATCGACCGCGACGGTACCGGTTCGTCTTATGGTATGACGAAGTTGATTACGTTTAAGGACACGGATGTGGATCTCGAAACGTTACTCGCTAACCATCAGATAACGCTGAGCTAAGAAAGTAGGAGGAGGCTTCGGCCTCCTCCTTTTCTTGCATAAGGCGTTATCACAAAAATGTGCGAGTCATTGTCACCGTTATTTCAGATGCGTCTTAGCGACGGCTTTGGAATAGTCTGCAAGGAGTTGCAAGTGTTGAACTTACGTAATCCTTCACCTCAGCGCATCGTTGTGCTGGGCGGGGGAACTGCGGGTTGGTTTGCGGCCATCGCCCTGCGCCGCATGTTTAGCCCGAGCGTTGAAATAAAAGTAGTTGAATCGTCGAAAATCGGTATTGTGGGCGTAGGTGAAGGCGGGTTGCTTAATTTCATTGGCGCGCTGCACCATAACAATATTGATATCAACGAATTTGTCCGGGAAACGGGCGCGACCTGGAAGTGGGGGTTCTCCTACGAAGGCTGGCGTACGGGCAAAGAGGACGATCGTTTCTTTCACCTTTTTGCCTCGCAGGAAACGCCGGTTTCCCGCTGGCAGGAACGCGGGGCCTGGCCTTATTTGTGTGCGATGGTCAGTCAGCAAGCCGAGCTGGATAGCTATATTGAGGCCAGCAGGCTGATTAAAAATAACGCCACGCAGGCTCAGGCTGCCGCGCTACTGGATACCAAAAATGCAGGCATTGTTCCTTCATTCCATTTTGATAGCTATAAGCTTGCCGGCTACCTGAAAAAAGTGGCGCTGTCGCGCGGCGTTCAGCACCTTGACGCCGTTGTCGATGAGGTGGTCTTTGATGAAAAGGGCTTTGCCCGTGAGCTGCGTACCGCCGATGAGCGTATCGCGCTGGATTTTCTGATAGACGCCACCGGGCTGTCGCGTAAGGTTATTGGTAAGAAGGGGATGGAAAGCGAGTGGGTCTCGTTTAAAGACTATCTGCTAATGGATTGCGCTATTCCGTTTTATATGCCGCATCCGCAGCCAAATCCGATGCTGGTCACGCGTGCGGTTACCATGAATGCCGGCTGGATGTGGCAAATTCCATTAGTCGACCGCGTGGGCGCCGGCTACGTCTTTAGCAGCAAATACCTTAGGGAAGAAGAAGCCGTTAAAGAAGTGGAACAGCGGCTTGGTTATGCTATTGAACCGCATAAAACGCTACGTTTCGATCCTGGCTGTTTCAGAAAGGTTTGGCAAAATAATGTCATGGCGCTGGGGCTTTCCAGCGGCTTTGTTGAACCGCTGGAGGCGACGTCAATCGGTCAGATGCTGGAACAACTTCACAGCTTTGAGCGTGTGATAACGAGCAGCCAGGGTGTTGTATCCGATAGCGCCATCCGCGAGTTTAATGAGGCTAATTTCACCTCCTGGGCGTGCATTCGCGATTTTCTGCGTATGCACTACGACTGTGGGCGTAATGATACGCCACTGTGGCAGGCAGTCGCGAAATCGCCGTATCCGGAGAGCTATCGCGCGTTGCGTGAAGTGTGGCAGGAGCGTATGCCGCGCATGGTGGATGTGGAAAATTATGCAATCCACGGTTGGCGCGGAATCTTCCACCCCATTAACTGGACGCTCATCGCGGCGCCGCTTGGCGTGCTGCCGCCTGAAGCCGGTGAGATGGAATTACGGCGACTCACGCCGCAAAAGTATGCTGAAGCGCAGCGTTATGCCGCTGAAGTAAAAAATTAACAGGTAACAGGGACAATTCAGCGCCTACATAAAAAACAGGCTATGCAATAAGCGATAGTCGGGTAGGGGGCTGTTTATCTGAAAATATTCATTGGATGGAAATAAACAATGAAAAAAGTGAATGCAGTAAATAAATACATAAAGAGCGCATTAATTATTAGTGCAATGCTTTCTTCGGGCGGCCTGCATGCCAACGTTTTTCTGGAAGGGCAAAGCGTAGGCGTTATTCCACAGTCAGACACTACCTATTTCTCGACGCCGCAGGTGGTGCCTGAACAGGCGCAGCTTATCTATTACTATCCTGCCAGCGTAAACGCAGGGCCGCTTAATATTTATCTCGATAAAGAATTTCATACCGCCTTATTACCCGGAGAGTTTACAACTTTATGCGTAAGCGCGGGCCAGCATACGCTGGCTGCGGCCGTAAACGATGCGCCATTGTATCAGCAAAAAGCAAACGCGGGCGTTAACGCGCAGTTTAACGGCGGTAAGACCTATTTTGTACGTTCTGCCGTAAGTAATGGCATTGTCAGTGAGGCGGTAACCCGTCAGCAGGCCGAGCAGGAATTGCCGGTGATGAACCGTAGTACGCGCCTGGTTAACCGCGCGTCTGGTATGCAGACCTGCCGCTATGTCGGTTCCGGTAAGGATGTCACGCTGATTATGGATGCGGTACGTTTCCGGTTTGCCGGCAGCAGTTATGATCAGATGCTGCCTGAATCGCAGCGTAAGCTTGACAGGCTGATAGACTTTACCAGACGCTCTAACAATGTCAGCAGTATTAATCTTGTGGGGTATACCGACGGTATCGGCAACAGCGAAAGCAACCGCCGTTTGTCTGAAGCACGCGCTGAAACCGTGCGTCAGGCGCTGATCGGCGCGGGCATAGACGCAAGCATTATCAATGTTCAGGGCCTGGGTGTAGCGCAGACAGCCGGTGGGTGTAGCAAACGCCAGGAAGACGGCTGCAACAAAATGAGCCGTCGTGTCGATATTATGATCAATAGTCATTGATGACGGTTTGCAATATCTGATTGGCTAAAAATGCCGTCTACATGCGTAGGCGGCATTTTTTATTGTGCGTTTTTTAAGTGGGAAAATAAGTACTTCCTGGGGGAGGCTTATTTTTATTTTATCAATAATCGGTTGTTTTGATGGCAAGGTGCCTTAATCAGGAAATAGAGTAATATTTTCCCAATTTATTTACCGCATTCTAATATTTTTACGCCTGGAAAAACTAAGGCTAATTAAGTAAGGAATAAGCCTTAGGAATATTTATAAAAAAGTCGTCTGTGCTATAACTGCGGTTCAGAAATTTATTAAAAAGTGGAAAGAACGTTATGGACGATATTCAATCCGCTTCAACGCCGCCATTAATGGCGCTGGACGAAGCTGTAGAAAATGGAGTGCAGGATTCGCTGCTGTCGGCGGTAAAATGGCTCACTCGTTATTACGACAAATATGTCAGTACTGCAGTTTTATACTCCGACCTACCGCGCGATCGCACCCTCTCTGCGGAGTTGGCCGTAAAAATGCTGGATCAAACCGGGATTACGTCCGGTTGGGTGAAGCGTGAACTGAAATCGTTTTCTGATTATCTTTTTCCGATTGTGCTGTCAAAGAATGATGGCACCTACTGTATTGTTACCACGCGTCAGAAAGAAAAAGGCCAGGAGGTTTATACCGTCATCCTGCCGGAAACCGGTGTGCAAAGAACGGTTAACGCGGCCGATCTGGCTAAAGATTTTACCGGTTATGCGCTGCTCGCCAGCCGCAAACCGGAGATGAAATCCGGCATTGATAATATTCTCCCGGAAGTAAATCGCGAAGGCCACTGGCTGTTTAGCACGTTGTGGCGCTACCGCCATTTCTTTTACAGCGCGGCAATGGCGGCGCTGCTCGCCAACATCCTGACGCTGGCGACAACCTTCTTCACCATGAATGTGTACGATCGCGTGGTGCCAAACCAGGCCTATGCCACGCTGTGGTCGTTAGCGATCGGCGTCATTATCGCCATTATCTTTGAATTCACCTCACGTCAGATCCGCGCCTGGCTTATCGATGTGGCAGGAAAAAAGGCAGACCTCATACTGGGATCGACGCTGTTTCGCCAGATGATGTCCGTGCGACTTGAGCACAAACCTCAGTCGGCCGGCTCGTTTGCTAACCAGTTGCGTGAGTTTGAGTCAGTGCGCGACTTTATGACCTCGGCTACGCTTGCGACGCTGTCGGATATTCCTTTTTGCATATTGTTCCTGTTGATCATCTACCTGATCGGCGGTCCGCTGGCGGCGGTTCCGCTGCTGGCCGTGCCGGTTATTTTGATTGCGAGCATTCTCATTCAGCGTCCGCTGTCGCGCTATATGAATGAAAATATGCGCGAGTCGTCGCTTAAGCATGGCTTGTTGATTGAAAGCATTGAAGGCATTGAGGCGCTGAAAGCGGCGCGCGGTGAAGGCGTAATGCAAAAGCGCTGGGAAGACTTCAGCGCGCTTTCGGCTTCTACTTCAATGAAAATTCGCCATCTCTCCAGCCTGACGATGGGCTTCACCTCGTTTGTACAACAGGTGGTAACCGTCATTATTGTGGTCTGGGGGGTGTACTTAATCCACAGCGGCAATCTGACGATGGGGTCGATGATCGGTGTGGTTATCCTGTCCGGACGTTGTTTGTCGCCGCTGGCTGCGATGGTGGGGCTGGCTATTCGCTATCAGCAGGCGAAAACGGCGCTTCAGTCGCTCAATCAGTTTATGGACATGCCGACCGATCGCGACGCAGCCCGCAGCTACCTGCCGTCGCCGCGCTTTGAAGGCAGTATCCGCCTGAGAAAAGTCAATTTTGAATACCCGATTCCGGGGATGCCCAACACGCTTAAAGTGATCGACAACGTTTCATTTCAGATTGGACGCGGTGAACGCGTTGCCATTATCGGCAATATCGGCAGCGGCAAATCGACGCTGCTAAAGCTGGTTGCTCGTCTGTACCAGCCTAAAAGCGGCCAGATGTCTATCGATGGCGTTGATGTTGCGCAAATTGATCCAGCCGACTGGCGTACTGCGGTGGGCTATGTCGGCCAGGATTGTCGCCTGTTTTTCGGCTCGTTGCGCGAGAACGTCATGATTGGCAACCCGTCGGCCACTACCGCGCATTTTCTGCGCGTCGCCAAAATGACAGGGCTGGATCAGATCGCCGCTCAGCATCCGATGGGCTTCGACATGCCTGTGGGGGAAATGGGGCAATTGCTTTCCGGCGGTCAGCGGCAGTTGGTCGCGCTGGCGCGCTGCCTGCTGCTTGAGCCGAAAATCATCCTGATGGATGAACCCACCAGTTCGATGGACGCCTTAACTGAAGCCAAATTTATCGACCAGCTTCAAAAAGCGATTACTGACCAGACGCTGATTATCGTGACGCATCGTTTCTCCTTATTGCAACTTGTCAGCCGCCTGATGGTGTTGGTTGAAGGCCGCGTCACTCACGATGGCGAAAAAGATGCCGTTATCGCCGAGTTAAATTCAGCCCACAACGTTGAGAAAAAGTAACAACCAATCCTGAGCATGGACGAAGGGAAATAAAATGGAAATGAGAACGGATGCGCCGGTAGTGGACAAACGTCCCGGGGCGACCGGGGTGCAAAAAGCGCAGCCTGGCAAGGCTGGCGGCAGAGTCAACTCTGAAGATCTGAAGTTTATGCGGGAATTGCAGGGGGCGCTGCTGGTTCAGAAAACGCCGGTGACATCTGTCGTGCTGTGGCTGATTGCCGTCATTGTGGTCATTGCGCTGACGTGGGCGCACTTTGCGATTGTTGAGGAAATTACGCAAGGGGAAGGCAAAGTCATTCCTGCCTCGCGCGAGCAGGTTATACAGAGCCTGGAAGGCGGCATTCTTGAAGAGCTGAATGTAAAAGAGGGCGATGTGGTGGAAAAGGGGCAAATACTGCTCAAAATCGACCCCACTCGCTCAAATGCCAGCTTTCAGGAAGCGCTTTCACGCGTGCAGGGGCTTGAGGGCACCGTTGCCCGCCTGCGTTCGGAAGCCTACGGTACGCCGCTGGTGTTTCCCGATGACATTCAGGGCATCGACTCTATCGTGCATGATGAAACCCAGGCCTGGAAATCGCGCCAGAAAACCCTGAATGAATCGGTTGCGGCGCTTAAGCACAGCCTCAGCCTGGCTGAAGCCGAAGTAAAACTGTCGGAACCGCTGGCGCGCCAGGGGCTTATCTCCGAAGTAGAAATATTGCGTCTCAGGCGTCAGGCCAACGAATTCCGCCTACAGATTGCCGAACGTACTAACCGCTTTCGCGCCGACGCTAATGGCGATCTGACGAAAGCAGAGAGCGAGCTGGCGCAGGCTCAGCAGGTGTTGGCCGGGCGTGAAGATGTGATGAATCGTACCACTATCGTGGCCCCGCTGCGCGGCACCATTAACAACATCAAGGTGACGACCCGGGGCGGGGTTATTCAGCAGGGAGCGGAAATTATGACGCTGATTCCGCTCGAAGATCGCCTGTTAGTAGAGGCCAAAATTAAGCCATCTGACGTAGCGTTTCTGCGCCCGGGGATGCCGGCTACGGTCAAAATCACCGCGTATGACTATGCCATCTATGGCGGTCTGCAAGGGCGCGTGGAGCATATCAGTCCGGATACGATTTTTGATGAAGAACGCGCCCGCTCCGGGCGAGGCGATCCGAACTTCTATCGGGTTTATATCCGCACTGATAGCGCGGCGCTGCACGTAAAAAACAAAGCGTTTCCGATTATTCCCGGCATGGTAGCGACGGTAGAAATTCGCACAGGGGAAAAATCAATCTTGTCGTATTTGCTCAAACCGGTGCTCAAAGCCCGCGAAGCGTTCAGGGAGCGTTAATAGAATGGATAAAAAGTGGGTAATAACAACGGTTGCGTTAGCCCTGTCGCTGACTTTTATTCAGGGCAGCCAGGCGGCAGATGATGATGAATTGCTGTTTAGCGAACCGCAGCCGGCGAGCGCGCCCAGATTCAAAATGGATGCGCCGCAAAGTGAGGTAAAAGAGGCGGCTGTAATGGGGCAGGCGGCTGAAAAGGACAGCGCTTATCATCGTTTTGCCCGGGAGCCTGGTTCGACGCAGAAGTTCCAGCAGGCGAAGGAAAAGGAAAGTATTGCTGACGCATTAGCTGCGCCGGCTGATTACAGGCAAATGGCGCAAAAGTCAGTAAGTGAAACGGGTAGTGATGAAGGCCTGGCGGCTGCTCAGGGCGCGCAGAGCGACGAGGGGCCGCGTACCGTTAATGCGCCGTCGGTTCGCCGGATGCAGGATATTCCTCCGCGTGCGGCTGCAATGGCGAAGCCGATGCAGTCAACGGCGGCAATTCATACCTGGTTTCAGAAAATGGTGGGTATTGCGCTGAACCACAGCCCGGAAGTGCGTGCTGCGCTGTCGGATATGGAAGCGTCAAGCTGGGGAGTGAAACAGGTACAGGGCCAGCGTTATCCTCAGGTCACCGTTGGCACCAGCGCGCCGTTTGGCTCTTTCGGCAACGGCGCCAGCACGCGGAATAATAATTCGCTTAGCGACACCAGCGTTTCTGTAACCGTGAATACAACGGTATTTGACTGGGGCAGGATTAGCGCCGAGCTTGACAGCGCCAGAGAAGGGCTGAATGCCGCGGCGCTGGCGGTGAAAGAAATACGTGAGCAGGTTGCCTCCAGCACGATGGCCGAGCTGCTGAATCTGAGCCGCTATCAGGAAAGTGTAAAAGTAGCGCAGGCCTACGTAAATCGTATGCAGAAGCTGGTGACGATGCTGTCTGGCATTGCCAGCGTTGATAAAGGCCGCGCCAGCGAACTGGTGCAGGCGCGTGCGCGTCTGCTGTCAGCGCAGGCACAGCAGGAACAGCTACAGCATCAATTTGATAATACCCGCATTAAGCTGGTACGCCTGATGGGCGTAGAGCCGGGGTTGCCGCCCGCTCTGCGTTGGAATGGCGATCTTATTGCGCTCAACACGGCGCTAAGCGCGCTGCACGATCATCCAACGCTCAAACGTGGAGAAGCTGAAATTCGCAGCGCGGACGCTCAGGCAGAATCTATCCGCGCCGCCGGTTTGCCAAAAGTAGACTGGGTCGTGCAGAAGAGTACGTCGAAAGATCAGTATGGCGACGAGGATGCATGGTACACCGGCTTAAACGTGCAATGGAGCGCTTTTAGCGGCGGTTCTGAACGCGCCCAGCGGCAGGCTGCGCTGGCGAAAATGCGCTCTGCGCAGGAGAAAGTGCAGGTCTCTCGCTACGAACTGGAATACCAGATACGCAACATGGTGGAAACCCGCGACTCTTCGCTACAACGCGCTGATAACTATGTGCGGCTGAGCGCCGAAACCGATCGGGTGCGCGATATGTTTTATCGCCAGTGGTATCACCTGGGAACGCGTACGCTGCTTGATGTGCTGAGCGCTGAAAGCGACCACTTTAATAATCAAATTTCAGCAATTAACAACCGCTATGACGGTTACACCAGCAACGTTTCTGTGATGTATAACGCCGCGATTTTGCTCAACTGGCTGGTGAAACAGCCAGGCATGAAGAGCCGCGGGCAAGGTTTCTGATAAGCCCCGGCGCCGCAAAGGCGCCGGGTCAGAAACAGCTCACAAAGAAGTTAATTTCAAGGAGATGAAATTATAATGGGCTTTTATCTCATTACCGATGATAGTTATTTCTCGATGGGGCTTAGCGAACTGTATCGGGAGCAAGGAAAAACAATAACTAACATTGTTCCGTGTGTCGATGCGGTGAGGGTTATTAGCGACAGCATGGGGCCGAATGACGTGGTTTTTCTGGCCGTGGACAACAATGCGAAAGCCGTACCGATTATTCTTGAACTGCGAAGCTGCCGCGCCAGGGTCGTGCAGGTTTTTGAGCACGTGAATAAAAAATTGCGCCATTTTGGCGTGGGCTACCTGGTAAAGGGCAGCGAACCGCCGGACTTTCTGCACTGGGAACGGCGCGGTAAGCCACGGCGTATATTCATTCCGGCACGATCGGTGCATTTTTTGTGCGGCATGCTCGACGGTACTGAGATTGCCGATCTGGCCAGCGAACATCACGTTCAGCCGCGCGCGGTGTATGGCAATATCCACTATGTCATGCGTAAATTTGGCCTGAAGCCCGGCGGCGCGTGGTCGCTGCTGCTGCTGTATCGGCTGGTGTTGTTGAGCGAAACAGGCACGTTACTCACCGATTATCGGCTGCGCGCTGCATAACGTCAGGTTATCCGGCTGCCTTGCGCAGCCGCCCCTACTTTTCCCTTCCGCCGGGCATATTTTTTTTGCAGTGTTTCAAAGAAAATGAACGTTATTCAGAGTAGGGTGCAGTTATTCAGACCACGTGGTTTCTCCGTATGTATTCCTTTGATTTAATGCTGTTGCTGCTCCAGCAGATGTGCGTATTCCTGGTCATTGCCTGGTTGATGAGCAAAACCCGCCTGTTTATTCCTCTGATGCAGGTAAGCGTGCGGCTTCCGCATAAGCTGCTGTGCTACATCACTTTCTCCATATTTTGCATACTGGGTACCTATCTCTCATTACAGATTAAAGATTCGCTGGCCAATACTCGCGCGATTGGCGCGGTTATGGGCGGGTTGCTGGGCGGCCCCGCCGTTGGCGCGCTGGTGGGATTGACCGGCGGCTTGCATCGCTACTCAATGGGGGGCATGACGGCGTTAGCCTGCATGGTTTCTACCATTACCGAAGGGCTGCTGGGCGGGCTGCTGCATACGCTGCTGATTCGGCGTGGTCAACCCGATAAAGTGTTTAATCCGCTGACGGCAGGCGCTGTAACGTTTGTCGCCGAGGTGACGCAGATGGCAATCATCCTGTTGATTGCCCGGCCGTTTAACGAGGCAACCAACCTTGTCGGCAGCATCGCGGCGCCGATGATCGTGACCAACACCGTAGGCGCGGCGCTGTTTATGCGCATTTTGCTGGACAGACGAGCAATGTTTGAGAAATACACGTCGGCATTTTCCGCCACGGCGCTCAAGGTGGCGGCAGCGACTGAAGGAATACTGCGCCAGGGCTTTAATGAAGTAAACAGTATGAAGGTGGCGCAGGTGCTGCATCAGGCGCTGGATATAGGCGCGGTTGCGATAACCGATCGCGAAAAGCTGCTGGCGTTTATCGGTATTGGCGACGATCACCATCTGGTTGGCAGCCCTATTTCCTCGCCCTATACGCTGCGGGCGATAGAGAGCAGTGAAGTCGTGTATGCCGATGGCAACGAGGTGCCATATCGTTGCTCTGTGTATCCGCACTGTAAACTGGGCTCGACGCTGGTTATCCCGCTGCGCGGTGAAAACCAGCGCGTGATTGGCGCGATTAAACTTTATGAAGCGCGAAACCGTCTGTTTAGCTCCATTAACCGCACGCTGGGAGAGGGAATAGCGCAACTGCTATCCGCACAAATTCTGGCCGGTAAATATGAGCGTCAAAAGGCGCTACTGGCGCAGTCGGAAATAAAGCTTCTGCATGCGCAGGTTAATCCCCATTTTCTGTTTAATGCGCTCAATACCCTTAAGGCGGTGATCCGCCAGGACAGTGAACGCGCGGGCGACCTGGTACAGTATCTTTCAACTTTCTTTCGTAAAAATCTTAAACGGGCGTCAGAAACCGCCACGCTCGCTGATGAAATTGAACATGTTAATGCCTATCTGCAAATTGAACAGGCGCGTTTCGCTGCGCGCCTGAAGGTGCGGTTGCAGATACCGCAGGCGTTGGCGCACCATAAATTACCGGCCTTTACGCTCCAGCCTATTGTGGAAAATGCCATTAAGCATGGCACGTCGCAGATGCTGGGCGTAGGGGAAATTACTATCCGGGCGCACAGCGATTTGGGATTTCTGGTGCTGGAGATTGAAGACAACGCCGGGCTGTATCCTGTACAGGCCGACACTCACGGGCTGGGTATGAGCCTGGTGGATAAGCGGCTGCGCACGCGCTTTGGCGATGGCTATGGCATTTCGGTAAACTGCGAACCTGACCGTTTTACTCGCGTTACGCTGAGGCTACCTCAGGAGATGCAGGCATGTTAAGAGTATTGATAGTAGATGACGAGCCGCTGGCGCGGGAAAACCTGCGCGTTCTGCTCCAGGAAGAGCGCGATATTGAAGTTGTCGGTGAATGCGCCAATGCTATTGAGGCCATTGGCGTCGTCAATAAACATCAGCCGGATGTGCTCTTTCTTGATATCCAGATGCCGCGTATCAGCGGGCTGGAAATGGTGGGCATGATTGATGATGCCAGACGTCCTCATATCGTCTTCCTGACGGCGTTTGACGAATATGCCGTAAAGGCATTTGAGGAACAGGCGTTTGACTATCTGCTAAAGCCCATTGAGGCGCGGCGCCTGGAAAAAACGCTGTCGCGTTTGCGTCAGCAGCGTCAGCCGCAGGACATATCGCCGCTGGTGGAAAACCAGCGGATGTTGACGTTCATCCCCTGCACCGGCCACAGCCGTATTTATTTATTAAAAATGGATGACGTGGCGTTTGTCAGCAGCCGGATGAGCGGTGTTTACGTAACCGGCCATGACGGCAAAGAAGGCTTTACGGAACTGACGTTGCGCACGCTGGAAAACCGCACGCCGCTATTGCGTTGCCATCGCCAGTATCTGGTAAATATGGGCTGCCTGAAAGAAATTCGCCTGGAGGATAACGGCCAGGCTGAATTGATACTGCGCGATGGCCTGAGTGTGCCGGTCAGCCGCCGCTATCTGAAAAATGTGAAAGAAGCCCTGGGGCTGTAAGCGGCGGGAGAGGATAGCCGCGTGGCGTTCGGCCCCGCGTTCGACTGGAATTTTGGCGCTGCGCAGAACGCGGTTTTATCCAACGCGAAGGTAAAGCGGCTTCTTTGGCGTATTTACTGTCTTTTTCGCCAGCGCGGTTGACGCTGCGGCGAAGGCCGCTGTGAGTTCGCAACTGACGCCCGGCCCGCTATGTCATTGCTGGCCGGGCAGACCCAGCCTAAACTCATTTTGTCAGTGAATGCTATTTTCTGGTGCCTCTGAATATCCGCCGCCATTCAGTAGGGCTGACATCAAACCGGCAGCGGAAATTTTGTCGGAAGGTCGCCGTAGACTGAAAACCCGCTTGTTCAGCGACCTGCTCAATAGAAATGTCCATATTCTCCAGCAACATCTGGCTGCGGTGCAGTCTTGCCGCCGTAATCCACTCGACAACGGTCATCCCCGTCGCTTTACTGAAATGCCGCGTCAGCGTCCTGCGACTCATTGAGGCATATTCAGCCAGTGAATTAATATCGTGTGGTTTCTGAAGATTTAGCCGCAGGTAATCAAGCACCATATTGATTCTGCTGTCGGCTGTCTTTTGAATAACGGGATGCGTGATGTACTGCGCCTGCCCCCCTTCGCGATGAGGTGGCGTGACCATCCTGCGGGCGATCTGATTGGCTATCCGGCTGCCACAATGCTCACGAATGATATACAGACAGCAGTCCATTGCTGCGGCCGTGCCTGCCGATGTGATAAGCCCGTTGTCGTCAACATACAGTTCGTTAAGATTTAATTGGACGGATGGAAACAACGCCCGGAAGTGCTCTTCATACTCCCAGTGTGTTGCTGCCATATGTCCATTCAGCAAACCTGCATAAGCCAGTACGAACGTTCCCAGACACAGCCCCACTATCTGCGCTCCCGCTTCTCGCGCTTTTACGAGGGCGTTAAGCAGGGCCCTGGAAGGGCGTTTTCGTACATCTTCCCAAAAGGGTACAATGACGATATCAACCTGAGAAAAAACTTCCAGGCCATGATCAACCTGTATTGCCGTTCCTTCATTCGACCAGATAAGGGCAGGTTTTTCAGCGCATAACAGCCGCCTGAAAAGCCGTTTTTCTGAGACGGTATCGCCAAAAAGAATCAGCGGAACGGATACGTGATAAGTGCTGAACCCCTGAGTAACCAGTATGGCAACGGAAATTGTGGACACCGTAACTCCAGGATAGCCGCTTACTGTCAAAACCAGACAGACTCGCCGTCTTCAGGCGCTGAAACATAATTCTGAATATGATTAATCCGCGCATATTCCAGCACGTCCTGACGGGTGACCAGACAGTGATTAACGGCCCCCATGTGGGTGGCGACGATTTGTGCTTCCGGGAGCGCCAGGTGTGCTTTCACGATATCTTCCTTACCAAAAATGATGGCGCCGTAGTTCAGAACATGCGCCCAGCCGGTATTCATAATTACCACATGCGGCCGGTATTTACGCATATTTTCTTCCACGGGCTTAATCCAGATAGTATCGCCAACAAGGTATAGCGTTTTTTCTGATGAATGGCGGAACACGACGCCGCTGGCGTCGCCTAATATGTTTGCCAACTGTGGGTTGGCATAGGCCTCATCTGAACCGTGCTGACATGTTGTCTTAATCAGTTCGATATCTTCCAGCCTGCTGTTTTCAGTGAGTATAATCAGGTTAGTGAAACCCTGAGAGCGTAGCAGCGCTTCATCATTTTCATTTTGGACATAAATCAATTTATCTTTCGGCACAATAGCTGCTGCAGCCTGATCCCAGTGATCCGGGTGCGTATGGGTGACGATTATGGCATCCACATCAAGCAGTGAATTTATATTCAGCGTTATATCCACCATCGGGTTGCGAATATCTGAGCGAACTGTTCCTTCAAACCCCGGCCAGGCGTCTTTCTCAGAAAGCATGGGATCAATGAGGAATTTCTTGCCTGCATATTCGAGGAGTTGAGTAGCGTTACGAACCTGTGTGATTTTCATTTTATGTCCTTCTGAAAACTTATCAAAACGGTAAGGGCCATATCGGCTGTGGCCTGATAAGCAATTATCGGGGCATATGGGCTAACGGACTACAATATAAGGGCCATAATACGCGCATATCGGGTCAATTTGGGGTGAATTAACGCAAACAAGAGAAGCAGAATAAGTATCGCTGTTAAATCCACTTTTTCTTGCCGAATGTCCGCCCGCGAGCGTAACTGGCTGAATGATGAAAATTATGCGTTTTGATAATGACGCCTGACAACCCATGCGCTTTCGCGCAAAGCCGAATGGTATTTGCCAGGCCGCCCTCCGGGCGCTGAGCAGGTCTGGTATTGATCTTCGCTGAGAATGGATTATAGTGAAGCGTTTTCGGGATATTGTCTGGAATACATCCTGATAATATCCGGCTTCGCAGCCGGCTTTTTTTCAGGCGATATCACTAAAAAACGAATCAGCGGTAAAGGAGAGTTTGTTTAAACATGCGTCTTACGCCACCCTGAGTTGTATCCCACCTCTGCGCGCTGAGTAGCCTCAGACGTATATTCGAAAACATCCCGTTTGCGGATGCTTTCTTTTTTGCCTGAAATTGTTGCCCGCACGGGCTGTCTGTAATCAAATTTTGAGAAACCACTATGCTGCTGTCCTCGACGCGTAAGGACTGGCTGGGTAACGTCCGTGGCGATGTCCTTGCCGGTATTGTTGTTGCGCTCGCGCTTATTCCTGAAGCGATCGCCTTTTCTATCATTGCCGGTGTGGATCCGCAGGTCGGGCTTTACTCCGCCTTCTGTATTCCCATTGTTATGGCCTTTTTTGGCGGGCGTCCGGCGATGATTTCGTCCTCAACCGGCGCAATGGCGCTGCTGATGACCACGCTGGTAAAAGATCACGGGCTTCAGTATCTGCTTGCGGCAACTGTCCTGACCGGTATTTTTCAGCTCGCTTCGGGTTATCTGAAGCCTGGAAACCTGATGCGCTATGTATCCCGCTCAGTGGTCACGGGCTTTGTTAACGCGCTGGCTATTCTGATATTCATGGCGCAGTTGCCGGAGCTTATCAATGTTACCTGGCATGTTTATGCCCTGACCGCCGCAGGCCTGGGCATTATTTATCTTTTCCCGTATATCAATAAAACCATACCGTCTCCCCTGGTTTGCATCATCGTGCTGACGGGAGTATCAATGTGGCTTCATCTTGATGTGCGCACCGTGGGCGATATGGGTAAGCTGCCTGACAGCCTGCCGGTATTTCTGCTGCCGGACGTGCCGCTGAATCTTAATACACTGCTGATTATCCTGCCGTACTCCGCAGGCCTTGCCGTGGTGGGGCTACTGGAGACGATGATGACGGCCGCTATTGTTGATGATATGACCGATACCCCGAGTGACAAAAATCGTGAGTGCAAGGCGCAGGGTATCGCCAATATCTGTACTTCTTTTATTGGCGGGATGGCCGGTTGCGCCATGATTGGGCAATCTGTTATCAATGTGAAATCAGGCGGGCGTGGTCGGCTTTCCACATTAACCGCCGGCGTCGTGCTGCTTTGCCTGATTCTCTTTCTGCGCCAGTGGGTGTCTCAGATACCGATGGCGGCTCTGGTTGCGGTTATGATTATGGTTTCTGTCGGCACGTTTTCCTGGCGCTCCATTGCAAACTTGCGTACCCATCCGGTTTCAACCAGCGTGGTCATGCTGGCGACGGTTTGCGTGGTCGTGGCCACTCACAACCTGGCGTTCGGCGTGCTGACGGGCGTACTGATTGCCTCCCTGAACTTTGCGACTAAGGTTGCTCGCTTCATGGTGGTTACCAGCGTATTAAAAGATGGCGTGCGTAACTATACCGTGATCGGACAGGTTTTCTTTGCCTCTTCTGACCGGTTTGCCAGCCAGTTTGATTTTCGTGAGGCGGTGGAGCACGTGGTGATTGATGTAACGCACGCCCACTTTTGGGATATTACCTCCGTCAGCGCGTTAGACAGGATTGTCATTAAATTCCGTCGTGAAGGCGCTGAAGTGGAAATCAGAGGTATGAATGATGCCACGCGCACCCTTATTGACCGTTTTGGTGTGCATGATAAGCCGGAAGAAGTAGAAAAACTGATGCGCGGCCACTAAATCACAGGGAAATACACCATGAATAATACCGTAATTGCCTGTGTTGACGGTTCATCGTCAACTCGCTCTGTTTGTGAATATGCCGCCTGGGCGGCGGGCAGGCTTGGAATACCGCTTGCGCTACTCCATGTTCTGGAAAAAAGCGAGCAAGCTGCTGTATCAGATATGTCCGGTACCCTTGGCGTCAACAGTTGGGAGCAACTGACAGAAGAGCTGGTTCGTATTGAGGGAGAGCGTAGCCGCCTGTTAATGGCGCAGGGGAAAATCATACTGGGAAATTGTGCGGCGCTGCTGGCGCAGGCGGGGCATCCGGCCGCCCTGCAGTTGCAAAAACACGGCGCACTGGATGAAATTCTCGCTGAAATGGGCGAATCGCGCCTGATGGTGCTCGGCCGCCGGGGAACGCAAAGTTCAGTCGGAAGCCAGCTTGAGAATGTTATCCGCCTTCAGAAAAAGCCAGTGCTCATTGCGTCAGAGCAGTACTCCTTACCGTCCCGCATTATGTTTGCCTGGGACGGGAGTGATGCAAGCTGGGAGAATCTGGAGCGCCTGACGGTCAGCTCGCTTTTACGGGATCTACCCTGTCACCTGGTGATGGTAAATGGTAATGCCTCAGCGCTTGATGATGCGAAAACAGTGCTGCAGAAAGCCGGTATCGCTACGCAGGCCAGGCTGTTGAACGATGATTCGGTAACCCGTGCCCTTTGCCGCTACGCGGATCAAAATAAAATCGATTTAACAGTGATGGGAGCATATGGGCATTCCCGGTTACGTCGGTTCTTTATCGGCAGCCATACCGCAGCGATGCTGTCTGAGAGTCGTCAACCCCTGTTGATGCTGCGATAGTACAGGCATATTTATAAGGCTGGCGGTTTAAAAGCAGGCTTTCTACCGTCTGGTGGGGCTGCCGGCAAAGCATTTTGTGAAGCGCGCAGGCACAGCGGTAATCCTGTTAAACGCTTTGTCAAACCAGCAGGTACTAAGCGGCTATACCTGCCTTTTTTTACCCGCCCATTATCGGGAAAACCTCAGTAATGGGCGGGGCTGGATGTTTATGCGTGACAATCAGTGGCCAGAAGAAACGTTGACGCCGCCTTCCGGCACCGGCACGTATGATGTCTCTTTATCGGTGCGTTTACCGGCGTTGCGTACGTTAAGCCAGGTACGCACGCCATAGAAAATGATGCTGTACACCACCAGCAGGAACAGGATACTCAGCCCTGCGTTGGTATAGTTATTCACCACAATATGGTTCATATTAGCAAGCTGTTGGGCGCTAAGATCGCCGCCTGCCGCAATGCGCGCTTTGTATTCGCGGGCCATATAGAAGAAGCCTTCCAGTTGTGGGTTAGTGCTGAACAGCTTCATGCCCAACGCCCAGGTTGTACAGATCAGCAGCCATATAGCCGGAATCAGCGTGACCCATATGTACTTTGTACGCTGCATTTTAATCAGCACGACGGTACACAAGACCAGCGCTACGGCGGCCAGCATCTGGTTCGAGATACCGAACAGCGGCCACAGGCTCTTCACGCCGCCCAGCGGGTCAACCACGCCCTGATACAACAGATACCCCCACAAGCCGACGCATCCTGCGGTGCCGATAATGCCTGCAACCAGCGAGTCGGTTTTTTTCAGGAACGGGATAAAATTGCCCAGCAGATCCTGTAACATAAAGCGCCCTGCGCGGGTGCCGGCGTCCAGCGCGGTAAGGATAAACAGCGCTTCGAACAGAATACCAAAGTGATACCAGAAGCCCATATCCGCCACAGGAACAATTTTGTGGAAAACATGCGCGATGCCCACGGCCAGCGTCGGCGCGCCGCCTGCGCGGTTCAGTACGGAAGGTTCGCCGATGTCTTTCGCCGTTTGTAAAATTTGCTCAGGCGTAATAACAAAACCCCAGGAGCTGACGGTTGCCGCGGCGTGGGCGGTAACGTCTTTAAGCTGCGCTACGATCATCGGCGCACTTTCGCTACTCAGCTCATGCAGGTTCGGCATCGTGATGCCAAGCCCTGCTGGCGGGGTGTTCATGGCGAAATAGAGACCAGGTTCGATAATTGAAGCGGCAACCAGCGCCATGATGGCGACGAAGGATTCCATCAGCATAGCGCCGTAGCCGATAAAGCGCGCGTCGGTTTCGCAGGCCAGCAATTTCGGCGTGGTGCCAGACGCAATCAGCGCGTGGAAACCAGAAACCGCGCCGCAGGCGATAGTAATAAACAGGAAGGGAAATAGCGCGCCTTTCCACAGCGGGCCGGTGCCGTCAATATATTGCGTAACGGCCGGCATTTTCAGCTCGGGGTTGAGCAAAACAATGCCAATCGCGAGACCGACGATTACGCCAATTTTCAGGAACGTCGCCAGATAGTCGCGCGGCGCCAGAATCAGCCAAACCGGCAGCAGCGCAGATATAAACGCATAACCGATGAGCGTGTAAGTGATGGTAGTATCTTTAAAGGTTAGCGCCGGTCCCCAGTAAGGGTCGTGAGCAACCACACCGCCAAACCAGATAGAGGCGACCAGCAAAACAATACCAATAACCGATACTTCGCCTACGCGGCCGGGACGCAGAAAGCGCATGTAAACGCCCATAAAGAGCGCAATAGGCACCGTTGAGCAGACGGTGAATACGCCCCAGGGGCTTTCAGCCAGCGCTTTGACAACGATAAGCGCCAGTACGGCAAGAATAATGATCATAATAAGAAAGCAGCCGAAGAGCGCGATAGTGCCAGGTACGCGTCCCATCTCTTCTTTTACCATTTCACCCAGCGAAGCGCCGTTGCGACGCGAAGAGATAAACAGCACCATAAAATCCTGCACCGCACCGGCAAGTACCACGCCTGCCAGCAGCCAGAGCGTGCCGGGCAAATAGCCCATCTGCGCTGCCAGTACCGGGCCAACCAGCGGGCCTGCCCCGGCAATTGCCGCGAAATGATGCCCAAACAACACGTTGCGGTTGGTCGGCACATAGTTCAGGCCATCGTTGTTAACGACCGCAGGCGTTGCGCGCGTGGGGTCGAGCTTCATTACTTTTCGGGCGATATAAAGGCTGTAGTAACGGTAGGCAACAAGGTATACCGAGATGGAAGCCACAACGATCCACAGCGCGCTGATATGCTCACCCCGGCGTAAGGCGACGACAGCCAGGCAGAAAGCACCGACGACGCCCAGGACTGCCCAGGGAATGTGTCTGAGAACATTATTTTTATTCATAAGTAAGCCTGCTTGTGAGACGACAAAATATTCCTGATGTTGTTACGTTGGGTCATCTGTATGAGATGTGTGATGCTTTTTCAGGCAAAACTATGATGACTGCCACAGAGCATGAGAAGTGGAATAAATGCCTGAGCGGCTATAATCGCAGGGTAAGCGGTTGTCTGCAGATGTAAGCGGTTTGGCAAAAATTGTCAGTGCTGGTTAAATGTGAAGTAAATCACGTATTTAGTCCTTGGTTTTATTAGGGGAATGGCTAACTTAGCTTGTTAAATTGACATTAAAGTTGATAGTTTGTTAATTATTAAATAATATTATTTTGCAAAAAATATAAAAAAATCGCCGGATCAGTAAGGTTGTTTAAATAATTAAAAATATAATAAAATTTAATCCTTTGTTTGTGTAAGTTTCTGTATTTTAGCGTATAGCATGCGTACGTCATCTGTACAAATGGATTAATAGTCTTAACTGTTTACTTAAAGATATTAATGGGAAAGCTTCTTTTGCATAATTAATTAACTTGCCGGTCGATTACATAAGGTAATAACGTGGGTCTGTTTATCTTTATTTTTTAGTTTGCTGATTTAGTAGTAGGAAGAAAATATTATCTTTTTTCTCTATTTATTGTTTTTTTGTAATCAGGAAGACGGATGAAAACATTTTTTATACAAAAATAGTGACCTTTTAATGCTGATTAGAATTCATTAATACTTATTAAGTGTGGCGCGGGTTTCGGTGGCGGGTCCTAATAATGCGCTGATTGACGAGAAAACTAAAAGGTGTTTTCATTAAGACATACATAGTTACTTCTTTTATAGTGTGTGTTTAAACTTAATGGTTATTTAATGTTGTGCAATTGCTTTTATGTGAAAAAAATATATTTTTATAATTGCTGTTGTTGTAGTAAAAAACAGTAGCAGAGTGAATTGTAGCAATCTGTGAGGTGTGTGTGAACATCATTTATCTTGGCGAAAATAACCTTGTTAGTAACGGGATAATTTATCTTCTGTCGAAAAATTTTAATGGGAGTAATGTTCAGCATCTGACTGTTATAACATCGATTTATGCCTCAGATTATCAGGCATGCGATATTATCGTTATTGATGATGAGTGCATCGCAAAATGTGAACGCTCGGTTTTTACGAAACTTTAAACGATTGGTACGCCTGTTCTGCTGCTCACGTCCGGAAAAAGCGACGTCAGGTATTTGCATGAAGCGCTGCCTACCTTACGCGGCATTATTGAACGTGACAGTAAGCCAGAGCTGTTTATTAAAGCGATCAATATGGTGGCTGCAGGCGGATATTGTTATTCATGGTATGTCCTCAGTTCCGCCAGGACAATTGAAAGGTATTTTGATGAAGATGCGTGTAAAAAAGCTAAACTCACCAGCCGGGAAAAAGAGATACTGAAGCTTTGTCTTGCAGGTGAAACAAATAAATCCATATCGTCACTGTTATCGCGTAGTGAAAAAACGGTTAGCGCGCATAAATCCAATCTACTCAAGAAACTGGGTTTAAAAAACTGGCAGTTAAAAACATCAGCGATGTGCAGTAAGCAGTAACAGGGGCCGCGGCGTTATATGATGGCGGTTAGCCCGCTATGTTAAGTCAACCGTTAAAAGAGCGTTTAATTTTTAACGGGGGCTATCTGTTATGGCTTTGCGTTTGCAACTTTGATGACATGACTTTCCCAGGGAAGTTAACATCCTGATATAAAAAATAAACCACAAGAGGAACACACACACAACGCTTCCTTTTATAAGCCAGTTCGGTGGAGTTATGCCAATAACATGCAGAACGTTAAAGGAAGCAACAACAATCATTCCGGAAGGAAAAACAATAGACCAGTCGCCGGGAACATAACGATAATCCAGAACGCGTGACGTAAGGCGCCAGAAAAAGATAGTCAGCAGCAGCAGTAACCACCAGAGCGCCATAGCCCAGAGAAAGAATATAATAGCCGTAATAATAGGCGTTATCGTGGCGAAGGCGCCTGCATTGTGCACGGCGAGGAGTTTCGTTCCGGCCAGAGAAGAAATCGCCAGCGCCCCCATATTAATCCACCATGATGGCGAAAAATCTCTTTTATTTACCGAAGTAAATAGCCATCTGAAAAAAATCATTGGAATTATCATCATATAAAGCATGATACTGATCGCCCAGAGCGCGGTACAAAATATCGCCTGTGGCCGGGTAGCGGCGCCTTCTGTGCCCGCGCCCAGCACGACGATAGAGCACCCCGCCACCGTACACAGCAGCCATAAGCCGTCCAGCCCCTGATTAAAACTGCATTTATCTTCCGACATCGCTACGCCGGCAATCATCGAAAAAATAAGTAATAAATAGAGAACAATCCCTGCGCTTAACAGAATAAAAGGCAGAGGCGTTAACTCAGTGAGCGTATCGTATTGTTCACCCAGCATACAGGTTCCGGCCACCATGGTCAGGAACCCAGGCCCTTTATCAGAATGGATCAGATCGCGCCATACTACCGCTGGCGAAGCGATAAATTTCGACAGCGCCAGAAAAACGCAGATAACGTACTGACTGCTGTTTAGTATCAAAAGGCCAAAGGCGAGAGAGTGAAAGCCCGCCGCCTGGCAGCCCAGGGATATAATGCCTGTTGCCATAATGAGCGCAAAATAGTTATACGGGAAATGCGTAAGCGACTGCGCCCATAACGTGTGAAGCGTGGACGTAATTTTACTGTGGTTATGTGGCATGGGTAAGCCGCCTTTGTTTAACGTTGTTTCCGGATGCCAATATTGCCATCGTTGGCGCTTTTTACTTTGACTTATCAGGCGATAAAGCTGGCGCTGAAAATCGCGTAACACGGCGATTGACAGGCGACACGTATTCATATTTCAGCGATACTGTGGCCGTTAATGGCTTACGGGGCATTAATGATACAGTAAGGATAGACATCCTGCGGCAGGTTCAGGGGCTTATTGCCATAAGGGTTATACGCTTTTGCCCGGAATTTACCGCGCTGGCGCAATGAAATAATGCCACCGATAAGCCGGCAGTTAAACGCAGCGGAGATACTTCAGCGTAATTGCTCCTCCCTATGTGTGGCGTTGAGAACACGCCGCCAGAATAACGGTTAAGCTTTATAGCGTGCTGTTGGCCTGGTTGCGGTTATCGTCAGCGCTGAACAAGGGGCAAGCGTTAAAACAGAGAGGATAAACGGGCGGTTGGCCTTCCTGGCCTTAAGAATGCGTTTTGTTATTTGCTATCAATGTTATTTATAGAGATAAAGGGGCGGCATCAGAGAAATGTATAACGCTTCTCTTTGGTTAATCCAGAATCCGTCTTGCTGCTTCGAAATGATGTATCCAGTAATTATTTTCCAGGCTTGACATGGTGACCCCCATACTTGAAGAGGCATGTATAAATTTTTCCTCGCCGATATATACGCCCACGTGACGGGTATGAGGTTTGGTCTGGAAGAACACCAGATCGCCAGGGCGTAGATCGCTAACAGAAATACGCTGCCCCTGCTTTATTTGCTCTGCGGTTGTTCTCGGGAGGTTTTTTGCAAGCCCGCGCTGAAAAATTTTCTGCATCAGCGCTGAGCAGTCAATACCGGCTGTATTCATACCCCCCCATTTATATTTCACCCCTTTCCATGCGCCATATTGCTCAAGTATTTTCCTTTTTACTTTAAATTTAGAATTGGCTCTGGTGCTTTTGGTTTTAAAGGGTATATGCAACGTCGCCGGCGCTTTATGGAAGCCGGTGGCCAGCGCAGGGAATACACAGGAAATACTCAATAAAAATGCATAAAAAAGATGTGAAATTTTCAAAGGCATACTCACGTCTGTTTAAAAATTAATCGGTACAGGATGAATTTTAAACAGACGGCACTATAAAGCAAGATGTTTTTTGTATAGAAATCAAAGGAAAAAGTGCTTGTTGTTTTTATTTTGTACTGGAAGTGATGGGGGCGTTATGTTTTCTACCATAGTTATTCCCCGTCTCATTTTATTATTTACATTGTTTTGCCAAAAACGCACAAAAATTAAACAAATGAAAGAAAGGAAGAAATTAAATTGCGCGTTTGTAAGCCTGCTCTGTATATAAAGCATTCTGTGTATTTGTATTTAAAAAGTTAAAAAATGGATTTATATTAAAAAATAAGGGCGGATTTGTTGATTTTACTGATTTAACCTGCGCCCTTATTGCCCGTTTCCTGCTGCAGACTCAGGTTTTACCGCTGTGACAAAGAAAAAGGGTCGTTGTTGGCTTCTTTGTTCCAGAGATACTCCATTTTTGTGGCGGTTTCTTCTGCCCGTTTTTGTCCGTAGATGTCGGCTACCACCTGCAAAGCCATATCCACACCTGCGCTAATGCCCGATGACGTATAGAATTTACCATCATGCACCCAGCGGGCTTGAGATTGCCACTGTACCTGGCCGTTTAACGAGGCAACCCAGTCAAACGCCTGTTTATTGCTGGTGGCCCGGATGCCATTTAGTGTGGATGCGCTGGCCAGTAATGCCGAACCCGTACAGACCGACATACATAACCGGGACCTGGCCACCAGATCCCGGAGCCAGTCAAGATAAGCGGTTTCTGTGGTTAAGACCCGGGTTCCCATGCCGCCGGGAACCAGCAGCGCGTCGATATTTATACCCTCTGCCTGCTCTGTTATGACCTTCACGCCCTGGTAGCTTCGTATTATTCCCCCTTCGCGTGAAATAAACCTGAGCTGGCATTCTTTCTGACAACCAAAGACTTCTATCGGCCCCATGGCGTCAAGGGTTTCAAAATCATCGAAAAGCACTACGGCTATTGTCGCTAGTTCCACAGGTCGTTTCCTTACTTTTACAGGGATATTCATTGTGGGGGAGAGCGGTCAGGTGGAAATTGATCCGCCCCGGTAATCCTGGAGAGATTTTGAACCGCACCGAATTTCCTGGAGAGAGCTAAGACAGGAAGCTCAGGCTGCCAGATTGTTACAGTTTCTGGAAGCATAATATGTTTTTTCGGCTTCAGCCGGTGGGATGTGGCCCAGCCTCTCCATCAGCCTGCGATTGTTGTACCAGTCCACCCATGTGTATTTGACCCTATATATCCAGACACCTTTTCTCTCTTACGGTTGCGATAACTTCCTGCGTCTATATTCCCGTGGTGAGCGATACCCCAGCGCGCTGTGCGGATGATGTTCGTTGTAATGACTGAACGCCACCGCCAGGTTCATCACCGCTGCCTGGCTGTCCGGTTTCGGCATCATGCTGATGTAATCCCGTTTTATCGTCTTCACGAAGCTTTCTGCTATGCCATTGCTTTCCGGGCTTCGCACTGCTGTCGTGCAAGGCTCCAGTCCCAACATCCGGGCGAATGCCCGCGTTTCATGCGCCCTGTACGCTGAACCGTTATCCGTCAGCCATTCCAGTGGCTCCGGTGGTTGTTCCTGCCCGAAGCGTTTTTCTACTGCGCCTGGCATGACATCCTGCACCGTTTCTTTGTCATAGCCTCCGCTACTGGCTGCCCAGTCGATTATCTCCCTGTCACAGCAGT
>NZ_JAEPBH010000042.1:928-33658 GCF_016632365.1 Tenebrionibacter intestinalis | reverse complement strand
TGGTTTATTAGCGCTGAGTTTGTGGGGATCCCTCAGGGCGTGAGCCGGTTTTTTTATCAAAGCAGATAAAGAAGCTGTTAAGCCATTTTACCGATCTGCGCAGTCAGGTTAGCCTTATGGCGCGCTGCTTTGTTTTTGTGGATCAGGCCTTTAGCCGCCTGACGATCCACGATAGGTTGCATATCGTTAAATGCTTTCTGCGCAGCTTCTTTGTCGCCTGCTGCAATCGCCGCGTATACCTTTTTGATGTAGGTACGCATCATGGAGCGACGGCTAGCGTTGTGCTTGCGGCGCTTTTCAGACTGTACGGCGCGTTTCTTAGCTGATTTGATATTAGCCAAGGTCCAACTCCCAAATAATCATGTATGGACAATTCAAAGGCCGAGGAATATGCCCGTTCAGCCTTCTTTTGTCAATGGATTTGTGCAAATAAGCGCCGTAAATTCCCGACGCCGGTTACGTGATGATGGCGCAGGATTCTACCAGCTTGCCGCGTGCGAATACAGCCTTTAGGCCATAAAATTCCGTATCCCGGCCCGCTGCGCTGAACATAATGATGAAATCATTGCAGCTTTATGCTAAACGGGCTATTCGCCGGTTAATTTTACCGGCTGTACAAGGTATAATCCGCCGATTTCCACTGTTCTGAGCTTGCCATGAAGCTGATACGCGGCATACATAATCTCAACCCCGACCATCGCGGCTGTGTGTTGACTATTGGTAATTTTGACGGCGTACACCGTGGGCACCAGGCTTTGTTAAAACGCCTGGCGTACGAGGGACGCCGGCGCAATCTGCCGGTGATGGTGATGATTTTTGAGCCGCAGCCGCTTGAGCTTTTCGCTGCCGAGCGCGCGCCTGCTCGCCTGACGCGTCTGCGTGAAAAACTGTGCTACCTTGCGCAATGCGGCGTTGAAGCGGTGCTGTGCGTGCGTTTCGATCGCCGTTTCGCCGCGCTGACGGCGCAGAACTTTGTTTGCGATCTGCTGGTGGGGCGCTTAGGCGTGCAATACCTGGCCGTGGGGGATGATTTCCGCTTTGGCGCGGGCCGCCAGGGAGATTTCCTGCTATTACAGAAGGCTGGCAGGGAATATGGCTTTAGCGTTATCAGCGCCGACGCCTTCTGTGAAGGCGACATACGTATTAGCAGCACCGCAGTGCGCCAGGCGCTGGCGCAGGATAATCTCGCGCTTGCTGAGAATCTGCTGGGCCGCCCTTTTACTATTTGCGGGCGCGTGGTTCATGGCGACAAACTGGGGCGCACTATGGGGTTCCCAACGGCGAATCTGCCGCTGCGCCGCCAGGTTTCCCCTGTCAGGGGCGTGTACGCCGTTGAGGTTGAAGGCATTGGCGCGACGCCGCTGCCGGGCGTCGCCAATATCGGCACTCGCCCGACGGTGGCCGGGATGAGACAACAGTTGGAAGTTCACCTGTTGGATATTGCAATGGACCTGTATGGCCGCCATATCAATGTTGTGTTACGCAAAAAAATACGCAGTGAACAGCGGTTTTCCTCGCTGGATGAGCTAAAGGCGCAAATCGCCCGGGACGAAATAACAGCCCGTGAATTTTTTGGGCTACAGACAACGTAATGAACGTTCGCCCTGCCGCGATATTGCGGCCGCGAAACGGCAAACGACGCTTTAACCAAACCGAAATACGGAACCGAGAATCTGATGAGTGATTATAAATCCACCCTGAATTTGCCGGAAACAGGGTTCCCGATGCGCGGCGATCTCGCTAAGCGCGAGCCGGGAATGCTGGCGCGCTGGACCGACGACAACCTCTACAACATCATCCGTACCGCGAAGAAAGGTAAAAAAACCTTTATCCTTCACGATGGCCCTCCTTATGCAAACGGCAACATTCATATTGGTCACTCGGTTAACAAGATTCTGAAAGACATTATCGTGAAGTCTAAAGGACTTTCCGGTTTCGATTCCCCCTATGTACCGGGCTGGGACTGCCACGGCCTGCCGATTGAGCTGAAGGTCGAAGGGTTAATTGGCAAACCGGGCGAGAAAGTCTCCGCCGCAGCGTTCCGTGAAGCGTGCCGCAAGTATGCCGCTGAGCAGGTGGATGGCCAGCGCAAAGACTTTATTCGCCTAGGCGTGCTGGGCGACTGGAGCCATCCGTACCTGACGATGGACTTCAAAACAGAAGCGAATATTATCCGTGCGCTGGGAAAAATCATCGGCAACGGCCACTTGCTGAAAGGGGCGAAGCCGGTGCACTGGTGTGTGGACTGTCGCTCGGCGCTGGCCGAAGCGGAAGTGGAATACTATGACAAAACCTCGCCGTCTATCGACGTGGCGTTTCACGCCGTTGATGCCGAGGCCGTGAAGGCGAAATTCGGCGCCGCTGGCGTAAAAGGCCCGGTATCGCTGGTTATCTGGACTACCACGCCGTGGACGCTGCCGGCAAACCGCGCTATCTCGTTACATCCGGAATTTGACTACGCGCTGGTGCAGGTGAATGGCCAGGCGCTGATCCTTGCCAAAGAGTTGGTAGAAAGCGTGCTCAAACGCGCCGGTATCGCAGACGGCAAGGTGCTTGGGACAGTAAAAGGCGCCGAACTTGAGCTGATGCGCTTTAAGCACCCGTTCCTGGATTTTGACGTACCGATCATTTCTGGCGAACACGTCACGCTTGATGCCGGTACCGGCGCGGTACACACCGCCGGCGGCCACGGCCCGGACGATTACACTATCAGTCAGAAATATGGTCTGGAAATCGCTAACCCGGTTGGTCCGGACGGCTGCTATCTTCCGGGGACGTATCCCACGCTGGACGGCCTGAACGTTTTTAAAGCTAACGACGCCATCGTTGCGCTGCTGCGTGAAAAAGGCGCGCTGCTGCACGTGGAAAAACTGCTGCACAGCTATCCGTGCTGCTGGCGCCACAAAACGCCCATCATTTTCCGCGCCACGCCGCAGTGGTTTATCAGCATGGATCAAAAAGGCCTGCGCGCGCAGTCGCTGCAGGAGATCAAAGGCGTGCAGTGGATCCCGGACTGGGGCCAGGCGCGCATTGAGTCTATGGTCGCCAACCGCCCGGACTGGTGCATTTCTCGTCAGCGCACCTGGGGCGTGCCAATGTCGCTGTTCGTACATAAAGATACCGAAGAGCTGCATCCGCGCACGCTGGCGCTAATGGAGGAAGTGGCGAAGCGTGTGGAAGCGGCAGGCATCCAGGCGTGGTGGGATCTCGACCCGCGCGACATTATGGGCGACGATGCGGATAACTATGTAAAAGTGATGGATACGCTGGACGTGTGGTTTGACTCCGGCTCAACCCACGCGTCTGTTGTGGACGTGCGCCCTGAGTTCGGCGGCCACGGGGCGGATATGTATCTGGAAGGCTCTGACCAGCATCGAGGCTGGTTTATGTCTTCGCTGATGATCTCAACTGCGATGAAGGGCAAAGCGCCGTATCGCCAGGTGCTGACTCACGGCTTCACCGTGGATGGCCAGGGACGCAAAATGTCCAAATCCATCGGCAACACCGTATCGCCGCAGGATGTGATGAATAAGCTTGGAGCTGACATCCTGCGCTTGTGGGTGGCATCGACCGACTACACCGGCGAAATGGCGGTCTCTGACGAGATCCTCAAGCGCGCCGCTGACGCCTACCGCCGTATCCGCAACACCGCGCGTTTCCTTCTGGCGAACCTTAACGGTTTTGATCCGGCGAAAGACAGGGTGAAGCCTGAAGATATGGTCGTACTGGATCGCTGGGCTGTTGGCTGCGCCAAAGCCGCGCAGGACGATATCCTGAAGGCATATGAGGCCTATGATTTCCACGAAGTGGTACAGCGCCTGATGCGCTTTTGTTCCATTGAAATGGGATCGTTCTATCTTGATATCATTAAAGATCGCCAGTACACCGCGAAGGCTGACAGTTTGGCGCGCCGCAGTTGCCAGACCGCGCTGTACCATATTGCCGAGGCGCTGGTGCGCTGGATGGCGCCTGTTCTCTCTTTCACCGCTGATGAGGTGTGGGGGTATCTGCCGGGCGAGCGCGAAAAGTATGTGTTTACCGGTGAGTGGTACGACGGCCTGTTTGGCCCTGCAGACAGCGAGGCGATGAACGACGCTTACTGGGCCGAGCTTTTGAAAGTGCGCGGCGAAGTCAACAAAGTTATCGAACAGGCCCGCGCCGATAAGCGCGTAGGCGGCTCGCTGGAAGCGGCGGTGACGCTGTATGCCGAGCCGGAGCTGGCGGCGAAGCTAACGGCGCTGGGCGATGAGCTGCGATTTGTCCTGTTGACCTCCGGCGCAAGCGTCGAGGATTATTCAGCGGCAGGCGCCGATGCCCAGCAGAGCGAATTGCTTAAGGGGCTGAAGGTGGCGCTGCATAAGGCCGAAGGTGATAAATGCCCGCGCTGCTGGCATTACACCACCGATATTGGCAAGGTGGCGGAACACGCAGAACTATGCGGTCGCTGTGTCTGTAACGTCGCCGGAGACGGCGAAAAACGTAAGTTTGCCTGATGCGTAAACCGATATTTTCAACTGGCCTGCGCTGGCTGTGGCTGGCGGTTCTGGTTCTGGTCGTGGATCTGGGCGTCAAGCAGTGGGTTATGGATAATTTCCAACTGTATGAGACCCGGGCGCTAATGCCGTTCCTGAACCTGCATTACGCGCATAATCCGGGCGCGGCGTTTAGCTTCCTTGCGGATAAAGGCGGCTGGCAGCGCTGGTTCTTTGCCGGCATTGCGGTAGGGATTGCCCTTGTGCTGGCGGTGCTGATGTACCGCAGCAGCGCCGCGCAGAAACTCAATAATATTGCCTATGCGCTCATTATCGGCGGCGCGTTGGGCAACCTGTTTGACCGTATGGCGCACGGCTTTGTGGTCGATATGATTGATTTCTACGTTGGCAACTGGCACTTCGCCACGTTCAACATTGCCGATATGGGGATCTGCATTGGCGCGGCGCTGATTTTGCTCGAGAGTTTCCTTCCCTCCGGCAAAGCGGCAAAACAAAAGGAGCGCTAATGGCGAATTCAGTACAAAGCGACAGCGCGGTATTGGTGCACTTTACGATGAAGCTGGACGATGGCACGACGGCGGAGTCAACGCGCGCGGGCGGTAAGCCCGCGCTGTTTCGCCTGGGCGACACCAGCCTGTCAGAAGGGCTTGAACAGCATTTGTTAGGCCAGAAGGCGGGAGCGAAGCTTGCTTTCACCCTACAGCCGCAAGAGGCTTTTGGCATCAGTAGCCCGGATCTGATTCAGTATTTTTCCCGGCGCGAGTTCATCGATGCCGGTGAGCCGGAGCCGGGCGCGATTATGCTTTTTACCGCAATGGATGGCAGCGAAATGCCCGGCGTGATACGCGAAGTTAACGGTGATTCTATTACCGTCGATTTTAACCACCCCCTCGCCGGGCAGGTTATCCATTTTGATATTGAGGTGCTGGACGTCGATCCGGTACTGGAGACTTTACATGCAGATTCTGCTGGCTAATCCTCGTGGCTTTTGCGCCGGGGTCGACAGGGCGATCAGCATTGTGGAAAACGCGCTGCAAATTTACGGCGCGCCCATCTATGTACGCCATGAAGTGGTGCATAATCGCTATGTGGTAGACAGCCTGCGTGAGCGCGGCGCTATTTTTATTGAAGAAATCAGCGAAGTGCCGGATGGCGCGATACTCATTTTTTCTGCGCACGGCGTCTCTCAGGCGGTACGTAATGAAGCGAAAAGCCGGGACCTGACCATTTTTGACGCTACCTGTCCGCTGGTGACAAAAGTGCATATGGAAGTGGCGCGTGCGAGCCGCCGCGGCGAGGAGTCTATTCTGATAGGCCACGCCGGGCACCCTGAAGTGGAAGGAACGATGGGCCAGTACAGCAACCCGGCGGGCGGTATGTATCTGGTGGAGTCGCCGGAAGACGTGTGGAAATTAAGCGTAAAGGATGAGAATAAACTTTCTTTCATGACCCAGACTACGCTCTCGGTGGACGACACTTCAGACGTCATTGACGCATTGCGTAAACGCTTTGCGAATATTGTCGGGCCGCGCAAAGATGATATCTGTTATGCCACCACTAACCGCCAGGAAGCCGTGCGGGCGCTGGCCGTAAAGGCCGATATCGTACTGGTCGTTGGTTCTAAAAACTCCTCGAACTCCAATCGCCTGGCTGAACTGGCCCAGCGTATGGGGAAAACCGCGTGGCTGATTGATGATGCCAGCGACATCCAGGAAAGCTGGCTTGAGGGCGTGAACTGTGTGGGCGTTACCGCAGGCGCTTCTGCGCCGGATATACTGGTGCAAAATGTGATAACCCGCCTGAAAACGCTGGGCGGTGAAAGTCTCCAGGAATTGACTGGGCGCGAAGAGAGCATCGTTTTTGAAGTGCCGAAAGAACTGCGTATCGACGCTCGCGAAGTGCAATAGACCCGTTCACTTTTATGGCAATGCCAGTCCGTCAGAGGCTGGTATTGCCTGCTTACCGCTGACCGATAGCCATTTTTGGCTTCCCGCCGCACACAGGTAACCGTTCACGATTTTTCAGATATCAGCGCGCTAATTATCAACCCCGGTTTTCCTTTTTATTACTGGCCGCGATAGCGTCGTTACCGGCAGGCAGCGATGCCGCTATTACTGCCATTTTGGGCGCAAAAGCCGGCGCGGATGCTGCTTGTTTGTTGCGCATCAGGATATTCGGCATGACGCCGTTTGGGGGAATTAGCGGAGCCTGCTCCTCGCCAGCGGCGTGTAATGACAGGCCCCGGCTATGCCTGTATGCGAGTGAGACGCAGCGTAGCCTGTCGTACTTTTATAGCAAGGCTGCATATTGCGTTCTGCTTTCAGTAATCCGGACAGAGAACGCCGCCATTAGTCGCATTGGTTATATATCCCGCTGATATTAAAAGTTATTTTTCCGCGCTTTTGGTGAAGCGCGCTTTAGCGCGTAGGCTGTATTTTATTCTATGTAAAATCAGTAAGTTATGCAGAGAGGAAAAATAACTTTTTCTGGTGAAAAACTGAGTATTGGAAAAGAATAAATATTTCAATAAGATGCTATTGGAGTGTTCCCCGCGCGAGCGGGGATAAACCGCATGGTGAGCTTCCATTCTCTGTATCAATGCTGTGTTCCCCGCGCGAGCGGGGATAAACCGTCAGGTTAGCCAGTTACACAAAGAGTTTGATTGTGTTCCCCGCGCGAGCGGGGATAAACCGTTTCTTTTTTCATTGAGAAGCGCGATTTAATAGTGTTCCCCGCGCGAGCGGGGATAAACCGTTCACGAGCGATTTTGTTAGCTTTTCCCCAGAGTGTTCCCCGCGCGAGCGGGGATAAACCGATCTCTCAGCTTGTCCCAGCCCAGCAACAAATGTGTTCCCCGCGCGAGCGGGGATAAACCGATATCGCTGCTGCCAGTAAAGCCGTTGCTGGGGTGTTCCCCGCGCGAGCGGGGATAAACCGTTTATTAGCGCTGGAATTTGTTTTCGGCGTGCGTGTTCCCCGCGCGAGCGGGGATAAACCGCTTAGACAGGTCGTTGCCCAAGCTTTCAAGTAGTGTTCCCCGCGCGAGCGGGGATAAACCGCACCCACGGCTTCTCCAGCCTTGTTTAATGACGTGTTCCCCGCGCGAGCGGGGATAAACCGCGAGTTGTTAGATACCTGGTGGCTGCTATATGGTGTTCCCCGCGCGAGCGGGGATAAACCGCCGCGTATGGCAGAAATAACCAATGTGTCTACGGTGTTCCCCGCGCGAGCGGGGATAAACCGCATAAATGTCTTGGGTGTGAGCGGCAGCGCTGGTGTTCCCCGCGCGAGCGGGGATAAACCGGACTCTTGGTGATGGCGGAGTGAGATCATCATGTGTTCCCCGCGCGAGCGGGGATAAACCGGTTAAAGAACAGTTTAAGCGGATTGCTGATGAGTGTTCCCCGCGCGAGCGGGGATAAACCGCGGCGTCTCCAGTATGCCGCATCGTGAAATCTGTGTTCCCCGCGCGAGCGGGGATAAACCGTGGCAGTGGGGCAGTCCAGTTGTTCAGAACGCGTGTTCCCCGCGCGAGCGGGGATAAACCGTTAACATGTGGCAGTTCAACAACCTGCAAAATGTGTTCCCCGCGCGAGCGGGGATAAACCGCGAGGTTGGTTATTTGGCTTAAATCTTATCTAGTGTTCCCCGCGCGAGCGGGGATAAACCGCCCTTTCGGCTGCAACATTGCGTCGAGTGAGGGTGTTCCCCGCGCGAGCGGGGATAAACCGTTGTCGAGACGATCTAAACAAGCCCGCCATTGGTGTTCCCCGCGCGAGCGGGGATAAACCGCAGGACATCAATAACAAATACTCCGTAATTCAGTGTTCCCCGCGTGTTCCCCGCGCGAGCGGGGATAAACCGCCCGTCTTTAACGAGTTTTGGAATGCATGTGCGTGTTCCCCGCGCGAGCGGGGATAAACCGCAGTTATTCGATATGCGTTTAACCGGGCGTGAGTGTTCCCCGCGCGAGCGGGGATAAACCGTACATGGTAAGGTGGTTGATGATTTAAAATACGTGTTCCCCGCGCGAGCGGGGATAAACCGGATGATGTTGCGGGTGTGGATCCCCTCGAAGTGTGTTCCCCGCGCGAGCGGGGATAAACCGGGTTTGAGGACGCCAAAGAGGCCATCGCCACCGTGTTCCCCGCGCGAGCGGGGATAAACCGAAATCAAAAATTTGTTTACGCCGCGCGCGCATGTGTTCCCCGCGCGAGCGGGGATAAACCGTTTTCCCAGCGCGCCAATCACCGCGTCGTGGTGTGTTCCCCGCGCGAGCGGGGATAAACCGGGCTGGTGGTGGTCGAAATCAAACCAGGATGTGTGTTCCCCGCGCGAGCGGGGATAAACCGGGTATTATCCGATGGCTGCCAGACCACGTAAAGTGTTCCCCGCGCGAGCGGGGATAAACCGTCAGCGTCGGTACCGGGGGCGGATGCCAATAGGTGTTCCCCGCGCGAGCGGGGATAAACCGTAATCAGGCCCAGTTTTGTCCCCTGTATTGTCGTGTTCCCCGCGCGAGCGGGGATAAACCGTCCTGAACGTTTTCAGGATGTCGAAATGGCTAGTGTTCCCCGCGCGAGCGGGGATAAACCGCGATGTTCATGGAAGCATTAGGCGGGCAAGTCGTGTTCCCCGCGCGAGCGGGGATAAACCGTCTGACGGGCGCGGTAACCGCTAGTAGTAAGGGTGTTCCCCGCGCGAGCGGGGATAAACCGGTTTCACCCGAGAGGAATACGACGACATCATGGTGTTCCCCGCGCGAGCGGGGATAAACCGACACTGAACCCAGCGAATTTCGCTTTTTGTCGGTGTTCCCCGCGCGAGCGGGGATAAACCGCATTGGATGGGGCGCAAGACCGTCTTGCAATTGTGTTCCCCGCGCGAGCGGGGATAAACCGCATGGCAAGAAACTCGGTCGTAACCCATACTGGTGTTCCCCGCGCGAGCGGGGATAAACCACTTCAAAGAAATTGACCTGCTGGCGCGCCAGCGTGTTCCCCGCGCGAGCGGGGATAAACCGTCCCTTGAGGGTATCGATATTTGCTGGATAGAGTGTTCCCCGCGCGAGCGGGGATAAACCCAAATCGCGCTTCACGCAACCCATTAAACCAGCGTGTTCCCCGCGCGAGCGGGGATAAACCGCCTTTACCGCGCAGCAGGAATCCCAGGAATCAGTGTTCCCCGCGCGAGCGGGGATAAACCGCGCCTCCTGGCGCTTTTATTTTGCGCTCAAACGTGTTCCCCGCGCGAGCGGGGATAAACCGAAAAAAAGAACGTTATAGCTGTAATGATGAAGGTGTTCCCCGCGCGAGCGGGGATAAACCGCTGGTTCGTTCTCTGATGTCGACCCCTACACCGTGTTCCCCGCGCGAGCGGGGATAAACCGGATATTTTTACTGTTGCCACGAAAAGTCACGAGTGTTCCCCGCGCGAGCGGGGATAAACCGGTGAATCATGGTTGATCCGATTGATTATAACGGTGTTCCCCGCGCGAGCGGGGATAAACCGAATTGAAATCAGCCTCTTCACTTCCCTATCTCCGTGTTCCCCGCGCGAGCGGGGATAAACCGGCAACGTCCAGACAGCTTACGAATACGCTAAAGTGTTCCCCGCGCGAGCGGGGATAAACCGAACTGGCGGGGAAATAGTTATGGGTAAATTAAGTGTTCCCCGCGCGAGCGGGGATAAACCGCCCACCTGAGTGGGCTACCACCATCGCACCTGGTGTTCCCCGCGCGAGCGGGGATAAACCTTCCTTGTCATCTAACTTGCGAGTCTCAATCTCGTGTTCCCCGCGCGAGCGGGGATAAACCGCGATGCTGGGCCTTTTGCTTTCCACCGTTACCGTGTTCCCCGCGCGAGCGGGGATAAACCGCTGATGTCGAGGCGCTGTTTGCGGCGTTTATCGTGTTCCCCGCGCGAGCGGGGATAAACCGCTTCTTGCTGACGTGCTGGCATTTCTCCATCCGTGTTCCCCGCGCGAGCGGGGATAAACCGCGCACAGTCACGCTCAAGAATATCCGGCAGCGGTGTTCCCCGCGCGAGCGGGGATAAACCGATCAGTGGACCCGCAAGGGCACCCTGACCGACGTGTTCCCCGCGCGAGCGGGGATAAACCGTTTCCAAATGCGTGTTTAGTCGCTATTGCTAAGTGTTCCCCGCGCGAGCGGGGATAAACCGTTTCCAAATGCGTGTTTAGTCGCTATTGCTAAGTGTTCCCCGCGCGAGCGGGGATAAACCGGCGAGTCCTACAAATTACCGGACGTGAAGACTGTGTTCCCCGCGCGAGCGGGGATAAACCGACTAACCTAACACGGATCCCGTGTAAAGCATTGTGTTCCCCGCGCGAGCGGGGATAAACCGGCAATATCACTATCACCCTGACGCCGACGGCGGTGTTCCCCGCGCGAGCGGGGATAAACCTGGCTCGTCAACCGGCGGCGCTTTCGACACCTCGTGTTCCCCGCGCGAGCGGGGATAAACCGGCGACCACTTTTCAGGTGGAGTCAGGGGAAACGTGTTCCCCGCGCGAGCGGGGATAAACCGATGGCAGTGATTCTGATCATGCTGACGCTGGTGTGTTCCCCGCGCGAGCGGGGATAAACCGCGCAAAATCCGGGAGGTTGTGCCGGTCCTCTGGTGTTCCCCGCGCGAGCGGGGATAAACCGCATTAAAACTGGCCTACGTACAGATGTCTGTGCGGGTTCCCCGCGCGAGCGGGGATAAACTGCGATAACAAAAGCCAGGAAATGGAATACCCACGTGTTCCCCGCGCGAGCGGGGATAAACCGCGATAACAAAAGCCAGGAACAGGAAAACCCACGTGTTCCCCGCGCGAGCGGGGATAAACCGCATTAAAACTGGCCTACGTACAGATGTCTGTGCGTGTTCCCCGCGCGAGCGGGGATAAACCGAGCAGGCCCGACTGTTTCAACAGGACTGGCAGGTGTTCCCCGCGCGAGCGGGGATAAACCGCCGGGTGCGCGGATCTGCTGTACGACAACATCGTGTTCCCCGCGCGAGCGGGGATAAACCGCGTTAAACGCCAGTCATGGGCCAAAGATGTTTGTGTTCCCCGCGCGAGCGGGGATAAACCGATAAACCAATTAAATAAAAACATTACTGTTATGTGTTCCCCGCGCGAGCGGGGATAAACCGCCGATCCTCCTCCGCAAAATCGCTATCCAGCCGTGTTCCCCGCGCGAGCGGGGATAAATCGAGGATGAGTATGCGGAGTATATGGATCAGTATGTGTTCCCCGCGCGAGCGGGGATAAACCGCAGGGGTGGAAGGTGGCTACGGTGGACGGCAGGTGTTCCCCACGTGAGCGGGGATAAACCGCCAGAATACCTGCGTTTGACTACTGTATGCCCGTTATATTACCGGGCCAAATTGGCTTCGTCCGCCGTCATAACGCACGGTTTCGCAGGCTGGGGGGCTGTAGGGGCAGACGCTGCGCTAACTGCGTTACGCGGCGCGAGCAGAGTCATTTATGGTTCAAATATTGCGAATTTGCTAAAAAAAACTGGGTTAGCGCTAACTGTTAAGGTATTTTCAGACTGCTTACGGCAAGTATATATACGACTGCTTTATTGTGTTTTATTGGTGATGTTTATTTAACACAGGATGTATTTAACATGAAATTAAAGATATCGGCGCTTGTGGCTATATTATTCTTAACGGGCTGCTCTGGTTGGGTTAAGGGAAATAAAATACTTGCGGATAAATCATTGGCCGATCAGCAGATTATGGCAAATATTATAGATAATAAAACGTCAATAATAGAAGTTGAGGCTTTATTTGGAGATAAAAAACAACAGAGCAGAAGCACAATTATAAAATCCTTCCCCGATGGCGTTTATGCTATTTCTTCGTATCAGGGACACCTGAATGATTTCGGGGGGACATATGCGCATCGCGTTTTGTTTGTCGCTTATGATAAGAATGGTGTGGTGATTAACCACGATTTGACGATTAATAATTTTAGACAAAAAAACGCATTTGAAGAACAACCGGAAAAGATGCGATTGGCTGCGTTTAATGAAATAAATAAAAACGACAGTGATGAAAAGGTGCTAAATCTGTTAGGCACGCCACGTGCGTTAACCTTTTCAGACGCCGGCAATGTTATATGGATCTACAATTATACTGAAATTTCACGGGATGCTTCTTCATATGTTCCGGTTTATAATATGTTTAACGGTACGGAGTCAGGCTTGTCGGAAAGAGTGTACGTTGAGCTAAAAGATAAAAAAGTAGAAAATATTTATTTGGTTTCAATGAACATTACGCAAGGACGTGGCGTGGCAAATGCAGATAACTATAAAGAAGTTATTACACATATTAAAAGGAAATATAATTAGCCGATCCGCCCTTGCGCCGCCGTAAAGGCGGCGCTGCTTTGTAGAAGTGAGCAAGGCCTGGCGGCTTAACGCGCTGTACAGGTTTTTACTTGTTTATGAAAATTATTCGCGGGCAGTGGCGCTGCGTGTAAATCAACGCGTTGACCTGATGCGTCAGGCTAATTGATTTATTGGCAAAGCGCTTACATGCCTGCCCATTTAGGGACAATGGCGTTGATTATCTGTGATTAACCCAACAGTTTACGGTGAATGCAGGCAGGTTAATCGTTTGACTTTGCTATGCTGAACGTGCTGTTCCCCTCGGGCCGGTGTCTGCCATGAATCCAGCTAACATTTTGCCGCCTCAGGTGATGCGGGTAACCGGTACATTTACCCGTGGCCTGCTTACCCATGAATCCATCCGCACAGGCGGCAGGGATGCTGGCTTTGTCGTTGCCGCCGCGTGGCGGGAGGGCGATCCCCTTCAGCTTATTGTTGACGTTAAGAGATATAGCCTACCGGCAGGCGGTCGCGCGCTGTATGTGGGCGTAACCTATTTTCAGGCGCAAACAAATGGCGATGAGTTTTTCATCACGCGCGGTCATTTTCATCCGCGATGCGCGCAGGGCGGAGTTTACTTTTGTCTGCGCGGGCAACATCTGCAGCCGGATCGGGAAGCGGCGCGCTTGGCGTGGGTAATCTTAAGCTTTGTATACCCTGGTCCCCCTGCTACAGCCCGTCGCTTAATCCATACCGGTGATGAAACGCGGTCGCCGCAGGTGGTATGGCCTGTCGTGGCGTGGCGCGATTACGCGACACTATCGGGAGGCGCCGCGCATTGTATACTGGCTTCGCCGCAGCGCTCTGAGGGGGGGAAGGCGCGTTATGGTTAATTACGGACTGGATATGACCATCATGCATCAGCCGCTCGGATTTCGCTATGGCGACGATGTGACCGGGCCAATGCCGGAAATCCGCACGCTCGACCAGATTCGCCCGTCGCTGCGTAACCCGAACTGCGGCGGGCCGGAGCAGGTTTATGCAATAGCGATGGATATAGCGCGCATAGTCGACAGGGAGGAGCTGGAAAAGCGTATGCTGCTGTTTGGCGTGGTCGCTTACGCTGCCGGTATGCTGGGTGAGGAGCCGGTACGCAGCCAGGGGCACATTCATCGTATCAGCCGGCACAGCGGCTGGTCACCGCCGGAGCTTTATGAAATCTGGCAGGGTAACGCCATCATTTATATGCAGGAATGGGTTGAAGATGACCCCGGACGTTGTTTTGCCGTGCTCGCGCAGCCTGGGGAGAAGGTGCTCGTTCCGCCGGGATGGGGTCATGCCGCCATTTCCGCCTCAATAGACGAGCCGCTGACTTTTGGCGCGTGGTGCGATCGGGAATACGGTTTTGAGTATGAGGCCATTCGCGCCCGTAAAGGGCTGGCGTGGTATCCGCTGGTGCAGGGAAAGCAGATTATCTGGCAGCATAATACTCGCTATTTACCGGCGCGATTACAGATGATTACGCCACGACGCTACAGCGAATTTGGTATTACCGATGAACCCATCTACCAACAATTTATCAACGACAGGGCCCGCTTTCAGTTCATCTCCCGCCCGGATAAAGTGTCGGAACTGTGGCGTAACTTCCATCCATAAAAAACCGGGCGCTCGTCCTGATGCCGGTCAGTTAAGCATGTTTGTGAATAAATATTCCTGTCAAAGCAAAAAGCCATGCGGATTTGAGGCCGGATTGCCGGATCTTTGCTTTTTTTACTTGCCGTGAGCATCCTTGTTTGCTTTTAGCCGTGGAGGCGCTGACGTCCGCTGAAATCGGCGAACCGCAGGCGGAGGCGAGAGACACAAGCCCGGGCCGATCGCAGGCTGATAGCCGAAAGGCGAGCGCCGCGCAGCAATGCTGCCTTTCGGGGCCGCAGGCGTTTGCAAAGCGGGCAACGCGGCCCGCTTTGCCCGTTCACCGTTGATGCAGCCCCTTTATCACAGGATTTCCGTTGAACGGAACGCCGCTTAACCCTGACTGGCCGGCATGGGGGGCTTTCGCCCCGGTGATATTATCCTGCAAACAAACCTGTCGCCACGCCGAGGGCGGCGAGTATCAGCAACAGTAGCATTGCCTTAACCGGCGAAACGCCGCGTTTTGCCATCAGATACCAGGTGCTAAGCACCACAGCCAGCGGGAGAAGCTGGGGGAATATGCCATCCAGCATCTGCTGTACGTGAATGTTCACGCCGTCTTTGGTAATAAACTCCAGACCGGTCCCCAGCTTCACATAGCTTGCCGCCACGCCGCCCATGACGAATACGCCCAGCAAGGACAATGCCTCACGCAGGCGGGTCGATTTACTGCTGACCAGCATCTCCACCGAACCGGATCCCATCTGATAACCCTTGAGAAAGAGAAACCAGGAGCCGGGGATGATAATGGCCAGCCAGGCGATGCTATAAAACAGCGGGCCGAGAATATTACCACCTGCGGCCAATGCCATCCCTATACTGAGCAGGATAGGGATCAGCATACCGGGGATCATGGAGTCGCCTATGCCGGCAACCGGCCCCATCAAACCGACTTTCAGCGTATTGATGGTTTCGCCGTCAATGGGTTCGCCGTTGGCTTTTTTCTCCTCAAGGCCAAGCGTCATGCCGTTTACGATGGCGCCGATCTGCGGTTCAGTGTTGTAAAACGATGCATGGCGGCGCAGCATTTCGGTGCGCTGCGCCGCATCCGGATACAGCTTTTTCGCTACTGGCAGCATGCTGAGGCAAAAGCCGAACGACGCCAGGCGCTCAAAGCTCATTGAGGACAGGTTATGCATCATCCAGGCGCGCCAGCAGCGGCGCAAATCTTTGCGCGTGAGTTTACGCTCTTCCATCAGAATTCATCCTCATCGTCGTTAACGGGCTTCGCGGCAATTGCCTGCGGCGCTTCCGGTTTGTAGTTATAATGAATCAGCGCCAGCAGCGCGCCGACAATCACCAGCGCAACCATGTTTAGCTTAAGAAAGACAATGCAGATAAAGCCGACCAGGAAGTAAATCAGCATGGTGTAGCTTTTGATTATCTGCTTAAGCAGAATGGCAATCCCCACCGCCGGCAAAATACCGCCCAGCACGTTCATGGTGGAAAGCACGACTTTCGGCAGGCTGTCCATAAAACCGCTGATGTACTGTGCGCCGAAATAGACCGCAATAAACGTTGGCACAAAGCGCAGAGCAAAGCTCATCGCCTGCGGCCAGATAGCGCTGTTAAGATAAACTCCGCGCTCATCGCCGCGGTCCAGCGCCACGTCCGCGCGGTGGTTCCAGAATGAGTTGAGCACCAGCATGGCGTTGAACAGAAGGGTACCGGCAATGCCGATAGTGGCGGCCAGCGCAACGGCAACCTCCGGCCCTTTGCCGGACAGGATGCCGAGCGCGATAGCGGGCCAGGCGACAAAGTTCAGGTCGGCGGGCATCGATCCGCCCGGCGTGACCATCGCGATATAAACCGCCTGCACCGCCACGCCAACCATAATGCCGGTTTTCACATCGCCCAGAATCAGGCCAACCAGCATGCCGGAAACCAGCGGGCGTGAGAGCAGGTACCAGCCGCCGGTCAGGCCGAGTAGCCAGGGGGTGCCGAGCGCGCCGAGGTAGCAAAACAGGCCGATAAGAGCAGCTTCAACTATCATCAGACGCTCCTTATTTCAGTTTTTGTCTGGCGTCTTGCCAACTGTAGGCGCTGGCGTCCGGCACCAGCCGAAACTCAACGATATGCCCCTGCCCGATAAGCCAGTCGAACGCGGCGGCCTCTTCTGTCGTCACGGACTGATTAGGGCCGATAGTCGTTGTGTTGGCGCGGGCGCTCATTGGCCCAACGTTAATTTTGCCGTTGCTGTTTTTCAGGCTTATTCCGGCCTCTTCAATACGCTGTAGCGTGACGGGCGATTTACCAATAATGAAATAGCGCTTTTCGCTGGCAATCACCTTTGGCAGCTTTTCTATCGCGGTCGCCGTATCGAACAACCAGACTTTGGTGTCGGATACGGCGCCCTTCATCACCGTTGAGAGCAACGGATCTGCGGCGACGGCATCATCAATCGCTACAATGCCGTCGCAGGGCAATTCTTTGGCCCAACGTGTAACGAGCTGTCCGTGAATAACGCGATCATCGATACGTACAAAAGAAATACTCATAGCGGTTCCTCAGAAATCGTCTGTCTGCGCTGACCCGGCGGGTCTGGCCTGAATCAGCGTCGGATGGGTAAGTGCAAGCAACTGCGCGGCGGCGTCGTTAACATCGCCTGCTGTCGCGACGTCATCGGTTTGCAGCAACATCGGAAAATTGACGCCCGCGACTACGGCCACGGGCGGCTGGACGTGTGGATTGAAGGCCGCTTCACAGGCGACGTTCCACGGCGTGCCGCTCTGCATATCGCAAAGTACCAGTACGCCATCGGCGCCCGGGCTTGCTTCTGCCAGCGTGGCGGTGAAATCGCGGCGAAAACCTTCAATGCCCGCCTGTTCTGTCAGGCAAACCGATCGGATAAGTGGAAGCTCGCCGTAAACCATTTTGCCGCTTTTCAGCAGCGCGTCAGCGAGCGGGCCGTGTGTTGCCACAATAAAGTGAATCATTTTTACCCCCTTACCCAGGCTTTGATTGTCGCCAGTTGCTGGCCTGCGCCTTTACCCCATGCAGAAATGCGGTATTCGCCTACATCTGCCGGGATAATGAACGTTTCGGCGTAGTTCACCACAAATGGCGCGAATGCGCCGCTCGGGCTGTCCACGCGGGCCTGCGCGCCTTCAATCAGGTTGAGGACATTCACGCTGCCGCCGGTGTGGTGTACTACCGGTTCGCTAAACCAGTGGCGGCGGGTTTCGATAAATTCGCGTTCATGCAGACCCGTGCGCTCTTCCCGCCAGCCGTGGCCTTCGGCCACGGTTTCAACCTGGTTGACCAGATGCGCGTTGACCCATTGCGTATCCCGCTGCCAGTCAATGACGCGCTCGCCGTGCTCAAGGTGTACGGGGCGCGGGAGACCATCCATGCCCAGACGTCCCCAGTCCCATAGTTTGAAGGTGAATATGTATGGCGTGGCGCTGATTTCCAGCACCATTGTGCCCGCGCCCGAGCAGTGTACGGTGCCGGCAGGGATCAGGAAGTGATCGTGTTTTTTGGCCGGAAACTGGTTGACGAAGCGTGCGTCATCAAACGGCTTTTCCCCTCGCTGGGCGCGTCGCAGATCGTCAAGCATCGCCTCTGGCGATGTGCCGGTTTTGGTGCCCAGATAAACCACTGCGTCCGGTTCAGCCTCCAGAATGTAATAACTCTCATCCTGGGTATAGTGCATACCAAACTGCTGCTGAATATATTCCGTGAGTGGATGAACCTGAAAGCTGAGGTTCTGCCCGCCGATGGTGTCGAGGAAATCGAAGCGAATCGGGAATTCGGCGCCGAAGCGGGCGTGTACTTTCTCACCCAGCAGCGCGCGCGGCTGGAGTAATACCAGGTTTTGCGAAGGGATCTCAATTCGCACCGCGCCAAAACGCAGCAGCAGGCTATTTTCCTCAGGCACGCAGTCAAAACACCAGGCATAATTCGGCGCGCCGGGATCGAGATCGAAGTGTTGTTTCATCCACTGGCCGCCCCAGACGCCGGGGTCGAAAAACGGCACAACGCGAAAGGGCCGGCGGGTAGTCTGCGCCAGCGCAGCACGCAGCGCATCGCCGGTAACAAGCGCCGGCCGATCGGCAAGCGTTGTGTCCAGCAGAAAATCGGCGCGTTTGAGCAACGGCGTTTTGTGGCGATCGAACACGCGCCACTCCACGAAGAAAGCGCGCTTGTAGCGGCGAAGCATATCCTCCTGCTGATTGCCTGCTCCCCAGTTATCCAGCTCGCCGCTGCGCATACGCTGCTGAATTTCCCAGCGGGGCATATCGGCGTAGACAAGGATATCGCCCTGATGCACTAACGCAGCGCCGGGACCATAAACGATGACGATACCATCCGTGCAGCGGCTGACCTGCTCCTGCATTGCCGCCAGTTTCTGAGGGTCGATGAATTCATGCAACTGGTGGCATGAGAGTACGCCGAAAACGCGGTCGTCTGTGAGGTTGCGCGCCAGCATTTCATGGATGGATTGTTCATCGCGCCGCGCCCGTTCGGCGTTAAGGGTGAGCGTTGCGTTCAGGGCTGGAAGCAGCTTTTCTTCCAGCTCACCCAGGCGCACGCCGGGATAGCAATCAATAACCAGAACGGCTCGCCTGCGCTGATGTATATGCTCATTAAGCGTGGCTACGATAGCTTCCCACCCCTGCCAGGCGCTGTCGTCATAGCCCTGAATCTCAACGGTAGGATATTTTTCATAGGTGGACATTTTCACTTTTTCTCCCCTGGTGTTTGAGATAGGTTATTCGATTAACCGATTTTTAAAAGAGTGGTTAACGCGATTAACCCGCCATAATCGGCAATAAAACAACAATTCAGGGCTGTAATGTGAGCGCTCTCACAGGGGGAAGTGCAAAATTTAGGTTATTCGATTAATCTGGTGTGTAAAACATGAGGAGAAACCATGACGGGAGTAACGCTTGCCGACGTGGCGAAGCGGGCTGGAGTCTCCACCGCGACGGTATCAATGGTGCTGTGTAATAAAGGGCGCATTTCATCGTCTACGCGAGAGAGGGTATTGAAGGCGCTGGATGAGTTGGGTTACGTCTATAATCAGACGGCGGCAAACCTGCGCAATCGCAGCAGTAATCAGGTGGGACTATTGCTGCACGATATTACGAACCCGTTTTATGGTGAAATGACGGCAGGGTTGAGCCATGAAGTGGAGCGCCACGATCGGCTGTTATTGTTGGCAAACAGCGAAGAATCCGCAGAGCGGCAGCAGAAATTTGTTGATTCGTTAATGCGCAATAACGTGTGCGGCATGGTGCTGTGCGCAGCGCGTGAAACGCCGCAGTCTTTCTTCGACAGCCTGAAACGACGTAATATACCGGCGATAATGGTGGTGCGCCCGCTTAGCGATCCTGATTTTGATTTTGTCGGCACCGACAACTTTCTTGGCGCCCAGGTGGCGACAGAGCATCTGTTAAAGTTGGGGCATCGCCGCATTGCTTTTATCGGCGGTAGCCAGAATTCAGGCTCACGCGCCCAGCGTATTGGCGGTTTTACCAGTAAACTGCTGGAATACGGCATTACTCCTCATTCTGAATGGATACTGACGTCTCAGGCAAGCCAGAGCGACGGCGCGCGCGTGGCGCAGGCGTTGCTGACGCAAAATCCGCTTATCACGGCGGCCGTTTGCTACCAGGATATTGTCGCGCTGGGCGTAATGCAGACTTTGCGCAAGCTTGGGCGTGAGCCGGGGCGAGATTTCGCGCTGGTGGGGTTTGACGATATCACCGAAGCAGGCCTGGTTCAGCCGGCGCTAACGACGGTATCTGTTGCTGCGAAAGAGATTGGCCGTAAGGCGGGCGAGCTCTTGTTTAGCCGTATACAGGGTAACGATGAGCCGGTGAAACGCATTATCCTGCCGCCTGCGCTGGTGGTGCGTGAATCGTGCGGTTTTCGCTGACGACGATATCTTTTAGTGATTTTGCCGGCCGTATAACGTTAAATTCTAATGATTGGCGTTTTCAGATGTCAGCAACGCCAGAGGCTGGTAATCTCACGATGTGTCACATCCTGTTAACGTAAGAGAATAATTATGCATGAAGCACAGATCCGCCTCGCTATTGCAGGCGCAGGGGGACGTATGGGGCGTCAGTTAATACAGGCGGCGCTTCAGATGGACGGCGTAACGCCCGGCGCAGCGCTGGAGCGCGAAGGCTCTTCGCTTGTCGGGAGCGATGCCGGCGAACTGGCAGGCGCGGGCCGCTGTAATGTCGCAGTGAACGCGCGCCTGGATACAGTAGTTGATGATTTCGATATCCTGATCGACTTCACCCGGCCGGAAGGCACGCTAAAACACCTCGATTTCTGCCGCCGCCACGGTAAGGGTATGGTTATTGGCACCACGGGCTTTGACGACGCCGGAAAAAAGGCGATTCAGGAAGCCGCTAACCACATTCCGATTGTATTTGCCGCCAACTTTAGCGTTGGCGTGAATGTGTTGCTGCGTTTGCTGGAAAAAACCGCCAAAGTGATGGGGGATTATACGGATATCGAAATTATTGAAGCACACCACCGCCATAAAGTGGATGCGCCATCGGGTACGGCGTTGGCGATGGGAGAAGCGATAGCCGGCGCGCTTAATAAGAATTTGCGCGACTGCGCCGTTTACGCCCGCGAAGGCCACACAGGTGAACGAAAATCGGGCGACATCGGCTTTGCTACCGTACGCGCCGGGGATATTGTCGGTGAACATACGGCAATATTTGCCGATATCGGCGAGCGTCTGGAGATTGCGCATAAGGCGTCAAGCCGCATGACGTTTGCCTGTGGCGCCATTCGCTCGGCTTTGTGGTTGAATTCACAAAAAGCAGGCCTTTATGATATGCGCGATGTGCTTAACCTACGGGATATTTAGATCTTTTTCTCCGGCGGGCTGGAGTGGTTTTTAGATTAATCTATTGATTTAAAGGGCGATTATTGGTCGCCCTTTAAGTTTTGCGTTATTTTATGGAGATAGCCCGTAGAATAGCTACTTGATGGCTGTAATGTGGCATTTTAGTTGTTTTAACCGCGTGCTTTTTCTTTTTTTGACCGTTTGGTCTGCTTTCTGTATTGTGTTATACTAATTTTTTACTTTTTATACCTGCGCAAGCGTTTTTCGGGTGCGGTTTTGTTTGCTTTTTAGCGCTCAGTGCCATAAAACCACATCAGTGGCTTAAAAACGCATAAAAATCCTCCCCTGAAGCTGGACTTCTTCCCGGCTACTCTCTAGAATGCCGCCGTTTGCCAAAAATTCACCTGTCTGGCGTTTATGCGTTGATTCCACCGTAATGGTTGAATTAATATGCAAATAAACTGATTGTTTATTCCCTGGAGGACGTTTTGATCAAGTCAGCGCTGTTGGTTCTGGAAGACGGAACCCAATTCCACGGTCGGGCCATTGGGACATCGGGATCGGCCGTGGGAGAGGTCGTTTTCAATACTTCTATGACCGGTTATCAAGAAATCCTCACCGATCCTTCCTATTCCCGCCAGATTGTCACGCTTACTTATCCCCATATTGGTAATGTCGGTACTAACCCGGCCGATGAAGAGTCTTCTCAGGTACATGCGCAGGGCCTTATCATTCGCGATTTGCCGCTTATCGCCAGCAACTATCGCTGCCAGGAAGGGCTGTCTGACTACCTTAAGCGTCACAACATTGTAGCGATTGCCGATATCGATACCCGCAAACTGACCCGTCTGCTGCGTGAGAAAGGCGCACAGAACGGCTGCATTATTGCGGGTGATAATCTGGATGCGGCGCTGGCGCACGAGAAGGCGAAGGCTTTCCCGGGCCTGAAGGGAATGGATCTTGCCAAAGAGGTGACGACGAAGGAAACCTATAGCTGGCGCCAGGGAAGCTGGACGCTTCAGGGCGGTTTGCCGCAAGCGAAGAAAGAAAACGAACTGCCTTACCACGTGGTGGCTTATGACTACGGCGTGAAGCGCAATATCCTGCGCATGTTGGTGGATCGCGGCTGTCGTCTGACAGTGGTGCCTGCGCAAACACCGGCGCAAGAGGTGCTGAAGATGAATCCGGACGGTATCTTCCTCTCCAATGGTCCAGGCGATCCGCAGCCGTGCGACTACGCCATTACGGCAATCAAACACTTCCTGGAAACCGATATCCCGGTTTTTGGCATCTGCCTTGGCCACCAACTGCTGGCGCTGGCGAGCGGCGCAAATACCGTGAAGATGAAGTTCGGCCACCACGGGGGCAACCATCCGGTGAAGGATATCGATCGCAACAGCGTGATGATTACCGCTCAGAACCACGGCTTTGCCGTTGATGAAGCAACGCTGCCTGAGAACCTGCGCATCACGCATAAATCACTGTTTGACGGCACGCTCCAGGGCATTCACCGTACTGATAAAGCGGCGTTCAGCTTCCAGGGGCACCCGGAAGCCAGTCCGGGTCCGCACGACGCCGCCCCGCTGTTCGATCACTTTATTGAATTAATCGCGCAATATCGTCATTGCGCGAAATAATCAGGAGCGAAAAAAGCCATGCCAAAACGTACAGATATTAAAAGCATCCTGATTCTTGGCGCAGGCCCGATCGTTATCGGCCAGGCGTGCGAGTTTGACTACTCCGGCGCCCAGGCTTGTAAGGCGCTGCGTGAAGAGGGGTATCGCGTCATACTGGTGAACTCCAACCCGGCGACCATCATGACCGATCCGGAAATGGCGGACGCGACCTATATCGAACCGATCCACTGGGAAGTGGTGCGCAAAATCATCGAAAAAGAGCGCCCGGATGCGGTGCTGCCTACTATGGGCGGCCAGACTGCGCTCAACTGCGCGCTGGAGCTGGAGCGCCAGGGCGTGCTTGATGAGTTTGGCGTAACGATGATTGGCGCTACCGCCGACGCTATCGATAAAGCTGAAGACCGCCGCCGTTTTGACGTGGCGATGAAGAAAATCGGCCTTGATACCGCACGCTCCGGCATCGCCCATACGATGGACGAAGCGCTGGCGGTCGCGGCCAATGTGGGCTATCCGTGCATTATACGTCCCTCCTTTACGATGGGGGGCACCGGCGGCGGCATCGCCTACAACCGCGAAGAGTTTGAAGAGATCTGCGCGCGTGGTCTGGACTTGTCGCCCACCAATGAGCTTTTGATCGACGAATCACTCATTGGCTGGAAAGAGTATGAGATGGAAGTGGTGCGCGATCGTAACGATAATTGCATTATCGTTTGCTCCATTGAAAACTTTGACGCAATGGGCATCCACACCGGCGACTCCATTACCGTTGCGCCAGCGCAGACGCTGACCGACAAAGAATACCAAATTATGCGCAACGCCTCGATGGCGGTGCTGCGTGAAATTGGCGTGGAAACAGGTGGTTCCAACGTGCAGTTTGCGGTGAACCCGAAAAATGGCCGCCTTATCGTTATTGAAATGAACCCGCGCGTTTCCCGCTCCTCGGCGCTGGCCTCCAAGGCGACCGGTTTCCCTATCGCGAAAGTGGCGGCCAAGCTGGCGGTCGGTTACACCCTTGATGAACTGATGAATGATATTACCGGCGGGCGTACCCCGGCGTCGTTTGAGCCGTCTATCGACTACGTTGTGACGAAAATTCCGCGCTTTAACTTCGAAAAATTCGCAGGTTCCAACGACCGTTTGACGACGCAGATGAAGTCCGTAGGTGAAGTGATGGCGATTGGCCGCACGCAGCAGGAGTCGTTGCAAAAAGCGCTGCGCGGTCTCGAAGTGGGCGCGACCGGCTTCGATCCGAAAGTAAACCTCGACGATCCGCAAGCGCTGACCAAAATCCGCCGCGAACTGAAAGACGCTGGCGCCGAGCGCATCTGGTATATTGCTGACGCTTTCCGCGCCGGGCTGTCTGTGGACGGCGTTTTTAACCTGACCAATATCGACCGTTGGTTCCTGGTGCAGATTGAAGAACTGGTGCGCCTGGAAGAAAAAGTGGCGGAAGTCGGCATCACCGGCCTGAACGCCGATTACCTGCGCCATCTCAAGCGCAAAGGTTTTGCCGACGCGCGCCTGGCGAAGCTTGTGGGCGTGGCGGAAAGCGAAATTCGCAAACTGCGCGAGAAACTTGCCATTCATCCGGTCTACAAGCGTGTGGATACCTGCGCGGCCGAATTTGCTACCGACACCGCCTATATGTATTCAACGTATGACGATGAGTGCGAGGCTAATCCAAACCCGGATCGCGAAAAAATCATGGTGCTGGGCGGCGGGCCAAACCGTATCGGTCAGGGCATTGAGTTTGATTACTGCTGTGTACATGCGTCGCTGGCGCTGCGCGAAGATGGTTATGAAACCATCATGGTCAACTGCAATCCGGAAACCGTCTCCACCGATTATGACACCTCCGATCGGCTCTATTTTGAACCCGTCACGCTGGAAGACGTGCTGGAAATTGTGCGCATCGAGAAACCCAAAGGCGTTATCGTACAGTATGGCGGCCAGACGCCGCTGAAGCTGGCGCGCGCGCTGGAAGCGGCGGGCGTGCCGGTTATCGGCACCAGCCCGGACGCCATTGACCGCGCCGAAGATCGCGAGCGCTTCCAGCATGCGGTGGAGCGCCTGAAGCTGAAGCAGCCGGCCAATGCGACCGTCACGGCGATTGAGCAGGCGGTTGAGAAGGCTAAAGAGATAGGCTATCCGCTGGTCGTGCGCCCTTCTTATGTGCTGGGCGGCCGCGCGATGGAAATTGTCTATGATGAAACCGATCTCAGACGCTATTTTATGACAGCGGTCAGCGTATCCAACGATGCGCCGGTGCTGCTGGATCACTTCCTGGATGATGCGGTGGAAGTAGACGTGGATGCTATCTGCGATGGCGAAACGGTGCTCATTGGCGGCATTATGGAGCATATTGAGCAGGCGGGCGTTCACTCCGGCGACTCGGCCTGTTCGTTACCGGCCTACACGTTAAGCCAGGCGATTCAGGATGAAATGCGCCAGCAGGTGCGGAAACTGGCGCTGGAGCTTCAGGTGCGCGGCCTGATGAACGTGCAGTTTGCGGTCAAAGACAACGAAGTTTATCTCATTGAAGTTAACCCGCGCGCCGCGCGTACCGTGCCTTTTGTTTCAAAAGCGACCGGCCTGCCGCTGGCGAAGGTAGCCGCGCGCGTGATGGCCGGTAAGTCGCTCGCCGAGCAGGGCTGTACCAAAGAGATAATCCCGCCTTACTACTCGGTGAAAGAAGTGGTGCTGCCGTTTAATAAATTCCCGGGCGTTGACCCGCTGCTGGGGCCGGAAATGCGCTCCACTGGCGAGGTAATGGGGGTGGGCCGCACATTTGCCGAAGCGTTTGCTAAAGCGCAGCTTGGCAGTAACGTCACCATGAAGAAAAGCGGGCGCGCGCTGCTCTCCGTGCGCGAAGGAGATAAAGAGCGCGTGGTGGATCTGGCGGCTCGCCTTATCAGACACGGTTATGAACTGGATGCAACCCACGGCACCGCCATTGCGCTGGGCGAGGCGGGCATTAACCCGCGTCTGGTGAATAAGGTGCACGAAGGCCGCCCGCATATTCAGGACCGCATTAAAAACGGGGAATACAGCTATATCATCAATACCACGGCAGGTCGCCAGGCGATTGAAGATTCGCGCGTTATTCGCCGCAGCGCGCTGCAGTATAAAGTACACTACGACACCACGCTTAATGGCGGCTTCGCCACCACGATGGCGCTGACGGCAGACGCTACGCAAAGAGTAACGTCAGTACAGGAAATGCACGCGCAGATCGTAAAATAAAACGTGTGTAACGCTGGCGGTCCTCCTTCTGGCGGGGCCGTCAGGTTGCTCAGTTAAAATGCGAGAGAAAAGCAAGCTCGGTGGCGTCGGACGTTTCAGGCGGGCGCTCCTGAAGTAGCTTAAGAAAATATTTCATCGCTGGCGACAGCGGCCGCGTTTTGGGCCAACAGACGCAGACCGTGGCGTTGGGGATCTCCCCTGCGAACGCCAGCTTTTTCATCGTTCCTTTTTGTATCTGCTTTTCCAGAATAGCGAACCCCGCTTCTGTCCAGACAGACACCGCGTCCAGCCGTTCCGCCATGCCAATGTACATTTCCAGAGAAATGCAATTCACAATCTTCTCCGGCGCGCAGAGTCCATACTGATGAAAAAAGCAGGAAATAAAGCTCCAGGCGTTAGGAAGAGGATCGAGAACCAGCCAGGGCATACCGTGTAGCTGTTTGATGTTTGGCCGGGGCGGGCATGAGTAGGCCATTCGGGCGGCGAGAGCGACCTTCAGCGCGTACAGCGGTAGTGTATTAAATTGTCGCGAACCCGCGTGCGGGCTATACCAGGGGAAAATGCCCATATCGATATGCCCCTGCCGTAAGCCCTCCACAATTTGCGCAGACCGCAGTTCACGGATATCCAGCGCAATCCCGGGCCAGACGCTTGTTAACTGCGCCAACGCTTCCGCCAGCCTGCGTGTGGCGGCCGGGGGCGTAATGGCAAGCACCAGATGCTGGCACAGAGCATTGCGCTGCAGTTGCGCATCGTTCCTGATTCCGTCTATTTCCTGACTGATTTTTTGCGCTCTTTTCAATACGGTGTGCCCAAAAGGGGTGAGCACCGCTCCCCGCGCCGTGCGCTCCAGCAACAGAACGCCCAGCTCTTCTTCCAGATCAATAATGGCGCGGCTAATTGCCGGCTGACTCAGGTTCATTTTCCCTGCCGCAGCAAGCAGGCTGCCTGTTTCATGTACCGCCCTGAGCGCGGCTAACTGATGAAGTTTCATAGGGATAAGATAAAGGTATAAATAAGAATCATATATCAAAAAAAATACGGCTGGTTATTTGTTTCTGCTTTATTGATGCTGGGGGTTCGTTCATAACAGGGCGCAACGGTAATGAAAAATCATCAGGAACGCTGTGGTGCTGCTTCAGACAGAAAAATGATCTTTGCCGTTGTGTTGGGAAACGGCCTCGAAATTTTTGATTTTACCGTATACAGCTTTTTCGCCGTATGGATTGGTAAAGCCTTTTTCCCCGCCAATAGCGCCATGTCTGACTTCCTGTTTGCCGTTGGCGCGTTTGGCGTGGGCTTTTTTGCTCGCCCGGTAGGTGCCATTATGCTGGGCCGTTACGCAGACAGGGCGGGGCGCCGGGCCGCGATGGCGTTAAGCATCCTGCTGGCCGCGCTGGGGACCGCCGTTATTGCGCTGTGTCCGCCCTGGAGTCAGATTGGATGGTTTGCGCCGGTATGTATTGTATGCGCCCGCCTGTTACAGGGCTTTGCCGCCGGCGGAGAAGTGGGCGCAACCACGACATGGTTGTTTGAAAGCGCGCCGCTTTCCAGGCGGGGAAGGCGAGTTAGCCTGCAAATGGTAAGCCAGGGCATAGCCGCGATAGCGGGCGCGCTGTGTGGTTTTAGTATCAGCGGCCTGCTGGAAACGGAGGCGCTGGCGCAGTGGGGATGGCGTATTCCCTTTGCCATCGGCGCGCTTATTGCTCCGCTGGGCTATTACCTGAGGCGTCATCTGCCTGAAACGCTGGAAAACGGCAGCCGGGGGCGCAGCGGCCCGGCGCTGCAATCGCGGACATTCCTGCTGCCGCTTACCGTTGCGGCGTTTCTGACTATCGGTCAGTCGGTCACTATGTATGTGATGGTTTTTTATATGCCAGGTTACCTCACGCGCATGCTCGCCTTGCCTGCTTATCTGAGCTTTATGTCGGCCTTAGCCTCCTCGGTCGTGTTTACGCTGTGCGCTTACTTTGGCGGATGGGTGGTTGACCGGTTCGGGGAATTAAAAAAGATTGCGCTGGGCGCGTTTGCCGTAACGGCGTTGTGCTGTTTGCCTGCTTTTGGCGCCATTGTCTATAGCGGCGATATCGGCGTTATTGTCCTGGCCTCAGCGATAATGGCGGGGCTGTTAGGCCTGGGGGTTGTAGCGACGCTTATGTTAATTATGTCGCTTTTTCCGCCCTCGTTACGCGTAACGGGGTTTGCGCTGTCTTATGCGTTAGCCAATACGCTTTTTGGCGGCACTGCGCAATTTATTGTGACTGCGCTGCTTATTCGAAGTGGAAATAACTTTGTCCCTGCATGGTATTTACTGGTCTGTAATTTACTGGCGATCGCTGCGCTATTTACGCTGTGCAAAAGGCAGGGTAAATATCGCATCGCCTGGCAGACTGGCTCTGAACGTTGAGTTTGTTCTTTATTATTTCAGGAGATCGTTATGTCTGTTGTGAATAAATCTGATGCCACGCTTTATTACGAAGTCACCGGGGAGGGGTTTCCCGTTATTTTCCTGCATGGCGGCGGGGGTAATACGCTGTGTTGGTTTCAACAGGTTCCCTTTTTCTCCCAATATTATAAAGTCATCACCGTTGATTTACGCGGCTTTAAAAATTCCCGCTGCGATCCGGCCTGTGTCCATACCCGCTATTTTCCTGACGATCTCCGTGCCGTTATGGATGCCGAAGGCATCGATCGCGCGGCGCTGGTGTGCCAGTCGCTGGGCGCATGGGCTGGTCTTCCGCTTGCTGCGCGCGCGCCGGAAAGAGTCGCCAGCCTGTTTATAACCGGCTCTCCCACGCCTGCGTATTCACCTGAGAACTGGCAGGTGCTGAAAACGGCGGGTGATACGTTTAATCAGGGCAAATTTGGCGGGACGGGCAGGAATGGGGGAACGGGCTGGAACCGGGCTTTCCTGGAATTAAACCCCGAACTGTTCTTTTTATATTCACAAATCAAGCGGCTGAACGGGCCATTTGATGCCTGCACTATGCAGGATGAAGAGGTAAAACTCTATCCGCGCGACTTTGCCAGTTACCGTGTGCCGACGTTAATCGGCGGTGGCTCGCACGATGATTTTTTAACGCCCGATAGCCATAAACACGTTGCGACGCTGATACCGGGCGCTGAAATATATACCTTTGAAAACGCAGGACACTCCCCTTATTACGAAACGCCGGAAGAATATAACAAGGTATTGTATGAGTTTTTGCGCAATACGCTGAATTAAAGCAACAGAGAGAAACACGTGATGGATATGAAACGAATTGATGTACATCAACATGTTGTTCCTCCTTTCTGGGCGGATTCTCTGGCCGCTTACGGCGGCGATCCGTCGGGTTGGCACTGTCCGCCGTGGTCGCCGGAGCAGGCGCTGGCGTTTATGGATGAGCGCGGTATTGCAAAGGGCATACTGTCGCTAACGGCGCCCGGCATTCATGGTTGGCCGCAGGCGAAGCGGGGAGACATTGCGCAGAGGGTTAATGACTATACGGCGCGGCTTGTCAGCGACTTACCGACGCGGTTTGGGCAATTTATCACGCTGCCGCTGCCGGATATCGACGCGGCATTGCGTGAGATAGACAGAGTTTGTTCCGTATGCCAGCCAGAAGGCGTTGTGTTCTTTTCGAACTACGATAACCTCTACCCGGGAGATGCGCGCTTTGAGCCGCTGTGGCAGGCGTTAAGCCAGCGTGAACTGGTGTGTTTTATCCACCCTACTTGCCCTGATGTCGCCATGCTGGAGGCTATCAAGGGGCCGATTATAGATTACCCGTTTGATACCACGCGCGCCGCCGTGCAGCTTGTGGCGAACGGCGTGGTGCGCCGCTATCCCAGCCTTAAAATAATTCTCTCCCACGGCGGCGGATATCTGCCCTATGCCGCGCATCGCTTTGCGCAGTTGCTGGCGAATATGGATTATGCCGACGTTCCCGATGCAGATAGCTTTATTGAGGATTGCCAGCGTTTCTGGTTTGACACGGCGTTATCGTCCAGCTCAACTACGCTGCGTACGCTGCTGGCGTTTGCCCGGTCGGATCGTATTTTATACGGTAGCGATTTTCCCTATGCGCCGCGGCCCGTTATACAAACTTTCACGCAAATGCTGGATGATTCTCATGAACTTTCTCCGGCGTGGAAAGCATCTATTAACTGGAAGAATGCGCAACTTTTATGGCAGCCCGATGAATAAACAGCGAATGCGTAGTGCGAAGTAATCCGTATTTCTACCGATTAGCGGAAGGCCGTGCAAAGTGTGGTCTATAGTTTTTTCCACCCTGTCGTTACTGAAATGAAGGAAAAATTGCTATGCAAAGCCATTTAATGTTGTCTTCGTTCCTTGCTGCAGCGTTATTGTTTATGAACGGCTGCACTTCCAACCAGACGGTGAGAACTGTGGATGGTCAATCTATCGTTACTGACGGTAAACCGCAGATTGATGATGATACGGGGCTGGTATCCTATAAAAATACTGAAACCGGGCAGACTGAACAGATTAATCGTGACCGGGTTAAATCGATGAGTGAGTTGAAAAACTAACTCCCATAGCATGCAGCGGCTTTGCCGCTGCATTCCTTTGCCCGCAGGTTAAGGCCGTCTATCTGTGTTGTACCACTCTTCCTTATCGCTTCTTCAGGCTGTTTCCGGATGGGCTATTATGTGCCTGCTTTTCGGGTGTATTTTGCCGGGCAAGGCGGCGTTTTGCTTTACCTGCGGGATTGGCGTTAATTTCGTATGGTATCGCGACTGCGCTGAGACAGCCTGAAAGTGCCGCGTTATGCAGCGAAAAACAGGCGAAGCCATGAATATTGATTATTTATGCGCGCCCCTGTCCGTCTGCGGCAGGCAGGGATTGTATCGCCTGCGCATGAAATGTTTGAAAGCGTGCCGGTGGCTGGGCGACGGGCGCGGGAAGTGTTGGGCCAGGATCGGTACGAGGCGTGCGAATACGTCGATCTGGTCCGGCGATTCAATCAGCAAATGATGGAAGAAATGGCGGCCGGTGAAGACGGCGCCAAAGCGCGGGCAGCGGCTCTGCGGCGCACGGCGGACAGGCTGACTAAGAACGTTGCCAAAGATCGCGCTCACCTGAACCAGGCGCAGCGTCACGGTTGGCAGGGTACGCAAGAGGGTAAACACAGTGGCAATATGGCTGTTGAGCCGCAAGCGCAGGCGGATAACGAAAGCGCTCGTTTTCAGCAATGACGTATTAATTGATTGATATTAAAAATAGTTTCCTGGTGGGTAACTAATTATTGTGTTCGTTAAATTTTAATATTTTTAAAATCAGTAGGTTACATTGTAAGGAAGTGTGTTTTTTTCGGTGGAAAAGTTAAGGCTGGAAAAGCGTAAATATTTCAATAAGATGTTTTTAGAGTGTTCCCCGCGCGAGCGGGGATAAACCGTTATTATTAATATTGTTATCTGTGGACACTGGGTGTTCCCCGCGCGAGCGGGGATAAACCGAACTCGACTGCGTTGTCGTGCTGTTAACTCAGCGTGTTCCCCGCGCGAGCGGGGATAAACCGCAGCCCGTTACTTTTGATGACCCCATCGAAGTGTGTTCCCCGCGCGAGCGGGGATAAACCGGCTGAACAAGGACTGGGATGGTGACTTTCTCCGTGTTCCCCGCGCGAGCGGGGATAAACCGGGATAAATTAATGCTTACAGATAATTTAGCAGGTGTTCCCCGCGCGAGCGGGGATAAACCGGGTAAAAGCAGCCTTGAAGCAGAGCGAAACGCGTGTTCCCCGCGCGAGCGGGGATAAACCGCGTATGGTCTGCACCTTGAGAATGGCGCTTAAGTGTTCCCCGCGCGAGCGGGGATAAACCGCATAATTACATTATCGAATTTTTTGGCGAGATGTGTTCCCCGCGCGAGCGGGGATAAACCGGGCTGAGGCGCTCAATGAGAAACGACGCCGTGCGTGTTCCCCGCGCGAGCGGGGATAAACCGGCGGCAGGAAAGAATACCGCCTCGCGAATGATGTGTTCCCCGCGCGAGCGGGGATAAACCGCGTGATTAGCTTGCTCTGTAACTCGATAGTAGCGTGTTCCCCGCGCGAGCGGGGATAAACCGGAATCTGTTTGCTGGCGCGGGACTGACGGACGGTGTTCCCCGCGCGAGCGGGGATAAACCGCGTGACCGTCGAAGATGTTGCGCCGATGCTCCGTGTTCCCCGCGCGAGCGGGGATAAACCGCGCAGCTCAGCAATAACATGGCGCGCGAAACGGTGTTCCCCGCGCGAGCGGGGATAACCCGATGTTCTGCAAGAAATGGATATTCTCAAAAACGTGTTCCCCGCGCGAGCGGGGATAAACCGACGAAAGTAATGCCTCGCCCCTTGGGATATAGGTGTTCCCCGCGCGAGCGGGGATAAACCGATCAGCTCAGCAATAACATGGCGCGCGAAACGGTGTTCCCCGCGCGAGCGGGGATAAACCGGGCGCGCGTATACCCACACGTTTGCCGGGAAAGTGTTCCCCGCGCGAGCGGGGATAAACCG
>NZ_JAEPBH010000042.1:0-762 GCF_016632365.1 Tenebrionibacter intestinalis | reverse complement strand
GTGTTCCCCGCGCGAGCGGGGATAAACCGACATGAGTCTACCCGGAAATGATTTATCAATAGTGTTCCCCGCGCGAGCGGGGATAAACCGAAGACCCCTACGAATTTACCACGCATGCGCAGGTGTTCCCCGCGCGAGCGGGGATAAACCGCTAAAATGTCGGAATCGGTCACAAATGAATGCGTGTTCCCCGCGCGAGCGGGGATAAACCGAGTGACAACTGACCCGGCGCAGATGGGAGGTGGTGTTCCCCGCGCGAGCGGGGATAAACCGCCAGTCAGAGTTAGGGCGCCGTCTTGGTAAAAGTGTTCCCCGCGCGAGCGGGGATAAACCGCCCACCATCAACTTTTCATCGAGAAGGTGTTTGTGTTCCCCGCGCGAGCGGGGATAAACCGGCTGCGAGTAAGTTTGGTGGCATGGCACCGCCGTGTTCCCCGCGCGAGCGGGGATAAACCGCATATGGAATAGCGCTGGCCATCACCATTGCTGTGTTCCCCGCGCGAGCGGGGATAAACCGGTAAACACAAAAGACAAACTAACAAAAGACAAGTGTTCCCCGCGCGAGCGGGGATAAACCGCAGGTTATGTCGTTGAAAGGTCGGGGAGCAATGTGTTCCCCGCGCGAGCGGGGATAAACCGAGAAAAAATCGGCACTGGATATGGGAGCAGCTGTGTTCCCCGCGCGAGCGGGGATAAACCGACCAATAGCTGATGCTGGGTCATGCCGGCAAGGTGTTCCCCGCGCGAGCGGGGATAAACCGA
>NZ_JAEPBH010000041.1 GCF_016632365.1 Tenebrionibacter intestinalis | reverse complement strand
TGAGCATCCATGCCCGCCCTGAACTCCGGGCACACTATAAGTCACGTCGCCGCACCATACCTGGTTGGGCTCGATGACCGCAAACTGACGAGCAAGGTGGTTCGGTATAGCGATGTGTTCCTGTCCACCGCGCTTATACCGGTGTGTTGGCTGCTGGCAGCTTACAAGTCCCGGCTCTTTCAGGAGCTTGCCAGCAAGCCAGCGCCCCATACGGAAGCCTTTAAGTGTTGCCATAGTGGCAATGCTCCTTGCGCCCGCTGAGCCATGACTGATGCTGTGTAACTCCTGCACCTGGCTACGCAACGCTGTCCGCCTGATATCCGGTTCATCAGGACGACTTTTCCAGTATTTGTAGCTGCTACGGTGAACCCCAAACACATGGCAGAGTATCGCCACGGGATAACGCGCTCTGAGCTTCCCGATTAACGAGAACTGTTCAGGGAGTCTGACATCAAGAGCGCGGTAGCCTTTTTTAATATGTCGTTTTCCATTTCAATACGTTGAAGTTTTTTCTTCAGCTCACGAATTTCAATTTGTTCCGGCGTTATCGGCGAAGCTTTTGGCGTTTTGCCCTGACGTTCATCACGCAACTGTTTAACCCAGCGCGTCATGGTAGAAAGCCCTATATCCATCGCTTTAGCCGCTTCAGCAACGGTGTAATTCTGATCGACGACAAGCTGGGCTGATTCGCGTTTGAACTCTGCACTGAAATTTCTTTTTTTCATTGGGGCGCCTGTATTGTTCTGAGGCGAGCATATCACCTCTGTTCAGGTGGCCAAATTCAGTAAACCACTACAAGTGAATATCAAATGCTGAATGAGTGGAAAAAATTCAGGGTCCTATTGAGCAGAATTGATACCGCTGCAGCTCCCGATATCGAATGGCCTGAATATCCCACAGGCAGTCAGTCCGGTTCTTAACGCTTTATAAGTTTGTAATCTTTTATCAATATCTGAAACGCCGCAGCGATACCATTTATCTCACGGATTATGGCGCAAATATCGCGCGGCGCATCAAAGGGATGCGGTTTTTTCGTTTGTAATCAATATAAACTGCGATGGTTGGTAAAGTACGCATTAACCTTTCTGCTGTAATATGTCGCTGCCGGTTACTGTATTCAGGCCATATTTTTCATACCACAGGGCGCGGGCATTAGACGCAGTACGCAGCCTGGGCAGGCAACACCAGGCGCCGAATTCGCCCGGGGATTGAGCGAATATCTGGCACGCACGTTTACAGGGAAGAGAATATTATCACTGCGGCGGCTATTTAACGTGCTCACACAGGAAATCAATAAATGCCCGAATTCGCGTACTGACAGCGCGATCGCTGTAGTAGACGGCGTTAAAAGGCACCTCTAGCGGTATGACGCTATCTTTAAGAAGTTCGACAAGCTCCCCGCTTGCGATTTCCTTATCAATCATGAAATCAGACAGGCAGGCGATACCATTGCCCTGGAGGCACAGTTGTTTAATGGTTTCGCCGCTGTTTGATGAAATTGACGGTTTTATTTCAAAAAGTTGTTCGCCTTCCTGTTTCACAGGCCAGCGGTTAAGCAATGTGGGTTCGCTAAAGCCGATGCACACATGGCGATGAAGTTCGCCCGGGGTGCGGGGGATCCCCGCCTCTTTCAGGTAGCCAGGCGTGGCGATAATCCGCCGGTGGCTGTTGAACAATGGCCGCGCCCGCAGACTGGAGTCAGTTAGCGAGCCTACGCGTATGGCGATATCAACCTTGCGCTCAATTAGGTTAATAAACGTTTCAGAAGAAACAAGCGACAGCGTGACGTCAGGAAAGCGTTCCCTGAAGGGCTTGATGAGCGGCGTCAGCAAGTGTAAAACGACCGGGGTTGCGGCATCCACACGCAGAAGCCCTTTGGGGGTCTGGCGGGTTTCCAGTAGTTCGTTTTCGGCTGCTGCGATATCCTGCAAAATTTGTTGGGCTCTGCGAAAGAAACGGCTGCCCTCTTCGGTCAGACTAAGATAACGCGTGGTGCGGTTAAGTAAACTCACATCAAGCTTATCTTCCAGCTTTTTTATCATGCGGCTGACTGTTGAGTTCGACTGGCCAAGTTGCTCCGCCGCGCGGCTGAAGCTTCCGCTTTCCACAACGGCGACAAAAATCGCCAGTTCTTCTGAGGTTGTTTTCATTTGCGCCTGCTAAGCAACATGGCTGTGAAATGACTGCTGCGGGATATTTTAAACGCCTCCACTTTTTTGCGCTATTCAACGCGCGGTTTATATGCAGGTTGTGTTCCCGCGTGAACATTGAAAGTTACGGATAAAACCCCTATAACAGAGGAATTGCTCTGTTGTATGAGTGGGAACGTTACAGAGGTCATCAGCGAAACGTGCGAAAAAAAACCTATGCCATGCGTTATGTCGCGGGACAGCCGGTGGAGCGAATTTTAGCGCCGGGTTCTTTTGCGACAATAGGTAAGGCGCTACCCGCCGGTGAACCGTTATACGCAGAAAGTACACTGCGCGTGCTGGTGTGGAATATTTTTAAGCAACAGCGCGCCGACTGGCTCTCCGTTCTGCAGAATTTTGGTAAGGATGCTCATCTGGTTTTGTTACAGGAAGCGCAAACTACCCCCGAACTGGTGAGTTTTGCCACATCAAATTACCTTGCCGCCGATCAGGTTCCTGCTTTCGTGCTGCCTCAGCACCCCTCTGGCGTGATGACGCTTTCTGCCGCGCATCCTCTCTACTGCTGCCCTTTACGCGAGCGTGAACCGATTCTGAGATTAGCTAAGTCTGCTCTGGTTACGGTTTATCCGCTTCCGGGCGGTCAGTTGCTGATGGTGATTAATATACATGCGGTGAATTTTAGCTGGGGTGTGGATGTTTACAGTAAGCAGCTCGGCCCCATTGGCGATCAGATAGCGCATCATTCCGGACCTGTTATCATGGGCGGTGATTTTAATGCCTGGAGCCGGCCACGCATGGCTGCGCTCTACCGTTTTGCCAGAGAGATGTCGCTACGTGAGGTGCGTTTTACCGACGATCAGCGCCGACGCGCGTTTGGCCGCCCGCTTGATTTTGTTTTTTATCGTGGAATGAACGTACATGAAGCGTCGGTTCTGGTGACGCGCGCATCGGATCACAATCCGCTGCTCGTTGAGTTTACGCAGGCTAAGGACAGCGAACGCGAGAAAAAGCAGCGTTAAAAAAATGCCGTCAGGCACCCTTTCGTTTAATAACAGGGCGGGTAAACGGCGAGGGACGCCTTGTCATTATCGGATTAAAAACAACCCCTTTAACTTTTTACCGCAAAGAAGGAAAAAACGGGTTTTTTCCTTCTTTGCGATAAGCAGGCGAAAATCAATCCGTTGATTTTCCTTATTTTTTATTGTATTTCATCCATCCTGTCTGCGACAGGATGGGGGGTTGTCAGCCGTTTCACCTTTTTATTTAATGCATTAGCTGTCGGAATTGCTGTCGTTTTTCACAAACAGCGTAAGCTGATCGCCTGGCTTAAGATTATCCGTATCGCTGTTCCAGCGCTCCAGATCTTTAATCTTTACGCCGTGGCGCTTTGCGATGCTTGAAAGCGAATCGCCTTTACGCACGCGATAAGTGATGCTGCTGTTCACGCTGCGATTACTGGCAAGCCGGGTCGTCGTATTGCTCAATTTCAGTTTCTGGCCCGGCTTAATACCTGTGCCGCGCAGTTTATTCCAGCGCTGAATATCCTTCGCGCTCACATTATTGCGCGCGGCGATGGTTGATAGCGTATCCCCGGAGCGCACCGTGTAATGGCTGACGCTGGCCGGGCGCATAGCGGCTTTCGCCATACTGCGGTTTTCAGCCAACAGGCCTGAATCAACGGCGTCGAAATCGCCGGCGGCCAGAGAGGAACGCAAGCGCGCAGCATGCTTTTTAGGCACCATCACATACTGCGGACCATTTTTGCCCAGCACTGCGCCTTTGTAACCGGCGTTGTAAGTCTTCAGTTTGTTGACCGGCATACCCGCCATATCGGCAAGCGTCGTCATCGCTACCGGGTTATTCACTTCCACACGCGCCAGCGCGCGGCTCTCATCTGCGGTTGGCATACGCACGCCATAGCGCTGATGATTTTTAAATATTTCGCTCAGGGCCAGCATTTTCGGGATATAGCGCTGCGTTTCCTGCGGCAGCGGCAGTGACCAGAAATCGGTCGGCTTTCCCTGCGCCCGGTTCGCTTTAATCGCCTTCATCACGCGGCCTTCACCGCTGTTATAAGCGGCAACGGTCAAAAGCCAGTCGCCGTCAAACATGCGGTTAAGGCGTTGCATGATATTCAGCGCAGCTGTGGTCGAAGCCGCCACATCACGGCGCGCATCGTAGGTGCTGGTTTGCTGCAGGCCGTAGCTACGCCCGGTGCTGGGTATGATCTGCCAGAGGCCCGCCGCACTGCGAGCAGACGTCGCATGCGGATCAAAAGCGCTCTCCACTATGGGTAGAAGTACCAGTTCCATTGGCATGTTCCGTTTCTTCACCTGACCGGCAATCCAGTACATATAGGGCTCAGCCCTTACGGTCACATCGTGGAGATAGCTCTTGTTTTTTAAATATTTTCGTTTTTGTTCGCGAATCCGGCTATTTTCCGGAATTCCCATCTTCAGCTCGCCGCTAATGAAGTTCCACAGATTTTGTTCTTGTCCGATGACCGGACTGGTGTCCATCCAACGAAACGAGGTTGTTTGACCTTTATACTTACCTGCTTCACCTTGACTTGCTGCAGAAAGGCTCTGCGCATGCTGCTGGACGCGACCGTCATCCTGCGATGACTGACAGCCCACCAGCAAGACAGAGGCGAGAATCATCGCTTTTGCCTTCATGTGTATGTCAATGGTTGCTTAAAAGACGAGCAATCATACAGTCGAACCCGTTAAGACACAAGTTATAAAGCTCAAAAGCGGTCTTTATTGGCCCTCAGCCACCCAAAAAGCGCGTCTGGTTGTTGCAATTTTGTTTCAGTAGTAATTTTACTAAAAAAATCAGCGTCATTTGTTTTTAGAAAAATATTTATTTTTCGCTCTGTCGCCAGGGTTGAAGGCACTGTTGGCATATTTTTCGCTCTTAACGCTTTAATTTTCAGGTAATACGCGTTTAAGTCGCTATTTTCAGGAAAAAGACTTAGCGCAAACGCCATGTTGCCTGACGTGTATTCATGCGCACAACAAATTAACGTCTCTGCCGGAAGCTGATTAAGCAACTGTAGAGAGTGGTACATTTGTGTCGCCGTGCCTTCAAAAAGGCGCCCGCAGCCGCCGGAAAACAGCGTATCGCCGCAAAAAAGCCATGCAGGCGTAAACCAACTGATATGCCCGGACGTATGGCCTGGCGTACTGAAAACCTGAAAATCCCGCCCCAGAATAGTTACCCGATCGCCGCCGCTTACAATCCGGTTCGCGCCTTTTTCCCGCGTCTCTTGCGGGCCGTAGACCACAATTCCGGGAAAAGCGTTTACCAGTTCTTTTACGCCGCCAACGTGGTCGTGGTGGTGGTGGGTCAGCAAAATAGCCTGCGGCCGCCACTGTTGTTCCGCTATTTTCTTTAGCACCGGCGCGGCTTCGCCGGGATCGACTATCAGGCATTGTCTATTTTCGTCGCTCAGTATCCAGATGTAGTTATCCTGTAGCGCGGGAATACTGGTAAGATTCATAGAACACTCCACATGCGTGACTGAAAGTTGTGATGAAACCAGCAAGTATATCCGACACCTGCGCTGCGCCACGACACTGGGCACAATTGCCCTGGGGTGAATACTATCGCGATGCGCTGGAGCGTCAGCTCCAGCCGTGGCTGGGCAAAATGTTCGGATTCCACCTGCTCAAGGTCGGCAACCTGAGCACGGAGATCAACACAGAGAGCTGCGCTATTTCACACCAGGTGAATATGGCATTACAAGGAGAACGGGTTGAAGTCGTAGCCGATCCGCTCCATCTGCCGTTTGCGCCTGATGCTATTGATGCCTGCCTGCTGGCCCATACGCTGCCGTGGTGTACCGACCCTCACCGTTTGCTGCGGGAAGTGGATCGCGTTTTAATTGACGACGGCTGGCTTATCATGAGCGGATTTAATCCGCTGAGCGTGCTGGGCGCGAGCAAACTGGTGCCGTTTCAGCGCCGCCGACCGCCCTGTAACAGCCGAATGTTTACGCTTATGCGTCAGTTGGACTGGCTGTCGGTGCTCAATTATGAAGTGATGCACTACGGCAACTTTCAGGTGCTGCCGTGGCGCAGGCATGGCGGGAAATTGCTCAGCACGCATCTTCCGGCGCTCGGCTGTATGCAGTTAATCGTAGCGCGTAAGCGAACTGTGCCGCTTACGCTCAGCCTGAAAAAGCGAATAAAAGAGAACGCGCAACTGCGTCCGGCCGTGGGGGCTACGCGCGTTATTCGTTCGCAGCCTGATAGCCCGCGTCGTCCAGAGAAGGATTAGCCGCCGCGCTGCGCGCCAGCGCGTCGCAGCGTTCGTTTTCGGGATGTCCCGCGTGCCCCTTGACCCACTCCCACTGAATCTTATGCTGGCTCAGCGCCGTATCCAGACGCTGCCAGAGATCGACATTTTTTACCGGCGCTTTGCCCGCCGTTTTCCAGCCGCGCCTCTTCCAGTTGTGAATCCATTGCGTAATGCCCTGGCGAACATACTGGCTGTCGGTGCTGAGTATCACATCGCAGTGCTCGCGCAGCGCTTCGAGCGCCACAATGGCAGCCATCAGTTCCATACGGTTGTTGGTGGTAAGACGATAGCCCGCGCTGAACGTTTTTTCATGCTGTCGGTAGCGCAGTATGGCGCCATAGCCGCCAGGCCCCGGATTGCCCAGGCAGGAGCCGTCGGTGAAAATTTCTACCTGTTTACGCATCTCTGGTAGACTTCCTGAGTTGAAAACGTCAAGTCTGACATAAACGAGCGCTATGAGCACAGCAATTACACGACAGGTAGTCCTTGATACCGAAACCACGGGTATGAACCAGATAGGCGCCCACTACGAAGGCCATCGCATTATTGAAATCGGCGCGGTGGAGGTGATAAACCGCCGTCTGACCGGCAATAACTTTCATGTCTATATCAAGCCAGACCGGCTGGTTGACCCGGAAGCGTTTGGCGTACACGGCATTTCCGACGAATTCCTGCTTGATAAGCCCGCTTTTGCCGATATTGCTGATGATTTTATTGAGTATATACGCGGTGCGGAGCTGATCATCCATAATGCTTCGTTTGATATCGGCTTTATGGATTATGAGTTCGGTATGCTCAGGCGCGATATTGCGAAGACGAACACCTTCTGTCAGGTAACCGACAGCCTGGCATTAGCGCGTAAAATGTTCCCCGGTAAGCGCAATAGCCTTGATGCGCTTTGTTCGCGCTATGAAATCGATAACAGTAAGCGAACCCTGCACGGCGCTTTGCTTGATGCCCAGATACTGGCGGATGTCTACCTGGCGATGACCGGCGGGCAAACCTCTTTGTCGTTTGCCCCGGACGGCGACGTTCATCGTTTGGCCGGTGAAGAACATGCCATCCAGCGCGTGGTGCGCCGGGCATCTTCGCTGCGGGTGATCGCCGCCAGCGAAGAAGAGCGGGCGCAGCACGAATCGCGCCTGGATTTGGTGCAAAAAAAGGGCGGTAGCTGCCTGTGGCGCGCCTGACGGCGAATTTTCAGACAAACAGTTTAACGCGCTGGAAAAAACCATTGACGCCCGCAGGCGCTGCCCGTAATATTCGCCTCGCTCCCTGTAAGGGAGCAGTGGAGCGGTAGTTCAGTTGGTTAGAATACCTGCCTGTCACGCAGGGGGTCGCGGGTTCGAGCCCCGTCCGTTCCGCCACTCTTCAGGGCCTCGTTAGCGATAACGGGGCCTTTTCATTATGCGCTTTCAGGCTTTTGCCGTCTGGATTGGGTTTTATCCGCAAGCGTTGGGCGAGCGGGATAACAGAGACGATCCATTTCGTATATTCAAACTTTACCGGGTCAGAAGGGCTGGTATGGGGAATGAATTTTTACGATACCTGCAAAATTCACGATTAACTGATGTCAACGGGCTACGAGCGGCAGGGATATTGCGCTATTGACGCTGAAGCTCGGCGCATTACGGATGTCCGGGGCAGTCAGCGGCGACGTCAGATGTGCCAAAAAGCGTTGTAGCGCATCTCTTTGAGCCTTTATACGCAAACGTACTTATCATAACGCACAGTGAAATTGGCTGAACGCTGACCGGGCAAGCCCGCAGTCGGCCAGACGCCGTTTTAGGTTTAATGTCGTCCATTTTCCACACTTCAGAGCCTGTTGCGTTTAAAGCCGGAAAAGTACGAAAATGCCCGCCTGGCGCGCGTAAGGCAACCGAAGGCGCGGTGGGCTTAGTGAAAAAAGCCCCGCAGCCGGCAGAGTGCGGGGCAAAACGTTAACCCAGCGCGCTTTCGCGCAGATGGGCTTTTAGCTTGTTATACTCTTCAATGACATACTGTTCGGCGCTGCGCTGATCGGCTATTGGCTCCACGCGAACGGCACAGTATTTGAACTCCGGTGTTTTTGTTATCGGGCTTAGGTTCTCACTTACCAGTTCGTTACAGGCGCCGATCCACCACTGGTAGGTCATATAAACCGCCCCCTTGTTAGGGCGCTCGCTAACCTGGGCGCGGGTGATAACCTTGCCTTTGCGCGAGCACACCCAGACCAGTTCCTCATCCCGGATGCCCAGCCGGGCGGCATCAATGGCGTTGATTTGCGCGTAGCCGGGTTCATCGGCCAGCGCCGCCAGCGCAGCGCAGTTACCCGTCATTGAACGGCACGAATAATGCCCCACTTCACGCACCGTCGAGAGCACCATCGGGTACTCGTCGGTCAGGCGGTCAATGGGCGCTACCCAGTCGCAGGTGAAGAGTTGCCCCAGGCCGTTCGGCGTACTGAAACTGTCCTCAAACAGAAAGTCGGTTCCCTGGTCGTCATCAGATTCATCCACACACGGCCACTGAATAAAGCCCAGCTCGCCCATTTTTTCATAGGTGGCGCCATAAAAATCAGGGCACAGGCCTCGTAGTTCGTCCCAGATTTGTTGGGTATTCTCATAGCGCATCGGGTAACCCATGCGGGTTGCGATTTCACTGATGATTTGCCAGTCGGTCTTCAGATCCCACTTCGGTTCCACGGCTTTAAAGAAACGCTGGAAGCCACGGTCTGCCGCCGTATAGACGCCTTCATGCTCGCCCCATGACGTGGAAGGCAGAATCACGTCGGCACGCGAGGCGGTCTTGGTCATGAAGATATCCTGAACTATTACCAGGTCCATGTCATCGAATGCCTGGCGCACCGCTGACAGCTCGGCATCGGTCTGGAGCGGGTCTTCTCCCATAATGTAAGCGGCGCGTACTTCGCCGTGGGCGACCCGGTGCGGCAGCTCGCTGATGCGGTATCCGGTATGGGCCGGCAGCGATTCCACCCCCCAGGCACTGGCGAACTTCTCGCGGTTGGCCGGATCGTTAATATACTGATAGCCAGGGTAAGTGTCGGGCAGCGCGCCCATATCGCAGGCGCCCTGCACGTTGTTTTGTCCGCGAACCGGGTTGACGCCGGCGCTGGGCTTTCCCAGATTGCCGGTTAGCAGCGCCAGGCTTGTGAGCGAGCGAACCGTCTCCACTCCCTGGTAGAACTGGGTGACGCCCATACCCCAGAGAATGGCGGCGTTGTCTGCGGCGGCGTACATGCGCGCCGCTTTGCGAATATCAGCGGCCGGGACGCCGGTAATTTGTTCGACTGATTCGGGGGTGTAACCCTCGACTATCTTACGGTACTCCTCCAGCCCCTGCGTTCTGGTCGCGACAAAGTTGTGATCATAGAGATCTTCTTCCAGCAGCACGTGGCCCAGGGCATTGAGCAGCGCGATGTTAGCGCCGTTATGCAACCGAAGGTGAAGATCGGCAATGCGCGCAGATTCAATTTTACGCGGATCGCAAACAATAATTTTCGCCCCTTTCTGTTTCGCTTTAATTATGCGGTTTGCCACGATAGGGTGAGAATCCGCCGGGTTATAGCCAAAGATAAAGATCAGGCTGGCATTTTCGATGCCGATAATAGAGTTACTCATTGCGCCGTTACCGACCGACTGGTGCAGACCTGCAACCGAAGGGCCGTGTCAGACGCGCGCGCAGCAGTCTACGTTGTTGGTGCCGATAACGGCGCGCGCAAACTTCTGCATAATATAATTGGATTCATTGCCGGTACCGCGCGACGATCCGGTGGTCATGATGGCGTCCGGGCCATATTTGGCTTTAATGGCGCCGAGCTTATCGGCCACATAATCCAGCGCTTCTTCCCAGCTTGCCGCCTCCAGCTTGCCGCCGCGGCTGCGGCGAATCATCGGGCTTTTCAGGCGCGGGGTCAGAATCTGGGTATCATTAATAAAATCCCAGCCGTAATAGCCCTTAAGGCAGAGTTCGCCCTGGTTAGTGACGCCCTGGGCCGCCTCGGCTTTAACGACTTTACCCTTATCAACGCACAGGTTTATCTTGCAGCCCGATGCGCAGTAGGGGCAAACCGTAATGACTTTTTTCATCGTTTTGCTCCGGTCAATGTTTTTATAACTGTGGCACAGGCTCAGGCAGTGCATAAGCCGTGCCATAAAAAACATTTTTTAAGTTATTGATATTAAATATTTAATTAAGAGTTGATCGCGGCGTCGTCAAAAATGACGTGTCGATGTCGCGGGGAGAACCGGCGCGCGGGCGCGCCGGTATGGCATTACTGCGTTAACAGGGCGTCATAGCCTTTACGGCGATAGTTAAGCATTGAAATCAGCCACCAGGCGATAAACAGCCCCACAACCACAAACCCGGCGTTGCCGAGGCGATCGTTGACGGCGGCCACCCAATCCCAGATGCCGCCGCTTAGCGACAGTTTATCCATCAACAGCCCCAGCGCTTCCAGGCCGCCGATAAACAGCGCCACGGCAACGGAGCTGGCGGTGATGGTCATGTTGTAATAGAGCTTGCGCTGTGGTTTATGGAAGGCCCAGCCGTAGGCGCCCACCATAATCATATTGTCCAGGGTATCCACCAGCGCCATACCGCTGGTGAATAGCGCCGGGAAGACTAATATCGACCAGACAGACATACCGCCGCAGGCGCCGGCCGCAGAGATGCCCAGCACGCCAATCTCTGTTGCGGTGTCAAACCCAAGACCAAACAGAAATCCCACCAGATACATATGCCAGCTTTTATTTACCAGCCGAAAAGCCGGGCGAAACAGCCAGTGCATGGCGCCGCCGCGTAGCGTCGTTTTTTCTTCAGCGGCCAGCGGCTCGCCGCGTTTCAGGCAACGGAAGTCGCGCCATACGCTGTGGAGGATCGCCAGATTCACCAGCGCCATCGCCAGCAGGAACAACGCTGAGACGGCGGTGCCGATAGTGCCGCCTGCTTCATGCAGCCATGCCATATTGTGCTGGAAGGCCGCAGCGGTGATGGCGATAGCCAGCGTCGCCATCACCACGATGCTGGAGTGACCCAGCGAAAACCAGACGCCGGCGCCCCAGGGCTGGCTGCCTTGCTGCATCATTTTACGAGTGGCGCTATCGATGGCGGCGATATGGTCGGCGTCTACCGCGTGGCGCAACCCGTAGCACCAGGCCAGCAGGCTGGCCGCCATCAGCGCGCTGTTTTGATGAAAGGCCGCAATAGCCCAGGCCCAGGCGGCCAGATTTGCCGCGACCAGTACCGCCAGCAGCAGGCGGGCGCGAAGGGGAAGTCGCAGTAGTGGGGTCAACATCATGATTTATCCTGTAATAACGAAAAATGAGCGGCGGCAATAACCGCCTGTCCGAATGCAATAGCGCCATCGCCTGCGGGTAACTGTGCAGGAAACAGGCAGCGCAAATCGCCCAGCCAGCGTGCCAGGCGCAGACGCAGCAGTGAGTTGTGCATCACGCCGCCCGTGCAGACCATGGTGTCCAGAGCGCAACGGCGGGCGTGATAGCGAGCAAGTTGGGCCAGGCCACGCGCCAGCGCATCGTGAAAGGCCCAGGCGCGGGCGCCGGGTTCAGCGCGCCAGTTCAACCACTGATGCCAGAACCCGGCCAGATCCAGCTTCCCGTCGCATAAGGCGAGCGTGACCGGGTGCGCTACCGGGCCGCTGCGTTCCGCCAGCGCCTGGAGCAGGCAGGCGGCTTCGCCTTCGTAGCTTAGCTGCGCGGGCGCGCAGCCCAACGCGGCGGCAATGGCGTCAAACAAACGGCCGCAGGACGAGGCGAGCGGGGAATTGATGCCGCGCTCGCAGGCGTTTAGCAGCGGCTGCCAGGGTTGCGTGAGCAGGCCGCTTGCTTCCGGCAACTGTTGCCAGCCCGGCACCCAGGCGTGCAGTTGCGCCAGAAGATTGCGCCAGGGCTGGCGGATGGCCTGTTCGCCCCCGGGCAGCGCCACCGCAGGCAGGCCGCCCAGGTGCTGGTAATGGCGGTAATCCACTTTCAGACATTCGCCGCCCCATAGCCGCCCGTCCCCCCAGCCGGTACCGTCCAGGATCAGCGCGATAACGGGGCCGTTTCCCGATGGCCAGCCATGTTCCGCCAGGCAAGCGGCAGCGTGGGCGTGATGGTGCTGAACGCGCATTATCGGCAGGCCGCTTTCCTGCGCCAGCCTAACGCTGAGATAGCCGGGATGGGCGTCAGCGACAGCCTGGTGCGGCTGAAAGTCATACAGCGCGCAAAGCCGATTACGCGTCTGACGCCACTGCGCCAGCGCTGCCTCATCGTTCAGATCGCCAAGATGCTGGCTTAGCACGGCATGCCGGCCGCGTAGCAGGCACAGGGTATTTTTTTGATCCGCGCCAACGCAGAGGGTGGGCGGCGCAGGCAGAAAATCAGGCGGCAGCGCAAGAGCGTCTGGCACAAATCCTCTGGCCCGGCGCACTATTCGGCCATCGCGCTGCAACACTGAATCGTCCATGCGTTGCAATACGGGGCGGTTATGTATTAGCCAGCCGTCGGCGATACCGGCTAAATCCGCCAGCGCCTCGTCGTTATCCAGCGCAGGCGGTCTGCCGCTGGCGTTACCGGAAGTCATCACCAGCGGGCGTCCTGTCGCCTGAATTAGCAGATGGTGGAGCGGGGTGGAAGGCAGCATCACGCCTACCTGATTGAGGCCTGGCGCAATCCCGGCGCACAACGCGGGCAGACGCCGCTTTTCCTCCAGCACGATGGGGGCTGCCGGGGTTGAGAGTAACGCGGCAACCGGCGCGCTGAGCGCGCCGGTATCGGGCAGCATGACGGCGAGCGGTTTCGTCAGGCGATGTTTGCGCAGGCGCAGGCGCTGTACCGCCGCCTCGCAGGTAGCGTCGCAGGCCAGATGAAAACCGCCCAGCCCTTTAATTGCCACAATAAGACCGCAGCACAACGCGGTTGCCGCCGCCTGTAGCGCTGCTTCGCGTTCGGCATAACGCCCGTCGGCGTCGCGCCAGCGTATTTGCGGGCCGCAGTGTGGGCAGGCGACGGGTTGTGCATGAAAGCGCCTGTCGGCAGGGTTCCGATACTCGCGCGCGCAGTCGGCGCACAGGGGAAAATCGTTCATGGCCGTGGCGGGTCTGTCATAAGGCATGGCCCGAATAATGGTCAGACGCGGGCCGCAGTGGGTGCAGTTGTTAAAGGGATAGCGATAGCGGCGATCGTTCGGATCGTTTATTTCGCGCAGGCAGTCCGGACACGTGGCGGCGTCCGGGGCGATATGGGTTGTCATGGCGCTACGATCCGTCTCGATAATACGAAAGTCGGCAGGCGCCTGTCGCCAGGTCCAGGGGCGGGTTTCCACGCTGTCAATGCGGGCCAGAGGCGGGCAATCGGCTTTCAGTTTTGCCAGCAGCGCCGTCGCGCTGCCGGCCAGGCGAATGATGACCCCGGCGCCGTCATTAAAGACGCAGCCGCGCAGACCAAGCCGGCAGGCAAGCTGCCAGACGAAGGGGCGCAAGCCCACCCCCTGTACCTTTCCGCAGATGCGGATTTCCGTTCCTGTCAGTCTCATAACCTTGTGTTTGCTATAGCTCCGCCGCTGCGCGCAGCCGCGCTTTCATTATCCCGGGTCGCCGGCGCCAGCGGCCCATTCTTACGGTAGCGAATCACTGGCTGCTTCAGGCGCGGCGTCAGCAGTCGGGTATCGTTAAGGACGTCCCAGCCGTAATAACCTTTCAGGCTGGGTTTATTCTGTGTAGCTATGTCGTTAGCCGCTTGCGCGCGCGATGTGGTTGTTTTCCTCAACCCGTTTCATGTTGCAGCACGGATAAGCGCTGGTGATTTTTCATCAATAACAGGCCGATTAAGGATTGAACCCAAAAAATATCAACGCGTCAGAACGGCGATATCGTCGAGCGCCGCACGGCGACGTTTTTCCAGGCTAAGCTGCTCAAGGCGATTGCGATCGATGCAGATAATGGCATCGGTCGGGCAGGCCGGGATGCAGGCGGGGCCTTCCGCCCGGTGGTAGCACAGATCGCACTTATTCGCTTCCGCCTTATTCGTCACTACGTTCAGGCCGCTGCCGCTGTTGCGCACTACGGGGCGAACCACCACTTCCATCGCGCCGTAGGGGCAGGCCACTACGCAGGTTTTACAGCCAATACAGCGCTCCTGATGAACGTGAATAAAATCGTTGTCACGGCTGATGGCGCCGTTAGGGCATACCCGGGCGCAGGGGGCGTCTTCACACTGGCGGCACAGCGTGGCCGTGGAGATATTGACTCCTTTAATGACATGAATTCGCGGAAGGAACGTTTGCGGCGTCAGGGCGGCGCAGTCCTGGTCCTGCTGATGGGAAACGACGCAGGCGACTTCGCAGGTGCGACAGCCAATGCATTTGCTTGAATCAGCAATGATGAAGCGGTTCATCATATTCTCCAGCTTGGGTTTAAGTATGCCTGGTCTGTTTAAGCACAAAGCGTGCCAATAACATATATATTTGAATATCAACGATTTTTAATATGTATAACGCGGGAAAATAACGCGATCGACATTTTTGTCGGGGAAGCGTCGTCAGCAGACTGAGACGTCAACAATGAGAGAAGTGTGAAAAAATCGCTGATACGCGATGCCTGGTCTTGTGGCATCGTCATAATGCTTTAGGGCGCCGCGAAAATATCCGCCGCGATAATGCGCGGCGGAAAAGGCCAGAAATGCGGTTATCAAAGCTGGGCGACGCCTCCCAGCCCCTGCCAGTTATCCAGGCGCTGGTGGAGATCGGTTACTGCCAGGCGTACAGGCTCGGTCATGGGGTAGTAAAAGCCGACAATATCCGGCTGGATACCCACGAAAATAACCTGTGCCACGTCATCCTGAAGCTGCTCTACCAGATAATTGAGCGGCATGTTATGGGTGGTCATCAAGAACAGTTCGGCAATATCCTTAGGGTCGATAACGCGCATTTCACCGGGGCTCAGGCCCATGTCGGCGGCATCGACAATCAGCAGGCGATCCGGGCGCAGCGCGCGAATGGCGACAATGTCGTTTTCCGGCGCGCTGGCGCCGTCGATAACCACCCATTCGCCGCGCGGTTGCGCCTGGCACATCTGCGCAAGCAGCGGCCCGGCGCCGTCATCGCCCATCATGCTGTTGCCCACGCACAGTAGTACATCAGTCATTTTGACTCCTTACCATCAGGTAGACGGCGGGTTCGCGTTGAATCATCTGCAACAGGCGCAGCAGTTCGCGGCTCCAGCTTTGCTGCGTTGGCGTCTGTTGCGCCAGCGCCGCGTCGAATGCTGAAGCCAGTAAGTTGACGTGGCTGTGATCGATAACGATTTCACCAAAACGCGTCACGCCTTCCATTTTGCGCCGCGCCTCTTCGGCAGGCAGCGTGGCGATCCACGCCGGCCAGGCTTCCAGCGGGCAGATTAGCGCCGCTTTCAGACAATCAATCACGCCCAGGTGATGGCCGATAGCCAGGCTGTAGTAGATAACCTGCTGCGCCTGGTCTGGCGTGTTTTCGTTTTCGTCAACGAACTTGCGGCTTAACTGGCTAAAGATAACCTGCCCGCTCACCGTATACGCTCCCGTTCGACCACTTCATTTAACGCGGCGACGATTTCGTTAAGGCGCGGATCCTGCCGCTCGCTAAGCCAGCCTGAGAGCGTGTTTTCGCCTGCGGCCAGGTGCTGCATATAATCATTGGCTATCTGGCGGCCGTAGCGGTAGCCCGCCATACGCCGGGCGGCTCGCTCGATGCGTACCCGCAGCGGCTGCACCATTTCCGGGCGCAGCAGCGCCGCCGGTTGGTTATCGCTCTGCTGCGGCCCGCGCGCGTGGATCTTCTGCTCTAACAGCCCAAGCGCCATAGCAAAGCCGTAAAGGGTAGCGGCAGGCGTCGGCGGGCAACCGGGAATATAGACATCCACCGGCACAATTTTGTCCGTACCGCCCCAGACGCAGTAGAGATCGTGAAAAATGCCGCCGCTGTTGCCGCAGGCGCCATAGGATATGCAGATTTTAGGGTCCGGCGCAGATTCCCACGCCCGAAGCGCCGGCGAGCGCATAGCGCGAGTAACGGCCCCGGTGAACAATAAAATATCGGCGTGGCGCGGCGAAGGCGCGACTTTAATACCGAAGCGTTCGGTGTCGAACACCGGCGAGAGCGTGGCGAAGATTTCAATCTCGCAGCCGTTACAGCCGCCGCAGTCCACCCGGTAGACCCAGGCCGAGCGCTTAATTTTTTTCAGCAGCGTCTGTTTCAGGCTGGCGATGGATTCATCCACCGTCACCGGTAGCGGCTGGCCGGAGGCCGAACGTGGGCCGGGAAGCTGGCTCATTACATGGCCTCCTTCATTTCACGGGTTAAATCAATCAGCGCAGACGGGGCCAGGCCTTGCTGGCGCTTACATTCCGGGCAGGTTTCGAAGCTTTCGCGGTGCTTTTCGGCGCGTGGGTCGCCGCCCTGTTTAAGCAGCGCAATGGCGTAATCAATTTCTTTTTGTACCGCCCAGGGTTGCTGACAGGCCCGGCAGCGGCAGACGTCAAAGCTGGCTTGTTGCAGGAAATCCTCCCGCTTCCAGACCGCCAGCTCGTATTCGGTCGTCAGGGCGATAGCGGCAGTGGGGCAGACCTCTTCGCAGCGGCCGCAAAAAATACAGCGTCCAAGGTTGAACTGCCAGTCAAGCCGGCTGTGGTCGTCGCTAAGCGATACGCTTAGGGCGTTGGACGGGCAGGCGTTTACGCAGGCCGCGCAGCCGATACATTGCGTCGGCTTGTGTAGCGGCTTGCCGCGAAAATTTTTATCCACCTCGACCGGTTGCAGCGGGTAAGCCGTGGTGACGGTACCGGTTTTAAGTACTTTTTTGATAAACGGAATCATCGTTACTCCAGAGGCCCCGCTGCGGCGGGGCCGGAGACTGCTGACAAACCCCATCCTGTCGCAGACAGGATGGATGAAATACAATAAAAAAATAAGGAAAATCAATGTATTGATTTTCGCCTGCTTACCACAAAGAAGGAAAAACCCCGTTTTTTCCTTCTTTGTCAACAATCTGAGGCCCCGCCGCGGCGGGGCCGCGGTGTTATTTCAGCGGCGAATGCTTACGCTCAATGGCGTAGCGCTCGATTTCCTTATAGGGGACAACCTGGCTTTTTCGCTTGCGGACATCCACCACCGTCATACGGTCGGTACAGGAGTAGCAGGGATCGAGGCTGCCAATAATCAGCGGCGCGTCGGAAACCGTATTGCCGCGCAGCATGTAGCGCAGCGTGGGCCAGTTGGCATAGGTGGCGGCACGGCAGCGCCAGCGGTAGAGTTTTTGGTTGTCGCCGGTCATGCTCCAGTGGATATCGTCGCCGCGCGGCGCTTCGCTAAAGCCCAGGGCGAAACGGCCAGGTATATAAGTGAAGCCTTCGGTCATCAGCGGCCCGGCGGGCAGGTTGTCCAGGCCGTAATCGATCATATTAAGGGCGCTGAAAACCTCATTAATACGCACTTTCAGGCGCGAAATAACGTCACAGCCCTGCTCGCTGAATACTTCAACCGGCAGCAGGCCGTAGCCGACAAACGGGTGGTCGGCGCGGGTGTCGCGGGCGTGGCCGCTGGCGCGCACCATTGGGCCAACGTTGCTGTAGTCGCGGGCGATTTGAGGGTCGAGGCGGCCAATGCCGACGGTGCGTTGCTCAATGTTTGGGGTGCTGAGCAGAATATCCACCAGATCACGCACTTCGCGCCGCATTTGCTGAGCAAGCCGGCGGGTCTGGATCATCTCATCTTTGAGCATATCGCGGCGAATACCGCCAATCAGGTTTAGGCCGTAGGTTTTACGGGCGCCGGTCAGGATTTCCGCCATCTTCATTGACTGTTCGCGCACCCGGAAAAACTGCATAAAGCCGGAATCAAAGCCGACAAAGTGGCAGGCCAGCCCCAGATTCAGCAGATGGCTGTGCAGGCGTTCCACCTCCAGCAGGATGGCGCGGATCATCTGGGCGCGTTCAGGCACGACAATGCCCATCGCATTTTCCACCGACGTGGTGTAAGCGGTGCTGTGGGCGAAACCGCAGATACCGCATACCCGGTCGGAAAGGAAGGTGACTTCGTTATAGCCCATGCGGGTTTCCGCCAGCTTTTCCATGCCGCGGTGGACATAAAACAGGCGATAATCGGCGTCGATAATGGTTTCGCCGTCAACAAACAGACGAAAGTGCCCCGGTTCATCCGAGGTGACGTGCAGCGGGCCTATGGGCACGACGTTATTGCTTTTATCCCCGAGTTCATTGATAAACGTGTAGGTTTCCCTGTCGCTGGTGGGGGCCGGCCGCTGGCGGTAGTCCATGCTGTCTTTGCGCATTGGCCACAGTTCGTCCGGCCAGTCGTCCGGCAGCACCAGGCGGCGTTCATCCGGCAGGCCTACCGGGCGCAGGCCGTACATATCGCGCACTTCGCGCTCGCCCCATACGGCGGCCGGAACTTTGGGGGTCACGGAGGGGAATTCAGGGTTACTGGCATTCACTTCAGCGCGCACCGTTATCCAGCAGCGAACGCCTTTCTCCATCGACAGCACATAATAGATAGCGTAATGGCCGCACAGTTTACGCTCGTCATTGCCAAACAGTACCGACAGCCAGCCGCCCTGTTGGTAATAAAGATACGCCACAACGTCCGGCAGGCGATGTAATTGCACGGTAATCGTGAGCTGGTCGCGGGTCTGCCAGGTTTCGTCCAGCACAGCGCCCGGCATCGCCTGACGCAGCGCGTGCAGATAGTGTTGACCCAATTTTTGTTCAGACATATCGATAAATCTCTTTTTGTCACGCCGCCAGCAGGGTGACGAAGGCTAAAAATGCCAGACCGAAGCCGGCCCAGGTCATGCGGGAAGCGGCCAGAAAACGCAGGCGCGCCATGCTGTTTTCAAACAGTGAGATAATCAGAATCCCGAAGATAAGCTTCACCAGCGCCAGTACGATGGCGAGGATAAGCGCGCCGGCGGAGAAGTGGGTCATCTGCCCCCAGGGAATAAACACGCCGATAAAAAGTTGTAAAACTACCAGTTGCTTGAGGCTAATGCCCCACTTCAGCACTGCGAAGCCGCTGCCGCTGTACTCGGAAAGCAGCCCCTCCTGCAACTCCTGCTCCGCCTCGGCCAGGTCAAAGGGCAGCTTGCCCATTTCAATAAAAGTGGCGAAAGCGCAGGCAAGCAGCGCCAGCGCCAGCGTCAGCGTCAGGCCGTGGCCCGCAGGCCAGGCGCGCACGGCGGCGTTCAGGGCGTCAATATGCGTAGCGCCGGCAACCTGAGCAACAACCCAAAGGCCGAGCAGCAGAATCGGCTCTACCAGTACCCCCAGCAGCGCTTCGCGGCTGGCGCCGATGCCGGTAAAGGGGCTGGCGGTATCCAGCCCGGCAATCGCGAAAAAAAAGCGCGCGACAGCGAACAAATAAAGCAGCGTTATCAAATCGCCCAACCCGGCGAGCGGCGCGTGCGGCGTTAAAAGCGGCAGGGCGCAGGCGATAACCAACATTACGCCGGTCAGGACATAGGGCGTCAGGCGAAATACCCAGCCGGAATCGGCAGGCGCGACGTTCTGGCGGCCCAGCAGCTTAAACAGATCCCGATATTCCTGAAGCAAGCCAGGGCCGCGGCGACAGTGGAGGCGGGCGCGGGCGACGCGGGTCAGCCCGGTAAACAGCGGGGCCAGCGCGAACAGCGCCAGCGCCTGAACGAGTGCAAAAATCAGCGTATTCATCTCAAAGGCTCCGGGTAATCACAACGGCCAGCAAAATGCCCAGTTCAATGACCGCCAGGCGTCTGAAGAGCTGCGCCAGCGCCTGATGCTGCCAGAGGGGTATCCGCGACATCGGGTTTAGCACGCGACGCAGGGCGAAAATTGGGCCAAACACGCTTTTTAGCGGCGCGGCGAAACCGTGGGCGGTAATGACCATTGTCGGTTCGTGATCGTAACCGCATACCCAGGCGCTACCGCGACGCCGCGCGGGCAGCCGGTCGCCACGGCGCAGCAGCGAGATGATATACGCCAGCAGCATAGCGGCGATAAGCAGCAGGGTTATCAGCGGTTGGGAAACTACGCTGCTTGCGGCGGCGTTGGGAATATTCACCACGGCGCTGAGCATGGGCAGCAGCCAGGGGGCGGCTACGCCGCCGATAACGCAACACAGCGCCAGCGCGACCACGCACAGGGTCATTAGCCAGGGCGCAGGCGCAGCCCGCTCCGCCTGCGGCGTGCGCGGCGCGCCAGAGAAAGTCACGCCATAGACTTTCGCCATACACATCACCGCCAGCGCGCCGGTAATCGCCAGCCCGACCGCCAGCAGCGGCCCAAGCAGGCGCGGCAGAAATTGCGGCAGCGCGCCAAGGCGGAAAAAGGATTGATAAATTACCCATTCGCCGGCAAAGCCGTTTAGCGGCGGCAGCGCGGCCATCGCCATCAGCCCCACCAGCATAGCGAGCGAGATAGCGGGCATACGCTTGCCGATGCCGCCCAGTTTTTCGATATCGCGCTGCCCGGTGCGAAACCAGACGGCGCCTGCGCCGAGAAACAGCGTGGTTTTAAACAGGCTGTGGTTAAATAGATGATAAAGCCCGCCTGCCATGCCCAGCGCCGCCAGCGCCGGCGCGTTCAGGGCATAACCGGTCAGCCCGGCGCCCAGCCCCAGCAGAATGATGCCGATATTTTCCAGCGAGTGATAAGCCAGCAGGCGGTTAATGTTGTGCTCCATCAGCGCGTAGAGACCGCCGATAAAGGCAGTCACCATGCCCAGTACCATCACTGCAACGGCATACCACAGCGGCGGAACCGGGCTAAGCAGAGCCAGCGTCAGCACGCCCCAGACGCCGGTTTTCAGTACCACGGCGGAAAACAGCGCGGCGGCAGGGGCGCCGGCGCTGGCGTGAGCCTGCGGCACCCAGCCGTGCAGGGGGATGATGCCTGCCAACAGGCCGAAGCCCGCCAGCCCAAGCGTCAGCGCCAGGTTCCCCGGCGCGTCGGCGCCGGCCCGGGCGTGGAGCGCCGCCAGATTCAGCGTACCGTAATGCTGCCACAACAGCAGGCAGCACAGCGCAATCAGCAGGGTTCCCAGGCGGCCAAGCGCAAACCACGGCTTGCTTTCCCGGGCGTTGCCAGTGAGTAAAGCGGCGCTGAGCGTGGCTAACTCCGCGCCTGCCGCCAGCGTAGCGAGATTGTCTGCCGTTACCGCCAGCAGTGCGCCCGCCAGTACGAGCAGCAGCAGCGGCCCGGCGGTTCTGGCGTCGGGATGGCGCTGCCAGGCGATGTGATACAGGCAAATAAAACATCCGCACAGCCCGATAGTTATAAGCCAGACGGCATTAAGCGGCGTCAGAAGGAGCATATATCGGCTGTTAAGCAATGTTGCCGTTTCCGGTCGGCCGGCCAGCGTCAGCGCGCCGCCAGCCAGCGCGCAGGCGCAGGCCAGCGTACCGGCTATGCCGGCGATAAAGCCGCTCAGGGGGCGGCAAAGGCCCGGTATGGCCGAAAGCAGCGCGCCTGCGCCAAGCAGCATCAGGGCATTATTTACCAGAGTCGCGGACATCATTGTGCGTTTCCTCCGTGGCTGGAAAAGACCGACAGCGCGCCGAAATCCATATTGATAGCCTGTTCACGCTTGCGTCGGCTGGCGTCGGCGATGTCGTCATTGCTGACCAGGCGCAGCGCTTTCGTGGGGCAGGTGCGAACACAGGCCGGCCCCTGTTCATCGAAATAACAGAGGTCGCATTTGACGGCGATAGCGCGGATGCCGGGTACCCAGTCCAGGAAGGTACTGACTTTGAGCGGCATCGGGGGCGCAGGCGGCGCTTTCGGGCTGTTGGCGTTGGCCGGAATATCCAGCGGACGGCTACCGGCAAACTCAATGGCGCCGAACGGGCAGGCAAGGCCGCACAGCTTGCAACTGACGCACAGGCTTTCATTAAGCTGCACGGCGCCGTTTAGCCGGTTGATGGCGTTAACCGGGCATACCTGGGCGCAAGGGGCGTCTTCGCACTGGCGGCAAAGCTGTGGCGCGGATTCTTTTTTATTCCGCATCACCTTCAGGCGCGGCATGGTTTGTAGCCCCTGATGGCGATGGTTTTCTGAACAGGCGGCCTCGCAGGTGTGGCAGCCTATACAGAGTTTGGGATCGGCGATAACAAAACGGTTCACCCGTACATCCTTACGTAGTCATTTTTGACGAAATCGTGTCGCCGACGGCGTTTTTCGACACCTTTCGACACGCTGAAATTCAGGCCCTCGCCAGGCAGGGCAGCGCGCAGGCGAGCGTTTCAAGGGTTAACGGCTCATCCTGCTGCGTTGCCTGGTAGAGGTAATCGTAAACGCTGCTGATTTGCGCCAGACAGTGCTCCAGCACCGCCTGGCGATCGGTGTTGCTAACCCGTTTATCAAGCAGCCCGTCGCAGCCCAGTTGGGCGCTGGCGAGCGCAAGGCGGCTTTTGCCGTCGCAGGCGTGTAGAACATAGTGGAGCGTATGGTTGTTAAACCCGGTATCGCGAACGATCTGCAGCGTAAAGTGGTTGAAAAGCGAGAAGTGCAGCCCTTCGTCAGGGGAGCTTTTAATCTCCAGATACAGCGCCTGTTTTGTTGTGGTAATGGCCTGAATCAGGGTATTGCAGTAGGTATGCCACTGTTTATTGAGCTGGTGGTTGCGTTCGGCAATAAACGCCGCTTTATGGCTTATTTCAGTAAGGGACATAAATGATTTCCTGCTGATACGAATATCCTCTCCAAGCACTTTCCGTGCCATTTTTTATGCTATTGATATATATTGTTTTTACGCCCACGGCGCGTTTTTACATGGCCTGCCGACATGTCATTTCGTCAGCCATCGTCACCTCAGCCCCTTCTTGATTTTTATTTTTGGCATGTTGGTTGCATTACGCGGCTACCGCGTCGAAACCGGACATGCTATGCACGAAATCACACTTTGCCAGCGTGCGCTTGAACTCATTGAGCAACAGGCGCGGCAACACGGCGCGCGTCGGGTGACCGGCGTGTGGCTGAAGATAGGCGCGTTCTCCTGCGTGGAGCGCAGCGCGCTGGCGTTCTGCTTTGAACTGGTCTGCCGCGATACCCTGGCGGAAGGTTGCGAACTCAATATTGAACAGCAGGAGGCCGAATGCTGGTGCCATCACTGCCAGCGTTACGTCACGTTGCTGAGCGCCAGAGTACGGCGTTGCCCTGACTGCCTGAGCGATACGTTACGCATCGCGGCAGATGACGGTCTGCAAATTAAGCGCCTGGAAATAGAGTAGGAGTGAAAGATGTGTACAACCTGTGGCTGTGGAGAGGGCAATCTTCATATTGAAGGCGACGCCCCCCCTGATTTTCGGGCGCCGTTCGCCGCCGTGCCGCGCGATTCGCTGCGCATATCCCGCCTGTCGGCGCTGCCGTTTCAGCCGCACGGCGCGGAAAATGGCGATCTGCACTACGGCTGCGGCGCAGCGGGTGCCCATGCGCCGGGCATCAGCCAGCGGCGTATGCTGGAGCTGGAGTTGGATGTTCTGGGCAAAAACAACCAGCTCGCGCAGGCCAACCGCGCCGCCTTTGCCGCCAGCCGCCTGCTGTCGTTGAATCTGGTCTCCAGCCCGGGGTCTGGAAAAACCACGTTGCTTAGCGAAACCCTGAAGCGCCTGAAGGGAAAAGTACCTTGTGCCGTGATTGAAGGCGATCAGCAAACGCTCAATGACGCCGAGCGCATTCGCGCCGCCGGCACGCCGGCAATCCAGGTGAACACCGGGAAGGGATGTCATCTGGATGCGCAGATGATTCAGACCGCCTGCCGCCGCCTGCCGCTGGCGACGGGCGGTATTTTGTTTATTGAAAATGTAGGCAACCTGGTTTGCCCTGCGTCGTTCGATCTGGGCGAGCGCCATAAAGTGGCGGTGCTGTCGGTGACGGAAGGTGAAGATAAGCCGCTGAAATATCCGCATATGTTTGCCGCCGCGTCGCTGATGTTGCTCAATAAGGTCGATTTGCTGCCCTGGCTTAACTTTGACCTGGCGGCCTGTATCGCCAGCGCCCGGCAGGTGAATCCGGATATTGAAATACTGCTTATCTCCGCCAGCACAGGCGAAGGGATGGAGGCCTGGCTTGCCTGGCTGGAGGCGCAGCGATGTGCATAGGCGTTCCGGGACAAATTCGCGCTATTGCTTCTCCTGAGGAGGCGGTAGTTGAGGTCTGCGGCATTCAGCGCCAGGTGGATTTAACCCTGGTGGGCGCGCAGGATGAGCGGGGCCATTCCCGGGTAGGCCAGTGGGTGCTGGTGCACGTTGGGTTTGCAATGAGCGTCATTGACGAAGAGGAGGCGCTCGATACCCTGGAGGCGCTGCAAAATATGTTTGAAGTTGAACCGGACGTAGGGCCTTTACTCTACGGAGAAGGGGAAAACTGATGCGTTTTGTTGATGAATACCGCGCGCCTGAGCGGGTTATGCAGCTTATTGAGCAACTGAAATCGCAGGCCAGGCATTTGCCTTTTGATGCCCTGCGGCCCTTGCGGATTATGGAAGTGTGTGGCGGGCACACCCACGCCATCTTCCGGTTCGGCCTCGATCGGTTGTTGCCGGACAATATTGAGTTTATTCACGGACCCGGCTGCCCGGTCTGTGTACTGCCGATGGGGCGTATTGACGCCTGTACTGAGATTGCCGCCCGCGAAGGCGTTATTTTTTGTACCTTTGGCGATGCGATGCGCGTGCCCGGCAAAGAGGGATCGCTGCTGGACGCAAAGGCCCGCGGCGCGGACGTGCGGGTGGTTTACTCGCCAATGGATGCCCTTGCGCTTGCCCGCGATAATCCGCAGCGCGAGGTGGTCTTTTTCGGCCTCGGCTTTGAAACCACTATGCCAGCCACAGCGCTGACGCTGCGCCGGGCGCGTGAAGACGGCGTGAATAACTTCTTCATGTTCTGCCAGCACATTACGCTGCTGCCTACGTTGAAAAGCCTGCTGGAGCAGCCGGAAAACGGTATTGACGCTTTTCTGGCGCCGGGTCACGTAAGTATGGTTATTGGTACTGCCGCCTACGATTTCATTGTTGAAGACTATCAGCGCCCGCTGGTGGTGGCAGGCTTTGAACCGCTGGATTTGCTCCAGGGCGTTATCCTGCTGGTAGAACAGATATGCGGCGGCGCGTGTAAGGTGGAAAACCAGTATCGTCGGGTGGCGCCGGATGCCGGTAACGCGCTTGCTCGCCAGGCGATGGCGGACGTTTTTGTTATTCATGGCGAGAGCGAGTGGCGCGGTCTTGGGGTTATTGCCGAATCCGGCGTACACCTGACAGAACCCTATCAGCGCTTTGATGCGCAGCGCCGCTTTCAGCCGCGCAAGCGCCTGGTGTGCGACGATCCCGAAGCTCGCTGCGGCGAGGTCTTGACCGGGCGCTGTAAGCCTGCGGACTGCCCGCTGCTGGGGCCGCGCTGCAATCCCCGCAACGCCTTCGGCGCGCTGATGGTTTCATCGGAAGGGGCCTGCGCGGCCTGGTATCAATATCGTTTTCAGGAGGAGGCATGAATAAAGTGACTCTGGCGCAGGGCGGCGGCGGGCAGGCAATGCAAAAACTTATCGCCGCGCTGTTTATGACGGCTTTTGATAATCCGCTGCTGGCAACCCAGGAAGACCAGGCGCGCATTCCGCTGCGCTGGCTGAACGACGCCGGCGACAGGCTGGCGTTTTCCACCGACAGTTATGTTATCGATCCGCTGGTCTTCCCCGGCGGCGATATCGGAAAGCTGGCGGTATGCGGCACGGCGAACGATATCGCCGTAGGCGGCGCGACCCCGCGCTGGCTTTCCTGCGGCTTTATTCTGGAAGAAGGGCTGGAGATAGCGACGCTACAAGCCGTGGTGCGCAGCATGGCCGACACCGCCCGCGAAGCGGGGATCGCGATTGTAACCGGCGACACTAAAGTCGTCCCCCGCGGCGCGGCGGACAAGCTGTTTATTAATACCGCCGGGATCGGCGTGATTCCGGCTGGGCTGGAGTGGGGGGCTGCGCAACTGCAACCAGGCGATCGGCTGCTGGTAACGGGCACGCTGGGCGACCACGGCGCCACGATACTTAACCTGCGCGAACGGCTGGGGCTGGAGGGCGAACTTGCCAGCGATTGCGCGCTGCTGTCGCCCTTGATTGCGGCAGTGCGCGACCTTACGGGCATCAGAGCGATGCGCGACGCTACCCGTGGCGGCGTTAACGCCGTGGTTCACGAATTTGCCGCCGCCAGCGGTTACGGTATTGTACTTAACGAGCAGGCGCTGCCGCTCAAACCGGCGGTGCGCGGCGTGTGCGAACTGCTGGGGCTGGATGCGTTGAATTTCGCCAACGAAGGAAAACTGGTGATTGGCGTCGCGCCACAGCAGGCGCAGGCGCTGCTTGGGCGGTTGCAGGCGCATCCGCTGGGGCGCGACGCTGCGATTATTGGTGAAGTTGTGCCGCAACGGGGCGTCAGGATGACAGGACTGTACGGTATTTGTCGTACGATTGATTTGCCGCATACCGAACCCCTCCCCCGTATTTGTTAGACTACTATGTTTCCAGGCGGAAGCCGGCCGCCTGCGTACGTTATACCCAATAATCTATGCCGTATCGCGCTGCTTATTCCGGCGCGAATACGCGTGGAGCACTGATAACCGGGTTTCTGGATAACACAATGTCTCTTACTTCAATGGGCGATCCCCAGGAGCAGCAGCTCTTTAACCTGACGCGCACGCTACTGCAGCAGCCCGATTTTTGCGCGCTCGCACAGGCGCTGACGCTGCACCTGCGACAGGCCGATCTGGCCGGCCAGGCCGCCATTATTCTGACGGCGGACGAGCTGCATCCCCAGGTGCGCTATTATGGCGTGAAGGATAACGGCGAGAGCGTTATTAAAATGGATGAGCTGGCGCTGGCGAGCGGGCCTGTCAGCCACATCCTTTCACGCCCGGATATGCTGCACTGCGATGTCGCCGCGTTTCGCGAGGCCTGGCCTGTACTTGCTGGCTGCGGGCTTTACCCGAATTTTAGCTATTACGGTATGTTGCCGCTGGCCTCTGATGGCAAGATTGTCGGCGGCTGCGAAATTCTGCGTGACGACGATCGCCCGTGGAGCGAAAAAGAGCGTGCGCGGCTGCGTTCGCTGGCGCAGATTGTGGCGCTTGCCGTAGAGCAGATCCAGATCCGGCTGAGCGATAGCCAACATCACAAGCTGTTGTGCCGCGAGCGTAACGACTTCCGCCTGCTGGTCGCTATCACCAACGCCGTGCTTTCGAAACTGGACCTTGATGAACTGATCAGTGAAATCGCCCATGAAATTCACAACAATTTCGGGATTGATTCCATCAGCATCGTTCTGCGGGCATCCCGACGCCATCGGCTGAAGATTTACTCCACCCACTATATCGATCGCGATGCGCCGGTGCATGACAGAAGCGAAGTCAATGAACAGGGAACGCTTTCGGAACGGGTCTTTCACAGTAAAAAGATGCTGTTGCTGAATTTGCATCAGCACGACAGCCTGGCCCCCTATGAGCGAATGCTGTTTGATATGTGGGGCAACCAAATACAAACGCTGTGCCTGCTGCCGCTGATGTCAGGGGACAATATCCTTGGCGTGCTGAAGCTGGCCCAGTGCCAGGAGCATATTTTCACGACGGCTAATCTGAAGCTGCTGCATCAGATTGCCGGGCGCATTGCGATTGCCGTGGATAACGCGCTGGCCTACCAGGAGATCCAGCGCCTGAAGGAGCGGTTGATTGATGAAAACCTGGCGCTGACTGAGCAGATTAACAACGTCGCCGCTGATTTTGGCGAAATTATCGGCCAGAGCCAGGCGATGCGCGACGTTATGCGCCAGGTGGAGATGGTGGCGCGCAGCAACAGCACCGTGCTGATTCTGGGGGAAACCGGTACCGGCAAAGAGCTGGTTGCCAGGGCTATCCATAACCAGAGTACGCGCAACGGACGACGGATGGTGAAGCTTAACTGCGCCGCCATGCCTGCCGGGCTGCTGGAAAGCGATCTGTTCGGCCACGAGCGCGGCGCCTTTACCGGCGCCAGCGCTCAACATATCGGGCGCTTTGAACTGGCGGATAAAAGCTCGCTGTTTCTTGACGAAGTGGGCGATATGCCCCTGGAACTACAGCCTAAATTGCTGCGGGTGCTTCAGGAGCAGGAGTTCGAACGGTTAGGCAGCAATAAAGTTATTCACACCGATGTGCGCCTGATTGCCGCCACAAACTGTGACTTGCGGCAAATGGTGGCGGACAGAGCGTTTCGCAGCGATCTCTATTACCGGCTGAACGTCTTTCCTGTCCGCCTGCCGCCGCTGCGTGAACGACCGGAGGATATCCCCCTGCTGGTTAAAGCGTTCACCTTTAAAATCGCCAGACGGCTGGAGCGCAACATTGACAGCATCCCGGCTGAGACGCTGCGCACATTAAGCCGTATGGAGTGGCCGGGTAACGTGCGCGAGCTGGAAAACGTCATTGAGCGGGCGGTACTGCTGACCAGAGGAAATGTGCTGCAGCTTTCGCTTTGCGAGATGATGCCGCCGTTTCTGGCCCCTGCGCCGGCATACGCGCAGCCTGAAGCAGAACCGTTGCGTGATGATGAAGATGAATATCAACGGATTGTTCGGGTATTGAAAGAAACGAACGGCGTTATTGCCGGTTCCAGAGGCGCAGCGCAGCGTCTGGGCGTTAAACGCACCACGCTGCTTTCGCGCATGAAGCGATTGGGGATTGATAAAAATAGCCTGCTGGCGAAATAAGGGGCTGAAGAACGGACGCGCGTTAATAACTATCCCTGTTCGCTTTTAACCTGTACAGGCTTACCGCGTGGCGGGCGAGACGCCCGCTGAAACCGGCAAACCGCAGGCGGGCTGTAGCGAAACGAGACGGGTCGGACGCAGACTGATGGCAGGGCGGGCGCGCAGCATGAAGTCATCCTCGCTTTGCGGGGCCGCAGGCGTTGCAAAGCGGCCCGCTTATCCGTTTAGCGCTGATGAAGGCCCGTTTGACAACGAACGTTAAGTGAGCGGCCCCCTTTAGCCTCAGGTGACCCGCATAACGCCGCCGGCGACCCCTTTTCTTCGCCGGTTGCGCCATACCCGGTGCGATAAATTTCACGGCTTTATCAACCTGCCGGGTTTCTCTTGTGCAACGCTCACTGGCGTCTGACGCCGCCGCGCCGCGGACGGCCCGACTCGGTTTATCTCTTTTTTCATTCACGGGCGGGTGACTTTTTAATGGCATGTGATATCGCCTGCGGCGCGTTTTTTTGCAGCATGGCACACTTGCTGCCAACTTCCCCATTTCGCTATTTTCGTTTCACGGCGAAGCGACGTTCAGAACAAGGAAACGCGATGTTTGATATTCAACGGTATCCGCAGATAAACCCACCGCAGCGCCTGTTAATGGGGCCTGGCCCCATTAACGCCGACCCGCGGGCGTTGCGCGCGATGGCAAGCCCGCTTATCGGCCAGTATGACCCGGCCATGACAGGCTACATGAACGAAGTGATGGCGCTGTGGCGTGAAATATTTCGTACTCAGAACCGTTGGACAATGCTGGTGGATGGCACTTCCCGCGCCGGTATTGAGGCCATTCTCCTGTCGGCGATTCGCCCGGGCGATCGCGTGCTGGTGCCGGTTTTTGGCCGATTTGGACATCTGCTGTGTGAAATTGCCCGGCGTTGCCGCGCGGAGGTGCGCAGCATCGACGTGCCGTGGGGCGAGGTATTTTCACCGCAGCAAATCGAAGATGCCATTAAACGCGTCAGACCACGGCTGCTGCTTACCGTACACGGCGATACGTCCACTACGCTGCTTCAGCCGCTGGATGAACTTGGCGATATCTGCCGCCGCTACGGCGTGCTGTTTTATACCGACGCCACCGCCTCGCTGGGAGGCAATGAGCTGGATACCGACGGCTGGGGGCTGGATGCGGTGTCCGCCGGGCTGCAAAAGTGTCTTGGCGGCCCGTCCGGCAGCTCGCCCGTCACGCTCAGCCCACGGATGGAAGAGGTGATTCGCCGTCGTCGGCGTGTGGAGCAGGGTATCCGCAACGACAGCCATTACGACGGCGATGATGAGATTATCTACTCTAACTATTTCGATCTCGGCATGATTATGGATTACTGGGGGCCAGAGCGGCTTAATCATCACACCGAAGCCACCAGTATGCTGTTTGCCGCCCGTGAATGCGCGCGCATTATTCTGGAAGAGGGGCTGGATAATACGCTTGCCCGCCACGCTCTGCACGGGCGGGCGCTGGCGGCGGGTATTCAGGGGATGGGGCTGGATACGTTCGGTTCTCCGGCGCACCGCATGAGCAATGTGCTCGGCGTGGTTATCCCGGCGCAGGTTCATGGCGAAGCGGTGCGCCAGCGTCTGCTGGAGGATTTTCACATTGAGATTGGTACGTCGTTTGGCCCGCTTCAGGGCAAAATCTGGCGTATTGGCACGATGGGCTATAACGCCCGCAAAGACTGCGTATTGCAAACGCTCGCGGCGCTGGAGGCGGTGCTGAACCGGCTGGGCCTGAAGACTGTTCAGGGGGCGGCCATGCAGGCGGCGTGGGATATCTACGATAGCGCAGGCCGGTGACGCCACCTGCGCGAAACCGCCCGTTTTTACTAAAGCATGCCTGTTGCCTCCCGGGCGGGCCGGGAGGGAGCACTATATGAGCCGAAACGCGTCAGCATCTCGCCAGGCGGGGAAACGCTCGCGATACTCCTTAAGCGCCGTTAATGACAGTTCGGCATCGATCTGGCCCGCCTGATGCGGTTCAGCGGCGGCAAGGATTTCGCCCTGCGGATCGATAACCCGGCTATCGCCGCGGTAGTGTTGGCCGTTGCCGTCGGTGCCAATGCGGTTGCAGCCTGCTACGTAGGCCTGGTTTTCTATTGCGCGGGCGGCGAGCAGCGTCTGCCAGTGATGCGAACGCGCGGCGGGCCAGTTAGCGACATACAGCGCAAGATCGTAATCATTCTGGTTGCGCGACCATACCGGGAAGCGCAGATCGTAACAGACCAGTGGCAGAATGCGCCACCCGCGCCACGCCAACACCAGCCGCTGGTTGCCTGGCTGATAGTGCTGATGTTCATCGGCCATGCGGAACAGGTGACGCTTGTCGTAAAAATGTACCGTGCCGTCCGGCTGCGTGAGCAAAAAGCGATTCACCGGACCGTGTTCGCCGGCGATAGCGGCGCTGCCTGCTATCAGCGCGTTGCAGCGCTGCGCCTTTTCCTGCATCCAGGCGATGAGCTCTGGCTGCGTCAGCGAGTGCTTTGCCGCTTCCAACGCAAAACCCGTTGTAAACATTTCAGGCAACACAATCAGATCGCGGCCGTTCAGATTATCGAGCTGTAAATCGAAATGCCGCAAGTTGGCCGGAGCGTCCATCCAGGCAAGCGGCTGCTGCAGTAGCGATATTTTGAGACCAGACACGGCGATATTCTCCAGATTGCACAAACGCTTCTCACTGTAGCATGATGTTCGCGTATGTTAGAAAGTAAACTAATTTTATGCTCAAACACGTAATGGATACATTTAATCTCGTCCCAGGGTACGATTTTTAAGTTGGTTAATTAGTTACTCTGTAGTGTGCCAGCCATGCGGAATCAGGTTACCCTGACTGTCGTTTTACTAAGCCTTAGATGGAAAGCGTATATTATGTTAATCATCTTGCTTTCAAGTTATGACATAAATTCTTTTATCTCATCAATAGTAGTGTACCATTCTGGTACTTTTTCACCTTCTGAATAAGCTTCATACTCACTAGTATATTCATTTATTTTATCTGTGGAAAAATTCTTTATCTCATCCAAAAAATTATTTTATTCTGAACAATAACGTTTTCTTGTCTGAAATATAGAACCCATGAGAATAAAAAATGCGCAACTTTAGATAAATACATTGAAACTACTAGAGTCGCATTATTTCCCCATAAATACCTTTTTAAAGAAGAAAGCCTATTGTTTGATACTCCAATAATCGACAGGGATCTGCATTCCTTCTTTAAATTCACCTTTGGTAATTGAAGCAAGTAATACTGTTTCATTAATTTCTGACTTAAAAGATTTATTTTCTGTAAAAATACCAAACATATTATCACCCTTTCACTCTGTTTAAATATTTATCATATGTACTTAAGCGAACGCCTTTTTTACTAAATTTTTTCCATCCTTCGGAAACATTATGCCCGTCAACATCTGGTGTTATGTAATCTTTTCCATTAAAAAATGCTGATTGCCCGTGAGAATTGAATGGTGCTTTAACATTCACACAGGAACTGTCTGGCGTCCAGATGATCGTTATATGGGGATCTTCCTCCGTGGTGAACGTATTAGGAATGAAGCAGCACACCAGGCGTGTTGCGCTGCTTATATTCGGTAAGTAATTGAAAACCGCGCCTCCAGACGCGGATACATACTCATTTATGTGATCAGAAGCTAACCCTTAAAGCCCGGCTTACCATTAGCTTGACGCCATTGTTTTACTTCCTGAACAACGCCCTCTGGACTATCATCTTTCCCATCCTCTGGGTAGAAGATAAGGTCGGAGCCTGATGGATGTTCAGCAAGACGCCGAAACTCCCTAACTCGGCGATTATCGTCCTCTTCAGTTGGCCCTTCAGCATTATAAATTTTACGAACTAAATCTAAAAATTCGCTTTCTGTATAATCAGATAATAATTTTTTATCACCCATATTATCTACTCTCCCTGGTTGAATGAATAACGATATGCCGCTTAGGTGAAGTTATGCCCATATTATCGACATTATAAACCTCCCCGCCTTTGCTTATTGGAATAATATGATGAATTTCATAGCGTTCTCTTCCTCCAGCACGATCCTGCTCTCGTGTGAAAGGGGAGTTTCCACTGCGTATATGAATTTTGTTACTCCCTCGAAACTGGCTTGATAACTCAGGATCTTTTGAAACCTCTAACCAAAACGCCTTACGGAACTGGTCAAAGTTTACAAAGGTTCGTCCTCGTAGCTTATCTGCTATCTGACCAGGAACCGGAGAACCATTCCCCGTGTTAGCGTCAGACAACCAAATACCGCTAACCTTCTGTCCTTTACCCGTTACCTGACCTGGATTGTTTCGTAGATATACATAAATCGGAGGAATATTCGGCAACGGCAGAATAAGAATATAATCCGCAAATTTCTTCTCTGCCGGCACCGGAGTGGTAATGGTTCGCACTGCGAGCCATCACCTTGAAAGACAGGGCAGTTCAATCAAACAGGTCGAAAAGCTAAATAGCTGCGCCTAATACCGCTACACTTTTACCA
>NZ_JAEPBH010000040.1 GCF_016632365.1 Tenebrionibacter intestinalis | reverse complement strand
AGGTTGCTTGTCGGGCGCGGACTTGTCTGCTTCGATCTGATACGCTCTGGCCTGGGCTTTACGCGCCTGGCGGGCCGCAATGACGGCTTGATTATCGGGTAGTGCGCCAGGGATGATTTCAACGGGATCTGCGGCGCTGGCTTTTTTAGCGCGCACGCGCGCCAGCGCGGCCCGAATTGCGTCCTGATCCTGTGTGCCTGGCTGTACCGCAGCCTGCTGGTGACGACGCGTGCGGGCGGCTTTTTCGCGCTCAAGGCGCGCCTGGCGCGCTTCAAAGCGTGCTTTGGCTTCGCTGGCGCGTGTCGCTTCATCGAAAATAGCGCGAATTTCCGCTTTTTCCTGGCGGAAATATTGCACCAGCGGAATATTGCTCGGGCACACCCAGGCGCAGGCGCCGCACTCGATGCAGTCGTCCAGGTTATGCGCTGCGGCCTTATCGTGCTGCTGGCCTTTGCTGAACCAGTAAAGCTGTTGCGGCAGCAGATCGGCAGGGCAGGCGTCGGCGCAGGCGCTACAGCGAATGCAGCCCTGCTCTTGCGAGGCGTCGCCCATTTCGCTGGCGGAAGGGGCCAGCAGGCAGTTAGTGATTTTCACCACAGGCACATTCAGCGTTGGCAGCGTAAAGCCCATCAGCGGGCCGCCCATAATCACCCGCTGCTGTTCACTGGCATGGAAACCGCCGAAATCAAGCAGATGACTGACTGGCGTACCCAGCCGCGCCCAGACATTGCCCGGCCTGGCGATGGATTCACCAGTCAGCGTTACCACGCGCTCGGTCAGCGGCTCGCCGTCGATGATAGCGCGTTTGATAGCAAACGCGGTGCCGACATTCTGCATCAGTACGCCGATGTCTGATGAACGCCCGCCGTGCGGAACCTGTTTGCCGGTGAGGATCTGCGTTAGCTGTTTTGCGCCGCCGGAGGGATATTTGGTTGGGATAACGCGCAGAACAATATCGCGTGTGTCGGCCAGCGCGGCGCGCAGCATGGCAATCGCCTGCGGTTTATTATCTTCTATGCCGATTAGCGTTTCACGCGGTTGTAATATATACGTAAGGATACGAATACCTTCGACAATCTGTTCCGCGCAGTCCTGCATCAACCGATCGTCTGCGGTAATGTAAGGTTCGCATTCAGCGGCGTTAATAATCAGGGTGGTAATATTGTTCCCGCCGCCTTTTAGCTTGACGCCGGTAGGGAAACCTGCCCCGCCCAGCCCGGCGACGCCGTAGTTGTGAATGCGCGCGATAAGCTCTTCGCGGCTGCGGTTGTAGTAGTCTTCTATGCGCTCGCGCGCAATCCAGCTATCTTCGCCGTCTGCTTCAATAATCGCACACGGCTCCGCCAGCCCGGACGGATGAGCGGTTGTGCGCGCCTCGATGGCGACGACGACGCCGGAGGTGGGGGCATGAATGGGCAGCATACGCCCGCCGCCGCGGGTCAGCGGCTGCCCGCGCAGTACGCGTTCGCCTGCGCTGACGCACGGTTCGCCTTGCGGTCCGAGGTGTTGCCTGAGCGGGATGATAAAACGCCGCGCAAGAGGAACCTGGCGCAGCGGCGTACCGTTAGACTGCGTTTTCATTTCCGGCGGATGGATGCCGCCATGAAAGTCCCACAGTTTTTCTTTTCTGAAGGCGGAAAATATCTTAAACATGGTGTTCCGTCGGGATTACGCGCACGGGAATGGTCTGCAAATCCCACTTCCAGGTATCGGGCGTTGGCGCCACTGGGTGTAGCGTAATGCACTGCGTAGGACAGGGGGCGACGCACAGATTGCAGCCAGTGCATAAATCGGCGATAACGGTGTGCATGGCGCGCGTTGCGCCGACGATAGCATCAACCGGGCAGGCCTGGATACATTTAGTGCAGCCGATACAATTGTTTTCATCAATCTTCGCCAGCAGCCGCGCAGGCGCAGCAGAGCTACCGTCGTCGCCGATGGGTTGAGGGTCAACGTTCAATAACGTAGCGATTTTGTTCATGACGGCTTCCCCGCCTGGTGCGCAGCGGTTGATACGCTCACCGTTATTGCCTACCGCTTCGGCGTAGGGACGACAGCCGGGATAGCCGCATTGCCCGCACTGGCTTTGGGGAAGCAGGTCGTCGATTTTATCAACAATAGGATCGTCTTCAACTGCAAAGCGACGCGAGGCGTAGCCCAGCAGCAGGCCGAACAGCAGCGACAGCAGCGTCAGAACGGTAACGGCGATAACAATCGTGTTCATCAGAATTTAACCAACCCGCTAAAGCCCATAAAGGCAAGCGACATCAGACCGGCGGTAATCAGGGCGATGGCGTTGCCTTTAAATGGCGCGGGCACATCAGCCACAACAAGGCGTTCACGAATTGAGGCGAACAGCACCATCACCAGCGAGAAACCTACCGCGGCGGAAAAGCCATACAGGGCGGATTGCAAAAAAGTATGATTAAAATTAATGCTTAACAGCGCCACGCCGAGTACGGCGCAGTTTGTGGTAATCAGCGGCAGGAAAATCCCCAACAGGCGATAAAGCGCCGGGCTGGTTTTACGTACCACCATCTCAGTGAACTGCACGACCACGGCGATGACCAGAATAAACGACATTGTACGCAGGTAGACAAGCGACAGCGGCACCAGGATCAGATGGTCAATAAGCCAGGAAAAGACAGTCGCAAGCGTCATAACAAACGTGGTAGCAAGCCCCATTCCGATAGCTGTTTCCAGTTTTTTCGATACCCCCATAAAAGGGCAAAGGCCAAGAAACTTCACCAGTACGAAGTTATTGACCAGTACGGTTGCGATAAACAAAAGCAAATAGTCTGACATGCACTCGATCCGAAATAAAAAAGCCGCCTATTATCGGTTATGTGTACGCTGGCGACAACCGTAGCTTTGCTGCGGGCTTAGGGGTTTATAAACGTGGCTTTTACGCGCGAAGAGTAGCGGAAATAGGGCGCCAGCAGGGCGGCAGCCAGCAGCGGAAAGAGCAGTTGGCGAAGCGCGATATCATCGTTAACCGGCGTGAAGGCAAATGATTTTATCGCCAGCAGAACACAAATCAGTAGCCACAAAATGTAGTGTTTTCTGACCGTGTTGCGGCGCTGGAAAAATGCCATACACAGCCACAGGGTATAGCACCACATAGCCAGCGCGCAAAAGAGCGAAAGATACCACATAATAATCCGGGAAGCCGGTTGCAGGCTCAGTGCTGCATGCGCCTGGGCGTTAAACAGCGCCATGCCGAACAGCGAAAGCGCGATGGTCGTGCTTAGCAACGTCATTAATAACCAGGCGAGCGCGACGAATAGCCAGCCGCCAATACGCAGCGGTTGCGTGGTGGACATTATTCCTCCGGAAAGTGAAACAACCGGCCAACAGTGGCCGGGCCGGGGGAGTATAAGTAAACTGGCGGCGTGTTTAAACCTGCGGCGTGCGCTATTGCACATAGCGCCAAATTGATTTCGGCACCTGACCGGGGTCAAACAGCCGTCCGCCGGACACTAACTCGGCACGCCGGTGATCGGCTGCGCGATACATATTGATGATGTCGTTTGTATTGGTGAGTGAATAATTAAGGCGATCGAACAGTTTTTCGAGGCTCTCCAGCGTATTGACCTTTCGAAATTTTAATAAATAGTCCAGAACCGTCATAAAAAAACCTGTTTTTAAAACAAAAAATGCAGATAAAAAGTCCATGCAAATAATAAATGCAATAGTGGCAGGTATATAGCTAATTAACTGAAAAAAAAGATAAATAAGACTTTTCTTTGCGTCATTATTCCTGTCTGTGCGCCAGGATAGATTTGCCGACTTTGCGTAGTACGCTGAGCGAGGGTATGGTGAATACTCGTCGGGGTGAAATCATGAGAGGAAAAGTAATGAGCGACACTATCCGTGTAGGCATCATCGGTTATGGGTATGCCAGCAAAACATTCCATGCACCGCTCATCGCGGGCACGCCGGGTATGACGCTGGCGGCGATTTTCAGCAGCGATGCCGCCAAAGTGCAGGCTGACTGGCCTGCGGTGCCGGTGGTCCCCAACCCCGTAGCGCTGTTTAGCGATCCGACGCTGGATTTAATTATCATTCCCACACCGAATGATACTCATTTCCCACTGGCCAAAGCGGCGCTGGAAGCAGGGAAACACGTTATCGTAGATAAGCCTTTTACCGTGACGTTGTCACAGGCGCGTGAGCTGGATGCGCTTGCCAGAAGCCGTGGACGCGTGCTGTCTGTGTTTCACAACCGCCGCTGGGACAGTGATTTCCTGACGCTAAAAGGGTTGTTGAGTGAAGGAACGTTGGGAGAAGTCGTTTATTTTGAATCGCACTTTGATCGCTTTCGCCCCCAGGTGCGTAACCGCTGGCGAGAGCAGGCGGGCGTGGGCAGCGGCATCTGGTATGATTTGGGGCCGCATCTGGTGGATCAGGCGCTGGCGTTGTTCGGCCAGCCGGTTAGCCTTTGCGTCGATCTGGCTCAACTACGCCCTGGCGCGCAGACTACCGATTATTTCCACGCTACGCTTCATTACCCGCAACACCGGGTAGTGTTGCATGCCAGTATGCTGGCGGCGGCGGAATCGGCGCGCTATATCGTACACGGTACGCGAGGTAGCTACGTGAAGTACGGCCTTGACCCGCAGGAAGACCGCCTGAAGGCAGGCGAGCGCCCGCCGCAGGAAGGGTGGGGTTATGATATGCGCGACGGTATACTGACCCTGGCGCAGGGCGACGTTTTCTCAGAGCAACCGCTTTTGACGCAGCCGGGAAACTATCCGGCCTATTACGCAGGCGTGCGCGATGCGCTTAACGGCCATGCGGAAAACCCGGTTCCTGCCAGTCAGGCGATTCGCGTAATGGAACTTATCGAACTGGGAATTGAGTCGGCAAAACATCGCGCGGCGCTGAATCTGACCTGATGACTGGCGCATAGCCGTATTTGGCTCGCGCGGCGGGCCTTTTTCTTTTTTTTATGTGGCTCGTTAACGGCCAAACAGGAAGCCGGGCATGGGATGGCTGCAACGTCTGAAAATTGATAATTTTTTGCTTATGCTGTTTGCGGTAGTGGCGGCAGCCTCGCTGCTGCCTGCAAAAGGCGTGGTAAAAACCGGGTTTGAGTACCTGACCACGGCCGCCATTGCGCTGCTGTTTTTTATGCACGGCGCAAAACTGTCGCGGGAGGCGATAGTGGCCGGCGCCGGACACTGGCGGCTTCATCTGGTTGTGTTTTTAAGCACCTTCGCGCTGTTTCCGCTGCTTGGGTTGGCGATGGCGTTCATCCCGCCGACAATATTGCCGCCGCCGCTGTTCATGGGGTTTCTCTATTTATGCGCGCTGCCTGCTACAGTGCAATCGGCTATTGCCTTTACGTCTGTTGCAGGCGGGAATGTTGCCGCCGCAGTGTGTAGCGCTTCGGCGTCGAGCATTTTAGGGATCTTCCTCTCGCCGGTGCTGGTGGGCGCTTTGATGCAAACACAGGAAGGCGGCACGGACACGCTGCACGCTATCGGCAAAATTATTCTGCAACTGATGGCGCCGTTTATTGCCGGCCACCTGTCACGCCCTTTGACGGGACGTTGGGTGGATAAACACAAGAAACTGATTAACCTTACCGATCGTTCGTCGATTCTGCTGGTGGTCTACGTCGCCTTTAGTGAGGCGGTGGTGGAGGGGATCTGGCGTCAGGTAACCGGCGTATCCCTGCTGTGGGTTGTGGGTATTTCGCTGGCGCTGCTGACGATTGTGTTGATCGTGAATACCTGTGCGTCGCGGCTGCTGGGATTTAACACGGCTGAGGAAATCACGATTGTTTTTTGTGGATCCAAAAAGAGCCTCGCCAATGGCGTGCCGATGGCTAATGTACTGTTCCCGGCCGGCGCCGTGGGAATGATGCTGCTGCCGCTGATGATTTTCCACCAGATTCAACTAATGGTATGTGCCGTATTGGCACAGCGCTATGCCCGCCGGAGCGTGAAGGAAAAGCCGCCCGTGGGCTGACGGGCGGCAGAGGGCTATGCGACGCGGACGCTTTCGCACAGCGCATGTTTTTCCGCGTCCGACAGAAAAGCGATTTTTAGCCCGTTTTCCTGCGCCGTGCGAATATGCGCGGCGCTTAGCCCCGCACGCGGCGCGGCAACGGTATATTCGTGTACGATATCTACGCCCTGAACGGCGGGATCGTCGGAATTGAGCGTCGCCAGTATACCGCGATCAAGGAACATTGCCAGCGGATGGTCGGCCAGCGCGTTTACGGCGCTGGTCTGAATATTTGACGTCAGGCAGGACTCAATACCGATAGCCTGTTCGGCTAAAAAGTCCATCAACTTTTCATCCTCCGCCGCTTTTATGCCGTGGCCGATACGCTCGGCGCCCAGCTCGCGGATTGCCTGCCAGATGCTTTCCGGCCCGGCAGCTTCGCCGGCATGTACGGTAATGCGCCAGCCCGCGTCGCGGGCGCGATTAAAGTGATTCAGAAACAGGCTGCCGGGAAAGCCGGTCTCATCACCGGCCAGATCCAGCGCGGTAATGCTGTTGCGATGGGCCAGAAGCCCGTTCAGTTCGGCTTCGCAGGCCGCTTCGCCGAAGGTGCGGCTAAGGATGCCGATAAGCCGCGCCTGGACGCCGTAATCGCGCATCCCCTGACGCACGCCATCAATAACGGCCTCTACGACGCCGGCAATGGGCAGGCTGTGGGTCATGCCCATATAGCGTGGGGAAAAGCGTAATTCGACGTAGTGCAGACCCTGGCGGGCTGCGTCTTCCATATTTTCCAGCGCCACGCGGCGGCAGGCCTCCAGTGAACCCAGTACTTTCACCCCCCAGTCGAGTTTTGTGAGAAAACGCAGCAGATCGGGCTGGTTTTCAGTCACCTGAACGTAAGGACGCAGCGCCTGCAGCGAATCGGCGGGGAGTTTGACGTTAAACTGACGGCCAAGGTCGAGAATAGTCTGCGCGCGTATGTTGCCATCAAGGTGGCGGTGCAGGTCGGTTAAAGGCAGGGATTTATCGATCATGGTCGCACTCTTTTTAGTTAACGTGCAGCCCATTATAAATCTTCCTGTCAGTCCGGGTATTGTCGGATTTGTCTATTGTTGGTTTTACTTTGACTTAAAAGGGCGTCGATTTGCGTCAGAGCAGAAGTTATGCGCGTCATGCTATGCAGTGGTTATGCAAAACTTAAAAAGTGATGAATAAGATGAAAATACCTTTTTGGCAGAGTTTATCCCTGTAAGTTTGATCTTTCCAGGCGTCAGGTAGCGGTAATTTATTCGCAAAACCCGTAGAAATATTGCATTTGAGTTGCTATATTGCCGCTTGTGGTCAGTATGAAGTGCATAAACATTTCATTTTGTTTCACTGCAATTGCGCCATCGCGGGCGCGCCAGAGTCAACCCGGTCTGTCCAGTGTCTCATGCAAGCACTGCTGTCAGACGTGGTTGCGTTCATCGGAAAAACAATTACGTAATATGGATTTGCGGGTGATGTTTGCCGTAAGGTAAACGGCATTCGGTTGTGCCTGTCACGACTGTTAGCCGGGAATATTCCACACCGCGCAATAAGTTAGCCGCCTCATTCGCCAGCCTTCGGGCTGGCTTTTTATTTTTTACGGGTTAAAAAAACCGACATATCTGGCAGGTATGTCGGTAAATGGTGTTGGCATTATGACTGAGGCTGTAAACCTCGAAAGCGATAATGCCTGACACAGTCTTTTTGTATTGCTACTTATCCTGGCGCTCGTCAAAGAAACGTAATGATTTGTGCCGCTAAATCTGCTGTGCGGCACGTACTGAATGAATACCGGCTATCAGGCGCTGCATGCCGTCTTGTAGCTTCACGCGCGGGCAACCGACATTAAGGCGCACAAAGCCTTTGCCTTCTTCTCCGTAAGTGTAACCGGGCATAATCGCGACTTTCTGATCGGCTATTAATGTATTTTGCAGGGCGCGGTCGTCAATGCCCAGCGGGCGCAGATCTATCCATGCCAGGTAAGTAGACTGCGGCGCGCGCCAGTTAAGCGCCGGAAAGGCTGCGTTGAGCGCCTCCTCGACATAGACCAGATTTGCGCTCAGGTATTCCCGTAGCGCATCCAGCCAGGGCGCGCCATTGCGATAGGCGGCAATGTGCGCCGTCAGCGCCAGTACGGCCGGTGATGACAGCCCGTCCTGCTCCTTCAGGGCGTTGAGATAGCGCGCTTTGTCGTCGCTGCGGTGAATCAGACCATAGGCGCCGGTAAGCGCCGGTATGTTGAAGCTTTTGGATGCGGACGTCACCAGCGCCCAGCGGCCGCGACCGGTTTGTGACCACGGCGTATGGCGGTAATTTCCCCAGGTCATGTCCATGTGAATTTCGTCGCTGATAACGCTCACGCCGTGGCGCTCGCACAACTGCGCCATCTGTTCCAGTTCGGTGCGGGTCCAGACCTTCCCGCTTGGGTTATGCGGGCTGCATAACAGCATTAGCGTACACCGCGGGCGCGCCAGTAGCGATTCAAGCTGCGTCATATCGCACTGCCAGTCGCCATCGACCTGCTGCAGCGGCGCGGCCAGCGTCAGGCGTTGATTACCGTTGACAGTCTTATAGAATGCATCATAGGCCGGAGTATGTACCAGCACCTCGTCGCCCGGGCTGCTCCACTGGCGAATTAACTGAGAGATGATATAGATAACCGACGGGCCGTAGACCAGTTGTTGCTCATCAATCTGTGTGTCAAAACGGCTGCTAAACCAGTGGGCGATCGCGCCGCTGAATTCCGGGTTCTGCCAGCGGCTGTAGCCCAATACGCCATGACTCAGGCGGGCGGTCAGCGCGCTGAGCACGCAAGGGGCGGTTGGGAAATCCATATCGGAGATAGTGAAAGGAAGTAAATCGGGGGCGCCGAAGCGATCGGCAACGTAGTCCCACTGGGTACACCAGGTACCGTGGCGGTCTGTGGGGTGAGAAAAATCGAACATAATACCTCTGAGATATCGCCCCCCTGCGCGCAGGGGGGAAGAAAACTACGCCTGTACGCTGTTCATCAGCATGTCCATTTCATCCTTGACCGACTGAACCTGAGGGCCAATAACCACCTGCAGGCTGTGTTGGTTAAGCTGCACCACGCCGATAGCGCGCAGCGCTTTGAGCGCGTCGCCGTTAACCTGTGACATATCCTTTACCGACAGGCGTAGACGGGTGATGCAGTTATCGAGACTGATTATGTTGTCAGCACCGCCTAACGCCGCCAGAATCGCCGGTACGTTATAGCCGGATTTGCCGATAGCGCCGCTCAGTGTTTTCTCTACCTGGCTTGTTTGCTCACTGTCGCGCCCCGGCGTTTTGATATTAAAGCGTGTAATGGCGAAGCGGAAGATAGCGTAATAAGCGCTGAACCAGAGAGCGGCCGCGAGCGGCACCATATACCATTTCGTGGCCAGCCCGTGCAGCATGCCGAATACCACAAAATCGATAATATTGCCGTCCGTATTACCGATAGTTACCCCGAGTATTGCCATTATGCTGAAACCCAGACCGGTTAGCAGCGCGTGAACCACATACAGCGCGGGTGCGACAAACAGGAACAGGAACTCCAGTGGTTCAGTGGTGCCGCCCACCACGCAGGCCACCACGCCGGAAATCAGCAGCCCCTTAATTTTGTGGCGGTTTTCAGGACGCGCGCAGTGATACATGGCCAGAGCGGCACCGGGCAGGCCGCCGAGGAATGCAGGCATTTTACCCTGAGACAGAAAGCGGGTCGCGCTTTCTGCGAAGCCCCGGGTGTCCGGGCAGCTTAGCTGCGCCTGGAAAATGGTCAGCGCGCCGCTGACTGAATGGCCGCAGACGTCAAGCGTGCCGCCCGCATCGGTAAAGCGAATCAACGCCACCAGAATATGATGCAGGCCAAAGGGCAACAATAGCCGTTCGCCGGTGCCGAAAATCATCGGCCCAAAGTCGCCTGCGCTGTTAATAATGCGGCCCAGCCCTGTGATGCCCGTGGCGAAGAATGGCCATACCAGCGGAATAATCAGTCCGAATACGCCCAGCGTCAGCAGAGTGATAATTGGCACAAACCGCGTGCCGCCAAAAAATGCCAGCGCGTCCGGCAGGCGGATAGTATGGAAGCGCTCATGCAACGCAAACACGATAATGCCCGCCATGACCGCGCCGAGTATGCCGGTGTCGATAGACTGTATGCCGAGGATATTCTGGATGTTATTCGCCTTCAGAATGCTGATATCCGTGGTCGGCAGGATGCCTTTCGCGGTGAGCCAGAAATTAATCGCCAGATTCATTACCGCATAGCCGACAAAGCCAGAGAAAGCCGCCACGCCTTTATTCTCGCGCGCCAGCCCCAGCGGAATAGCGATACAAAACATTACCGGCAGGAAGCTAAAAGCGAAGGAGCCGACTTTGCTCATCCACGTAAACAGCAGTTGCAAAACTGGGTTGCCTAAAAACGGCAACAGGGTAATAACGTCGCGGCTGCTTAGCGAACTGCCGATGCCCATCATAATGCCGCAAAATGACAGCAGCGCTACCGGCAGCATAAACGTTTTGCCCAGGCTCTGGAAAAACTCCCAGAGCGTGATTTTTTGTGATGTTTTCACCGACATATATACGGCTCCCTGCACAGGTGAGAAAAGTGTACGCAGCGGAGGATAAAACGATTTACCTGATTTTTTTATGCGTTATTCCCGGTAATTTGACGGTGTTAACAGATCTGTTGACCCCGGATAGATAAAACGTTTTACCCATCACGAAACGCGTTTTTGATAACCAGGAAGAGAGGGCGATGTCACTGGTAAAACGAGTCACCATAAATGATGTAGCCCTGGCTGCCGGCGTGTCAGTCAGTACAGTCTCGCTGGTGCTAAGCGGTAAAGGGCGCATCTCCAGCGCCACGGGCGAACGTGTCAATGCGGCAGTTGAAAAACTGGGATTTGTGCGAAACCAGCAGGCGGTAGCGTTGCGTGGCGGCCATAGCGGGAGAATCGGCGTGATTGTGCATAATTTATGTCACCCCTTTTACGCTGAACTGACCGCCGGGCTGGCTGAAGAACTGGAACAAAACGGGCGCATGCTGATGCTGTTGCAGGAAGGGAACGGCGGCGAGCGTCTTCAACGCTGTGTGGATACCCTGTTAGCGCAGGGCGTGGACGGCATTATTATCGCAGGCGTAAGCGGCCGGGGAGTGGCGCTGCGTGAGCGCGCAGCGCAGAGCGGCGTAACGTTGTTGTTTGCCTCCCGGGACAGTCACCCTGATGAGGTGGCGGTTGTGCGCCCGGATAACCAGCAGGCGGCGAGGCTGGCGACGGAGTATTTGATTAACAAAGGGCACCAACGCATTGCCTGGCTGGGCGGTCACAGCGCGTCGCTTGCCCGCGCCGAGCGGCTGGGCGGTTTTTGCGCCACGCTGTTACAGTACGGTTTGCCGTTTCACAGCCACTGGATTATTGAATGCGAATCCACTCAGCGCCGGGCGGCGGAAGCGGTGGTGAGTTTGTTACGCCGTAACCCCACAATTACCGCCGTGGTGTGCCATAACAGCACCGTGGCGATGGGGGCGTGGTTTGGGCTGCTGCGCGCCGGGCGGCAAAGCGGGGAAGACAGTCTTGACAGCTATTATGACAGCCGGATTGCGCTGGCGGCGTTTGCCGACGTACCTGAAATGATGCTGGACGATGTGCCGGTAACCTGGGTGACGACGCCTGCCAGAGAAATCGGGCGCAGCGTAGCGCAGCGAATTTTACGCGCAGAGCCGACAGAGCAGGATACGGCCAACAGCTTTATTGTGCCCGCGCGGCTGGTGGCGCATAAAGGTTAGCAGCGGCCCGGCAAGCNGGCTGGTGGCGCATAAAGGTTAGCAGCGGCCCGGCAAGCGGGCCGCCCAGGCTGTTGACAAAGAAGGAAAAAACGGGGTTTTTCCTTCTTTGTAGTCATTAGGCGAAAATCAATGCTTTGATTTTCCTTATTTTTTATTGTATTTCATCCATCCTGTCTGCGACAGGATGGGGTTTGTCAGCAGTCTCAGCGGCCCGGCAAGCGGGCCGCCTGCGTGCGTTACGGTTGTGGCGAAAGGAACGGGGGTTCTGGCGCTTCTTCCGGCTGCGCGTCGTTGTCAGGCGGCGTCAGGCCGAATATGCCCAACAGTTGTTCCAGCGGCAACTGCTGTCCGTTAAGGGTCGCCATACCGCCGCTGTACTGGAGGCTGGTGCTGATGGCGTCGTTTTCGACAGTCGTCAGGCGGAACATCTGGCCCATCGCCGCAATACCTTTTACCTGCTGGCTTGCCAGTTTGTTGGCTTCATCCTGCTGGTAGCCTTCGATTTTCGCAACCTGCGTCATCAGCTCAGTGGCCATGGCCAGCGGGATAGTCAGCTTGCCGTCAAGAGATTTTATAGCAGAGCCGGGGTTGCGAGCCGCCGGTTCTTTAAGGAACAGCGACAGGGTAAGCGAACCTTCACCTTTGCTGTTTTTCCAGCTCAGCGGCGCGACGGTGACGACCGGTTCGCCCTTAAGCAGCAACGGCAGGTTGGTGAAGAAAGCATCGATTGCTTTTTCCTGATATAGCTGCGGATCGTCTGTGATGCCAGGTTGGGCCTTTAGCGCCTGGAGGCTGTCATTATACCGTTGGCTGAATTGATGCGCTGCCGCGCCGTCCAGCTTGCTGACTTTCAGCGTCAGCGCGCCCTGGCCCATATCCTGATTTTGCATACGCAGTGAATCAAGCGTGTAATTGATCTCGCCGTTCAGGTGCTTACCGTCGGCGTCAGGCGCCGACTGGGCGTTGATCTTAAGCCCCTGTAACTGCGCCATTTCTTTACCTTCCACCGCCAGCGACAGCTTTTCGAGGCTCAGTTTTTGGCTACCGGTGCGCTCCTGGAAGGCGCTGACCTCGGTTTCACCGTCGGTTTTCAGCCCGTTGAACGTTACCAGCACCTGCTGGCCGTATTCGTTTGGCATAGAAACCAGGCCGCTGTCGGCCTCGCCTTTTAGCGTGAGGTGGTTGCCCTTGCTGTCAACGTTGGCGGTAAAGTTGCCGCCGCTGAAGGCCATTTTATCTTTGCCTTTGCTGTATTCCAGCGGGCGCAGGGCGATATCAGAAGACGTGGCGCCGCTGTAGCCGACGCGGGTGTCAATATTAATAAGGGACTGGCCCTTCGCCATTTCAAACAGCGCTTTGGTCGTTTCATTTTGCGCCAGTTGCGTATGCACGGAAGCCATTGACGGGATTAGCGTGAACTTTTTCAACTGCGCAAAGGGAAATGGACCGTGATCGACGGTTTCGTCCAGCACCACGCTCTGTCCGGGCTTAAGCCAGCTACTCTGCGCGCCGGTATCGGGTTTAGCAATAATCTGTAACCGGCTGCTGAAAACGTGACGCTGGTAATTTGCATACTCCAGCGTCAGGCCAGCATCCGGGGCTGTCGCCTTAATTTGTCTGTTAGCTTCGCTAACAGCATCTTCAATGCGCTGTTCCAACTGTTTGCCTGTAAACCAGGCGGCGCCTGTCCAGGCCACGCCCAGCGCCACGATAACGCCTACAGCAACCAGAGATTTCTTCATAGTATTGATTTCCAGTTAAACCGGGCTATCCCACCCGATATTGAAGTATTGGCTTGCGCGAAAAGCTTAGCAACAGCCGACGGAAAAATCAGTAAGTGATTATGCAGTAAGGTAAATACAGAAGAAAAGAACGATTGTGCGACGGCTGGCTCGCTAGCCGCCGCAAAAGTTAATCAAAGCGCGTTATAGACGCGGGCGATGCGGCCTACGCCGCTGACCCGTACAGCGCCGTCGCTGGCAGGAATAAATACCGACTCGCCAGGCTTTAATATCAGACGTTCGTCGCCTTTTACCAGTACGGCCTCGCCTTCAATACAAAACACAATAGCTGCGCTGTTCTGCGCCAGTTCAGTCGCCTGGCTGCCGAGCGCGTGAAGCGAGAAAGCAAAGTCGTCAACCGGTATCGGGAAGTTCAGCGTCGCGCCGTGCCGCACAGGCCGGGTCAATAGCTGGTCGGCCGGTTTCGGCGTAAATTGCACGTTGGCGATTAATTCAGGAATATCAATATATTTAGGCGTCAGCCCGGCGCGCAGCACATTATCGGAGTTGGCCATGACCTCCAGCGCCACGCCCTGTAAATAGGCATGCGGCGTTTCGGCAAACAGAAACATTGCCTCACCCGGCGCCAGCTTCACAACATTAAGCAACAGCGGTGAGAACAGGCCGCTATCGTGTGGATAGAACGCGCTGATAAGGCGGATAGTTTGCCACGGTTCGCCCTGCTGTTTGTCCAGTTCAGCGCCAAGCACCGCCAGCGCGCGTTTTTTCTCCTCGCCCTGCATATTAAGCAGAGCGGCGAATAACGCGCGCAGGCCGTCGGCATCCGGCTTTGTCAGAAAGTGGGCAATGGCCGGATGCGCGCCTGCGACGGGTTGCAGCAATGATACGATGTCAGAGAATTCGCGAAAGGCGTTCATTGCCAGAAACGGTGTGAGCGCGAAGACCAGTTCCGGCTTGTGGTTGGGATCTTTGTAGTTTCGTTCAGCGGCGTTCAGCGCAATACCCGCGGCGTTTTCCCGGGCGAAACCCGTTTCTGACGATTTTTTATCAGGATGTACCTGAATTGACAGCGGTTGGTCGGCGCACAGCACTTTAAATAAAAAGGGGAGTTCGCCAAAGCGCCCGGCAACCGGCTGCCCCAACGCCGCACGCGGATTTTCATCAATAATGTCGCGCAGAGCGCGCTGTCTGCCGTCAGCCATCGTTACGCAGGAGCTGCTTTTCGGATGGGCGCCCATCCACAGTTCCGCCATAGGTAAATTATCCGGATTCTGAATGCCGTATAGCTGGGTCAGCGCGGTTTTGCTGCCCCAGGCATAATGTTGCACTGAGTTGATTAATTTCTGCATGAACAATGCCTTGTAAGAGGGAGAATAAACTGGCTCTATTAAACCAATTCTGTTGCCTGAAGTAACCCTGAAGCGTAAAAAGTCGTACCAGTCTCATTTTTTGTTAAAAAAATGTATAACATATTTGCCGCCATCATGAGTGGTACGAACAGACGTTATACCGCATCAGAAATGGATTCCACGCCGCTGAAGTTGCAAGTGAGAGAAAAATGTCGAACAAACCCTTCCAGTATCGCGAGCCTTTTCCGCTCCAGAAAGATGACACCGAATACTACCTGCTAACGTCGGATTACGTCAGTGAGTCGACGTTTGAAGGGCAGAATGTGCTAAAAGTCGATCCCCGGGGCCTGACGCTGCTGGCGCAGCAGGCCTTTCATGACGCTTCATTTATGCTGCGATCCGCTCATCAGAAACAGGTTGCCGCTATTCTCGACGACCCTGAAGCCAGCGATAACGATCGCTATGTCGCGCTTCAGTTTCTGCGTAACGCTGATATCGCCTCAAAAGGCGTTCTGCCCACCTGCCAGGATACCGGCACGGCCATTATCATCGGTAAAAAAGGGCAGCGGGTGTGGACCGGCGGCGGCGACGAAGAAGCGCTGTCGCGTGGGGTGTATAACACGTATATCACAGATAACCTGCGCTATTCGCAAAATGCCGCGCTGGATATGTACAACGAGGTGAATACGGGCACTAATCTGCCTGCGCAAATTGACCTGTACAGCGTTGACGGCGCGGAATATAAATTTTTGTGTATTGCCAAAGGCGGCGGTTCAGCAAATAAAACTTACCTTTACCAGGAAACCCGCGCGCTGCTGACGCCGGGCAAGCTGAAAAATTACCTGGTGGAAAAGATGCGCACGCTCGGTACGGCGGCCTGCCCGCCATACCATATTGCGTTTGTTGTTGGCGGCACGTCAGCAGAAGCAACGCTTAAAACCGTCAAACTGGCCTCTACAAAATATTATGACGGCTTGCCGACGGAGGGCAACGAGCATGGACAGGCGTTCCGTGACCTGACGCTGGAGGCGGAATTGCTGGAAGAAGCGCGCAATCTCGGCCTGGGCGCGCAGTTCGGCGGCAAATATTTTGCGCACGATATCCGTGTTGTGCGTCTGCCGCGTCACGGCGCTTCCTGCCCGGTGGGCATGGGCGTATCCTGTTCTGCAGACCGCAATATTAAAGCCAAAATTAACCGCGACGGGATATGGATCGAAAAACTGGAGCACAACCCGGGGCAGTACATCCCGGACGCGCTGCGCCAGGCCGGCGAAGGTGAAGTCGTGCGGGTTAATCTCAACCGCCCGATGGATGAGATACGCAAGCTGCTGTCGCAATATCCGGTTTCAACCCGCCTGTCGCTCAACGGCACAATTATCGTAGCGCGCGATATCGCCCATGCGAAGCTTAAAGCGCTGCTTGACAACGGCGAACCGCTGCCGCAGTACATTAAAGATCATCCAGTCTACTATGCAGGCCCGGCTAAAACGCCGCAAGGCTACGCTTCCGGTTCGCTGGGGCCAACGACTGCCGGGCGCATGGATTCCTATGTCGATCTGCTCCAGGCCAATGGCGGCAGCCTTGTTATGCTCGCCAAAGGAAACCGCAGCCAGCAGGTAACCGATGCCTGCCGTAAATACGGCGGTTTTTACCTCGGCAGCATCGGCGGCCCGGCAGCGGTGCTGGCGCAGCAGAGTATTCGTCACCTTGAATGTGTGGCTTATCCTGAACTGGGGATGGAAGCTATCTGGAAAATCGAGGTTGAGGATTTCCCCGCGTTCATTCTGGTAGATGATAAAGGCAACGATTTCTTCGGACAGATTCAGGACGCGCAGTGTAAGGGCTGTGTGAAATAAACGTCGCGCCCGCTCGCGCGGGCGCGTTTTCAGCGCTACCACACGAAGCGCCAAACTACGCGCCCGCGATACGCCATACTCATCGCTATGCTTTTCTGTACCTTGCAAAGGAGCGAGTTATGGCGGCCAGCCGCAGTGAAAAAGACTCTATGGGCAGCATTAATGTGCCGCAGGCGCGGCTTTGGGGCGCGCAGACGCAGCGATCGCTGGAACACTTTCGTATTTCAACGGAGAAAATGCCTGTCGCGTTGATTCACGCGCTGGCCCAGACTAAACGCGCCTCGGCAATGGTAAATATAGCGCTGGGCCTGCTTGATACCGCACGCGGCAACGCCATTATTCAGGCGGCCGACGAAGTGCTGGCAGGTAAACACGCTGATGAGTTCCCGCTGGCGATATGGCAAACCGGTTCCGGTACGCAGACCAATATGAACATGAATGAAGTGCTGGCGAATCGCGCCAGTGAACTGTTGGGCGGTGAGCGCGGTATGGCGCGTCGGGTACACCCTAATGACGACGTAAACAAAAGTCAAAGCTCTAATGATGTGTTTCCGACAGCAATGCACGTAGCAGCGCTGACGGCGATCCATCACGCGCTGTTGCCGGCGCTGGCGACCCTGACTCAAACGCTGAAGGCTAAATCCGCGGCTTTTGCAGACATTGTTAAAATTGGCCGTACGCATTTGCAGGATGCCACGCCGCTGACGCTGGGGCAGGAAATTTCCGGCTGGGCCGCTATGTTGTCCCACAGCCGTCAACATATTGAAAGCAGCCTTGCGCATCTTGAGGAACTGGCGCTTGGCGGCACGGCCGTGGGAACCGGCTTAAACACACATCCTGAATATGCCGAACGCGTGGCGCAGACGCTGGCGCAGCTCACGGGGCTGCCTTTTGTAACGGCGCCCAATAAATTCGAAGCGCTGGCCGGCTGCGATGCGCTGGTACAGAGCCACGGCACGCTGAAGGGGCTGGCGGCGTCGTTAATGAAAATCGCCAACGATGTGCGCTGGCTGGCTTGCGGGCCGCGCTGCGGTATCGGTGAAATCCACATTCCGGAAAACGAACCGGGCAGCTCCATTATGCCGGGTAAGGTCAACCCGACGCAGTGTGAAGCGCTGACCATGTTGTGCTGCCAGGTGATGGGAAACGACGTAGCCATTAACATCGGGGGCGCGTCCGGCAATTTTGAACTTAACGTGTTTCGCCCAATGGTGATTCATAACTTTCTGCAATCGGTACGGTTGCTGGCCGACGGCATGGTAAGTTTTAATGAACACTGCGTGGAGGGCATTGAGCCAAACCGCGCGCGCATCGACAAACTGCTCAATGAGTCGCTGATGCTGGTTACCGCGCTCAATCCCCATATCGGTTACGACAGGGCGGCCGATATTGCGAAAAAGGCCCATAAAGAAGGCCTTACGCTTAAGGCTTCGGCGCTGGCGCTGGGGTACCTTACCGGGCAGGAGTTTGATGAATGGGTCAGGCCTGAGGCGATGACCGGGAACAAATCGTAAAAGGGCTATGGCCGCTTCTGTTAGTGGAATTACGTTTGCCCTCGCCGTTAGCTGGCGTGCGGCGAAAGCCACAAATGTAGCCGGGGAATCAGCAGCGTGAGCGGCTGTGCCAGCGGCAGATGGCGGTGGCGAATAGTATCCGCATCGTAGTGGGGCAAATCGCCAATCTCCGGTACTGCGCCACCGGGCAGAGTCAGCGTAATCAGCGGTGACGGGCAGGCGTGCTGCACCTGACGCTGGCTTGCCGGATACCAGGCGCGGGCAATGGGCTGCACTTTTACCGGGCGTTTGATTTTCAGCCGCGCATGCTCGGGCAGCGCGGCAATCGTGTTATATTCTGCGTTGAGCTTTGCAATCCACGCATCCCGGCTAAACGGCGGCGCAGCGCGCGGGGCGTCCAGGCTTTTTTGCAGCATGTCCAGTACTTCCTTGCGGGTTAAGTTTTTAATAATTTGCTTATTGGCCCAGCCAAAGCGCAGCGTGCCTGGACCGTCAAGCAGGGTTAGCTGCCGGTAAGCGTTGAGCGTTATCAGCCCCGGCAGGTGACGGTGAACCCATTCAAAACGCTGCCCGGCGGGTAAGGCGGACTCAACGGTAATTATTTTCTCCAGCGTTGCTTTTAGCCTGTTGATTTGACTAATTTGCTCGCGAATGGTCTGCTGCTGCAACGCTTCGGCTTCATAGCACAGCGCGCCGGGCAGGCGTACCGCGGCCTTACTGCTGCGTTTTTCTGACTGCTGTTGGATAAAAAGTTGCGTAAAGTGGCGCAGCGCCATCCCGGCCGCCGCTTTACCGGTATGCTGCGTAACGGTGATGCTTTTCAGCGCAAGATGTTCTTGACCTTTTTCCACAGGCGGCAGTTCAAAAACGCGGGCGGCCAGCAGGCGACACGTCTCCAGCGTAGCGCACAGCGTCTGTAGCGCCTGCTCAAGCGTTCTGAAGGTATCGGTGAGATGTTTGCTCAGTTCATAGCGGTTCATACATTTACTGATATCAATAAAAATAGTTACAACATGCTATTGGTTATAGCACAACATAACACACGCCGCCAGCGTGCGCGGGAACGTCAGCCAGCAAAACCGCAGGGCGGTCGATGGCGTGACATACCTGTCGGTAGAAAAAATAACGCTGGCTTTCATTATTGAGAGGGTAAGCCTTTAATTGTTGCGTACTGAGCTTGAAAGCCTGTCAGCGCAGCGGTCTTCCTCCGTCTACGGCGAAAGTGCGGCCTGTCACAAAACGGCTGGTCAGCAGATAGTCCACCAGGTCGAGTATTTCTTTCTCGCCCGGCGCTATTTTCATGAGCGACTTGTTCAGCGCTTTCTGGCGATATGCCGCGTCGTCGCTTTCATTGAACAGAATCAGCGCGGGTGCAATCGCGTTTACCTTCACCTCCGGCGCCAGCTTGCGGGCAAATGAGCGCGTAAGGTTATCCAGCGCCGCTTTACTGGCAGCGTAGGCGATATGCTTATCGCTGCCGCGCTCAACAACATAATCAGTAAAGTGAATAATATCGGATGCCGCATGGCCGTAGCCGCGCAGCAGCGACGCCAGATGATGATTCAACAGATAAGGCGCATGAACGTGAATTTGCAGCATAGCGCGCAGCGTGTCGCTAAGCGGCGTTGACGGGGTTTCCGCCTGCCAGTGGCTGGCGTTGTGCAAAAGCGCGCGCAGACCATCGCAGCGCGCTTTAACGTCCTCAGCGAAAGTAAGCTGGAAAAATCGGCCGCGATGCAAACGGCGCCGCGTTGGGCCAGCACGTCGATAGCCTCATAACGCGTTCGGTAGCTTACCAGCACGGGAATTTTTTGCGCCAGGATGTGGTGCGCCAGCGCCAGGCCGATGCGACGTCCGCCGCCGGTAATAATGACCGGGCGCTGTAATTTTTTGCCCATTTGTTTATCTCCATCGCTAAGACAGAGTAAAGCTTACCTTATCAAAAACCAGGTTGCCGGGAAAGCGGCGATCAGCATCAGTAAAATAATCGACTTTTCCTGCATATTCAGCGCATTGTCATGCCGATGGCTGTAACGGGCATACAGAAAGACCAATAAACCTGGCGCATACAATACTACAGACAACAGCAGGTGCATCGGCCCGGAGGCATATAACAACCAGATGCCGTAGGCGCTGGCGCCCAGTCCTGTTGCCCGATGCAGCGGGCGGCGGGCAATTTTTACCAAAAATGCGCCAACCAGCAGGTAGGGGACAAGGATCATCTCTGAAGCAATGGTCAGCAGCGTATTGTAATCTGAACCGGTTAGCCAGATCAGCACCAGGCTTAGCTGTACGCTGATATTCGTCAACCACAGTGAAGCCGAAGGCGCGTTGTTGGTATTCTGACGAGCGAATATTTTCGGAAATGCTTTATGGGAGGCTGCCAGCAGCGGCACTTCCGCAGCCATGATTGTCCAGCTCAGATAGGCGCCGCACACGGAGACAATCAGCCCGGCGGCAATAATCACTTCACCCCATGACCCCATCATGCGTACCATCAGCCCTGCCATTGACGGATTTCGCAACTGCGCCAGCTCGCTGCGGGGGATAATGCCCAAAGACAGTAGCGTGACCAGCAAATACACCAGTAACGCCGCCGATACCGCCAGCAGCGTAGCGCGCCCCACGTCACGTTTGTTACGGGCCCGGGAGGAGACGACCACCGCGCCTTCAACGCCAATAAAAACCCAAAGCGTGATGAGCATGGTATTTTTCACCTGTCCCCATATCGGCACGCCGGTGTTAATACCGCTGAAATCAAGCCTGAAAGTATGCAGGCTGAAGGCGGCGACGGCGAGCGCAATAAACAGGCCCAGCGGCAGCAGTTTTGCCAGCGTCGCCGCGACATTGATGCTGGCGGCGGTCTGCACGCCGCGCAACACCAGCCAGTGCACCAGCCACAGCAGCACCGATGCGCCAACGATAGACTGCCAGGTGTTACCGTCGCCGAACAGGCGCAATGAGGGAGTATCGGTAAAAAAACTCAGGGCGGAAAAGACAATGACCAGATAGGAAACGTTAGCGATAACGGCACACAGCCAGTAACCCCAGGCGGAACAAAAGCCTGTCAGTTCGCCAAAGCCTTCGCGCGCATAAGTAAAAATCCCGCCATCTAAATCCGGACGCAGGCGGGTGAGCACCATCATCGCCAGCGACAACAGGAGAATGCCGACGCCGGTAATACCCCAGCCTATTAATAGCGCTGCAGGGGCAGCCACATTCGCCATGTTTTGCGGCAGGCTGAAAACGCCTGCGCCAAGCATTGAACTGAGCACCAGCGCGGTAAGGGCGGTAAGGCCCAGTTTCTTTTCCATAGGTATCCCGTCAGTCAGGGGAGAGGTCCGGAATAATTATATCGCCGCAGCGCATAAATATAGCGGATTACACTAAAGTGCGCGATTTTACGGAGAGTATATTCGGCTTGCAATGAGATATAACCGCGCCTGTTCTGAATGGTAAATAAATGGGCAGCCGACAGGCTGCCCATTTATCATTACGCGATTATTTAAACAGATCGGCGCTGATGGTCATATTACCGCCGCGCTCCTGCCACTGGCGAGTAACGTGATAGTATTTTGCGCCTTTTTTCGCCGCGCGCTTTGCCACGTTATAGGACACGTCGGTCATGCTGCTGAAGTGGCCGGTAAAAGTTACGCTGTCAAACGGCGCCATTTGCGCAGCGGTAATCTTATTTAACTCTTCAATTTTTGTACCGTCCGCAAGCGTGACGGTGTAACGGCCGCCTTTGGACGTTTGTGTTTCGAAAAATCGCCCTACGTTGTGGCTTGGCATTTCAGAAGAGGCCACGCCCGGGATTTCCACCTGTTTTGCCGCGCTCCCGCCGGCGGCCAGCGCGGCCCGGCCAGCGTCAGAATCTGCCGGGATAGCATCCGGGGTTTGTACGATGCGTTTTGGCGCATCGGCTTTATAAATGTAAGCGGTGATGCGCTGGTTGCCGCCGCCGGAGTTGGCGTCCACCTGGCGTACCACATAAAACGAGGACGCCCCTTTTTTCTTCGCTTCTTTGGTAATGGCGTCATTGATATCCGGCTGGCTGGGGAAATAGCCCTGCACGGTAACGGTATCGAATGGTTCAAGGGCGTAGGCCTGCGCTTTTGGCAACTCAGTCAGGCCATTAATTATGCGATTTTCCGGTTTGTCCGCTTTGAGAGCATCGGCACGGTACAGGTCAGCCGCCACGCGCCAGTTGCCGCTGTTTCCCATATCGCTGGTATTGACGATATAAAAAGACGCTGCGCCAATATCGTCTGCGCGTCGGGAAACGGCTTTAGCCGCGTCGCCAAGGGCGTTAAAGCGCCCGGTGAGGGTAATACGTTTAAACGGCTTGAGAGATTCGGCCTGTTGCGGCGTCAGCTCCGTCGCCGCATGTGCTGTGAAAGCCGCTGCGGAGAAAAGGGCGGTTGCCAGAAGGGAATGCTTAAGCTTCATACTGTTAGTCCTTCGCCTTGCGCAAAAGTGTGAAAATACGCTGCTCTATCGTTTCCAGACAGCCGCTGATTATTGCACTGAAACAGTTATTAATCCACAACTGATTGATTTTACTGGTGTTGTTCACTTAAGTTGTTGATAAAAGGGCACGTGTGGCAACGAGCGCACGCGTAAGCGCGGCCGGCCGGTTCATAGCGGATGTAAATACAGATAAGCGCATGGGGGATAATTGTTCGGCCAAACCCAAAGCTGGAAACGTATCCCCGGCGCTGGCTGCATGGTTAAGCGCGTCTCAGTAATCATTGAGGACGATTAACACGGTACGCGAACGCCGGGGGGGGGTTGTATGTGTCGCATTGTCGCACTTGCGTTTCGCCATACTCGACGCCTTAACGCATGAACCGGAAAAAGCCGCTTCAGACCGGGAAGCTGCTAAAAAATACGCGCTTACAGGTTAATGAGTTGTTAATTATTGCTTTTTTCGCGCGATGATACGTTTTTTTTAGGCCCGGCAGTAGTGTTTTTACGGGCTTAATCAAGAGAACTTCAGTAAAAATAGCCGTTTGGGCAGGCTGCGAATTCACTTTTGCTAATATTGCAAAAAATCATCAGATTATGTGCTAGATCACAGGCGCTATTTTCAGTAGGTTATAGAAAGTTTGTAACAGGAGTATTTGGCGGGTGGCGCAGGCGAAGCGTTTTTTGTCAGGCGCTTAAGCGGCGTTGCCCGGAAATATCACAAACAAACCATCATTACATAACCGATGGAAGGGAATACTATGCGTATTGGGGTACCAAAAGAACGGTTAGCCAATGAAACTCGCGTCGCAGCCACGCCGAAAACGGTCGAGCAGTTGCTGAAGCTGGGTTTCAGCGTTGTGGTGGAGCACGACGCGGGCAAGCTGGCGAGCTTTGATGACGACGCATTCGTTCAGGCTGGCGCGAGCATAAGTGACAGTACGGATGTCTGGCAGTCAGATATCGTGTTGAAAGTAAATGCGCCGCAGGACGATGAAATCGCGCTGCTGCGCGAGGGCGCAACGCTGATAAGTTTTATCTGGCCTGCGCAAAACCCGTCGCTGCTTGAAAAATTGGCGGCGCGTAAGATTACCGTGATGGCGATGGATTCGGTACCGCGTATTTCCCGGGCCCAGTCGCTGGATGCGCTTAGCTCGATGGCGAACATCGCGGGATATCGCGCCATCGTTGAGGCCGCTCACGAGTTTGGCCGCTTCTTTACCGGGCAGATTACCGCCGCCGGTAAAGTGCCGCCGGCAAAAGTGATGGTCATTGGCGCAGGTGTCGCAGGCCTGGCCGCTATTGGCGCTGCGGGCAGCCTTGGCGCCGTGGTGCGCGCCTTTGATACCCGCCCGGAGGTGAAAGAACAGGTGCAAAGTATGGGCGCCGAGTTTCTGGAACTGGATTTTGAAGAGGAAGCGGGCAGCGGCGACGGCTATGCCAAAGTCATGTCTGAAGCCTTTATCAAAGCTGAAATGGCGCTTTTCGCCGCCCAGGCGAAAGAGGTTGATATTATTGTCACTACCGCGCTCATCCCGGGTAAGCCGGCGCCTACGCTTATCACCCGCGAGATGGTAGACAGCATGACGCCCGGCAGTGTGGTTGTCGATCTTGCAGCGCAAAATGGCGGCAACTGTGAATATACCGTACCGGGTGAAATTTTCACTACGCCAAACGGCGTCAAAGTTATCGGCTATACCGATCTGGCTGGCCGCCTGCCGACACAATCTTCTCAACTTTACGGCACTAACCTGGTCAACCTGCTCAAGCTGTTGTGCAAAGAGAAAGATGGCAATGTGCTTATCGATTTCGATGATGTTGTGGTTCGCGGCGTAACCGTCATTCGCGACGGGGAAGTCACTTGGCCTGCGCCGCCGATTCAGGTTTCCGCGCAGCCTCAGGCAGCGGCAAAGGCGCAGCCGCAGGCAACGGGCAGCGCTGAGCTGGAAAAACCGGCGTCGCCCTGGCGTAAATATGCGCTGATAGCGCTGGCGATTATTCTGTTTGGCTGGCTGGCAAACGCCGCGCCGCGCGAATTCCTCGGCCATTTCACCGTATTCGCGCTCTCCTGCGTGGTGGGATACTACGTGGTGTGGAACGTCTCGCATGCGCTGCATACGCCGCTGATGTCGGTGACAAACGCCATTTCAGGCATCATCGTTGTCGGCGCTTTGCTGCAAATTGGCCACGGCGGCTGGGTAACATTCCTGAGCTTTATCGCCGTTCTTATCGCCAGCATCAACATTTTTGGTGGCTTTACCGTCACTCAGCGCATGCTGAAAATGTTCCGGAAGAACTAAAAGGGGAAAGCCATGTCCGGAGGATTAGTTACTGCGGCTTATATCGTTGCCGCTATTTTGTTTATTTGCAGCCTTGCAGGCCTTTCTAAACACGAGACGTCAAAGCAGGGCAACCTGTTTGGGATCGCCGGTATGGCGATTGCGCTGATTGCCACGGTATTTGGGCCAGATACCGGTAACGTGGCGTGGATAATCGTTGCGATGATTATCGGCGGCGCTATTGGTATTCATCTTGCCCGAAAAGTGGAAATGACCGAAATGCCGGAGCTGGTAGCGATTTTGCACAGTTTCGTTGGTCTGGCAGCGGTTCTGGTTGGTTTCAACAGCTATCTCGATCATGCGCCGGGGCTTGAAGCGGTGATGGAGAATATCCATCTGACGGAAGTGTTCCTTGGCGTATTTATCGGTGCTGTAACCTTCACCGGATCTGTTGTGGCGTTTGGCAAACTGCGCGGCAAGATCTCCTCTAAACCACTGATGCTGCCAAACCGCCATAAGCTGAATCTGGCGGCGCTGGTGGTTTCCTTCCTGCTGCTGATTGTTTTTGTATGCAGCGACAGCGTGGGAGTACAGGTACTGGCGCTGCTGGTGATGACGATTATCGCACTGGCGTTTGGCTGGCATCTGGTGGCCTCTATTGGCGGCGCGGATATGCCGGTTGTCGTTTCCATGCTTAACTCCTATTCCGGATGGGCAGCGGCAGCGGCGGGCTTTATGCTCAGCAACGATCTGCTGATTGTTACCGGTGCGCTGGTTGGCTCTTCGGGCGCGATTCTGTCTTACATTATGTGCAAGGCGATGAACCGCTCCTTTATCAGTGTGATTGCCGGCGGTTTTGGTACTGACGGCGGCGCGTCTTCCGGTGAAGAAGAAGTGGGTGAATACCATGAAATCAGCGCAGAAGAAACCGCAGAGTTACTGAAAAACTCAAGTTCGGTCATCATCACCCCGGGCTATGGTATGGCGGTCGCGCAGGCGCAGTATCCGGTAGCGAAAATCACCGAAATGCTGCGCGCGCGCGGTATTAAAGTGCGTTTTGGCATCCATCCGGTCGCAGGGCGTCTGCCGGGTCATATGAACGTGCTGCTGGCAGAGGCGAAAGTGCCTTATGACGTGGTTCTGGAGATGGATGAAATCAATGATGATTTCCCTGATACGGATACCGTTCTGGTTATCGGCGCTAACGATACCGTTAACCCGGCAGCGCAGGACGACCCGAACAGCCCAATCGCCGGTATGCCGGTGCTGGAAGTGTGGAAAGCCCAGAACGTGATAGTGTTTAAACGCTCCATGAATACTGGCTATGCCGGCGTTCAGAATCCGCTCTTCTTTAAAGAAAATACCCAAATGCTGTTTGGCGATGCGAAAGACAGCGTGGAAAATATCCTGCGCGCGCTGTAAGTGCCGCCAGACGAAAGTCAACCTTTTGATTTTCGGGTTATTTCGGGCCGAAGCTGCTCGGCCCGGCGTTGGCAACAGTCCCGGCCGCCCTTTGGGCGGCTGGGGCTGACAACCCCATTCTGTCGCAGTCAGAATGGATGAAACACAATAAAAAATAAGGAAAATCAATACATTGATTTTCTCCTGCTTACCACAAAGAAGGAAAAACTTCGTTTTTTCCTTCTTTGTCAACAATCCGGGCCGCCCTTTGGGCGGCTTTTTTACGTCGTTACCCGAAAAATAGTACAGCTTTAACCCGTGCGGCGTTAGGATAAGCGCGGCAAAATAGCGACGTATTAAACGGCGCAAAGAGAGGTGCGATGCTACTGGCTGGCGGAATTTTTATTTTAACGTTGATACTGGTTATCTGGCAGCCGAAAGGGTTGGGCATTGGCTGGAGCGCGCTCGGCGGCGCAGCGCTGGCGTTAATTGCCGGGGTGGTGCATGTTCATGATATTGTGGCCGTATGGCATATTATCTGGAATGCAACGGCAACCTTTATCGCCATTATTATCATCAGCCTGTTGCTTGATGAAGCGGGTTTTTTCGAATGGGCGGCTTTGCACGTGGCGCGCTGGGGCAACGGGCGTGGCCACTGGTTATTTATCTGCCTGGTTCTGCTTGGGGCGACGGTGTCAGCGTTGTTCGCCAATGACGGCGCAGCGCTTATCCTTACGCCTGTCGCCATCGCGATACTTCTGTCGCTTGGTTTTGGCAGCGGGGCAACGCTTGCGTTTGTTATAGCGGCCGGCTTTATCGCTGACACCGCCAGCCTGCCGCTGGTAGTGTCTAACCTGGTAAATATCGTTACCGCAGACTATTTCGGCCTTGGTTTTAATGAATATGCCGGGGTGATGGTGCCAGTTAATCTCGCCGCAGTAGCGGCTACGTTATGTGTGCTATGGCTGGTATTTCACCGTAAAATTCCTGCCCGTTATGATATGTCGAAGCTAAAAAAACCGGCGCAGGCGGTACTCGATCGGCGCACTTTTCGCGCTGGATGGGGTGTGCTGGCGCTGCTGTTGATCGGTTTTTTCGTGCTCGAACCGCGGGGAGTGCCGGTTAGCCTGGTGTCGGCGGCCGGCGCGCTGATTTTGTGGTTTGTGGCGCGAAGCGGGCAAGTCATTAATACCGGACGGGTGTTGAAATCCGCCCCCTGGCAAATTGTGCTGTTCTCGCTGGGTATGTACCTGGTGGTATATGGTTTGCGCAATGCCGGGCTAACGGATTCGCTGGTCGGCTTGCTGAATATCCTGGCCGGGAAGGGACTATGGGCGGCGACGCTCGGTACCGGTTTTCTTACCGCGCTGCTCTCCTCGGTGATGAATAATCTGCCAGGCGTATTGATTGGCGCGCTCTCTGTTGACGCCAGCAGCGCAACCGGCGTAGTGCGCGAGGCAATGATTTACGCCAATATCATCGGCTGTGATTTGGGGCCGAAAATTACGCCGATTGGCAGCCTTGCCACGCTGCTGTGGCTGCATATTTTGTCAAAAAAACGCATAACGGTGACGTGGGGCTATTATATCCGCATGGGCGTGATAATGACTGTGCCGGTGCTGCTGGTTACGCTTAGCGCTCTTGCGTTACGCCTGTCGTTATAACGGAGAAAGGGCGACCGGGGCGGCCGCCCTTGTTTAACGTACGCCGCTGCGCCTTAATCGTCTTCGTCGTCGTCTGTCTCAGCCGGCGTTTGATAATCATCCGGCTTAATGACCAGCAGATCGCAACGCAGATGGTCAATCACCTGCTCGGCGGTGTTGCCAAGAAAGGCGGCGGAAATACCGGTACGGCCAACGGTACCGAGCACCACAATACCCGCATCCAGGTGCTCTGCCAGATCCGGGATAACCTCTTCCGGCAGCCCTTTTTCTACATGCGTCATTTTTTCGTCGATGTTAAACTGCTGGCGCAGCGCTTTCATCGCCAGCAGGTGTTGGCCGCGGATAGCGTCGTTATAGACGCTGGGGTCGAAGTCAGGCAACTCAATGGCAATGTTGACGGGCGTAATGGGATAAGCCCCGACCAGGTGTACTTCGGTATGGTTAACCCGTTCGGCCAGTTGCTGTGTTTCACGCACCAGCTTCTCATTAAGCGCGTTGTGATACTGCTCTTCGCTGGCAAGATTTACCGCCACCAGCGCTTTGCCGCCTTCCGGCCAGGGTTTATCTTTTACCATCCATACCGGACACGGGCTTTTGCGTAGCAGGTGCCAGTCAGTAGGAGTGAAAATCACGGCTTCAAGCCTGTCATGCTGGTGCGCCATTTTCAAAATCAGATCGTGCTCGCCCTCAATCACTTCCTGAATAATGGCTTCAAAGGGTCTGTTATGCCAGACTACTTTAATATCAACGGGAATGCCGGCGTCGATATAGTGCTGTGCCTGTGCGCGTATCCATTCGGTCCGCTGAGCGATAACGCCTTTGCGCATGGCAGTGCGTTCGTCGGGAGATAGCAGGGTGGTCATTTCATAGGAAAAATCATAGATGGGCAAAAAGGCTTTAATTTTCCCGCCAATCTGTTGATGCAGGTACACCGCACGCCGTAGCGCAGGCTGATCGTCCTGGCCTGGGTCGATTGCGACCAGCATGTTTTGATACTTCGCCATACAGGGCTCCTTACCACTGCAAACCACAGTCTATCGGTAAGATTAACCTATAAGGCGCAATTCAAACAGGAAAGAAACGGCCGCCGGATCACTAAATGAGTAAATCGCGCAACCCGGCGGCAGAGGAGGAGCGTATCAGGCGACGTTGCGCGTCTGCCCGGCCAGTTGGGCCAGCATCTCGCTGTTTTCTATAGTAATGTATTTCCCTTTCACCGACAGCATACCGCTTTTTTGAAAGCGCCCCAGCAGGCGGCTGATGGTTTCAACCGTCAAACCGAGATAGTTGCCAATATCGCCGCGGGTCATCGTCAGGCGAAATTCACGCGGTGAAAAGCCTCGCTGGGCAAAACGGTGTGACAGGTTATAAATAAATGCAGCCAGACGTTCTTCTGCATTCTTTTTGGACAAAAGCAGGATCATGTCCTGATCGCCCTTAATTTCGCCGCTCATCAGGCGCATCATCTGCTGGCGCAGATTAGGCATTTTACCGGAGAGATCATCCAGGGTTTCAAACGGAATTTCGCAAACCATCGATGTTTCCAGCGCCTGGGCAAAACTTGGATGATGCCCGGTGCCGATAGCGTCAAACCCTACTAAATCGCCCGCTAAGTGGAAGCCGGTTATCTGCTCGTCACCCTGTTCGGTAATGGTATAACTCTTAATAGTGCCGGATCGGATGGCATACAGCGATTTCAACTCATCACCCGCTTTAAACAGCGTCTGACCTTTCTGAATCGGCTTTTTGCGCTCAATAATATTATCGAGTTGGTCAAGCTCATGCTCGTTGAGTGTAAACGGAATGCACAACTGACTAATGCTGCAATCCTGACAATGGATGGCACAACCACCGGACTGAATGCGTCGGATAATGCGCTTTTCTGGGATCATAAGTACGCTCAAGCCCTAATTGATATGCGTCAATTTTAACATCATTTTATGCACGTGATAAGTACGGGAAAAGTGCAAATTGCCGATGATCGACTATCCTGTCAGGAATTTTCGCCATGTCATTAACGGATATGTATTTTTTTTAAGGAAACTAAAATTTTTTTGTATTACTTTACAAAAGCAAATAGCCTTCATGGCGCAGCAGCCACTCTTTACGCGATACGCCGCCGGCGTAGCCGGTCATCGTACCGTTACTGCCGATAACCCGGTGGCAGGGCACAACTATACTCACCGGGTTTGAGCCGTTTGCGGCGCCGACCGCGCGCGCTGCGCCCGGGCGACCGAGTTTTTTTGCCAGCTCACCGTAACGCATGACCTGGCCGCAGGGTATTGCGCGTAATGCCTGCCAGACTTCTCGCTGAAACGGCGTACCTGCCGTGGCGCTGGGAAGCCCGTTAATGACAGCCAGTTCGCCTTCAAAATAGGCCTGCAATTTTGCGCTAAGCCCGCCTGGATTTTTACTGGCGCGGCGCCTGTATCCTTCTGAGCGATAGTGGATATCCAGCAGTTGTTCCATGCGATCGCTGTGCTCTTCCCACTCAACCGCGCGCAGGTTAAATGCTTCATCACAGATAACCCACAGCGGGCCTACGGGGGTGGCAATCTTGTCTTCAAGAAGGATTAGCATTTACGTCTCCATTATTCAGGCCAGCTCCATAAGCAGGTCGTCAGGCTATCGTGTTGCCGGTGAGGATATGGCAGGCTTCGCAGTGTAAAAAGAAATTGGCCGTCTGGCAAAGGTACGTATGCGATCGGTTTGTTCTCCCGGTGCGTTTAGCGCCAGGCAGCGTATCTTTTTTATTCAGCGTCTGACGACAATATGATAATGTTTGCCTAAGAATATTCCTGTCCGCTGGCGCTTTTATTACAGATCACGCGCTTAGCGTGCTTTTACCCATATTGCCTTTATTTGCTTTTGCTGCGTCCCGACGACGCTGGAGTACCAGGTATGTTTCGTGTTTCACAGGGGCGTCGGCAAGCCCTGCTGCGATGGTCGGATCTTAAGTGCCGCTATCGTCTGCCAATTATTGCTTTTATCTTTTCGTTAATAGGGAGCATCGGCTGGTCGGCTTTTTATCATCATTCGCTATTCATGCAGGCGGAAAAGGCGCGAGTAGCCGCGCTTAGTAAAACGCGTCAACAACAAACTCTCGATGAGTTACTGGCGCGTCAGCAGGCCCTTTCAGGGCAGGCGCAGGTACAGGCGGATGCGCGCGCCCCCCTTCGCGGTCTTCAGCAGAAAAATTCGATGGCTGAAACAGCGCTATAACCTTGTTCCGGTTCAGCCGTTGAGCGCGGGACGCCGGGCGGCTATAGTATACGAATTATCGCTGTGGCCGGAGACAGGGGATGAGTCAGGACGAAAAAATGCTGTTTCTTGACGCAATGGAAGATGTTAAGCCGTTAAAAACCTGCCGTGGCGGCACGCAGTGGAATAAGGCTAAAACGCTACGCCCGCGTCAGCATACCGATACCCTACAGCTCGACAATTTTCTCACTATTGGTTATCTGGATATCGTACCGCCCGGCGAACCGCTGGCGTTTAAGCGCGAAGGGGTGCAAACCGGGGTGCTGGATAAACTGCGTCAGGGAAAATATCCACGCCAGGCGACCCTTAATCTGCTGCGCCAGCCGGTAGAGCAGTGCCGGCAAATGCTCTATGCCTTTATTATCCAGGCGAAACGCGAGGGCCTGCGTAACCTGCTTATCATTCACGGGCGCGGTAGCGCTGCTCAATCTCACGCCAACATTGTGCGTAGCTACGTTGCGCGCTGGCTGACCGAATTTAATGAGGTGCAGGCTTATTGCAGCGCGCAGCTCCATCATGGCGGCAGCGGCGCCTGCTATGTGGCATTACGCAAGTCGGCGCAGGCGAAGCTTGATAACCGCGAACGCCACGCCGCGCGGCGCGCGCGGTAAACCTGCCGTTCCGCCCTGTTTTTCCCGCCTGTTTCCTTGTATCCGCAGCGCCCAGCCCGGCGCTGCGCGTTGCTGTACGCGCTGATTTGGGAACGATGCGGGCAATGTTTAATCCGCGTTCTCCGGCGTCATGAAAAGTTTCTGAAAGCGCTTATAGCGCGCCTGATGATTCTGTTAAAAGGCGAGTCGTATACAAAACAGCATCAGGTGAAAGCGTGCAGGATGCCGTCTGTATTTCTTTCAGTTCCTGCCAGAGTGAACGGCTGTTTTCTTTGACTGGCGCAGGAGTATCGAATGTGCGCGTAGAGCGGGTAATTTCTGACTTATACCGTTGTCATAACCCTGCGTAATTTAACTTTACAATTAAATATTTCGTGCTTTATTTTTAGCCACTGGATATCTAATACTTTTCACATAATTGCGTGAAGGGGCTGACAGGCCTTGCGGATCGCAGCGCGCAAGGAATTATTCTGTATGGAAGCAGGCGATAAGACGCCAACGGAGCTGGATTTAGTCGATGTTGTTTTTCTGAACACCTGGCTGTTTGTCCTGAATATAAAAAATGGGCATCCGATAACTGTTGATAACGCGCAGTTTAAACGCTGCTGCCAGTGGATAGAAAATGCCAGAACGCAACTGAGCGCATTGCCGCAACCGGTGGTGAATGAGCTGTTGTTTGCTCAGTGCGCGCTCATTGATGAAACCATCAAAACCCTGCCGGATACGGATGTTTCCGTGTGGTATAGCCAGCCGCTTCAGTCCCGTTTTTTTGGCCGTATTGATGCCGGCGAAGCCATTTTTGAGCGCATACAACATCTGCTGCATAACCCCGACCCGGCCCCTGAACGGGGACGTATGTATCACCGGCTTTTACTGCTGGGGTTTCGCGGCAAATACCGTGACGAAAATGAAGAGATGTGCCTGGGGATTATGCGTCGGCTTGAGGCGTTGCCGGGCGCGGCGCAATCGTGCGCAATACCCGCCGATGGGGTTATTCGCGTTGGGGGCGCTGATAACCGGCGGTGGCGCTCGCCGTGGGTGACGCTGGCGTTTCTGGTGGTACTCAATACCCTGTTATGGGCAGGCGTGAAGATGTATTTATTCACTCAGTACGCAGGCTGAGTTAATTGCAGGAATAAGGAAGAGAAGCAATGGGAATGGCGGATTATATCATGCGGGGAGGTCAGCATGGCGTGTACAACCCCTACCAGCTCAGGCTTAAAAAGCTGAGTAAAGCGCGCCCTGATATTCAGGTCTCGGTGCTGAAATTCAGCGGTACGGAGGCGCTGAACCAGATCCCCCGTTATGAAATCGAATTCACCAGCGCCACGCCTGATATCCCCGGCCATCTTTTGATTAACTATACCGCCGAACTGCTGATGTACCCGGATGGCGAGGTCTGGGAAACGCTCACGCCGCGCGTTATCCCCGGTATTATCACTGAGTTTCGCCAGTGCAACACCAGTGCTGACATTACCCGCTATGTGGCGGTGCTGGAGCACCGCATGGCGCGTATGGCGCAGGGCCGCAACAGCGCAGTCTGGCTTAACGAGAGCATCATCAGCCTGACCGAAAAGACCTTCAGCAATCATCTTATCGATAAGCTGAGCTTCGCCTTTAAGCTTGCCACTCGCTATCCGCTGCGCGACTTTATGCTCCAGTATGAAGAGGCGGATTACCTCCACGTGGCCCGCAGGCTGGCGGATGCCGGCGTGGCCTTTTACCGCCAGTACGATGAAGAAAACAATGAGGACGTGATAGTCCTGACCGACCATGCGCACGGCTGGGTAAAAGGCCCGGCGCTGCCGTACCGCCATCCGGCGGGCGTTTACGACGCGGGGAAGGAATCGGTCTGGGATATGCAGGTTATCCGCACGGCGGTGCCGAAGCAGGTGGTGGTGAACGACGACAACTACCAGCAGGCGCAGAGCGACATGAAGGCGGAGGTGAAAACCGACGAGGACTACCGCGCGCTGTGGGCCGAGGAGTACCGCTGGGCGGAGCACTACCCGGAGGCGGGGCGGGCGTATGAGGCGCAGCCCGGGCAGGGTGGCTGGTATGCCGGTCTGCGGCGTGAGCGCCATCGCAGTAAGCTGATTACCTTTGAAGGTAAAAGCAATGCCATGCGCCTGCGTCCCGGCATGATAATCACCACGCCGGGCAAAGACTGGCCGGACGCGCCGGACGGCCTGCTGATTGTCTCCACCGCCTGCCACAATATCGCCCGGGATGCCTCCTACTTTATTACCTTCACCGCTGTGCCCTGGAGTATTCACCACACCTGGCGGCCTGAAGAGCTGCCCTGGCCTGCCATGAGCGGGACGCTGTCAGCCCGTATTTCCAGCACTACCGAAAACGACATCTACTCGCATATCGACGCGCAGGGGCGCTACCGTATCCGCTTCGACCCGGACCGTGGCGAGTGGCAGAAGGGGTTTGAAAGCTGTTGGGTACGGCTGGCAAAACCGTATGCCGGTGACGATTACGGCTTTCACTGTCCGCTGCTGGACGGCACAGGGGTGAGGGTGGCGTTTGAGAACGGCGACCCGGACCGGCCATATATTTCGCATGTGATGCACGACTCGCGCCACGGCGACCACGTGACGCAGCAGAACCACAAGCGCAACATTCTGCGTACGCCCGCAAAAAACACGCTGCTAATGGACGACTGGCGCGGGCATGAGTTTATCCACCTCAGTACGCCGCATTCGGGCAACAGCGAGCTGAACCTGGGGCATCTGGTGGAC
>NZ_JAEPBH010000004.1 GCF_016632365.1 Tenebrionibacter intestinalis | reverse complement strand
ATCAAAAACAGGCAATTACACAATTTTAATTACAGTCTCTTCAACGCCCATATCAAAACCGGTAACTCTCAACCTTTCAAAGCTATGTGTCAGTTCGCGCCGCGCCTGATACAAATTAATGCATTACTGCAGTGAGCGCACCGGTAACGATTACGCCAAGTGCGACTACCGTTGTTATCACAGCATATTTCAGATCAGAGCCCATCATTCTTCTCCTGGTTTTACTTATACAATGTATAGTCAGGTCAGTTTCCCATAAAAACCCGCAAAAATCTTTCCGGAAATGATCCTTCAGACATTTTTCCTCTTTCCCTTTTCGTAAAGATAGGACAGAATCCCCCGCGAATTTATTACGCGCCGCCTGGTTAATCCCTCCGCCGTATGTCGCCCTTCCGTCATTTCAACAACTTTTTCGTTGTGTGGGGAAGTGCGAAGGCAAACGTTTAACCATCGAGTATTCAGGAGATTACGTCATGCTCTGGAGCGAAAGCTAATGGCAACGATTAAAGATGTAGCCAAACGCGCAAACGTTTCCACCACAACTGTTTCACACGTGATTAACAAGACGCGATTTGTGGCGGAAGAAACCCGCAATGCGGTGTGGGCGGCCATTAAAGAGCTGCACTACTCTCCCAGCGCCGTGGCGCGCAGCCTGAAGGTGAATCACACCAAATCTATCGGGCTGCTGGCGACTAACAGCGAGGCCGCTTACTTTGCCGAAATCATCGAATCAGTGGAACAAAGCTGTTTTGAAAAAGGCTATACCCTGATTCTGGGCAACGCCTGGAATAATCTGGAAAAGCAGCGCGCTTATCTGTCGATGATGGCGCAAAAGCGCGTCGACGGGTTGATGGTTATGTGCTCGGAGTATTCAGAGCAGGTTATTGCCATGCTTGAGGAATATCGCCATATTCCTATGGTGGTTATGGACTGGGGCGAAGCCAAAGCCGATTTCACCGACTCGGTTATTGATAACGCCTTTGAAGGCGGCTATATGGCGGGCCGCTACCTGATAGAACGGGGGCACCGCGACATAGGCGCAATCCCAGGCTCGCTGGATCGCAACACCGGCTCAGGCCGCCTGGCGGGTTTCATGAAAGCCATGCAGGAAGCGAAAATCACGGTTAACGACGCATGGGTGGTTCAGGGCGACTTTGAACCGGAATCGGGCTATCGCGCTATGCAACAAATATTGTCTCAGCCCCATCGCCCTACTGCCGTATTCTGCGGTGGGGACATTATGGCAATGGGCGCGCTGTGCGCTATTGATGAAATGGGTCTGCGTGTACCGCAGGATATTTCGCTTATCGGCTACGATAATGTGCGTAACGCGCGTTATTTCACCCCGGCGCTGACCACTATCCATCAGCCAAAAGACTCGCTGGGCCAGACCGCCTTTGAGATGTTGCTTGACCGCATCATCAATAAGCGCGAACAGTCTCAGACTATCGAAATTCATCCACGTCTGATAGAGCGCCGCTCGGTAGCCGACGGCCCGTTTCGCGATTATCGGCGCTAATCCAGCCCGCTCAGGCGGGCTCGCGTAGCCATTCTGCATTCAACGTTTCGCTGTCGCCCAGATAATTGAGCAGCCAGGCCAGCGCGGGCGACGATCCATCCTGCCGCCATGTCAGACAGCAGGCCGCGTCGGGAAAAGGGTTCTCCAGGCGCAGCGCACGCCATTCACCGCTGACGACCCGTGAATGCGCAATGTGCGCCGGCACCATACCTACGCACAGACCGGCACTCAGGCAATCGGCGGCGGTTGCCCAGTCCGGCACAACCATCCGACGCTGATTATCCAAAAGCCAGGTGATGCGCCGCGGCAGAGAACGCGAGGTATCCTCCAGCACCAGCGCAGGCCACGCGCGTAGCCGCTCATCGCTGAGCACGTCTTCTTCATGCGCCAGCGGATGTTGATTTGCCACCACACAATACCAGCGCAGCAGCCCCATATCGCGAAAAGCGTAACGCCCGCTAACGGGGATGGCCTGCGTTGCGCCGATCGCGGCCTCCACGCGTCCGTCACTCAGCGCATCCCATACGCCGTTAAATACCTCCTGCGCAACGCGCAGCTCAACATCCGGAAACTGTCGATAGAAATCGAGTACCAACTGACGGGTACGCTCAGGCTTAACGATATTGTCCACGGCGATGGAAAGATGGCCGCACCAGCCGTTAGCAATCTGCTGGCACTGCTGACGCGTGGCCTGCATTTTTTTGATAACACTACGCCCTTCTTCCAGAAAAAACCTGCCTGCCGCGGTCAGTTCCACGTCTCTGTGTCGCCGCTCAAACAGCGTAACCGCAAGCCACGCCTCAAGCTGACGTACGGTATAACTTATAGCGGAAGGCACCCGATGCAGCTCCTGCGCCGCCGCGCTAAAGCTGCCGTTGCGCGCCACGGCATCCACGACATCAAGCGAATATTCTGACCACATTTTCTGCCTGCAAAATTTTTGAACCCATCCGGCAAATATTAGCGTTTCACAACGATAAACTCACCCTCTACACTCGGCGCGACGTTAAACAAGAGAAAGAAAACTATGCGATCCCCCTTTAACGGCTTTTTACTGTGGCTGGCCGGGCTGAGCGTGCTGGGCTTCCTGGCAACCGATATGTATCTTCCCGCATTTGCGGCAATTCAACAGGATCTTAAGGCCAGCCCCGGAGCCGTTAGCGCCAGTTTGAGCCTTTTTCTTGCCGGTTTTGCGCTGGCGCAACTTGTCTGGGGGCCGCTTTCCGATCGCTTTGGCCGCCGCCCCATTCTGCTGGCCGGGCTTGGGCTGTTTGCAGCAGGCTGTCTGGGTATGATGATGGTTAAGGGGGCCGCCGGGATGCTGGTGCTGCGCTTTGTGCAGGCCGTTGGCGTTTGCGCCGCGACGGTAAGCTGGCAGGCGCTGGTGACCGATAGCTACCCCGCCAGACAGGCCCGGCGAATTTTCGCCACTATTATGCCGCTGGTTAGTCTGTCTCCCGCGCTCGCCCCACTGCTTGGCAGTTGGCTGTTAGCGCATTTCCAGTGGCGGGCTATTTTTCTGGCGCTGTTTGGCATTACGCTTATGCTGATGCTGCCAACGCTTAAGCTCAAGCCCCTTCAGGCTACGCCCTGCGAAGGCAAACGCATTCGTTTTATTACCCTGCTGCATAACCGGGTATATTGCGGCAATGTGCTTATCTACGCCGCCTGCTCCGCCAGCTTTTTTGCGTGGCTTACCGGTTCGCCTTTTCTGCTGCATGACATGGGTTACGGCCCTTCAGCTATCGGCCTGAGTTATATTCCACAAACGCTGGCTTTCCTGGCTGGCGGCTATGGTTGCCGCAGCCTGCTGGAACGCCTCAGCGGCCCGCGTCTGCTGCCGTGGTTATTAGTCGCTTACGCGCTTAGCACGCTGGCGACCTGGGGCGTTGCGCTGTCCGGCTATGCGAACCTGACGCTGCTGTTGATTCCATTTTGCGCGATGGCCCTGGCAAACGGCGCAATTTATCCCATCGTAGTCGCCTCAGCGTTGCTCCCCTTCCCACAGGCAACCGGGCGTGCCGCCGCACTACAAAATGCGCTTCAGCTTGGCTTATGTTTTCTGGCAAGCCTGATTGTGTCCTGGCTTGCCGACACGCCGCTGGAAGCCACTACCAGCGTGATGGCCGGTATGGTTATTCTGGTTTTTGCTGGTTACATCCTGCAAGGCCGTCACCCCGCTAAATAAGCAGATATGCGCGCTTAAAAAATAACGCAGGCAATTATTCACTTAAATGTAGTTAGCTGCCTAACAGTTAACGCTTGAATCGCTTTTTACCCGGGCCTATACTCAATCCAGCTCCGGGTAACTATCATAAAACGAATCAGTAACGGGAGCGCCTGCGCTCCCGTTTTTGCCTGTTCAGGGGTCACCCCCCTTTTTTCATTTTTTCTGTCACTTACACATGGATTACCGTGAGATTTCTCACATTCAAAAAATAGCGTCTACGCTCTTCGGGAACGTTTGCGTTTTAAGTGGATCGGCTCAAAACAGAGATGATGGAGAAGCTATGAGTTCATCGTGTATTGAAGTAGCCAACATACGAGATAATGAATGGTATCGCATTGCTAATGAAATGCTCGAACATGCTGGCATAAAAATAAACGGTTCCGCCCCCTTCGATATTCAGGTCAGACATCCCAATTTTTTCAAACGCGTATTGCAGGAAGGTTCGCTGGGGTTGGGTGAAAGTTATATGGACGGCTGGTGGGAATGTGAACGTCTGGATATGTTTTTTACGCGCGTTTTACGCGCCGGGCTGGAAAAAAAACTTCCTCGCCATTTCAGGGATACCCTGCGTATTCTCACCGCTCGCCTGATGAACCTGCAAAGCCGCAAACGTGCCTGGATCGTTGGCAAAGAGCACTACGACCTCGGCAACGATCTGTTTTCCCGCATGCTCGATCCCTATATGCAATACTCCTGCGGTTACTGGAAAGACGCTGATAACCTGGCGGACGCCCAGCAGGCCAAGCTGAAAATGATCTGTGAAAAACTGCAACTGGCGCCTGGTATGAAATTACTGGATATTGGCTGTGGATGGGGCGGCCTGGCGCAATACGCTGCGCGCCACTATGACGTTTGCGTACACGGCGTCACCATCTCCGCCGAACAGCAGGCGCTGGCGCAGTCGCGCTGTAGCGGGCTGGATGTCACTATTTTGTTGCAGGATTATCGCGATCTCAACGCTCAGTACGATCGCATTGTATCCGTGGGCATGTTTGAGCACGTAGGCCCCAAAAACTATCAGACCTATTTTTCCGTCGTCGCTCGCAATCTGAAGCCCGACGGCCTTTTTCTGCTGCACACTATCGGCTCAAATAAAACGAGTAATAACGTCGATCCGTGGATCGATAAATATATTTTCCCCAATGGCTGTTTACCTTCGGTAAAACATATTGCCGGGGTCAGCGAAAAACACTTTGTGATGGAAGACTGGCATAACTTTGGCACAGACTACGACACAACGCTAATGGCCTGGCACCAGCGTTTCCTACAGGCCTGGCCTGAGATCGCCGGCAATTACAACGAACGCTTCAAACGCATGTTCTCATATTATCTGAACGCCTGCGCCGGGGCCTTTCGGGCCCGCGATATTCAACTCTGGCAGGTAGTCTTTAGCCGCGGTGTTGAAAACGGTTTGCGCGTGCCGCACTAAATGAGTATTCCCCCTACCTGAAGTCCGAAGATAAAGAGGGCTTCGGGTGAACGGGTAAAGCGGCCTGATTTGCACGCGTCTGCGAAAGCCTAAAGGCTGCGTTGCTTCGCGGTGCGTTCGCCGGTTTCAGAGGCCGCCAGCCCCAAACTGTAAGCCTGTTGATCAAATGGCCCGATCGTCCGGGCCTCAGGATGACATAGCGCTTTTGCCTTACAGGAAGCGTCATTCACAGACATGCTTAACTGACGCGAATCGTTTTTTTATTCCTGCCAGGGGCCAGGCTGCTGACCTTTTTGCTCAGCCTGCGCCGGCGTTTCCCGTTTCTCCAGCACACGTTCTACCGTATCGACAATAGCCTGCGTATGCGGATCAATTTCGATATTCACCCGCTGCCCCAGTTTCTTATTACCAAGGGTAGTGCGCTGTAGCGTTTCTGGGATCAGATGCACGCAAAAGCGCGTAGCGGTCACCTCTCCCACCGTCAGACTAATACCGTCAATGCCGATAAACCCTTTATGCAGAATATATTTCATCTGCGCGACGTCAGCAGGTTTAAACCAGATTTGGCGATTGTGCTCAGATGTCAGGATCTTTACAATTTCGGCAGTGGTCATAATATGGCCAGACATCAGATGGCCGCCGATCTCGTCGCCAAACCGTGCCGCACGTTCAATATTAACGATATCGCCGGGGCAAATATCGCCAAGGTTAGTGACACGCAGCGTCTCTTTCATTAAATCGAAACTCACGTAATTTTCGTGGATGCCCGTAACGGTCAGGCAACAGCCGTTGTGCGCCACCGATGCGCCAGTTTCCAGCCCCGGCAATAGCGCATCGGGCATTTGGATAATATGGGTGCGAAAATGGGGGTGTTCATCAACAGATACGACAGTCGCCGTACCCTGCACGATACCAGTAAACATAAAGACTCCTGCATGCCGACGGACGGCGTAAGACATTCTTCCCGCAAGATAACAGTAGAAAAAAAAGGTTGCCAGCGGCAAAGTACAACCAGGTATGATTTCTCCAGCTTTGACGCTACAATAACCGAATAAATCCCCCGATTTCTCTTTTTGCTGCCATTACAGGGCGGCTTCTTTATTTTTCAAATAACAACAACATAGAAAGGTATTCACGTGCAGAAGTATTTTACAGAAGCGCGTCAGCTACTGGCGCTGGCGATTCCGGTCATTCTCGCGCAGATTGCCCAAACGGCGATGGGGTTTGTCGATACGGTAATGGCTGGCGGCTACAGCGCTACCGACATGGCCGCTGTCGCGATCGGCACGTCAATATGGCTACCGGCCATCTTATTTGGTCACGGGCTGTTACTGGCCCTGACGCCCATAGTGGCCCAGCTCAACGGCTCCGGGCGCCGCGATCGTGTGGCGTCCCACGTGCGCCAGGGGTTCTGGCTGGCGGGCGTAGTCAGCGTTATCATTATGATCGTACTGTGGAATGCCGGGTATATTATACGCAGTATGCACAATATTGACCCCGGGATGGCTGACACGGCCGTGGGTTATCTGCGCGCGCTGCTTTGGGGAGCGCCTGGCTATCTGTTTTTTCAGGTTGCGCGCAACCAGTGCGAAGGGCTGGCGAAAACCAAGCCGGGCATGGTGATGGGATTTATCGGCCTGCTGGTAAACATTCCTGTTAACTATATTTTTATTTACGGCCGCTTTGGTATGCCTGAATTAGGCGGCGTAGGCTGCGGGGTTGCAACTGCCGCAGTGTACTGGGTTATGTTTGCCAGCATGCTTGCCTAGATTAAACGCGCCCGTTCAATGCGCGATATCCGCAACCACAGCCGCTTTGGCAAACCTGATTACGCGCTGATACTGCGCCTGACTCAACTGGGATTGCCCATTGCGCTGGCGCTGTTTTTTGAAGTTACGCTATTCGCCGTTGTCGCGCTGTTGGTATCACCGCTGGGCATCATTGACGTCGCCGGACATCAAATTGCGCTCAATTTCAGTTCGCTGATGTTTGTATTGCCGTTATCGCTGGGCGCAGCCGTCACCATTCGCGTGGGTTTTCGCCTGGGCCAGGGCTCAACGCTGGACGCGCGAACCTCGTCATGGACCGGCATCGGCGTGGGCGTTTGCTTCGCGACCCTGACCGCGCTCTTTACCATCGTAATGCGCAAGCCCATAGCCCTGCTCTATAACGACAACCCGGAAGTGGTTACGCTGGCTTCGCAGTTGATGCTGCTGGCGGCGATTTATCAAATTTCAGACTCCATCCAGGTTATCGGCAGCGGTGTATTGCGCGGATACAAAGATACACGTTCTATTTTCTTTATCACTTTTATCGCTTACTGGGTTTTGGGATTGCCTTGCGGCTACGTGCTGGCGCTAACCGATATGATTGCGCCTCGTATGGGGCCGGCAGGCTTCTGGATGGGTTTTATCATCGGTCTGACATCGGCGGCCATTATGATGGCGCTGCGGATTCGCTGGCTCCAGCGCCAGCCGTCTGGCGTAATACTTCAGCGTGCCGCGCGTTAACTGGCCACAGGCCGCTTTCCGGCGGCCAATTTTACAGCATACTGCGCAGATGCTCAGCAATTGCGTGAAATAAGGAAGAAAATTGTCACTTACCCCTTGCCAGCAACCAGTGGTGTCGTTAATATTCGTTCCCGCTGTCACCCGCAGCCGTTGCGTTCANGGTGTCGTTAATATTCGTTCCCGCTGTCACCCGCAGCCGTTGCGTTCATAGCTCAGTTGGTTAGAGCACCACCTTGACATGGTGGGGGTCGTTGGTTCGAGTCCAATTGAACGCACCATAGTGCGTCCGTAGCTCAGTTGGTTAGAGCACCACCTTGACATGGTGGGGGTCGGTGGTTCGAGTCCACTCGGACGCACCATTTTTCCGGGTGCCTTTGCCTCTCTTTTGCAACATATCCCCTGTACCGATACCGCTTTCGCGCCCGCGCTGCATGATGAAATAACGCAGGCCGGCATCACGCCGGGAACGTTCCTTCTCTTCTGCTACAGTATGCAAAGCTGCGGCGCTCTGTATGTTTCATTTCAGGCAAGGGCTGAATAATATTATCGCTTCCAGCCCGCCCCGTTACGGTATGGCAAAATTCATTGTTCTGATAAATCGCGAGGCTGCGCGGGCGCTTTTTCAGTGAGCAGCGCATAGCGGTTCAGTAGTTGTTCAAAGCGATCGTCAATTTGTTTACGTAACGCAACGGCGCTCTCTCCTTGCGCCTGCTGCACCGCCAGTTGCCGAAGTAACTCTTCCAGCGGCGGCGTCTTATCCAGCGCCTGACGGATATCGAAAACCGCCGTTTTTAACTCCGAGCCGGTAAGCCAGCGCCCACGGCGCTCATCCAGCGCGTTAAGCCGCTCAGTTAATCTCGCCAGCCGTTGCTGCGCCAGATTCCAGTTCTCAAGGGCGGCGGCAGGGAGCGCCAGCGATTCACGCCGCTGGCGCTCGCGCGCACGGAGCGTCGCGACAGCGGGAGTATCCGGCCACAGCGCATCGGCCTGTGACAACAGCGCATCCCCTTGAGTCTGCCGCCACAGCGCAGGGAGGCCGGCAAGAAACGTTAGCTTTTTATTGAGCGCCATAAGCCAGTCTTCACGGGCATTTTCCAGCGCTTTCGGCGTAAGCGATTTTTGAAACCGCTGCGCATCAGCGCTACCATTCACTACCGGAAGCAGCGCAACATTATCAAATAAGGCCTGAGCTGGCGCAGGCCGCGCCAGCCACCAGACGGCGGCGCCAGTCGCCGCAGCCAGCAACAACGCACAAATAAAACCGGCCATAAACCCGGCGCGCCGGTTCGGCGCCGGCGCGGCGGCGTCGCCTGCCCGCCCTGCATCCGTCATACTCTTTTTCGTTGGCGCGCGCGCCTTACGCGTTTGAGGCAATATTACCGGGGGCGCCTTTTTCACAATCCCTCTGGCTGAAACAGTATCCACAACGCAGGGCGCTCTTTCTGGCGCCGCTTCCTGCGTAATACCCTTTGAGGCGTCAGTCTGCTCAAGCGTCGCCGCAGCCTGCTGCAGCCAGCTCTGTATTTGCTCAAGTCGACTAAGCTGTTTTAGCTCCAGCAACTCCAGCGCATTGCACAGCCGGGCAACGCATGCTTCAGTACGATAAATTAACGGCAAATCCGCATAGCTCAACGTAAGCGCGCGCAGTCGTTGCAACACACTGCCGGTCAGCCAGCTCAGCAACTCCATCCGGGTATGGGTCTGCTGCGGCCACATTTGCATCCAGTGGCCGCAAACCAGCACATCGATAATGCTCAATCCTTCATGTAACCCGGCCAGACCCGCGCGGTGACCGCGGGCCACCGCGTAAAAAACCGCCGTACGCAGGTCAACGCCATTTTTGCTGAATAAAGCCTGACAGCATTGCTCAACGCGACGCCAGTCCACATCCGGGCGGGCCGGGTGCGTCAGTTTTGCCATTTCATCGCGAATCTGGTCGGTTTCAGCGTAACCGCGCGGGTCGCCTGCGACCGAAATTGTTTGAGCGTCCATCATATACTCCTGGCGTCCATATAGCCCTGTTGCCGGAGATGACGAATGAGCAGACGCCCTTCCGGCAAAAATTCAGTGCCATAGCGCACCAGTCCATACTGATGCAGCTCGGCATCAATGGCATAGCGAAGGTGTCCCGGCTCGGTTTGCGGCAACAGCACAACGTCAATACGCTTAAGGCGCGGTTCATAACGGAGTAAAACATCTGACAGGATGCTCATTAACTGATGCGCCGTACCCGGCATGCCCTGAATAATTTTTGTCATGTCCGGCAAACCATAATCCGGCAAATGTTTAAGACTGCCGGCGCGGGTATTGAGTATTCGCTGCATATTGTCCAGCACCGACAATATCAGTTGATTAGCCTCACTGACCTCATCAAGCGACAGACCGCCTGAAAAACTGCCGGTCAGCATTTCGTAAAGTGAAGGTTGCGGCACGGTTGCCCCCAGTCAAAGTTAATACAGCACGGCGGCCCGCACCGGGTCGAGCGCGGTAAGCTGCGCCAGCAGCGCCTCCATCTGGCGTGCGATTGCGGCTTTGTCGGCTTCGCTGCGCTGGGATCGTATACGCAGTAAACGCAAACGCCTTGCGCGTACCTCAAACAGGCGATCCGGCTCCCAGTCCGCCAGGCTCAGCGCCGTCGCGCTACCGTCCAGTTCCGCCAGTAAATGGAGCGCCATATCGTTCTTGCCAAACTGTTCGCACAGACGCGCCATCAGCAGACGCAACAACCACTGGTTGCGTGCGCCGCTAACGCCCGGTCGCGCCTGGAGCCAGGCCAACGCGCTTTCAATACCGTCGCTGTCGGCCTGCGCCAGCGCTTCGGCCTCCAGCGCAAGAATATCGTCACCGGCGTTTGTCACCGCCTGCGGGGCGATGCCGTCGAGCAAACCGCTTTCATCCTCAAGGACAAAACGCAACAACCACTCGCGCGTGACTTCATCAGCAAAGGGGGTCCCGTCTTCCCACGCCAGTTTTTCCAGTCCCGGCAGCCGCGTTAGCAGAATTTTTAAATCCTCGCGAATAATATCCGCCCAACCGTCGGCCGGCGGTGCGGATTTACTCAGCGCCTGGAACAGATACCACTGTAGATCTAACCAGAAGTGATTGACGCCCTCAGCAAAAATACGATCCGCCTGTTCAAGTAATTCACCCCAGCTTTGCTGACGCCACAGGCGCTTAAGAAGTGCGCGGTTATCGCTGCGCGGCGCGGCAAGGCGGGTTCGCCCGGCGCAATCCTGCGGCGGCAGTTGATGTACGGTATCCCAGCGCACAGCGGTAATAATTCGATGCGCCGCCAGCCATCCCTGCGGCTGCGCCCGCAGATAGTTCGCCAGCGCCCGCGTCTGATCGAGCAATTCACGCCCGGAGCGAATACTTTCAACCGGCGGTGCCGCCCCTGGCGCAGGCTGTGCAGGTGGCGCAATGCCATCATAGCGCGGCGCCACGGCATCCGCGCCGCCAGCCCGCGCCAGGCGCGCTTCCAGCGCTGTACTTAGCGCCCCCAGTTCGGGGCGCGAAGCATCCGGCCAGCTTTCAAATACAGACTCAATTCCCGCAAGAGACGCCAGTATGCGCTCAAACGCCGGCCTGTCCACCTCGGGATAGAGCTGCAGGCTGTCGTGGACTTTCGCCCCGGCAAGCCACTCCAGCGCAAGCCTGCGGCTATTGGCGCGCGAGGGCAGCAGCGCTTCGCCATAGCGCTCCAGCAACCCATATAGCAACGCCAGCCCTTCAGCCAGCCCTTCTTCGCCATCCTGATGCAGGCGCGCCCAGGCGTAATAGGTGACAACGCGCACATCTTTTGCTCGCGTTGTCAACACTGTTTCAGCCAACTGGCAGATAAGCCCTGTATCAATGCCTGACAGTCGGTTGACCTCTTCACGCATGCGCTGAAAATCGTCATCATACCCCGGGTCGTCACCGACCGGCTGCTCCGGCGTCACTGGCAACAGCCATTTTTCCCACAGCGCCGTTTGCTCGCCGGCCAGCACCATTGCGCGTTCACTGCCTTCGCTGAAAAAACGCTGGCAAAGCATCGCTAATGTACCGTTCATAACCTTATCTCCTGGCCCAACAACCGGCGACGGCGCTCTGAAGAAGCGTCAGACGCGTTTTGACTTACGTTATACAAACTCCAGCACAATTCCGTTCTCATCCTCCCAGTCCAGGCGCAGCGAGGCATTACGCAAAGTATCGCGCTGCCGGGAAAGCAACTGCTGGCCAAGTACCGGCAGGATTTGCTGATTCAGCAAACTGTCGATATTACGCGCGCCGGTATCCGGCAGCAGGCAAGCATTGACCAGTGAATCAAACAGGCTATCGGTGAATTGCGCGCGTATGCCGTAGTGGCGCGACAGGCGCTTGCCCACCTGCGCGAGCTTCATCTCAACGATAGCGCGCATTGCCTCGCGGCAAAGCGGGCGATAAATTACCGTCTGGAAGCGGGCCAGCAAGGCAGGCTGGAAGCGATCGCGAAGCATCGGGCGCAGCAGCTCATGCAGCTCAGCGTCGGTCGCGTCCGGTTTTTCTTCCAGTAGCTGCATCAGATGATCGCTGCCAAGGTTAGAGGTCATCAGAATCACGGTGTTACGAAAGTCAATTTCCCGTCCTTCGCCATCGCGCATGAAACCGCGATCAAAAACCTGATAAAAAAGATTCATCACATCACGATGCGCCTTTTCCACTTCATCAAGCAACACCACGCTGTAGGGACGCTTGCGTACCGCCTCCGTAAGCACGCCGCCCTGCCCGTAACCAACGTATCCCGGCGGAGAACCTTTAAGCTGGGAAACGGTATGCGCTTCCTGATATTCCGAAAGATTTATAACAATTAGCGATTTTTCGCCGCCGTATAGCGTATCCGCCAGCGCCAACGCGGTTTCTGTTTTCCCAACGCCGCTCGGCCCTACCAGCAAAAAGACGCCCTGCGCCCCGGATTCCGGCGTCAGGCCCGAACAGGCAGCGCGCAGGCGTTGCGCCACTGCGCTCAGCGCCGCCGGCTGCCCCACAACGCGACGCTCCAGCTCCTTTTCAAGCGTAAGCAGTTCACTCTGCTCATCTTTTAACAGCGAGGACAACGGAACGCCGGTCCAGTCGGCAACCACGCTTGCTACGGTGCGCGCATCAACGTCAAGCATCAGTGACGGTGAAATACCCTGCAGCGTCACCAACTGCTGGCTTAAATCTTTCAATTGCTGGCTTTGCGGTTCGCTCTGACGCAGCGCCAGTATTTTTTCCGCCAGCACCTTTTCCTTCTGGTATTTTTCCTGTAACGCTTCCAGTTCAAGCACAAGCTCGTGGCGACGATCGGAAAGATCAGCCAGACGCTCCTGGCCCGGTGGGATAATAAACTGGCTGTCTTCTTCGATTGCCTGCTGCTCCATTACCAGCGCCGTAATCTGCGCCTGGGTTCCGACGAGTGAGGAAGGTCGGGTATCCAGGCTCATGCGAACGCGCGCGGCGGCGGTATCCAGCAGATCAACCGCCTTATCCGGCAACTGGCGGCCTGTCAGATATCGGCGTGACAACGTCACGGCGGCCTTAACGGCAGAATCGGTGATATGTACGCCATGATGAGCGGCATAGCGTGATTTCAGGCCGCGCAGCATCAGGCAGGCAGCCTCGTCGTTTGGCTCATCCACTTTTACCATCTGGAAACGACGTTCCAGCGCCGCATCCCGCTCGAAATATTGTTTGTATTCGCTCCAGGTTGTAGCAGCAATAGTGCGCAACTCACCGCGCGCGAGCGCGGGTTTAAGCAGATTCGCGGCATCCGCGCCGCCGGCCTGATTACCTGCGCCGATAAGGGTATGCGCCTCATCAATGAATAGCAGAATCGGCTGCGGCGACTGTTGCACCGCAGCAATCACGTTTTTAAGGCGCTGTTCAAATTCGCCTTTGACGCCGGCGCCCGCGGACAACAGCCCAAGGTCAAGGACGCGCACGGCGACCGGTCGTAAACTCTCCGGCACGTCGCCCTCAACAATACGCAACGCCAGGCCCTCTACCAGCGCCGTTTTTCCAACCCCCGGCTCACCGACAAGAATTGGGTTGTTTTTACGCCGGCGAGAGAGAATATCAACCATCTGGCGAATTTCATCATCACGGCCGAATACCGGGTCTACCTGCTGCGCCCGCGCTTTAGCGGTGATATCCTGGGTAAATTTATCCAGCGCGCTCTGTAGCGCCGCACTCAAGCCCGCGCCCGCTTCTGGCGATACCGCGTCAGGCTCCCTGCCGACATCTTCAATCGCCATCGGCGCATCTTCTATTTTTTGCACCTGCGGACGCTCATCGGAAGTGTTGTCCAGCAGTGGGCGCAGGCGTTCAAGCTGAGCCCGGCTCAGGCTCAGCAGCGGCCACAGGCTGTCGCAGGCCAGCAACGCAGGGTTATCGACCAACGCAGCCAGCAGGTGACGGCTGCGAATCTGCGTATCGTTATCCTCAAGTGAAGTCACCAGCCATGCCTGGCGGATTAACGTCATTAGCTGAGCGGAAAGCTGCGGTCGGCTGCGCACCGTTCGCGGCAGCTTTTCCAGCCATTCCAGCAATGCCTGCCACAGGCCGTCCATATCCCAGTCGTACCGACGGGCCAGTACAGTAATATCCCCTTCGCCGTGTTCCAGGAGTTTAAGCAACCAGTGCTCAATACGAATTTCAGCGTGCGCGCGCGTCTGGCACAGGGAAGCGGCAGCTTCCAGCGCGCTGGCGCAAAAAGGATTAAGCCGACGTAATAAAATTGCCTGGTTTTCCATAATATTTCTCTTTCCAGCTTTGTGTTTGCGGCATGATTGTGTGTGTAGTTATAAGTTACAAGGTTGAGCGTTATGCTTATCCATCATTCTTTGTTAAGCGCGCTTGCCGCTTAACAAAAAAGACGAAAAAAGCAGACGCCGGACGTCTGCTTTATAAAACCCACTCAAGCGGTTACGCGTTCATTCCAGGAATCGGAATGAATAATGTTGCCATCTTTATAGGTCCAGGTAATTTTTTCGTAGCGAAGTTCGACTTCTTCCAAATGGTTGTGCTTTTCTTTAGACGGATCTTTTACGTCGTACATAACCGGCGCAACTTTCACCACTTTTACGTTTTCCAGTTTGGTGTTGAAATACTCAACTTCCTGGCCTGCATCATCGATTTTGTACCACTTAAATTCAGCGGCTTTCAGCGTTTGACCTGTGGTAACCGCTTTATAAAGATAGGGGCTGGATGCGTCGATCTCTTTTGTAAATTTAAACGGCGTATGTACTCTTGTGCCCGTCAACTTACCGGTATTGTTATCCGTAGGAATATAAAGATTATGTTGCTGTGCGACGACTTCAACGCTGCCTTCACGATCTTTTACATCAACAGAACCTTTGATATCCGCTCCGCCGTCATCCTTGAGCCAAAGGTAAACAGGAATAGCCATTTATTTCTCCTTGATTAATGTTGAGTCTTCACCTTTTTGCGGTGAAGTAGGTTCAACCCTGTTCTGACAGGCATCCGCCTGCGGCACAAGGCTGATCTCGACGCGGCGGTTAAGCTTACGCCCTTCCGGCGTGTCGTTCGATTCAACGGGACGACTGTCGCCATACCCCTGAACCGCAAAACAACCTGGCGAAACGTCGCTGGTCGCCAGCATCCAGTCGCGCACGGCTTCAGCGCGACGTAGAGAAAGTTGTTGATTCGTTCTGGCATCGCCAGTGTTATCGGTATGTCCGGATACCACAATCAACCAGCCCGGGCGCGCTTTAATATTTATCAGCGCATCAACGAGAATTTTGGTGGAACCCTGAATCAACGTCGATTTGCCTGTATCAAACAGCGCCATACTGTCCAGACGCACGGTGTCAGGCGCCGCCTGGACGATAACCGGCGCAGGCGGTGGCGGCGGCGACCAGCTATTCATGACGCTACGCACCAGCACAAGCAGGCGCCCGCCCTGAAACATGCCCAGCGAATAACTGACCGGCGCGCCTTCGCGCTGCCATTCATCCAGAAGGCGCGCATCGTCGCGCAGTCGGTTTTGCGCCAGTTGTTTCGGTTGCAACATATCCCCCTTCATGCGTTCAAAAAGCTGGATATGATCGCTGACATTGCGAATAAGCCGCTGGTTATTGATGTATGTCGCCAACATCGCAAGGATCAGAAAGCCCCCCAGCAGCAACCCCGCCAGGCCGCACTGGCGCTCGGCGCGGCTCAGGCCTGAACGCGCAGGAAGTACGGACAGCAGAGGATCGGGGAAAGGCAGCTCTCCCCCTTTTTCTTCAGCCTTCGGCGCCAGCGAGGTAATACCCGCCACGCTGCGTTGCCAGTCGTTCCCGGCTTGTACGGCAAAAGAAGAAAGATGCCATATCCACATCCACGGAAGGAGCGGTTTTGCATCGCTACCGGATGTGCTGAATACGGACAATATGCGCGAGGCAGTCCAGGCGACGGCGCCGTTAAGCCACAGCGTCTGGCTTAAGCGCGACTGGCGAGAAATAGGCTGCGCGCCCCAGTCACTTAAAGGGACCCCCACTTTGCAATCGCGCCAGATTTGCATTTCTTTGTAACCCGCAAGCCGCGTAAACCAGCGGGCATCGCTGGAATAATCCGCATCCGGCGGGTTGATATAACAACATCCCCAAACCGGCAAATCGGCCGTCAACCAGTGGCGGCTGAGCGATATTGCCCTGTGCCAGGCATGCATCTGCTGCATAAAGGCATCGCCATCTTTATGCAGCTCAGGCGCAATGGCCATCATTATCGATATCTGCCATAACAGGCCCGGGCGCGTTACGGACAACCTTTGGGCCATCAGTAACAGGTTTTCCGGATCCGAAATGCGCAGATACCAGCCTCGTTGCGTTTCCCGGGTTTTATTTTCGCCAAATAAAAGTTCATCGTCGCCGCAGACCAACACCACCGCCCCGCAAAACGATTCAGGCGGCAGCCAGGCGTCGTCAAGCCCGCAAGCCGCTTTGCGAAGCTTTCGCATATGCTGCCATCGCCAGGCTATCCAGCCGCCGGCAAGCAACAGCGCCAGCGCGCTCAGCGTCCACTGAGAGCCGCGTGATAAGGGCCAGAATCCCCAGAAAAGCAAAAGCGCTAACGCCGCGCTAAAAAACCCCGGCCATACCTGGCTGAGTATTCGCATTTACGCCATCCCTGTTAATTGTGAAACCAGGTCCTGCAATGTTGATGAAAGGAAAAACCACAGCGCCGCGAGTATGATTACGCCGCCAATCCAGCCAAACCACCATCGCGTGCGCCCCGTGCCTTTTTTGGCCGGCGCGGCAATGATGGGGATATCCGTTGTCATAGCAAAAGGGGGAACCTGCTGGCTTAACGCCTGCACTACGTCTTCGCGCCTTTCATCGCCCTGTTCGCGATAACGACCCACAAAACCAAGCGCCAGCGCACGATAAAAACAGGTCAGCGCCGCGATATCCGGCGCCGGAGAACGCAGTTGTACTTTGATACGCTCCCACAGCTCTTCGCCGGCATTCAGCGTGTTAAAATATTTCGCCTGCAGCGGCGATGACAGCCATTTCTCCGAACCGCTGTCATGCTGTTTGCGATTGAGCACGCTTTCATCCAGCAGCGCGCACTGGGTGTAGATCATCTGCTCAATGCTCGCCTCGCTAAAGCCCGCTTCTGCAAGTTCCTGTCGGACTTTGTCAACCCAGCCGCAGGCGCGACGATAAACGGCCTCGCCATCATCGATAGCCTGGCCGTTACGTAATTGACTGACCATCAGCCAGGTCGGCCAGAAGATACGATCGATCTGGGTGGTAATGTTTTTTTCATTCATGTACGCAATACCGCAAACAGTTCCAGCTTAACTTCGCCCAACGATCCCGGAACGTAAAATGCGCAATTTCCGGCGTCCAGCATGCTCTTGCCCGCAGGCGTGGCGATATCCAGCGCAAAATACTGGTTTTCCAGCCGCAGCGGTATCGCTGCGGGAACGTGTGATAGCGGCTTAAGCGGTACGCCGTTTAGCGCCACATTGACCACATCTGCGACCTCTTCGCGGCTGCCTGCTTTACACAACAGCGGAAACTGAGTCTGAAGCAAGTGCGCAGGCATCGACGAGCGCACTGAAAGATAGAAATCGGCTTCCTCACGCAGCCTGGCGTCATGCAGATCGCCGCGCCAGAAGCTTCCTTCACGCAACAGATCAATTGCGATAACGCGCGACGGCAGACAGGTTTCCAGCAAATCAAATAAGAGCGAGATAAGCGGCCCAAAGACCTGTTCCGGCGCATCATGACGGTACAGAGGAATGGCGTCGCCGTCGCGATCGAGCGAAAATGTCAGCAGCCCGCCCGCCAGGCGAGCCAACTCACGCCAAAGCAGTTCAGGATGCCTGCCTGGACTTTGCAGCAATTCCCGCAGCACCGGTTCAGCGCTGTTGAGCGTATTTAGCAGCCAGAAGAGCGAAACATCGGCAACGGCAAAATCAGCCATCCGTTCGTTACTTTCCCGGCGCATATTCATCAACCGCTGGCGACGGGCGCGTATGCGATGCAGCAGTTCGGTTAGCGCATCCAGCAGCCAGGGGCTGGCCTTTAGCGTCATCAGCGGAGGAATAAACGTAGTATCCAGTCCCCACTGCCCCTGGGCATCGCGCGTCAGGCGCGCAACCGGGCAGGTTAACCAGGCGTCATTTTCCTGATGAGCGAAACGCAGCGTTGCCGCCTGGCGCAACACGGCAATTTCAGTACGCTCAAACCCGGCAAGCTCCTGTACGGAAATCCATTCGCGCTTCCAGCGGCGTGGGCGTTCGCCTTCGCTACCTTCGTCGAGATTACCGCCGTTTGCGCTCAATAGCGCCAGCGCCAGTACCACCTCGACGCTCTCCCGATCGCCAGCACCAGCAAGGTCGAGCGTCGGCGGCAAATTATCCGCCTGCTCGCTGTCAAACAATGAACCATCGGGAAACCTGACAACCATTTTTAAGGGGTGCAGGCGCGAAACGGCAAGCGCCCCCGGGTCGAACGCCGCCTCTACCACGCCCCACGGCGATGCTATCGACAGCCTGGCGACGGCGTCCGCAACATAAGCATCCCAGCGCGCTTGCTGCTGGAACTGTTGCGGGGCCAGAAAGGCCCCATCAGTCCATAAGGGACGATAGATTTTCATCCCCGCCTCCCTATGCTTTCGCCTTCGGCATCTGGGAAACAAGCGACAGATTAACGTCCATACCCTCTACCTGGAAGTGCGGAACAGCATACAGCTTCACGCGGAAGAAACCCGGGTTGTCTTCAATATCTTCAACCACAACTCTGGCATCGCGCAATGGGTGTGATGCCTGTAAATCATCCCCCGGATCGGTCATTTCAGTAACCAGCCCACGCACCCAGTTGTTCAGCTCAAGCTCCAGCAGACGGCGATCTTTCGTGGTGCCAATATTTTCACGCTGAATGAGCTTAAGATAGTGCGCAATGCGCGACAGCAGGAAGATATAGGGCAAACGGGCGTTAATACGGCTGTTCGCCGTAGCATCCGGCGTATCGTACAGCGCCGGTTTTTGCGCCGAGTTTGCAGAGAAGAAGCAGGCATAATCACGGTTTTTGTAGTACGACAGCGGAATAAAGCCCAGATTCGCAAATTCGAACTCACGCGTTTCCGGAATCATGACTTCAGACGGAATTTTCACCTGATTGCCGGTACCCAAATCGTAGAGATGGATTGGCAAATCGGTCACAGCGCCGCCGGCCTGAGGACCACGAATCTGTACGCACCAGCCGTTCTTAATAAAGCTACGCACCATATTGGCCGCAAAGGCGAAAGCCGCGTTAGTCCACAGGTATTTCTCGTGGTCAGGCCCTTTCACTTCTTCTATATAATTAAAACTACGCACCGGCACGGTATCCGGCCCATAAGGCAGACGCCCCAGCACACGCGGCATAGTCAGCCCGATATAGCGTGAGTCATCCGTATCGCGAAACGATTTCCACTTAATATATTCCGCCCGATCAAAATAGTTGCCAATATCCTTGATTGCCGAAACCTCTTCCATACTCTCTTTCAGGAAGAATTTCGCGCCAACCGCGCCGACAAACGGCATATGGGCCGCCGCAGAAACTTTGGATATATTGCGCAACAGCGCGACGTCCTGGGCGCTGGCATCAAATTCATAATTTGAAATGACCGCCCCGATAGGCTCGCCGCCTGGCGTGTCATATTCGGCAATATAGGTATGGCGATAGAGGCCGCTTTGGATAATTTCCGGGCAATCTTCAAAATCCTGACGCAAATCTTCTTTAGAAACATCCAGCAGTTCTACTTTTACGTTCGCGCGAAAATCAGTGCGATCCACCAGGAATTTCAGACCGCGCCAGGCCGATTCCACTTTTTGAAACTCGGGATGGTGCATTACGGCATCCAACTGACGGCTGATCTGCTGATCCAGCTCCGCAATATGGTGGTCAAGCAGCGTTTTATCCAACCGTTCGACTTTCTGCCCGGACTGTTTCAGACGTTCAAGGAAAACCTGAACGGCTGCCGTTACGCGCTCATCAGCGCTGGTTTCGGATAGTGCGTTATTATCCTGGAAGGCATTCAGATCGGCCAGCTCGGCAACCGGCGTCAGATTAATTTTATTGAACAGGGATGCATACACGCCATCAGCGGCACCCTTCTCCAGCACGGTCGCACTCTGCCCGGAGGCCATAGTTTCAGTATCGACAGACATCAGCAATCTCTCTCTTCAAAATCCATGTAAAAGAATCAAACTTCTTTTGGCGCGATAGCATTCAGCTCGCGACGCAGTTCGTCGCTTAGCGCCGGGTCTTTGAGGATATTTTCCAGCTCTTTGCGGAAGGTGACGTTATCAAGCAGGTTTGATTTCAGATCGCGCAATAAATTGCGCATTGCCAGCATGGCGCGCAGCTGTGGAAGCTGGCGCGCAACCTGTTCCGGGTGGAAATCCTTCATCGAGGAGAAAGTAAGATTGACGTTAGTTTCGCTGCCGTCTGCGGCAAGGGTATCCGGCACGGCCAGGGTAACAGAGGGGCTAAACTCAGTGAGAACATTATCGAAGTTATTTTTATCAACGTTCACTTTTTCACGCTCGGCCAGCGGGCGTTGTTCCTGGCCGTTGCTAAAGTCGCCGGTGACCAGCAGTTTCAGCGGCAGTTCAACCTTTTTTTGAGCGCCGCCCGTATGCAAATCTAACTTGATATTAACGCGGGCCTTAGGTATTTCGGACTGAAAACTTTGTGACATAGTAGCTATCCCTAACGAAATCTATTTTGATTACATACTATCGCCAGATGGCTGGCGCCTGCTAATAATGCGACACAGGATCATTTCCAAAAAACGGCTAAAAAATTATTATATCCAGTGATAGTACAGAAAATCCCACCCCCAAAAATAAATGCCGTTATTTTCAGAAGTATTGTATGGCGAACCAGAGAATCAGACTTAGCTACACGAATGCGGTAACAATCGGCAACAATGAGCTATTTCAATGGCCTGGATATAAAATACAGATAATTCAAGGCCGCGACAAGCCTTTTAATCGATATTCCCGGCATGAACGACAACAAATGTTTTTACTATTAAAACCGGCAAAAACGTTCTGTTTTTTCTACAAAAAAGATAAAAAGCGTGATTGATAACCAGTAATCAACGTCTCATTAAATTCATTATATAAATATATGCACGTTCTTATATTCACCAAATAAATATATTGATATGCGTAAAATTCTTATAATTTAAACATAGCAGCTAACTTCGCTGAGCGACATTTCACACGCAATTATTTATATTTCACCCATAGACTTGGCTATTTTTCACCCTGCGAATTCGTAGCAAATCTGCGCATCTGAGCACTGAAACACTGTTTTTAATTTCTTTCCCCCTTGAAACTGCTTATACTACGGTCAGTACGGACTTGAATGGTTTCAGCACATTGAATTACGCTTTCCTCCCTCTTTATAACAGAGATGCTCGTCGCCGCGGCGCCCGCCGGGCAAACATTCTTCTGCACGCTTTATCTCTGTCACCTATCCTTGAGGGTGCGGCGCCTCGACTTACTCAATACCGATTCCGGCTTTGGCGCGGCCATCCGGGCGCGCTAAAGCCCAGTTTTCCCAACCTTCACAACTTAAGATTAAGACTGTCATGAAAAAGACGAAAATTGTTTGCACCATCGGCCCGAAAACCGAATCTGAAGAGATGCTGTCCCGGTTAATGGACGCTGGCATGAACGTCATGCGCCTCAACTTTTCCCACGGTGACTATGAAGAGCACGGACAGCGCATCAAAAATCTGCGCAACGTCATGGCGAAAACAGGTAAGAAAGCAGCAATCCTGCTGGATACAAAAGGACCTGAAATTCGCACCATGAAACTTGAAGGCGGAAAGGATGTTTCACTCAAAGCGGGGCAGACTTTCACCTTCACCACGGACAAAACCGTTATCGGTAATGGTGAAAGCGTTGCCGTTACCTATGAAGGCTTTACGAACGATCTTTGCGTAGGCAACACCGTACTGGTGGACGACGGCCTGATCGGTATGGAAGTTACGGCCATCGAAGGCAATAAGGTCGTTTGTAAGGTTTTGAACAACGGCGACCTGGGTGAAAACAAAGGCGTTAACCTGCCGGGTGTTTCCATCGCCCTGCCGGCACTGGCGGAAAAAGATAAAAAAGACCTGATCTTCGGTTGCGAACAGGGTGTGGATTTTGTTGCGGCTTCCTTTATTCGTAAACGTGCCGACGTTGTTGAAATCCGTGAACATCTGAAGGCTAACGGCGGCGAGCACATCCAGATCATCTCTAAAATTGAAAACCAGGAAGGCCTCAATAATTTTGATGAAATCCTTGAGGCATCCGACGGCATCATGGTCGCCCGCGGCGACCTGGGCGTAGAGATTCCGGTTGAAGAAGTGATTTTCGCGCAAAAGATGATGATCGAAAAATGCATCCGTGCGCGCAAAGTCGTCATCACCGCGACCCAGATGCTGGATTCTATGATCAAAAACCCGCGTCCGACCCGCGCTGAAGCCGGCGACGTCGCAAACGCTATCCTCGACGGCACCGACGCGGTTATGTTGTCTGGCGAATCGGCAAAAGGAAAATATCCGCTGGAAGCCGTGACTATCATGGCGACCATTTGCGAGCGCACCGACCGCGTAATGCCAAGCCGTCTGGACTACAACCATGACAATCGCAAACTGCGCATTACTGAAGCCGTATGCCGCGGCGCCGTTGAAACTGCTGAAAAACTGGAAGCGCCGCTTATCGTAGTTGCGACCCAGGGCGGAAAATCGGCTAAATCCGTGCGTAAATACTTCCCTAACGCCACCATTCTGGCGCTGACTACAAATGAAATTACCGCCCGTCAGTTGGTGCTGAGCAAGGGCGTGGTCGCGCAACTGGTAAAAGTAATCGCCTCCACCGATGATTTCTACCGCCAGGGCAAAGAAGCCGCGCTGGCAAGCGGCCTTGCGCGCAAAGGCGATATCGTTGTTATGGTTTCCGGCGCGCTGGTGCCAAGCGGAACAACAAATACCTCTTCCGTTCACGTTCTCTAATAATAATGTAAATAATATTTTTAATTTAAAGGCATCCTGCGGGATGCCTGTTTTATTTTTGCGTAGGCCTTAATGGGTAAAAAAGCAAATTGGTTTTTACTATCCAGGAAAGGCAAAAAGCAAGATTAGTCCGATGAAAGAATACTGTTTTAACAAGGGTTTTTATGCTATTTGCGGCAAGTCGCTGCTTCTTTGAGCGAATGATCAAATTTAAGCTTAATCCCACCAAAAAAATATTCTCAACCTAAAAAAGTTTGTGTAATACTTGTAACGCTACATGGAGATTAACTCAATCTAGAGGGTATTAATAATGAATCGTACTAAACTGGTACTGGGCGCGGTAATCCTGGGTTCTACTCTGCTGGCTGGTTGCTCCAGCAATGCTAAAATCGATCAGCTGTCTTCTGACGTTCAGACTCTGAATGCAAAAGTTGACCAGCTAAGCAACGACGTGAACGCAATGCGTTCTGACGTTCAGGCTGCTAAAGATGACGCAGCTCGCGCTAACCAGCGTCTGGACAACCAGGCTCACTCTTACCGTAAGTAAGCGTTCTGGTAATAAAAATGGCGCATACAGTATGCGCCATTTTTTTATTTCCGTATTTTATTGCACTGATGAATTAACGCTATCACTTATCAGCGCGCCTTCCGATATTTCTTTTTTGTTTTCTGTACGCTTCACATTTTGCAGCAGCGCCGTTGAAGGCGATACGCTCGCCCCCTTATTCACCTGTACCGGATACCCCGCACGCCTGACTAACGCCCTGTCTACCTGCCCCTTGTCACTGTTGGGATGATCGATAAAACGCGCAAAACCTGCGTTAATAGCAACAGGCATGGTCTGCGGATTATCCGCAGTACTGGTGGAAAGCGGCTGATGGATCTCCACATAACGTCTGCCATCCGGCTCAACGGAGAACTTCACCGGTTGATTCACTATTTGTACGCGCGTTCCCCAACTTGTCTGGCTAAACAGCGTTTTTATATCCGCCGCCCGCAGGCGAATACAGCCGGAGCTGACGCGCATGCCTACGCTTCGCGAAACGTTAGTGCCGTGAATCAGGTATTCGCCCCCACCCTGTTCCAGACGCAACGCATAACGCCCCAGCGGATTATTCGGCCCGGCCGGAACCACCGCCGGTAATGTAATTCCCTGCGCCAGCGAACGAGCGCGCATATTTGCCGTTGGCGTCCAGGTGGGATTAGGTATTTTCTGGCTAACGCGCGTCACCATTTCCGGCGTTTCTCGCCCCAACTGACCAATACCAATAGGATAAACTTCAACACGGTTCTGGCCGGGCGGATAATAATAAAGGCGTAGCTCAGCAAGATTAATAACAATACCTTCATGCGGCGTATCGGGTAACAACATCTGGGATGGAATAATTACTTCACTGCCGGGCTTCGGCAAATAGGGATCGACGGTATTATTTGCTTCCAGTAAAAGTAAAATACTGGTGTTAAACTTTGCCGCAATGGACTCCAGATTCTTCCCATTATCCGGTACAATATAGCTTTGATTCTGTCCAATTAGTCGGCCTCCGGCAGGCGGCAATGTATAAGTGACCGCAAGCGCGGCCTGGCTGCCCGCCAGAGCACAGATAATGCTGGTAAGAACAGACGAGAACACGCGTTTCATACTGAACACTCCTGTATTCACCGGCACACCGCCGGAAAGCTGAAAACACGCGGCACGCTCATCGCGCACCGCGCTTAACAGGATAGAAACTGTTCTTTTTAGTTTAGGACGTGTGTGGCAATTAGCCACAGCGCCTGCGATCAGGCGCCGGAAGTAAGCTGGAGGGCTTTTGTACGAATAGCGCGGATCATGGCCTCCAGCCCCTGGGAGCGTGACGGCGTGAGATGGCTGGTTAGCGCCATTTTTTCAAACCACTGACGGACGTCAAATTCAACGATATCGCGCGGCATCATCCGATCAAAAAGAATAAACACGATGGCAATCAAGCCCTTAACAATCGCAGCATCGCTGTCGCCTTTAAGCTGCATCAGGCCGTCAGCGTCCAGACGCATATCTATCCACACCTGACTCTGACAACCCTGGATAAGATTTTCAGGCCGATATTTATCCTTATCAGGCAGCGCAAGCCGCTGACCCAGTTCAATAATATAGAGATACTTCTCTTCCCAGTTAGCGCAACGGGAAAAGTTGCGTAATAGTTTCTCTCTGTCCGGCAGCGCAGCCATCGTTATCTCCTGATTACCCCAGTAAACGGTGGATACGAATCAGGCCGGCAACCAACCTGTCCACCTCTTCTTCGGTGTTGTACATGGCGAAAGAGGCCCGACACATCGCCGGCACGCCATAAAACGCCATGACCGGCATGGCGCAGTGATGGCCGGTTCGCACGGCGATGCCGTAGTTATCAAGAAAGCTGCCAACGTCGTAAGCATGGTGTTTACCGAGGTTGAACGCAATTGTGCCGCGTCTTTCCTGCGGGCCATAAAGCGTCAGCTCAGGCACCGTCTCCAGCGCGTTTAGCGCATAGCGCATCAGCGACGTTTCGTACGCATCGATGTTATCCAGCCCCAGTTGCGTCACATACTCCAGCGCGGCGCCGAAACCGATAATACCGCCGGTATTGGGCGTGCCCGCTTCAAAGCGACCGGGCGCTGGCGCATACGTTGTGCCTTGCGTCAGACTGACGGTCGCAATCATTGATCCGCCGCCTTCCCAGGGCGGCATCGCCTGGAGTATTTCTTCACGCGCCCAGAGTACGCCAATGCCGGTAGGACCATAGATTTTGTGACTGGAAAATACGTAAAAATCACAGTCCAGCGCCTGAACATCCACAGTATGGTGCATGATAGCCTGCGCACCGTCCACTAACACCTTCACCCCAGCCAGGCGCGCGCACGCTATCATCTGCTGTAGCGGATTTTCGGTGCCGAGCACGTTTGATACCTGCGTTATCGCCAGCAGGCGCGTACGCTCATCCATTAAGCGCGGAAAAACGTCGAGCTGGAGCGTGCCGTCCGGTTTTAGCGGAATCACGCGCAACTCAGCGCCGGTACGCTGGCAAAGCATCTGCCAGGGTACGATATTCGCATGGTGCTCCATTTCGCTGATGATAATATTATCTCCGGCCTCAACGTGGCGGTTCCCCCAACTGTTAGCCACCAGGTTAATTCCTTGCGTCGTTCCGCGTACAAATACAATCTCATCCGGCGTGCGTGCGTTAATAAAGCGCGCGGCGGCGACGCGAACGTTTTCCATCTGCGCGGTCGCCTGCGCGCTGAGCGTATGAATGCCGCGATGAACCGCAGCGTAACCCGTGCGATAGAATGTCGCCTCTGCTTCTATAACCCGCTCCGGGCGCTGAGCGCTGGCAGCGCTGTCCAGGTAAGCCAGCGGATGGCCGTTTACCTCCCGGTTCAGGATCGGGAAATCCGCACGAACCTGCTCAACAGAAAAACTCATGCTTCACCTCCCGCAAAGCGCCGGCCAATACGCGCCAGCACCTGTTGCTTCAGGCTCTCATCACAAATAGCGTCCGTAAGCTCGGCAGCAAACGCAAAAATAATCATCCGCTGGGCCGCATCCTGACCAATACCGCGCGAGCGCAGATAGAACATCTGCTCATCATCGATGCGCCCAACAGTGGCGCCGTGACTGCACTTTACATCATCGGCATAAATTTCCAGTTGCGGTTTAGTGTCCACTTCCGCCAGCCTGCCAATCAGCAGGTTGTTATTGGTCATCTGGCCATCTGTTTTAATTGCGCGCTGCGCTACGGTAATCAGGCCGTTGAACACGGCACGGGCGCGATCGCGGACAATAGCTTTATGAAGCTGGCGGCTGTTACAGTAGCCTTTATTATGTTCAAGCCAGGTGCGGCTATCGCAGACTTCGCCGTCCACCGGCAGCGACAGGCTATTGATGCGCAGCGTAGCGTTTTCTCCGTTAAGCCGGGTGCTGGTATTATGCCGCAGCACGCCTGCGCCCAGTAGATAACTGCTGCTGTGCGCCGTTGCGTCCTGGGCAACGCGCAAGTCGTTATGAGCGAAGTGGTAGCAGGCGGCGTTTTCAAACGCCAGTTTATAGTGGTTAAGCGTGGCGTTTGTCCCAACACTTACGGTCAAACGCGCGCCGGTAAAATGGGTAGCGTTATCAAGGCTCACGTAATGCTCAATAACGGTCGCCTGTGCGCCCTGTTCCAGTTCAAGGTGGTGGCGATAATGCGCAGTTTTCATCTCCTCGCCCATACTGCCGCTGGCAATGTGCATCAGCAGCAGCGGCCTGCACGCCCGGGTATTACGCGCCAGGCGAATATGGGTCACGCTGTGACTAAGGCTTTCGGTAAGATGTAAAAAAATCTCCGACTGCACCGGCGGCGCCAGCGCCTGACGCTTGTGATTTATCTCCACGCTAAAGCCGCTGCCGTCCGGGGAGTCACTCAACGTCGGGGCGAAATGGCCGTCCACAAACACCAGCCTTAGCGCATCCACCTCAAGCGCCAGCGCATCGCGCTGCGCCGCTTTTAGCGGCAGTGCTGACGGCGGCATCACAAACCGGTGTGCCAGCAGCTTCTCCAGCGACGTAAAGGTATATTTCCAGTTCTCATGCTTACGTCCGGGCAGACCAAGCTGCAGCAACTGCTGCATATGTTGTCCGGCCTCACTCTGGTATTCGCCGCCCCGGGTTTCAAACAAACGACGCCACTGCGCCAGCGCATCGCTACTGCTGTTCAGTAAGCCAGCCATAGCCCTGCTCCTCCAGTTGTTTGACCAGCGTAAAATCGCCGGATTTAACAATCCGCCCCTGATACAGCACATGCACATAATCAGGCCTGATATACTCCAGTATGCGCTGGTAATGCGTCACGACAATAAACGCGCGATGGCCGTCACGCAGCGTGTTAACGCCTTTAGCGACAATTTTCAACGCGTCGATATCCAGCCCGGAGTCGGTTTCATCAAGTATGCACAGCGCTGGCTCCAGCACCGCCATTTGCAGAATATCGTTACGCTTTTTCTCCCCGCCAGAAAAGCCGACATTGACCGAGCGGGTAAGCAGGTCCGCCGGCATTTTCAGCATATCTATTTTTTCCGCCATCAGATCCTGAAAGTCGAAGCGATCAAGCTGCGCCTGACCACGGTATCCACGCACCGCGTTAAGCGCCGTTTGCAAAAAGAATTGATTGCTGACGCCTGGAATCTCAACCGGATACTGAAACGCCATAAAGACCCCCTCTCCGGCGCGCGCTTCGGGCGCCAGCGCCAGCAGATCTTTACCCTTAAATAACACTTCGCCGCCGATCACCTCATACTCTTCACGCCCAGCAAGCGTTGCCGACAAGGTGCTCTTTCCGGAACCGTTAGGGCCCATAATGGCGTGGACTTCACCGGGGCGCACGTCAAGATTTACCCCACGCAGGATAGGATTACCTTCTACGCCCACCTGTAAATTTTTGATACTTAACATGCTGATTCCTTAAGGGAAGAGCTTACCCAACGCTGTGTTCAAGGCTAATAGCCAGAAGTTTTTGTGCTTCCACCGCAAACTCCAGCGGAAGTTCAGAGAAAACATCCTTACAAAAACCGTTAACAATCATGGAGATGGCATCATCTTCACTGATGCCGCGCTGTAGGCAGTAGAACAGTTGATCCTCACCGATACGCGAAGTGGTAGCCTCATGCTCAAGCTGAGCGCTGTTGTTACGACATTCCACGTAGGGGAACGTGTGCGCGCCGCAATCAGGGCCAATCAGCATCGAATCGCACTGGGTGAAATTACGCGCGTTGGCGGCGGTCGGCATAATTTTAACCAGCCCGCGATAGCTGTTCTGGCTGTGTCCGGCGGATATACCCTTCGAAATGATAGTTGATCGGGTATTTTTACCAATGTGGATCATTTTCGTACCGGTATCCGCCTGCTGATGACCGCTGGTCAGCGCCACGGAAAAAAACTCGCCGACGGCGTTATCGCCACGCAGAATACAGCTTGGGTATTTCCACGTAATAGCCGAACCGGTTTCCGACTGCGTCCACGACATTTTGCTGTTTTCCCCTTCGCACAACGCACGCTTGGTCACAAAATTCAGGATCCCGCCGCTGTTGTGATTGCCGGGAAACCAGTTTTGTACGGTGGAATACTTCACTTCGGCATTTTTATGAATGATAACCTCCACCACCGCTGCGTGAAGCTGATAACTTTCGCGCACCGGCGCCGAGCAGCCTTCGATATAACTCACATAGCTTCCCTCATCCGCTATCAGAATCGTGCGCTCAAACTGGCCGGTTTTTTCCGCATTGATGCGAAAATAGGTCGATAGCTCCATCGGGCAGCGCACGCCTTTCGGTATATAAATAAAGGTGCCGTCAGAGGCCACTGCGGCATTGAGCGCGGCGAAAAAGTTATCATTGGAGGGGACAACCGTGCCGAGATAGTTGCGCACCAGGTCAGGATGATCGTGGATCGCTTCACCAAACGAGCAAAAAATGATCCCAAGCTTCGCCAGTTTTTCACGGTACGTGGTGGCAACGGAAACGGAGTCAAAAATTGCATCCACCGCCACCTCTTTGCCTTCGCGTACCGGCACCCCAAGCTGGTTAAACGCCTCTTCGACTTCTTTGGTCAGAAACGCGCTTTCTCCGGTTTGCTGTACCGCGCCAGGCTGCGAGGCGCAGGCGTCATCGCAGTTTCCGCAAGACGGCGCCGAGTAATAGCTGTAGTCCTGATAATTAAGTCGGTCATAATTCGCCTTCAGCCAGTGCGGCTCTTCCATTTTCGTCCAGGCATGAAAGGCGTTCAGGCGAAACGCAAGCATCCATTGCGGTTCATTGCGTCGGGCTGAAATAGCGCGTACCACCTCCTCGCTGATGCCTTTAGCCAGTTCGTCAGTTTGCAGGCGCGTGAAAAAGCCTTCTTTATAGTTCAGGCTCCCACTCCAGGTTCGTACATCGTCTGTTTCTGTATCTCGGGACATAGTCTATTCCGCCTGAATACCAAAGCTCTCACCACAGCCGCACTGGTTTTGCGCTTTGGGATTATGAAATTTGAATACCTGATTCAGACCATCGCGAACGTAATCCACCTGCGTACCGTCAATAAACGGCATCGCCTCAGGGGAAACATACAGTTTTGCACCGTCGCGTTCGTAGATCAGATCGCCTGCTGTCGGTTCACTGACGGTATTAAGCACGTAGCCAAAACCGGCGCAACCGGTCTGCTTCACGCCAAGACGCAGGCCCAGCACGCCCTGTTTTATACTCAGTTCACGAATGTGCTTCGCTGCTGTTGCCGTCAGGGTCAGCCCCTTCCAGGCAAAATCTTCAGGATTAAATGTTCCTGCATGCAGTTCCATAGCGTTACCTCACTGGTCGTCGCAAAAAGGGCCGTTAGATCTATGGTAGTGATAACAATTATCACTTCAACCTGAGAGAATCAGGGGAATTAGCTTCAATGCGTTTCTGAGCGCGGATTTTATAAGAATAGACCCTGCAACAAGGGCTGTCGGAAGAGACGTAAAAACAGCATCGCTATGATTCATAAACACAAAAAATAGCGTTATCATGCTGCGCTATTTTATGCATAAAAATGTATTGATAATGCCTATTTTTAATATAGCTGACTGGCGCGCCTGGCGCAGAAAAGCTGCGCATGCAGAGCGGATTTAACCCAGGATGCAGGCAATGTTCTGTCGTGTTATGCCCGTGCTACCAGTCCATATTCGCCGCGCGATCGAACTTCTCTGTCAAATGCTCAACGAGGACTTTCATTTTCGCCATTGACTGCATTGCATGCGCATAGGTGCCATCGCTGGCATGCGTCAGAATCGTCGGCAACCCACTTTCCAGCAGATAAAACATGGCCGGCGCATAGACGGAATTTTGCAAACAGGTAATAAAACGCTCAATCAGGCTTATCACTTCATCTTCGTCAAACGCCAGCTCCCCGCTGAGTGAATATTTTCCAGGCTTACCATATAAAGGAAGGTTTACCGGCACGGCGCCCGTCTGCGAGTGAAACGAGAATGCCTCCCGGTTTTTGCCAAACGCGCCATGAGCAATAACATTGCGTAGCTGGCGACGAACGCAAATCAATTCATCATAAAATAATTTAATGTCCGGCTGGCGGGTATCCAGCGCGCGGTTAAATTTATCCTGCCAGTCCGCCTCCGCCAGACTCGCGACCTCCTCGCCGCGACCGCATCCCTGCGCCACAATAGCCAGATGAACAAACAAATGCTCCGTCCAGCTAAAAAAGGCTTCAATCGCCGACAAGGCCAGCCAGTTAGCCCGCTGCCTGAAGCGCTGCGCCCGCGCCAGTTGCTTCATCGCCTCAGTAAAGGTATGCGAGATATCATCATCCGCCACGCGCGCCGGCCGCCGCTGTGCGCGCAGCATTCCGGCGCAGGCTTTACGATACAGACGCAGAAGATAATCATAGCGCCGGTATAAACTGGCGCAGTGGTTAGTGACATTAAGCTTTGAGGCGGCGACGGCGCCTGCGGCCCGCCATGCAAACCAGGGGCGCGCGGCCTTTACCGCGCTAAACAGCGCGCGTGCGATTTCAGCGGCATCGCCCCGGCTGCCGCTGTGTGAAAAAATACCCAGCCCCATTTTTCTGTATTCGATGTGATACAGAGTTTCCCGCAGTTCAACGGGAAACGACCATGCCACTTTTTCATCCTGCCCAAGGTCGGCAAATCCCAACAGTTCCTTCAACACAAAGAACACCAGGTAGTATTCAGGCAGCTCGCCAGCACGGTATAATCTTTCGCCGGAAAAAGCATAAACGTTATAAGGCATGTGCCGGGGGCTGGCCTGCCTGACGTTGCCCAGCGCATTTCTGACCCGCGTCCTGAGCAGCTCCATGTCTTCAGGAAGCGTTAATTTTTTGTTCATGACCTTAACCTGTCACAGCCTGCGCGCGTTATGACGATATCACCGCCGTCGTCAACCGCGACGAGCAGCACATACGGCCCTGCGCGTCAAAAATATCAATCTGCCATACCTGATGACGCCGTCCGGTATGCAGCGCGCGGCAGATGCCGCGCACCAGCCCCTCGCGCACCGGACGCAGATGATTGGCATTCACCTCAAGCCCCACCACTTTCTGCTCGCCCTCAGTACACAGCCAGCCGGCCACCGAGCCCAGCGATTCGGCAAGCGCGGCAGAGGCCCCGCCATGCAGCAGGCCAAACGGCTGGCGAGTGCGATTATCCACCGGCATTGTCGCTTCAAGCTCATCGTCACCAATGCGCACAAACGTAATCGCCAGCAGGCCGACCATACACTCCTGGCTGAAGGCGTTGATCGCCTCCAGCGACACGTCACGCTTCCAGATCATTCCACTATCTCCAGTAATGCCTGTAAAGGATGGCGAATGCCGTTACCTTCAATGCGCTTTATCTGGCTGCGGCACGAGTAACCGGTCGCCAGGCAACGTTGGCGCGGCAATCGCTGTAACGCCTGGTGCCACGATAGCTCATAAATACCCAGCGAATGAGCCAGGTTTTGCGTCTCATGACCGTAAGTGCCTGCCATACCGCAGCAGCCCACGCTGATATTTTCAAGCATGGCGCCAAAGCGGGCGAAAATAGCACGCCACTGAGCGCCGGCGCCCGGCAGCGCCGTCTGCTCGGTACAATGACCAAACAAATACCAGGGTTCCCCGCCGCTGAGCGCCGGCTCACGCTCAGCAAGCGCTGCGCTAAGCCATTCATGCACCAGTTGAACATGAAAATCGCCGCGCGCATCGCCCAGCGTCTGGCGATATTCGTCCCGATAACACAGCACCAGCGCCGGATCGACGCCCACCATCGGCATTCCAAGCTTCGCCACGCGGTTGAGGAAATCCGAGGTTCTGCGCGCAGTGCGGGCAAAGCGTTGCAGGAAGCCTTTAATATGCTGCGCTTTTCCGTTCGGCGAAAACGGCAGCAACACGGGCCTGAAACCCAGCTTATCCGCCAGTTTCACCAGATCCGCCACAACCTGCGCCTCGTAGTAGCTGGTAAAAGGATCCTGCACGATAAGCACCGTTTTTTCACGCAGGGGCGTATCCAGCGCCTCCAGTTGTTCCAGCGTCATATTTGCTGAAGCATGCCCCGCCAGTTGGCGTACAAGCGAAGGTGAGGAGAGCGGCGGCAAATCAACCATACCGATACGCTTCTCAGTAAAATTGCGCACCCAGGGCTGGGCCAGAAAGAAATTGAACGCGCGCGGCGCGCGCGCCATCACCGGCGCATAGCTCTCAACCGTCGCAACCAGATGGTCACGCGCCGGACGCAAATACCGCGTATGATAAAGCTGCAAAAAGCGCGAACGAAATGACGGCACGTCAATTTTAATCGGACACTGCGTTGAACACGCTTTACAGGCCAGGCAGCCAGACATGGCAATTTTCACCTCATGGGAAAAATCATATTCTCCCCGGCTGGCGTACCAACTGTTTCGGCTACGCTCAATCAGGCCGCGCAGGCTCATGCTACGCTGCGCCAGCGCGCTTTCCAGCGCCAGCGGATCAACGTTACGATCGGCCAGCAAACGCAGCCACTCGCGCACCAGCGTCGCACGCCCTTTAGGAGAATGGATGCGCTCACCGGTGATTTTCATCGACGGGCACATCGGGCTTTTCACATCAAAGTTGAAACACAGCCCATTGCCGTTACACTCCATTGCGCCACGCCAGGCAGTACGCACCGTCAATGGGATCTGCCGGTCATATGTGCCGCGTTTAGTCGCGTCCACTTTCATCATTGGCGCATCCATCCCCGCCGGCGGGCAAATTTTGCCGGGGTTCAGACGATTATGCGGATCGAATGCCGCCTTAATCTGGCGCAGTTCGTCATAAAGCGCGTCGCCGAAAAACGCCGGGCTATACTCTGCGCGAAAACCTTTGCCGTGTTCACCCCACAGCAGGCCGCCGTATTTTGCAGTCAGCGCCACCACGTCGTCGGAAATGCGTTTCATCAACGCCTCTTGCTGCGGATCGCACATATCCAGCGCCGGGCGCACGTGCAGCACGCCGGCATCCACGTGCCCGAACATGCCATAGTTCAGGCCGTGGCCGTCCAGCAACGCGCGAAACTCAGCAATATAATCCGCCAGGTGCTGCGGCGGCACACAGGTATCTTCGGCAAAGGGGATGGGTTTTGCCTGCCCCGGCGCATTGCCAAGCAGCCCCACCGCTTTTTTACGCATGGCATAAATACGCTCAATACCCGCCGGATCGCGGCATACCTGCCAGCCAATAATACCGCCGACGCCCTGCGCTATCAGCGCATCAAGACGTTCGCAAAGCTGCTGCACCCGTGCGTCTATGTCCGCCTCATCGTCGCCGGCGAATTCAACAATGTTCAACCCCAGCATCTCTTTTGTCGGCACATCGGCGATAAGCTCGCGCACCGAATGCCAGATAATATCTTCGCGCGCCAGGTTCAGCACTTTCGAATCCACGGTTTCAACCGATAAAGCCTGCGCCTGTACCATAAAGGGCGCGTTACGCAGCGCAGAATCAAAGGAGTCGTATTTCACGTTGACCAGACGGCGCACGTTCGGCAGGCGGGTAATATTCAGCTTTGCTTCAGTAATAAATGCCAGCGTGCCTTCCGAACCGGTAAGAATGCGAGTTAAGTCAAAGCGCGACATGTCATCATTAAACACATGGCGCAGATCGTAACCGGTAAGAAAGCGATTGAGCTTTGGGAACTTATCAAGGATGAGCGCGCGCTGTTCCCGACAGCGCGACAGTACGGTGTGGTAGATACGCCCAATCATGCCGCTGTCACGTCCGATCTCCTGCGCCAGTTCAGTGGGCATGGGACGGGTATCAAGTATCTCGCCATCCAGCAACACGGCCCGCACCCCCAATACGTGATCGGAGGTTTTACCATAAGCCAGCGAACCTTGCCCGGACGCATCGGTATTGATCATGCCGCCAAGCGTGGCGCGATTGCTGGTGGACAATTCCGGCGCGAAAAAGAAGCCATAAGGCTTAAGGAATTCGTTAAGCTGGTCTTTAATCACGCCAGCCTCAACCCGCACCCACCCCTCCTGCGGGTTAATATCAATGATGCGCGTCATATGGCGCGACATATCAACAATAATGCCCTGATTCAGCGCCTGGCCGTTTGTGCCGGTGCCGCCGCCGCGTGGGGTAAAAACCAGCGAGGCGTAGCGCTCAGTGCTGGCAATTCTTGCCAATAAAGCAACGTCTGCCGTGGATCGCGGAAACAGCACCGCATCCGGTAATAGCTGATAAATGCTGTTATCCGTCGACATCATCAGGCGGTCTGCATAATGTGTTGCGATATCGCCGGTAAAGCCCTGTTGTTCCAGTTCCTGTAAAAAGCTGAGCACCAGTTGTACAAGCCCTGGCGCCTGAGACAGTTGTGGGATCATTTACGGTTGACCCTGTTAAGCGGTGAATGTTGTTATGAAGTTATGTTTGCGTATTGCTCCAGTCGTTTTACCATATTTTTCAACGCGCCGCTGCGGCAATTATCCGGTAGATTACACTGTGAAAATACGCTGAAATGCATCATTATTGCCGGATCGCCGTAGGGCGATACGCTTCCCGCGCCGACTTCCGGCATTCCCGGTTAGAAAGGATGTTATGTTAAAAAATCGTCATCCCGTGGATATCGCGCAGATTTTGCTGTCTGTGATGTTTCTGTTATTGATTATCACTGCCTGCCTGTGGATTGTAAGGCCTTTTATTCTGGGCTTTACGTGGGCTGGCACTGTCGTCATTGCCACCTGGCCGGTATTGTTATACCTGCAACGTCTGCTGTGGGGCCGTCGTTCGCTGGCGGTGCTGGTTATGACGCTGCTGCTGCTGATTCTGTTTATTGTGCCCGTTGCCCTGTTGGTTAACAGCATGGTTGACAACAGCGGCCCGTTAATAAAGTGGGCGACCTCCGGCCATATGGCGCTGCCGCGTCTTGAGTGGCTGAACGCCGTTCCCCTGGCAGGCGCTAAACTCTACAGTAGCTGGAACACGCTTATCGACAGCGGCGGTAGCGCTATTATGGCGAAGGTGCGCCCCTATATCGGTACCACGACAACATGGTTTATCGGCCAGGCTGCGCATATCGGCCGGTTCGTCATACATTGCGCCCTGATGCTGCTGTTCAGCGTACTGCTGTACTGGCGTGGCGAACAGGTCGCGCAGGGATTTCGCCATTTCGCCTTCAGGCTGGCGGCCAGGCGCGGCGATGCCGCTGTCGTATTGGCCGCACAGGCCATTCGCGCCGTTGCGCTGGGCGTGGTGGTAACCGCTCTGGTGCAGGGGGTATTAGGGGGCATCGGTCTGGCGGTTACCGGTATTCCTTATGCCAGGCTGCTAACGGTTGTTATGATCTTTAGCTGCCTGGTGCAACTTGGGCCGCTACCGGTACTGATTCCGGCCATTATCTGGCTATACTGGAGCGGCGATACCACATGGGGCACGGTGTTGCTGGTGTGGAGCTGCGTGGTGGGAACGCTGGACAACGTTATTCGCCCACTACTTATCCGTATGGGCGCCGACCTGCCGCTGGTACTGATTCTGACTGGCGTTATTGGCGGTATGATTGCCTTTGGCATGATTGGGCTGTTTATTGGGCCAGTCGTGCTGGCCGTATCGTGGCGCATTTACTCCGTATGGGTATCTGAGGCGCCGGAACCACAGTCTGCTGCGGCTGCACAAACGCCGAAAGTCTCTCAGGAAAATAAATGAGCAGATATAGAGAACTTTCTGACAAATGTTTAGATTGTCTTATGTAAGATACGCAAAATATAGTCACAGGGTGATGTATTGACCCTGATCAGCAAATTTTCTTCTTCAGAACCTTTATCTTTTTTTAACTATTGGGACAAATCCGATCGCAATTTAGGGTAAGATCTTCTAGTATATTTCCTCGGTTATAAATCATCTCCTTGATTTATAAACATGGTAATCCCCTGAGTGAACAACGAATTGCTGTGTGTAGTCTTTGCCCATCTCCCACGATGGGCCTTTTTTTATCTGCCGTACGCCGCATTTCGACTATTTCGCGCCCGTATTGTCATAACGGCCTGACAGACGAGCCGCCCTACGCGTAACGATTAACCTGCGCCTGAACACCCGTCGTCAGACGTAAAAATGCCAGCCTGACAAACGGCTGGCACTAAGAGCGTACATGTAATTACTTGTTCAACTCGGCCAGGCTTAGCCAGGTCTGGACCACGGTATCCGGATTCAGCGACAGGCTGTCTATCCCTTCCTGCATCAGCCAGGCTGCAAAATCTTCGTGATCAGACGGCCCCTGCCCACAAATGCCAACGTACTTACCCTGCTTTTTCGCCGCCTTGATCGCCATCGATAGCAGCGCTTTTACGGCATCGTTACGTTCGTCAAACAGTGCTGACACCACGCCGGAATCGCGATCCAACCCCAGCGCTAGCTGTGTCATATCGTTAGAGCCGATGGAAAAACCGTCGAAGTATTCAAGGAAGCGGTCTGCCAACAGGGCATTAGAGGGAATTTCGCACATCATCACCACCTTCAGCCCGTTTTCACCACGCCTGAGTCCCTGCCGTTCCAGTTCGTCGATGACGGCTTTTGCCTGCTCAACCGTGCGCACAAACGGAACCATGATTTCAACGTTAGTCAGCCCCATTTCGTTACGCACTCGTTTAACCGCCTCGCACTCCAGCGCGAAGCAATCACGGAAGCTTTCCGACACATAGCGGCCGGCGCCGCGAAAGCCCAGCATCGGATTTTCCTCTTCCGGTTCGTAACGCTCCCCCCCTACCAGATTGGCATATTCGTTAGATTTAAAATCAGACAAACGCACAATCACACGCTTCGGCCAGAATGCCGCGCCAAGCGTAGCGATACCTTCTGTTAACCGCCCTACGTAAAACTCTACCGGCGAATCATAGCCTTTCATCATGGCACGTATTTCGTTTTGCAGTGCCGGTTCCTGCTGGTCAAACTCCAGCAGCGCACGCGGATGCACGCCGATCATCCGGTTGATGATGAATTCCAGACGCGCCAGGCCTACGCCTTCGTTCGGCAGGCAGGCAAAGTCGAACGCCCGGTCCGGGTTACCGACGTTCATCATTATTTTCAGCGGCAGTTCCGGCATCGTATCGACGCTGGAGCTTTTCACGCTGAAGTCGAGCAGTTCGGCGTATACGTAGCCGGTATCACCTTCGGCGCAGGATACGGTCACCTTTTCACCGTCTTTCAGGCGCCCGGTAGCATCGCCGCAGCCTACCACGGCGGGAATGCCAAGTTCGCGGGCGATAATCGCCGCATGGCAGGTTCGTCCACCGCGGTTGGTGACAATCGCAGCGGCTTTTTTCATGATAGGCTCCCAGTCCGGATCGGTCATATCCGTTACCAGCACATCACCGGGCTGGATGCGGTTCATCTCGCTGATATCGTGAATCACCTTCACCGTACCCGCGCCGATGCGATGCCCGATAGCGCGCCCTTCGGCTACAATCCTGCCCTGCGCGTGCAGCGTATAACGCTCCATTACCTGGCCGCGTGAACGCACGGTTTCCGGGCGAGCCTGCACAATAAACAGTTTTCCGCTATGACCGTCTTTCGCCCATTCGATATCCATCGGGCGGCCGTAGTGCTGTTCAATCAGCACAGCCTGCTTTGCCAGCGCCTGCACCTCTTCCTGCGTAATACAGAAACGGTCGCAATCGCTTTGCGGCACATCTTCGATACGAACCTGCTTGCCATGCTCCTGCGTATCGCCATAAACCATGCGAATTTTTTTCGATCCCATAGTGCGACGCACAATAGCAGACAGGCCCTGCGCCAGTGTCGGTTTATGCACATAGAATTCATCGGGATTTACCGCGCCCTGTACCACCATTTCACCAAGACCCCATGCGCCAGTGATAAATACCACCTGGTCAAAACCGGACTCGGTATCAATAGTGAACATCACGCCCGACGCGGCAAGGTCAGAGCGCACCATACGCTGCACGCCCGCCGAAAGCGCCACGCCGCGATGGTCATAGCCCTGGTGAACACGGTAAGAAATAGCGCGGTCATTAAAAAGAGAAGCAAAAACGTGCTTCACTGCCGTCATAACGGCGTCGATTCCCTGAACGTTAAGGAAAGTTTCCTGCTGACCGGCAAACGACGCATCCGGCATATCTTCTGCGGTAGCGGAGGAGCGCACAGCGAACGATGCGTTATCGTCATCGGCGCAAAGCTGCTGATAGGCTTCACGAATAGCCTGTTCAAACTCTGGCTGGAAAGGGGTATCAATGATCCACTGGCGAATCTGCGTCCCGGCTTTCGCCAGCGCGTCAACGTCATCAACGTCGGTTTCATCAAGCAACTTATAGATGCGTTCATTTACGCCGCGGCTGTCAAGAAACGCGTTAAACGCATCAGCAGTAGTCGCAAACCCGTTGGGTACGCAAACGCCGACGCTTGAAAGGTTCGTGATCATTTCACCAAGGGAGGCGTTTTTGCCCCCGACCCTGTCTACATCATTCATGCCGAGTTGGTCATACCAAAGCACCAGCGGTGACGAGCCATTGTTGGACATCAAAACAATCCTTTTGTGATAAATGAATGGGCGCGAGAAACCTCTCACATTTGTTTTAGCCTGCCATAATTATCGGCTGCGTAAAAACGGTGAATCGTTCAAGCAAATAAAAAAACTGTTTTTTCAGACAGCCGCCCTGGCAGACTAACCTGTTGATAATAAAGTTAATCACTATTTTATTTGTGGTTTAACCATTCTGAATTAACTGAAAGAGCGAGTTCATTAATTTTAAAAACCGCATTTCATATTTATTCACAGGAGAGCGGTTTTTCATTTATGCAATTTGTTTTACTTTATAGTTTCACAACCTTTGTTTTCAGGAGCACGGCTATGGACAAAATTGTCGATCGACACGTATTTTATATTTCCGACGGCACCGCCATCACCGCGGAAGTGCTGGGTCATGCGGTGCTGTCACAGTTTCCGGTTACGGTTAATAGCCTGACTTTGCCATTCGTGGAAACCGAAAGCCGCGCCCGTGCCGTAAAAGAACAAATTGATGCTATCTGGCAACAAACCGGCGAGCGCCCACTGGTGTTTTTCTCTATCGTGCTGCCACAAATCCGCAATATCATCCTGGAAAGCCAGGGATTTTGTCAGGATATCGTACAGGCGCTGGTGGCCCCGCTTCAGAGCGAGCTGCGCCTTGAGCCTACGCCGGTCGCGCACCGCACTCACGGCCTGACGCCTGGCAACCTTAACCGCTATGACGCGCGCATCGCCGCCATTGATTATACGCTGGCCCACGACGATGGCGTTTCGATGCGCAACCTCGATCAGGCGCAGATTATCCTGCTGGGCGTATCGCGCTGCGGTAAAACGCCCACCAGCCTTTATCTCGCGATGCAGTACGGCATCCGCGCCGCTAACTATCCGTTCATCGCCGACGATATGGATAACCTGCGACTGCCCGCGACGCTAAAGCCGTTGCAACATAAGTTATTTGGGTTAACGATAGATCCACAAAGGCTGGCGGCTATACGTGAAGAGCGTCGGGAAAACAGCCGCTATGCCTCACTGCGTCAGTGCCGCATGGAAGTCGCGGAGGTAGAAGCGCTGTATCGCAAAAATCAGATTCGCTATCTTAACAGCACCAATTATTCCGTTGAAGAAATTGCTACAAAAATCATGGATATTGCAGGATTGAATCGCCGAATGTACTAGCAAACTAGTTTAATAGCGCAATATTCTGTGATAAGGTGCCTGATAACTGGCAGATGAACCTTTCGGAAAGTTTAAAATCAGCACAAATTGGTTTATCGTGATCGTCATCACTTCCCGGCACTTCGGCCGCAGCGAAGCCACCGATTTTGAGACACCGCATGAATAAAACAGACGAACTGCGTAGCGCACGCATCGATAGCCTGATAACGCCGGCAGAGCTGGCCAAACGCTGCCCGCTCACAACCACAGTCGCCGGGCACGTTAGCGCATCGCGCCGCCGTATTGAACATATACTTAACGGCGAAGACAAGCGGCTGCTGGTGATCGCCGGGCCCTGCTCCATCCACGATCCCATTGCTGCGCTGGACTACGCGCGACGCCTTGTTCCCCTGCGCGAACGCTACGGTAATCGTCTGGAAATCGTCATGCGCGCCTATTTTGAGAAACCACGTACCGTTGTAGGCTGGAAAGGGCTTATCTCCGATCCCGATCTCAACGGCAGTTGTCGTGTTAATGCCGGCATTGAGCAAGCGCGCCGCCTGCTGCTGCAGATAAACGAGCTTGGCGTCCCGACAGCTACCGAGTTTCTTGATATGGTGACCGGCCAGTTTATTGCCGATCTGATTAGCTGGGGCGCCATTGGCGCACGCACCACTGAAAGTCAGATCCATCGCGAAATGGCCTCGGCGCTATCCTGCCCTGTGGGTTTTAAAAACGGCACTGATGGCAATATCCGTATCGCCGTTGACGCCATTCGCGCCTCACGCGTCAGCCATATGTTCCTTTCGCCAGACAAAAACGGCCAGATGACCATATACCAGACCAGCGGCAACCCCTTTGGCCATATCATCATGCGCGGCGGCAAACGACCGAACTATCATGCGCAGGATATTGCCGCTGCTTGCGCCAGCCTGCGCGAATGGGATTTACCACAACATCTGGTGGTGGATTTCAGTCATGGCAACTGCCAGAAACAACACCGCCGCCAACTGGACGTCTGTGACGAGATTTGCCGGCAGATCCGCGCGGGCTCTCGCGCAGTCGCTGGCGTTATGGTGGAAAGCTTCATTGAAGAAGGCGCCCAGCCTGTTATCAGCGGCAAGCCGCTCATCTACGGCATGTCGGTAACCGATCCTTGCCTGAGCTGGCAACAGAGCGAAACGCTGCTTGCCAGGCTTGCCGATGCGGTTGACAGCCGCTTCTGCGCATAGTCGTCGCAGGCAGGCAAGTTCGCCTTACCGCGTAGCGCCGTGAACCCGGTACGGCGCTACCCGCGCCAGCGCGCTCCTTGCAAGGGCTGTAGCGTCGCTCAGACGCCTTCTGATAACCAGGCAAAAAACGATTTTTTGATTCTCCGGCATTGCGCGTTCCGAAGTCTGATGCCCGTCCCGGGAGAACAGGTTACGCCCCCCCTTTTTATCGTACGTTACTCAAGCCGTCGGCCCCAGTCCGGCGGCGATGGCCCCGGTCCTCATCGCGGTACGGTTCTCTCAGCGTGGCCCGATACGTTCAGTGACGCTCAATGGTGTAGTCCACCCGTTTGGTGAATTGTTGCAGCTCATGTCGGTAGTAATAGCGCTCGTTGTGAAAAAACCGGTGGGTTTGCGCGATTCGCATCAGCATGGCGTCACCTGCCGCCAGCGCAGGAGTTAAACGCAGACTGCGCCGGAGGGGGGGATTATCAGATTCGCCGCGCCTGCCAGAATTTATCACGCCAGTAAACGTTTTCCAGAGACGAACGTATCACGCCACGGCTGGTGGAGGCATGTATAAACTGATTGTCGGTATCGTAAATACCCACGTGCAGGCCGTTGCCGCCGCGCCCGGTTTTAAAAAACACCAGATCGCCTGGCAATAGATCTTCTTTATCAATACGGGTGCCTACCTGCGCCAGGCTGCGCGTCTCACGCGGCAAGTTCAGCGCAAAGCGGTCGCTGAAGGTCAGCGCTACAAACCCGGAACAGTCCACACCGCGACGGCTCATGCCGCCGTAGCGATAAGGCGTTCCTCGCCAGCTATTAAACTGATCCTTAAGTTGTGCAATCACCATGACAGGATCCGAAAGTCGCGCATTAGGAGGCGGCGCGCGATGGTGACTACAGCCCACCAGCACCAGCGTTGCCGTTAACAGTAACCACAGCCGCATGTCCTGTAAATCCTCTGGCATCCGTTATTATTGAGGCTAATGTAGCCCGCGCTTCGCTGCGCAGGCAAGCTTCGCGCATGTTACTGCGCCGTAATCAGCACGTTGTCGCCTTCAACCGCCAGCCGTCGGAACATTACACCATAAACAGGCGCTAGCTGCGCTGGCGTCAAAACCCAATCAGGTTCCCCCCGCGCTATCAATACGCCACGCGCCATCAGCCATACTTGCGCTGCATGGCGCAAACTGTAATTAAGGTCATGACTGCTCAGCACCACCGCTGCGCCAGCGCGGCACAGCGCCTGTAACTGCGTATTTAACGCCACCTGTTGCGCCACATCCAGGCTGTTCATCGGCTCATCAAGCAGCAAAAGTTTACCGCTGAGATCCTCGCCATCTCCCAACTGCAACAGTACCGCCGCCAGTCGCGCCCGCTGCCATTCACCGCCGGAGAGCGATGCAAGCGGGCGATCGAGCTTTTCCCCCAGTTGTAAGGCCTGCGCCCGATTCAACATCGCCCTGTCGTTCTCGCCGTCAAGCTGATGCAGACGCAAATAGCGCCAGAGCGGCATAGCAAACGGCGGCGTCTGCTGCTGGGCAAGCAGCGCGCGCCGCCGCGCCAGCGCAGCCGGCGGCCAGTCAGCAAGCAGTCTGCCGTCGAACAAAATGCGCCCTTCCGCGCGCAGCAAACCCGCCATTATCCCCAGCAGGGAGCTTTTACCCGCGCCGTTTGGACCGACAAGATGTAACAGTTCGCCACAGCGTACCTGTGCGGTAACTGACGCCACGCGCCCGCTTAATGCGACACTCTCCAGACGCAGCAACACAGGCACTAATCAGCCAGCCAGCGCCGCATCAACGGCCTGCGTCAGAACGGGAGCATCCGGCGCGCTGTCCGGTGAGAAACGCTGTACAACCCGACCATCACGCCCGATGAGAAATTTCTCAAAATTCCACAGAATATCCCCTTTCTCCTGCGGCGCGCGCCCTTTGCTGACCATGCGCGCATAAAAATCGCTACCCTGTGGAAATACGGCCTCAGGCGCTGCGGCAATCAGTTTTTGATAGAGGGGATGGCGCCGCTCGCCGTTAACCTCAATTTTACTGAACAGCGGGAAGGTGACACCGTAGGTCGTACTGCAAAAATGTTTAATCTCGCTATCGCTACCCGGCTCCTGCTCAAGGAACTGGTTGCAGGGGAAACCCAGCACGCTAAAGCCTTTCGCACCGCGCGCTTCCTGCAAGGCCTCAAGCTGCGCATACTGCGGCGTCAGGCCGCAACGGGAAGCCACGTTTACAATAAGCAACACGTTACCCTGCCACGGCATAAGCGTGGTGTTTTCGCCATCAATAGTGGTCACGGGGGTATTGAGAATCGACTGCATAGCACACTCCTGGTCGCATTTGGTGAATGGATTATTGCGTTTTTAACAATAGCCAGATAAATACTGGCGCGCCCAGCGTGGCAGTCACCACACCAACAGGCAGCTCCGCGGCGCGGAGCGCCTGGCGCGCAATAACGTCCGCCAGCAGCAGCGTCGTGGCGCCTGCCAGCGCGCTGGCAGGCAGTAGCGCGCGATGATCGCTCAGCCCACACAGTCGTAACACGTGTGGAATAACCAGCCCGATAAAACCAATGGCCCCGGCCAGCGCCACGCTAACGCCCACCAGCCAGCCGGTCGCGGCCACCAGCAAATTGCGCCACAGCCACAGCGGCAGACCAAGCTGGCGCGCCGAAATTTCACCGAGCGCCAGTAGATTTAGCGGGCCTGCGCAGCGGCACAACCCAGCCAACGCAGGTAAAAGGGCTATCATCAACCACCCCTGTTCCCAGCCCACGCCGCCGAAGCCGCCCATCATCCAGTACATAAGTTGACGTAAATCGAGGCTACTTGAGAAGTAAACCGCCCAGGTCATCAGCGCACTACAGATAATACCCAACGCCACCCCGGCCAGCAGCAGGCGACTGATGGAAAGCTGGCGGCGAGCAAAACGCAACAGCGCCAGCGTCGCCGTCAGCGCGCCCGCAATCGCACAAGCGCTGAGGCCCCAGCCAGGCAGCGCGCCCTGGCCAAGCAGTACGCCGCCGACCAGCGCCACCCCGGCGCCATTGGCAACGCCAAGCAATCCCGGCTCCGCCAGCGGGTTATCAAACAGCGTCTGCATAACCGTGCCGGTTACCGCCAGCGAAGCCCCCACCAGCAGCACCGCCAGCGTACGCGGCAGGCGTATCTCCCCAACAAACAGCCGCCCGGCATCGCTTAACCACGCCGCCGGACCAAACCAGCGTTCGCCCGCGCACAGGCTAAGCAGCACGGCGCCCAGCAGTAACGCTGCAAGGCAAATTAGCCAGCGGCGCTCCCGGCGGCGCTGTTGGGCAATAAATATCAGCATCGAATTTTCGCGTCATAAAGGCATAGGGGATGATTTTACGAACCGCTCCAGGTTCTGCAAAGCATTTACTACCTGCTTTTTATCGTAACCGGCAGGTCGGCGGTATTAACAAAACAACTGAAATAAAAAGCCTTAACGCCGGGGGAGTGGACAGATAAGTCGCCCCGTTTTCACACGCACTCGTTTCACGTTGCCGACCGGGTTACTTTGCGCTGTGGGGTAAAACCGACGCCGGGACGCAGGCAGGCGTCCCCACTCAATGATGAAAATGGCTTTCTGAAAACAGGAAATCCGCGCCACGCCTGACACAGCCCGGCTGGCGGGAAAGAAAAAGGCCGCACGAGGCGGCCTTTTTGGTTCTGTTGCTTAGTTGTTTTTCGGTGTAGCGGTTTCAACCCGGCTCTTCAGCTTCTGACCAGGCCGGAAAGTCACCACGCGACGTGCCGTGATGGGGATATCTTCGCCGGTCTTCGGGTTACGCCCGGGGCGTTGGTTTTTATCGCGCAAGTCAAAATTACCAAAACCAGAAAGCTTAACCTGCTCGCCATTTTCCAGAGCGCGACGGATCTCTTCAAAAAACAGCTCTACCAGTTCTTTGGCATCCCGTTTACTAAGCCCCAGCTTATCAAACAGGTACTCTGACATTTCAGCTTTTGTAAGCGCCATAGTTTCAATCCCTCAATGATGCCTGGAATCGCTCTTTTAGTGCCGCAACACATCTGGCAACGGTAGCGGCAATCTCCTCTTCTTCCAGTGTACGGTCGGTATCCTGAAGGATAAGGCTAATGGCGAGGCTCTTATAGCCCTCGGCAACGCCCTTGCCGCAGTACACATCAAACAAGTTTACGCCAACTACCTGATTTGCGCCAACTTTCTTACATTCGTTGATAATTTCTGCTGCGGGAACGTTTTCAGCGACCACAACGGCGATGTCACGGCGGTTTGCCGGGAAGCGGGAAACCTCCTGCGCCTGCGGTATACGGCGCTGCGCAATGCCTTCCCAAAGCAGCTCAAACACCAGCGTACGGCCGTTTAGATCGAGCCTGCGCTCCAGTTGCGGATGGATAACGCCTATAAATCCAATGTACTCGCCTTCTAAATAAATGGCAGCGCTTTGGCCAGGATGCAAGGCCGGATGCGCCTGGGCGCGAAATTCAAATTCAGATAATTTACCCGTCAGTTCCAGCACAGACTCTACGTCCCCCTTCAGGTCGTAGAAGTCAACCGTGTCTTTTGTCATATCCCAGTGTTCTTCGCTGCGGTTACCGCAGATGACGCCCGCCAGCATAAGATCCTGGCGAATGCCCAGGTCGGCCTGAGGATCGGGCGCGAAGCGCAAGCCGCTTTCAAACAAACGCACGCGGTTTTGCTGACGATTCTGATTGTATACCACCGCTCCCAACAGGCCGCTCCACAAAGAAAGCCGCATTGCCGACATTTCACTGGATATCGGGCTTGGCAGGATCAGCGCCTCCTGTTGCGGATGCAAAAGCTGCTGCACTTTAGGATCGACAAAGCTATAGGTGATGACTTCCTGATAGCCTTTATCCACCAGCATGTTTTTTACACGTTTCAGGGAAAGCGTCGCTTCACGATGGTTGCCCATCGTCAGACTTGCCCTTAGCGGCCGGTCGGGGATATTGTTGTAACCATAAACGCGGGCAACTTCTTCTATCAGATCTTCTTCAATCGCAATATCAAAACGCCAGGAAGGCGCAACCGCCGTCCATTCATCCCGACCTTCGGTAACGGCAAATCCCAGGCGACGCAGAATATCGCTGACCTGCGCATCCGGCACGGCGTGGCCGAGTAAACGATCGAGCTTGCTGCGACGCAGCGTAATGGTGGCCGGTTTTGGCAGCCCGGTTTCGCAGGTAATATCAATAACCGGCCCGGCCTCTCCGCCGCAGATATCGAGCAACAGGCGCGTCGCGCGCTCCATAGCCGTGTACTGGAGCGCCGGGTCCACCCCGCGCTCATAGCGATGCGAAGCGTCGGTATGCAAACCGTGGCGGCGCGCGCGACCGGTAATGGACAGCGGATCAAAAAAGGCGCACTCCAGTAACACATTACGCGTTTCGCTATTTACGCCGGAATGTTCGCCGCCAAAAATGCCCCCCATCGCCAGCGCTTTGCTGTTATCCGCGATAACCAGCGTATCCGCGTTCAACTGCGCTTCGCTGCCGTCAAGCAGAGTCAGCTTCTCGCCTTCTTTGGCCATACGCACCACGATACCGCCGTCGATGCGATCTTTATCGAAAGCATGCATCGGCTGGCCCAGCTCAAGCAGTACGTAGTTAGTCACATCCACCACAGCATCAATGGCGCGAATTCCGCAGCAGCGCAGTTTTTCCCGCATCCACAGCGGCGTGGGCGCGGACACATCAATACCCTTGACGACGCGCCCCAGATAGCGCGGACACGCCTGCGGCGCGTCAACGCGAATCGGCAACGTATCGGCAATGGTCGCCGCAACAGCCGGTATCTCCGGCGCGTTCAGCGAAAGCTGGTTTAGTACCGCCACATCGCGCGCCACGCCCATAATGCCTAAGCAGTCGGCGCGATTCGGCGTTACGCTGATTTCAATCGTATTGTCATCAAGCTTCAGATAGTCGCGGATATCGACGCCAACCGGCGCATCCTGTGGAAGTTCAATAATGCCGCTGTGATCGTCAGAAATGCCCAGTTCAGAGTAAGAACACAGCATCCCCTCAGAAGGTTCGCCGCGAAGCTTCGCCGCCTTAATTTTAAACTCGCCCGGCAACAGCGCGCCAACGGTAGCAACCGCTACCTTCAGACCCTGACGGCAGTTCGGCGCACCGCAGACAATATCAAGCAGGCGATCGCCGCCAACGTTGACTTTCGTGACGCGCAGCTTATCTGCGTTAGGATGCTGCCCACACTCAACCACTTCGCCGACAACCACGCCGTTAAATGCGCCCGCGACCGGTTCTACGCCGTCCACTTCCAGCCCGGCCATCGTGATTTGTTCCGACAGCGCCGCGCTGTCCAGCGCCGGATTCACCCATTCGCGTAACCACAGTTCACTGAATTTCATTACCTTATCCTGCCCTTATTTAAACTGTTTGAGGAAACGCAGATCGTTTTCGAAGAACGCGCGCAAATCGGTCACGCCGTAGCGCAGCATGGTCAGGCGCTCCATACCCATACCAAAAGCAAAGCCGGAATACACTTCCGGGTCGATGCCTACGTTGCGCAACACGTTCGGATGCACCATGCCGCAGCCCAACACTTCCAGCCATTTACCGTTTTTCCCCATCACATCCACTTCAGCAGACGGTTCGGTAAACGGGAAATAGGAGGGACGGAAACGCACCTGCAAATCTTCTTCAAAGAAGTTGCGCAGAAAGTCGTGCAGCGTACCTTTAAGGTTGGTGAAGCTAATGTCAGTATCGACAATCAGGCCTTCCATCTGATGAAACATCGGCGTATGGGTCTGGTCGTAATCGTTACGATAGACGCGACCCGGCGCAATAATGCGAACTGGCGGCCGCTGGTTTTTCATCGTGCGAATTTGCACGCCGGATGTCTGCGTGCGCAGCAGACGCGTCGCATCAAACCAGAAGGTGTCATGGTCCGCGCGCGCCGGGTGATGCCCCGGGATATTGAGCGCATCAAAATTATGATAATCGTCTTCAATTTCCGGGCCGGTAGCTACGGTAAAACCCAGTTTGCTGAAGAAACTCTCAATACGGTCTATTGTACGGGTCACAGGATGCAGGCCGCCGTTTTCACTACGGCGCCCCGGCAGGGAGACATCAATGGTTTCCGCAGCCAGACGCGCATTTAACGCAGCGCCTTCCAGCTCGGCTTTGCGGGCGTTAAGCGCCTGCTGAACCTGCTCTTTCGCTTCGTTAATAACCGCGCCGGCAGCGGGACGCGCCTGGGGCGGCAGTTCGCGCAGGGTCGTCATCTGAAGCGTCAGGCGCCCTTTCTTGCCCAGATATTCAACACGCACGTTATCCAGTGCGGCGACATCCTGAGCCTCATTGATGGCCGCCGTTGCGCTGGCAACCAGCTCTGCGAGATGTGACATGGTTTTCCTCTTATGCCGGCCAGAAGGCCGGAGCCATTGGTCTGTATGCAAAATTGTCGGGTAAAAAAAAGGCCTCCATAAAGGAGGCCTTCAGCGTACTTTTCGTTTCTTTTCTTACGCGCGAAGTCTCCAGAGTCAGGCGCTAAAGTAAAAAAAGAAGCGGAAAATAGCAGCGTTCATGCTTGCAGTTACCTTACAGTGCGGGTTAAACGGGTTCTATTGAACGGGTTACGCTACAAAAAGTCAATAAATTGATTCAGTTGTTCGCCAAACGATCCGATCAAGCGCGTAAAAAGAGGGAGCACGCTCCCTCTTTTTACCGGCTTACGCCAGTGCTGCTTTCGCTTTTTCAACCAGGGCGCTGAACGCCACTTTGTCGAATACGGCGATGTCAGCCAGGATCTTACGGTCAATTTCAACAGACGCCTTTTTCAGGCCGTTGATGAATTTACTGTAAGACAAACCGTTCTGACGGGCGGCAGCGTTGATACGTGCAATCCATAGCTGGCGGAACTGACGCTTACGCTGACGACGGTCGCGGTAAGCATACTGACCAGCTTTGATAACAGCCTGGAAGGCAACGCGGTATACGCGAGAGCGCGCACCATAGTAGCCTTTGGCCTGCTTCAGAATTTTTTTATGTCGTGCACGTGCAATCACACCACGTTTTACGCGAGCCATGTGCTCTCTCCTGTATCTATTCTTTTAAAAAGTTAAAAAACGTTAGCTTATGCGTACGGCAGGCACGCAATAACCAGACCCAGATCGCCTTTGGAAACCATTGCTTTCGGGCGCAGATGACGCTTACGCTTAGTCGCTTTTTTAGTCAGAATATGACGCAGGTTAGCGTGCTTGTGCTTAAAACCACCTTTACCGGTTTTTTTGAAGCGCTTAGCAGCACCGCGTACGGTCTTAATTTTTGGCATCTTTTTTACTTCCACTTCGCATTGTTGATAAACGAAACGCAGGCGAACAAAACACCTGCGAGGCGTGAGCCTCGCAGGGTAAGTTACTTGAAGGCCTACTGTTTCTTCCTGGGGGCGAGCACCATGATCATCTGGCGGCCTTCGATCTTCGTTGGGAAGGATTCGACCACGGCCAGTTCACTCAGATCGTCTTTGACGCGGTTAAGCACCTCCATACCGATCTGCTGGTGGGCCATCTCACGCCCGCGGAAACGCAGGGTGATTTTGGCCTTATCGCCTTCTTCAAGAAAGCGAATCAGGCTGCGGAGTTTTACCTGATAGTCGCCTTCATCAGTACCAGGGCGGAATTTAATTTCCTTGACCTGGATAACCTTTTGCTTCTTCTTCTGTTCTTTAGAAGTTTTGCTCTTTTCATAGAGGAACTTGCCGTAATCCATGATACGGCACACGGGCGGCTCGGCGTTAGGGCTGATTTCGACGAGGTCGACACCGGCCTCTTCAGCCTGTTCAATTGCTTCACGCAGGCTGACAATACCAATCTGCTCGCCATCCAGACCTGTCAAGCGAACCTCTTGTGCGCGAATTTCGCCGTTAATACGATTCGGTCGCGCTGTTTGAACTCGTTTTCCGCCTTTAATACCTTATTCCTCCAGTTGGTGAAGATTGCGGCTGCGAATCTCTTCCTGCAGCTTTGCAATAACGTCGTTAACGTCCATGCTGCCGAGGTCTTTACCACGGCGTGTACGCACCGCTACTTTGCCGGCTTCGACTTCTTTATCGCCACACACCAGCATATACGGAACACGACGAAGAGTATGCTCGCGGATTTTAAAGCCAATCTTCTCGTTTCTCAAGTCTGCTTTTACGCGAATACCCGCACTTTGCAATTTACGCACCAGTTCTTCAACGTATTCAGACTGCGCATCGGTGATATTCATCACGACAACCTGCACAGGCGCAAGCCACGTTGGGAAGAAACCGGCGAACTCCTCAGTGAGGATACCGATAAAGCGTTCCATAGAACCCAGTATTGCACGGTGAATCATCACCGGCACCTGGCGTTCGTTGTTTTCTCCTACGTAGGACGCGTTCAGACGCGACGGCAGCGAGAAATCAAGCTGCACCGTGCCGCACTGCCATGCCCTGTCCAGGCAATCGTGGAGAGTGAATTCAATTTTCGGACCGTAAAATGCCCCTTCGCCCGGCTGGTATTCGAACGGAATATTATTCTCTTCGAGCGCCACGGCGAGATCCGTTTCCGCACGATCCCACATATCGTCAGTTCCGATACGCTTTTCCGGACGCGTGGACAACTTCACCGCTATTTTTTCAAACCCAAAAGTGCTGTACATGTCATAAACCATACGGATACAGCTATTCACTTCATCGCGCACCTGGTCTTCGGTACAGAAAATATGGGCATCATCCTGAGTAAAGCCGCGTACGCGCATCAGGCCATGCAGCGCGCCCGACGGTTCGTTGCGATGACAACTGCCGAATTCGGCCATGCGCAGCGGCAGGTCGCGGTAAGACTTCAGGCCCTGATTAAAGATTTGCACGTGACCCGGGCAGTTCATCGGCTTGATGCAATATTCACGGTTCTCAGACGAGGTCGTAAACATGGCGTCCTTGTAGTTGTCCCAGTGGCCGGTTTTTTCCCACAGCACGCGGTCCATCATGAACGGACCTTTCACTTCCTGATACTGGTATTCTTTAAGTTTAGAACGGACAAACACTTCCAGCTCGCGAAAGATAGTCCAGCCGTCGTTATGCCAGAACACCATGCCCGGCGCTTCTTCCTGCATGTGGTAGAGATCAAGCTGCTTACCAATTTTACGGTGATCGCGCTTCGAGGCTTCTTCCAGACGTTGCAGATAAGCCTTAAGCTCTTTCTTATCAGCCCACGCAGTGCCATAGATGCGCTGGAGCATTTTATTGTTGCTATCGCCGCGCCAGTATGCGCCCGCCGTTTTCATCAGTTTGAAGTTATGGCAAAAGCGCATATTCGGCACGTGCGGCCCGCGGCACATATCAATGTATTCTTCGTGATGATACAAGCCCGGTTTATCATCGTGGCTTACATTTTCATCGAGAATAGCGACCTTATAATTTTCACCGCGCTCAACGAACGTTTTACGGGCTTCTTCCCAGGTCACTTTTTTCTTGATGACGTCATAATTCTTCTCTGCCAGTTCGTGCATCCGCTTTTCAAGCCGATCGATATCTTCCTGAGTCAGCGTGTGATCGATATCCACATCATAGTAGAAACCGTTGTCGATCACAGGTCCAATAGCCATTTTAGTTTTCGGCCACAGTTGTTTAATGGCATGGCCAAGCAAATGCGCGCAGGAGTGGCGAATAATCTCCAGCCCTTCGGCGTCCTTTGCGGTAATAATGGCAAGCGTTGCATCCTGTTCAATCAGATCGCAGGCATCCACCAAACCGCCGTTAACGCGACCGGCGATACAGGCTTTACCAAGTCCCGGGCCAATGTCCAGCGCCACATCCATAGGGCTGACGGCATGGTCGTAGGAACGCTGACTACCATCAGGAAGAGTAATAACAGGCATTAAATAGTCCTTATTTGCAGTGGTGAGCCATACGCAAGCTCACATACAAAGTATTTCTGTAAAATAAATAGCGGCCTCTTGCCCTCTCGCCAACAATCGCGAGTCAGGCTGTGAAGCCGGTTAACCGGCGTTGTCGTTTCTACAACATACGTAACCGCAGAGAATAACACGTTTATATTTCCCTGTCGCCCTGACGCGCCAGGCTGCGCTTTGCCCCCTCGCCCGAATAATTTATCCCTGGCAAACTTTTTTACGGCGGCAACGTTTGCCGCCGGTAAGCTGGGCATTTCTGCGTAGATAAAATCGCCAGCCAGACTATGCTGTTTATTCCGGGAAAATAATATGGGATAACAACGAGGTAAATCATGAGCAGCGCAGAAGTCACCCGTTACATTATCGCCATTACGCATCAGGCCACTGCCCTGACGCCGACAAATGAGCGTAATAACGAACTGACCCGCGCCGGTTTTACTTCTGCCTTCACGGATGAAAAAGGCAAACAAAACGAATTCGGCCCCGGCGCCTGGGGGTTAATCAGCGCGCTTCCTTCCCTGGGCGTCGAAGCGCTGGCGCGCGGCCCTGTAAACTGGCGCCGGGCGAAGAGCCGCAGGTTAGTATTTACCGTTGAGCAATGGCGTAAAAAGCAACATTAACGCCGAAAAATCAGCCAGTTCAAGGTCAAAAGTTGTGCGGCGGTTCCGGTTTTAACTACAAATAATGTGCCACGATTGATCTTATCATGCGGGAGAAAACAATTATGTGGCAAACCATCGATCGTCTGCTGAGCGAGCAATCAGGTAAGGGAGAATCCACCCAGCGCGTCGCCCTTACGGGAGGCGAAATCCACGCGGCCTGGCGGGCGCAATTTAACGGACAGGACATCTTCGTTAAAAGCGATACTAAAGAAATGCTCCCCTGCTTTACTGCCGAAGCCGATCAACTGGCGCTGCTGGCGCGCAGCAAAACCGTACAGGTGCCAAAGACGCTGGCAGTAGGCAGTACGCGCGACGAAAGCTTTATCGTACTGGCATACCTGCCGCCACGCCCGCTTGATGCCCATAACGCCTTTCTGCTGGGCCAGCAGCTTGCCCACCTCCACCAGTGGAGCGATCAGCCGCATTTCGGCCTTGATTTCGACAATCATCTCGCCACCACGCCGCAACCCAACAGTTGGCAGCGGCGTTGGTCAACTTTTTTTGCCGAACAGCGCATTGGCTGGCAACTGGAACTGGCAGCGGAAAAAGGCCTGGCTTTTGGCGATATCGACGCAATTGTAGACGCTATACACAGCCTGCTGGCAAATCACCAGCCGCAGCCTTCGCTGCTGCACGGCGATCTGTGGTCAGGCAACTGCGCGCTTGGTCCGCTCGGCCCCTTTATTTTCGATCCAGCCTGCTACTGGGGCGACCGCGAATGCGATCTTGCTATGCTGCCGCTGCATCGGGAACAACCGGCACAAATCTATGACGGCTATCAGTCAGTCACGCCGCTGCCGGACAGCTTCCTCGAACGCCAGCCAATTTATCAGCTTTACACGCTATTAAATCGCGCCCGCCTGTTTGGCGGTGAGCATATTACGCTGGCGCAGCGCACGCTCGATCGCGTGCTGGCGGCCTGAACGTGTAAAGCGGTCGCAAAGCGCTGCGTTCACGTCATCCCTGTACGCTTTGCGCTCGCGCTTAACCGGCCCGCCTGCGCCTTTAAAGAAAACCCAGCAAGTGAAAGAAAAGGTAGCCCAACACAATTAATACAACAGGGAGAATATACAGCGGGAATATTTGTAAAAAAATCGAGTGACGCGGCACCACCACGCGCGTTTCCAGCGCCGCGCGTGACAAACCTTCTTCGCCCTTCGCCTTCTCCAGAATCAGTTGATCTTCTACGCCTTCGCGCAGAAACCTTGCCTGGCGCGCCATACGCGCGCCGCTGGCCTGAAGCGCCAGCCCCACGAAAATCAAAATGTAAATCACCCAGAAACCGACATTCAGGCTGCTGTGGAAATTCGGCTGCGGCGAGTTTTGCCAGAATACATTGAGAAAAGGTGTATTAAAGCGCACCATCTCTATCATTACGTGAACAAAATCCATCATCACCGCGTCAATACCCGGCTGCTTTTCACTGCGCTCATACATAAATTTCAGCAATGAAATAATGGTGGAAATCACCGCCGGAAGAAAAATTATCCATCCGGCAATACGTTTAAGCAGCGCAATGCGTCCAGCCTGTTGATATGTCATTCTTTCCTCTTATTCGACAAACGCCCTCTCGAACGGATAAGTTTACCTTCTCCGCCGCCTTTTCGCCTGATTTTTACCGCGACAACCGGCGTTTACGTTGGTCAGCGGCGCGGATTTACGTTATTGATATATTCTTTTAACTCATTTATTGAACAGGAGCCGTCACTGATGTCGGAGCAGCGCCAGATACTTGCCGCAATATTTGATATGGATGGATTACTCATTGATTCCGAACCGCTCTGGGACCGGGCGGAACTGGAAGTTCTGGCTTCTGTCGGCGTGGATATTACGCGCCGCAATGAACTGCCGGACCCGCTGGGCCTGCGCATCGATCTGGTCGTGGATATGTGGTTTGCCCGCCAGCCCTGGAACGGCCCGTCGAAAGATGAGGTTACCCAACGCATTATCACCCGCGCGATAACGCTGGTGGAAGAAGAACGCCCGCTGCTGCCGGGTGTAAAGGACGCCGTCGCATTATGCAAATCACGCGGCCTGAAAATTGGGCTGGCCTCGGCCTCGCCGCTGCGCATGCTCGAACGTGTGCTGACCCTGTTTGAATTGCGCGATCATTTCGACACGCTCGCTTCAGCGGAAAACCTGCCCTACAGCAAACCCCATCCGCAGGTTTACCTCAACGCCGCCGCTCAGCTTGGCGTCGATCCGCTGTGCTGCGTGGCGTTTGAAGACTCGGTTAACGGAATGATTGCCGTCAAAGCGGCGCGAATGCGCGCTGTCGTGGTTCCGGCTATCGAAAACCGCAGCGACCCCCGCTGGGCGCTGGCAGATGAAAAGCTGGCAAGTCTTAGCGAACTCACCCCGCGCCACCTGGGGCTGTAATCTCTCTTAATCGTCGGGCGCAAAAAATGCGACCCGACGAATAATTTTCTAAAACAGCATTTCATTTTAATTGTAATTTGTTTTCCTGCCGCCTATTCTGGCCATAAAAGTATACGGCGCGGTATTTTCCGCACAAAGAACAGGTGCAATTATGATACTGGATAAATTCTCACTTCACGGCAAAGTTGCCATCGTTACGGGTTGTGACACGGGTCTGGGCCAGGGTATGGCGCTGGGGCTGGCGCAGGCAGGGTGCGATATTGTTGGCGTAAGCCGCAAAACGCCGCACGAAACGGCAGAAAAAGTCACCGCGCTTGGCCGACGCATGACGGCTGTTCAGGCCGATCTCAGCAGCCAACAGGCTATACCGCGCATTGTTTCTCATGCCATAGAAACGCTGGGGCGCATTGATATTCTGGTCAACAATGCCGGTACTATTCGCCGCGCCGATGCGCTGGATTTCACCGAACAGGACTGGGATGACGTACTTAATCTCAACCTGAAAACCCTCTTTTTCCTTTCTCAGGCAGTCGCAAAGCAGTTCATCCGTCAGTACAGCGGCGGTAAAATCATCAATATTGCCTCCATGCTTTCTTTCCAGGGCGGCATTCGGGTGCCGTCATATACGGCTGCCAAAAGCGGCGTCATGGGGTTAACGCGCCTTTTGGCCAACGAATGGGCGCAGCATGGCATCAACGTTAACGCTATCGCGCCTGGCTATATGGCAACCAACAACACGCAGGCGCTGCGCGATAACGAAAGCCGCAACAGTGAAATTTTGGGCCGCATTCCCGCCGGACGCTGGGGCGAACCGGACGATCTCAGCGGGCCGGTCGTTTTTCTCGCTTCGGATGCATCAGCCTATGTTAACGGTTACACGCTCGCCGTAGACGGCGGCTGGCTGGCGCGCTAACGCGGTTGGGTGGCGTTAAAAAGAGTTACAACGTCACCCTTTCTTCCCCTGTATAAAAACCCTATACTGGATGCATTGACAGTTATCTCGGGTTGCATCATGACGGCGGAAGGCCACCTGCTCTTTTCCATCGCCTGTGCGGTATTTGCTAAAAACGCTGAACTGACGCCTGTGCTGGTTCAGGGCGACTGGTGGCGCATCGTTGCCGGCGCCGTGCTAACCTGCCTTTTACCAGACATCGATCATCCTAAATCTTTTCTCGGGCAGCGCATCCCCTGGGTTTCTCGCCCGGTGGCGCGCATGTTCGGCCACCGTGGCTTCACTCACAGTCTGCTGGCCGTATTCGCGGCCCTGGCGCTCTTTTATTTAAAAATACCCGATAGCTCGCTGGTGCCGGCAGATGCCGTACAGGGCATGGTTTTGGGTTATCTGAGCCATATTCTTGCCGATATGCTAACGCCTGCGGGCGTACCGTTACTGTGGCCCTGCCGCTGGCGCTTTCGTCTGCCGGTTGTGACAACGCAAAAAGGCAATCCGCTGGAGCGCATTTTGTGCGTGGCGTTGTTTATTTTTGCGCTGTGGATGCCGCAAAATGTGCAGAAAAATGAAGCGGTACGCTGGACCAGCGAGATAATTACAGCGGTACAACAGCGGTTTAATCACTTTATTAATAACCAGCACTAGCAACCGACCATTTTTTATATCAAAAATGGCATAAGCAATTCCTTTTGAATATAAACCTCCGCTTTCCAGTTCTGATAACCTTGCGCACCTTAAACGGCTGCTGAAACGTGCAGGCCAGAAAAAACTCAGGAGAAACGGGGATGAATTTTCCACTTATTGCGAACATCATTGTGTTCGCCATTCTGCTGTCAGGCCTGGCGCAAATGCGTCGCCGGCAGTGGAGTCTGGCCAGAAAAGTGCTGGTCGGCCTTGGCGTCGGCGTCGTCTTTGGCCTTGCGCTACAGCTAATTTATGGCGCGAACAGCCCGACTCTGAAAGAATCTATCACGTGGTTTAACATTGTGGGCAACGGCTATGTACAGCTATTGCAGATGATTGTTATGCCGCTGGTATTCGCCTGCATCCTTAACGCCGTAGCGCGCCTGCATAATGCTTCTTCGCTCGGTAAAATCAGCGTGCTGACCATTGGTACTTTGCTGTTTACGACGCTAATCGCTGCGCTGGTTGGCATATTGGTAACCAATTTGTTTGGTCTGACGGCCGAAGGTCTGGTACAGGGCAGTGCGGAAACCGCGCGACTTAACGCTATTGAGTCCAGCTACGCGGGTAAAGTGGCCGACCTGACGGCGCCGCAGTTGATTTTGTCTTTTGTACCGAAAAACCCGTTTGCCGACCTGACCGGCGCTAATCCAACGTCCATCATCAGCGTCGTTATCTTCGCCGCGTTCCTTGGCGTGGCTGCGCTGAAGCTGCTTAAAGAAGACGCGCCGAAAGGCGAACGCGTGCTGATTGCCATTGACACCCTGCAAAGCTGGGTGATGAAGCTGGTACGCCTGGTTATGCTGCTTACCCCCTACGGCGTACTGGCGCTGATGACCAAAGTCGTTGCCAGTTCGAACCTGCACGAAATTATTAAACTCGGCAGCTTCGTGGTGGCGTCTTATCTGGGGCTGGCCATTATGTTTGCGGTACACGCGCTGCTGCTGACGCTGTCCGGCGTCAGCCCGATGAAATATTTCCGTAAAGTCTGGCCGGTACTGACCTTTGCTTTTACCAGCCGTTCCAGCGCAGCCAGCATTCCGCTGAACGTTGAAGCTCAGACTCGCCGGCTTGGCATACCGGAATCTATCGCCAGTTTTTCCGCCTCTTTTGGCGCGACTATCGGCCAGAACGGCTGCGCTGGCCTGTATCCGGCCATGCTGGCGGTAATGGTCGCGCCGACTGTGGGCATTAATCCGCTCGATCCGGTCTGGATCGCAACGCTTGTCGGTATTGTTACTATTAGTTCCGCAGGCGTCGCAGGCGTTGGCGGCGGCGCCACTTTCGCCGCGCTGATCGTGCTGCCTGCTATGGGGCTGCCGGTTACGCTTGTAGCGCTGCTTATTTCCGTCGAACCGCTTATCGATATGGGACGTACGGCGCTTAACGTCAGCGGCTCCATGACCGCCGGGACAATCACAAGCCAGCTTTTGCGCCAGACCGACAAACAAATAATGAACAGCGAAGACGAGGCCGAGCTGGCCCATCGCTAAGCCATACGGTAATACTATCGCCGCAGCCGCGCAGGCGCTTTATTCCGTAAACCAAAAAGCCGCATACGTAATGTTGATTAGCGTGTGCAGGCTTACCGCGGTTCGCTGATTTCAGCGAACCGCAGGCGAAAACAAGCTAAGGCCGACGGTGAGCGCGCCGCGAAGCGGTAATATCTTTGCTGTGTCGCAGGCGTTTACAAAGCGGGCCGCTTTGCCCGTTCGCCTGAAGTCCGGCCTCCGGTGAACGCCCCCACTTAACCTTCTCTGACCAGCTTTACGCCGCAGGGTACTCTGTAGCGTTTTTTGCCCCCCTCGCCAGCGGATTTATACCTCGTCATCCTGGCGCATCTGGTCGGCCCAGCGCTGCGCGGCCTGCGGCATCTCAAAGGCTGGAGAGCGGCAAAATGTATCGCCTGCCAGCACAAACGCCACGAATTTACCGCGCAATAACCAGACATCCCGATAGTCGTCAAGCCGCTGCGCGTGGGTCGGCGGCGCAGGCTCCACGCGGGGGGTATAGCTGATTATCTCTCGATTCGGTTGGCGTAATTGTTTCATAAGCGGCGGATATCGTTTCACTTCTGACAAACAAAGATAAATGATAACGGATTTGCACCTCCCCCGTCGCGCGTCACGTGCGCTGTCAACACGGTTTCCGGTTGGTAAAAACCATTTTTCCTCACGTGTTCTATAGTTAGAGAGATTTTTTATCACACAGTTGAGATAAAAAATCCCGATTTCAGTACTGAAAAGGAGACGTGTACAATGTCGAAACAGAATAAACCACCGCAAACCGCCCCAATTCATGATGACCGGGAATCAAAACCTGGCCTCGACTCGCTGGCGCCGGAGGATGACTCTCATCGCCCGCAACCGGCGCCCAGCGCCCCCGGTGAGCAGCCCACCGCGCCCGGCAGCCTGAAAGCGCCGCAAACCACCTCCGAAAAGCTGCAAGCGCTGGAGCCCTTTCGCAAAGGCAGCGAAGATTTCCCGCTGACGACCAACCAGGGCGTGCGTATTGCCGACGATCAAAACTCCCTGCGTGCGGGTACACGCGGCCCTACGCTGCTGGAAGATTTTATCCTGCGGGAAAAAATCACCCATTTTGACCACGAACGCATTCCCGAACGCATCGTTCACGCTCGCGGTTCAGCGGCGCACGGCGTTTTTCGCGCCTATAAAAGCCTTGCCGATATAACTAAGGCCTCCTTCCTGGCCGAGGCAGATAAAGAGACGCCGGTGTTCGTTCGTTTTTCGACCGTCCAGGGCGGCGCAGGCTCTGCCGATACGGTGCGTGACATCCGCGGTTTCGCCACTAAATTTTATACCGATGAAGGTATCTTCGACCTGGTAGGCAATAACACGCCCATCTTCTTTTTACAGGATGCGATGAAGTTCCCCGATTTCGTCCACGCGGTAAAGCCAGAGCCGCACTGGGCTATTCCGCAGGGCGCCAGCGCACACGACACCTTCTGGGATTACGTCTCGCTTCAGCCTGAAACGCTGCATAACGTGATATGGGCCATGTCCGATCGCGGTCTGCCGCGCAGCTACCGCACAATGGAAGGCTTCGGTATTCACACGTTTCGCCTGATTAACGCCGAAGGCAAAGCCACTTTTGTGCGTTTTCACTGGAAACCGCTTGCAGGTAAAGCCTCGCTATTATGGGATGAGTCCCAGAAACTCATCGGTCGCGACCCCGATTTTCATCGCCGCGATCTCTGGGAAGCCATTGAAGCGGGCGACTACCCGGAATATGAGCTGGGATTACAGCTTATCCCGCAAGAGGATGAATTCAAATTTGACTTTGACCTGCTCGACCCAACCAAGCTCATCCCTGAGGCGCTGGTGCCGGTACATCGGGTAGGTAAAATGACTCTCAATCGCAACCCGGACAATTTCTTTGCAGAAAACGAACAGGCGGCGTTTCACCCGGGCCACATCGTACCAGGAGTGGATTTTAGCAACGATCCGCTGTTACAGGGTCGGCTCTTCTCCTACACCGATACCCAGATAAGCCGTCTTGGCGGTCCCAACTTCCATGAAATTCCGATTAATCGCCCGGTCTGCCCGTATCACAATTTCCAGCGCGATGGCATGCACCGCATGGATATCGACACTAACCCAGCCAACTATGAACCCAACTCAATTAACGACAACTGGCCGCGCGAAACGCCGCCGGGGCCGCACCGCGGCGGGTTTGAATCTTATCAGGAACGCGTTGACGGCACTAAAATTCGCGAGCGTAGCCCGTCATTTTCCGAATATTACGCCCACCCGCGTCTGTTCTGGCTTAGCCAGACGCCGGCAGAGCAACAGCATATTATTGATGCCTTCAGCTTTGAACTGAGCAAAGTAGGACGCGCCTATATTCGCGAGCGTGTGGTTGACCATCTCGCGCATATCGACAGCCAACTGGCTCAGGCTGTAGCGCAAAATCTCGGTATTGAACTCACCGGCGAGCAGTTAAATCTCACGCCGCCAAAAGACGTCAACGGCGTGAAAAAAGATCCAACCCTGAGTCTGTACGCCGTACCGGACGGCACTGTGAAAGGCCGTGTGGTGGCGGTGCTGTTGAACGATAAAGTCCGTTCAGCCGATCTGCTGGCCGTGCTGAAGGGGCTTAAAGCCGCAGGCGTACACGCGAAGCTGCTTTACAGCCGTATGGGAGAAGCCCTGGCCGACGACGGATCGCAGATCCCCGTGGCGGGTACGTTCACCAATACGCCATCGGTGACCGTTGATGCGGTGATTGTTCCCTGCGGAGATATCGACGCCATAAGGGATAACGGCGATGCGATATACTATCTGCTCGAAGCCTGGAAACATCTGAAAGTCGTCGGCCTGCTGGGCGATGCCCGCCAGTTGCGCAAAAAGCTGGCGGTGGACAGCGCCGCAGAAGATGGGCTGGTGGAAGCCGATGACGCCAGCGGCAGCTTTATTGACGATTTTCTGCAGCAGTTGGCCGCGCATCGCGTCTGGTCACGCGAGAGCAAAATCGCCAGCGTACCGGCCTGACAAACGCAAGCCTCTTTTAAACCGGGCCGGACAGTGTCGGCCCGATATCGCTGGAAGTTAACCCCGGAAAAGCATCCTGTATTCTGGATGCTTGGCGCAACGCGGGCAAAAAACCGTTTTTTATCCCCGGTGTTATCTAACCAGCGCTGGCCTGCCCGGCCGGTTTTTTCCTTAAACGGCGCAGGTCTGAGCAGGGCTGCATCGTGATAATCCCCACGTATGGGCCTGCCTTGCAAATTGCTAATTCACCGGCGCTTAGCGTGAAGGCATTTCGGACAGGAAGGACGGCTTCTACGCATAAGCGCCCGCCCGTCAGGGCCGGCGCGGCAAATATGCGCGGGCCGCAATACGGCAGTAAGAATATCTGTTATGGATAATGCGAAGGAGAGCGTGAAGGAGCAGGCAGTATTTTGTAATAGTTTTATGAAATAAAATACCCTGCCAGCGTACCGCTCGCAGGGCAGGAGAAGCCACTGTCATTAAGCTGCCGGTTATTTAACCTGCCTTCCGGCCTGTCAGCGGAACGCTTTCTTCTGCGGCGACTGCGGATCGGTATCGTAATCAGCGCAGCTCTGATAGCCTGAATTCATCACGCGACCGGTCTCATCCAGCGCAACAAAATAGGTTTCAAGATGATTACCACGCTGGCCCAGTATGTAAGTCTGGCACGTACCGCGCGCGTGTACCATTGAGACTTCTGAAGAAGGCTGTCCGGCAATCTGGCGTACCTGCTCCCGGGTCATCCCTTTTTTGACGTCTTTAACAACCGGCTGCGTAAACTGATCTTTAGTGCGATCGTAGGCCGTACACCCCGCCAGTAACGCGAAAACTGCCGCTGCGCTCAGAACTCCTGCAAATTTGTTCATTTTTCTTCCTCTTTTGTTTCAGCATGTCCGGTAAGCCTGGAATATAAATCAATTTTTTTCAACTTGTTAACGATCTGACGCACAGATAATGAACAGGGGGCCGCCCTTTCGTCCGCCCGGGGCTAATCATCGCCCCTGCGGCAGGGGAAAACCTGGCGCCGACTTGTCGTTTTCACTGCGGCAGGTTAGTTTAAAATAACGTTTCGCCCCCTGTGGGCGCGTTATTTTACGGAGGGATTATGGGCCTACAGCAAGAGATTATCCGGGCGCTGGGCGTCCAGCCAACGATAGACGCCGAATATGAAGTGCGCCGCAGTATCGACTTCCTCAAGCACTACCTGATGCGCTATCCGTTTCTCAAAACGCTGGTGCTTGGCATCAGCGGCGGCCAGGACTCCACACTTGCCGGTAAACTAAGTCAGTTAGCCATCCGCGAATTGCGTGACGAAACCGGCAACAGCGAGTATCAGTTTATTGCCGTGCGCCTGCCCTACGGCGTCCAGGCCGACGAGAAGGACTGCCAGGATGCGCTGGCCTTCATTGAGCCGGACAGGGTACTGACTGTGAATATCAAAAGCGCCGTGCTCGCCAGCGAGCAGGCGTTGCTTGATGCCGGTATCACGCTGAGCGATTTTGTGCGCGGCAATGAAAAAGCGCGCGAGCGCATGAAAGCACAGTACAGCATTGCGGGCATGACAGGCGGCGTGGTCGTGGGTACCGATCACGCCGCCGAAGCACTGACCGGTTTTTACACCAAATACGGCGACGGCGGCACAGATATTAACCCGCTGTTTCGCCTTAATAAGCGCCAGGGCAAACAGTTGCTTAAACATCTCGGCTGCCCACCGCACCTCTACAATAAAACGCCAACGGCGGATTTGGAAGACGAACGCCCCGCTCTGGCGGACGAAGCGGCCCTGGGCGTGACCTACGAGGATATTGATAACTATCTGGAAGGTAAAACACTGGATGCCCGAGTTACCGCCCTTATCGAAGGTTGGTATCTGAAAACCGAGCACAAGCGTCATCTGCCGATTACGGTCTTCGACGACTTCTGGAAATAACGCTTTTCACAGCAACCACATCTGCCAGGCTGCGACAGCTTTGCGCTACCGCAGGCGTTGGCAAAGCGGGCCGCTGCGGCCCGCTTTGCCCGTTCGCCTGACGTTCCCTTTTCCATCGAACTTCAGGTGAACAAAACGCGCCCTTAACCTTTTAAGCGGCCAGTATGACCATTCACGGTATTACGCGAGCAGCCTGGATTATTCTGCGGGCCTGTGACTGGCGGAAAATTATTCGTCGGCAGCCGGTTTTTTCATATGCGGGCCGCGCGGCTCTTTAGGCATTTTATCGAAATTGGCGACAAACTGCTTTTTCTGCTCCGGCGTCAAAATATTATAAATTTTATTCTGCGTTTCGAGCATAGAGAGCATACGTTCTTTGTGCCCGGCGGTACGGCTGTCAATAAGCGCTTGCGCTTTCGACCGATCGAAGCTGTCGCTGGCGACCACATCACGCATCGCTTTACGGTCATTTTGAACATGGCGCGTCATTTTCTCACGCTCGGCTTTCATAATTTCGCGTACCTGCTGCTTTTGCGCATCGCTCAGATTCAGGCCGTTGAACATCATCATATGCGGACCGCGCGGCCCTTTATGCGCCTGCATTTTTGCAGCGTCTTCTTTCACAACCGTGCTGCTGTCGGCCGCGTGCGCCAGGTTAGCTGCGCCCAGGGCCAGAGCAGAGGTTACAATAATCGCCGTTAATTTACGCATAGTATCTTTATCCTTTTTCAGTTAATCCGCGACAGGTTCATCGCGTTGACGAAAATAAGTTTACGATGCCTCAGGTCAAGTAATCACAGGCGGCGTAAAACAGTGAAAGTATAGAAAACAAAAAAACGTCAATTATGATGAAAATAAGGAGAGTTAAAGAATATTTGCAAAATATAATATCAACAGATTGATTTTAAAAAGTTTATTCAAAAACTCTATCGTATTACAGAAATAAAATAAAGTTGCATAACTGGATTAATCTGAATATTTCCCGCTTACATTAGTGTGGTATTTTCGCGGTGATACAGCGGAAATTTACAACCTCGCCCGCGTTAATCCTGCCTGCAGCCCTGAGGCTGGCGCCGGGTCAGGTAACACCCCAGACTCCCGCTCATGCTCATCGGCTTCCCGCTAACCCGCTGCGTCACGGGCATTTCCCCTCAGGAATCAGGCGCACCAGCCGCAGCGGCTCACCCACACGCCAGTTCAGCGCATCCGCCGCCGCCGCGCTGAGGGTGAGCGTTGCCGCGCACGGATCGCCTGCCAGTAAAATAGCGCGGAAGTCAGTGTAATGTTCATTTGCGACCAGACACAGGGGCCACTCGCCAGGGGGCGGCTCGCCGACGCGGGCGGCAATCCGTCTACTTTCGCAGACCGCACGCACCCGGTCCGTCTCACCTTCCAGCGTCGGGCCGCCGTCAACTATATCAATGTAATGACGATAGCGCAGCCCTTCCGCTTCCAGCACCGCCCGCGCAGGCGCCGTCTGCGGATGTACTACACCTATCGCGGCCTGCGCCTGCGGGGTAAGGAAGGCGATATAAACAGGGTGCCCTGGCATCAGCCCGGCAATAAAGGCTTTTTTACCGGTTGCGCACAGACGATCGGCGCGGCTGAAGTCCATAGAAAAAAAATGGTAGCCCAGACTGTCCCAGAACGGCGAATGTCCCTGAGGATCGCTCACGCCACGCATCTGCGCTACCAGCCTGTCGCTAAAGCGCTCGCGAAACGCCGCGATGAACAAAAAACGCGATTTAGATAGCAGGTAGCCGTTGCCCTCCTTGCGCCAGGCGGGGTCGAGAAACAGCGTGCATAGCTCGCTACAGCCGACGTGGTCGTTGCTGAGCGACAACGCCGGCAGCGCGTTATACACACCCAGCGCTTTCGACGCATGCACCAGCGAGCCAACTCGATAGGTATACCAAGGCTCAGCCAGCCCTACCGCAACATCAATAGCGCAAACCCCAACCACGCGCCCGACTGCCGCGTCCTCCATCACAAAGGTATATCCCCGCTCGCCCGGGGGCAATTCACCATTCCAGGTACGCAGCGAACGTTCAATACGTGCCGCAAGCGCCGCCTCATCGGCGGGCAGCGACGTCAGGCCGCCGCCGGTTTTGGCCGCCAGCGCCATCAGCGCGCGGAGATCGGCGCGGGCCACAGGGCGAATAAATGTCATACGGACCTCTCCAGTACGAAGCGCGCCATACCTTTATCAGGATCCCGTTCAACGATAATCAACGACGGCGTAAACCGCACCACCTCAGCGCCTGCAATAAGCGCCACTTCCCCTTCATCTGCCGCCGTGCAACAGCGTTTTCGCTTTTCCCGCATACCCCGGCGCCAGCAGGCGGTCAAAACCTTTACGGATAACGGAGGGTGACATTACCGTCTCATGCAGTTAACCCGCAGTAATAAAAAAATTACCTTTCGGATTAACTTCAATTCTGACTGTAGATCGCGCGCTTCACGCCGGCCAGCCGGGAAAACGCATATATCAACGTCATTAACGCAATATCAACAGGTTAAATGCAGCGGATACGCATAAAATCTGCATATAAAAATGTATAACTGTCCACAACCGGCCTGCGCGGTACAAAAATAAGAAAAATTATGCAAGGGCGAAGAACTTTCCAGAAATGTGATCGCGGCAAAAATTTCTGCGTTTTTTCACACCGTTACGTACAGCCAGCTCCCCACAGCGGCGCGGGCTGTACGCCGCCATCACGACAAAAGCGCAGCACACTATTTTCTGATACCATCGCTGCCACTATTCAACCTGCACATTGGCGTGACTATGAAATTCGTCTCATTTAATATCAACGGCCTGCGTGCCCGCCCCCATCAACTGGCAGCCATCATCGCACAGCATCAGCCCGACGTTATCGGCTTACAGGAAACCAAAGTTCACGATGATATGTTCCCACTCGAAGACGTCGCAAAGCTTGGCTATAACGTGTTCTATCACGGTCAGAAAGGCCATTACGGCGTGGCGCTGTTGACTAAAGCCACACCGGTTTCAGTACGACGCGGCTTTCCCGGGGACGGCGAAGACGCCCAGCGCCGTATCATCATGGCTGAGATCCCATCGCCGTTGGGCAACATAACGGTCATCAACGGCTACTTTCCCCAGGGCGAAAGCCGCGACCATCCCCTGAAATTTCCGGCGAAAGCGATGTTTTACCAGAACCTTCAGTCCTATCTGGAAACCGAATTAAAGCGCGACCAGCCTGTGTTGATTATGGGTGATATGAATATCAGTCCGACCGATCGGGATATCGGCATCGGCGATGAGAACCGTAAACGCTGGCTGCGCACCGGTAAATGTTCGTTCCTGCCGGAAGAGCGTGAATGGATGGGGCGCCTGCTTGACTGGGGACTGGTTGATACCTTCCGTACTGCAAACCCGCAAACGCAGGATCGCTTCTCATGGTTTGACTATCGTTCGAAAGGTTTTGACGACAACCGCGGCCTGCGTATCGATCTACTGTTGGCAAGCCAGCCGCTGGCGGAGCGCTGCGTTGAAACGGGAATCGATTACGCTATCCGCAGCATGGAAAAACCGTCCGATCATGCGCCGGTCTGGGCAACCTTCAGGCTGTAACGTCACGTGAAAATCCCTAAAATTATGCTACTGTGCGCTCTGCCGGGCGCATTTTTCATTATCGTTGTTTTACTTCCTTCCGGCTGGCTGACAATGCAGACGCTCAGCGCGCAGCAGCAGGCGCTGGCGGCGCACGTCAGCCAGATGCCGACCCGAAGCGCCGCGCTTTATTTCATGCTTTACGCGGCGATCGCAATGCTGTCAATTCCGGGCGCGGCAATCCTGACTCTTCTTGGCGGCGCGCTGTTCGGCTTCTGGCAGGGGCTGTTGCTGGTTTCATTTGCATCAACGCTCGGCGCGACGCTGGCGATGCTTGCCAGTCGCTATCTGCTGCGCGACTGGGTCGCGCGCCGCTTCGCAAAACAAATGACCTACTTTAATCGCGGCCTCGCCCGCGACGGCGCCTTCTATCTTTTCGCTCTGCGGCTAATGCCGTTTTTTCCCTTTTTTCTGGTCAACCTTCTGGCAGGCCTGACCTCGCTTGATATACGTCGCTACTGGTGGGTTAGCCAGGCAGCGATGCTGCCCATGACGGCTCTGGTACTTAACGCCGGGCGCGAACTCGGGCGGTTGACCTCCCTGCGCGATATCCTGTCGCCGGGTATACTGTTTGCGTTTACGCTACTGGGGTTATTGCCGCTGATAACCCGCTGGCTGCTGACTCGCTATTTTCGTTCATCACACTAACAGGTAAACATTATGCGCCGTGCGCGTTTATGTCTATTTCTTTCCGGCCTGCTGCTGTCTGGCCCGCTGCTTGCTAACCCGGACTGGCAGGCCGTGCAGCAGGAGGCAAAAGGTCAAACCGTCTGGTTCAACGCCTGGGGCGGCGATGAGGCGGTAAATCGTTATCTGGACTGGGTTAGCGGCGAGGTAAAAACCTATTACGCCATCAACCTTAAAATCGTCCATCTGGCGGACGCCGCCGATGCCGTTAAGCGCATCCAGACCGAGGCCGCCGCCGGGCGCCGCACAAACGGCTCGGTCGACCTGTTGTGGATAAACGGTGAAAATTTCCACACGTTAAAACAGGCGAATCTGCTGCAAACCGGCTGGGCGCAAACCCTGCCAAACTGGCGCTACGTTGATACAACAAAGCCCGTGACAAAAGATTTCGCCCTCCCCACCGACGGCGCAGAGTCGCCCTGGGGCAGCGCGCAGTTAACCTTTATTGGCCGTAAACAGAGCATGCCGGTCGCACCGCGCAGCCCCAACGCGCTGCTTGAATACGCACGCCAGCATCCGGGGAAAGTCACTTACCCGCGTCCACCCGATTTTACCGGCACTGCCTTTCTGGAACAGCTTCTACTGGCGCTGAGCGCAACTCCCGAAGCGCTAAACGCACCGCCGCAAAGTGCTACTTTCGCGGCGGTCACCGCCCCGCTGTGGCGCTACCTCGACGCGCTGCATCCTTACTTATGGCGTGAGGGAAAAGATTTCCCCCCTTCACCTGCGCGTATGGATACACTGCTCGCCGCGGGCCGTTTGAACCTGTCGATAACCTTTAATCCAGCCCACGCGCAACAAAAGGCGGCCTGCGGTGAACTGCCCGCAGACAGTTTCAGCTTTGGCTTCAACGCAATGATCGGCAACGTGCACTTTGTGGCAATACCGGCCAACAGCGCCGCCAGCGCAGGGGCAAAGATTGTCGCTAATTTCCTCCTTTCCCCGCAGGCGCAGATACGTAAGGCCAACCCCAACGTCTGGGGCGATCCAGGCGTGCTGGACGGGCAAAAACTGACTGGCGACCAGGCCCGGGCGCTTCGCCAGTTTACCCCCCCGGATTTGCCGGACGTGCTGGCGGAACCTCACGCCGCATGGATTAACGCACTGGAGCAGGAATGGCTTCGACGCTACGCCACCCGCAAGGCTGGCTAATCCGAATAGCGATGGCGGTTATCTATTTGCCGCTCATCCCGGCTGGCGCAATACTTATCGCGCCGGCGCTTTCCAAAACCGCATGGCGGGAAATGGTACGCGATCCGCAGCTCCTACCGGCGCTGGCCGCCACACTAGTTTCAACGCTGATAGCCACCCTCGGCGCGCTGGCTATCGCGCTTTGCATTGTCGCTGCGCTGTGGCCCGGCGCACGCTGGCGGCGGCTGAGCACGCGCCTGCCCTGGCTGCTGGCTATTCCCCACGTCGCCTTTGCCACCGCCGCCCTGCTAATTTTTGCCGAAGGCGGCGCGTTTTACAGACTCTGTAGCGCCTGCTCCGCGCTGTCCGATCCCTATGGCGTGGGGCTTGGCCTGACGCTGGCGGTAAAGGAGAGCGCGTTTGTTTTGTGGGCTATCTACGCCGCTCTGCCGGAAAAAGCGCTGGCGCAAAAAATGGTAATACTGAAGACGTTCGGTTACGGGCGTCTTCAGGGTTTATGCTGGCTGGTGCTGCCCGCAATCGCTCCGGCGCTTGGCGCAGTCATGCTGGCGGTAGCGGCATGGTCAATTTCGGTAGTTGACGTGGCCATCATTCTTGGCCCCGGCAACCCGCCTACGCTCGCAGTGCTGGCTTGGCAGTGGCTCAGCCAGGGCGATGCGCAACAGCAGGCTAAAGGCACGCTGCTGTGCCTGGTTTTACTTTTGTTACTTGCGCTCATGTCCATCGCCGGGTTCTACGCCTGGCAGGCCTGGCGGCGTACTCTTCCTGCGACAACCGGCATTCGCTATCGCTCCCGCGCGCCGGTTATCGGCAACGCGCTCGGCTGGCTGCTGCCGTTAACCGGCCTGCTCTGCGCGCTTGTCCTGCTGCTGTTGGCGCGCTATGGCGGTATAACTCTCGCCCCGCTCAACGCCAGCCTTTCGTTTGGCCTCTTTTCAGCCATTATCGCGCTGGCGCTGGCTATGCTCTGGCTGGAATGGGGGCCGCGGCGCGGCGCGCGCTGGGTGTGGCTGCCGCTGGCGCTGCCTGCATTGCCGCTGGTCACAGGCCAGTATGCTATTGCGCTACATCTGAGGCTTGACGGCGAATATATCGCAGTACTGTGGGGGCATTTGCTGTGGGTACTGCCGTGGACGCTGTTGGTGCTACAGCCCGCCTGGCGCAGGCTTGATCCGCGTCTTATGCTCATCGCCAGTACACAGGGCTGGCAGCGCGGCAAAATTTTCTGGCTGGTAAAATGTCCGCTGCTGCTTCGCCCAATGCTACTTGCCTTCGCGACCGGCTTTTCCGTCAGCGTAGCGCAGTACATGCCTACCCAGTGGCTTGGCGCAGGACGTTACGCTACGTTGACTACCGAGGCGGTAGCGTTAAGCAGCGGCGGCAGTGCGCCGATACTGGCCGGGCAAGCGCTGTGGCTTTTGTTATTAAACGCGGCGATATTTAGCGCCGCCGCGCTTTTATCCCGTCTGGCAGGCCGCTATCGGCAAGGGTTACGATAATGTTGACGGTAAAAAATCTGGTCATTGAAACATTGCTGGAACAGGTTAATTTCAGCGTACAACGCGGGGAAATTTTGACCCTGATGGGGCCATCCGGCAGCGGAAAGTCCACCCTTTTCGCCTGGATGGTCGGCGCGCTGCCTGCGGCTTTTCGCGCACGCGGCGAACTGTGGCTTAACGAACGCCGCTGCGACGCATTGCCGACAGCACAGCGCGGGCTGGGGATCCTCTTTCAGGATGCGCTGTTGTTTGACGCGTTCAGCGTCGGGCAAAATTTGCTTCTGGCGCTGCCCGCAACCACTACGGGCCAGGCGCGTCGGCAAAAGGTCGAACAGGTTTTAGCGGCCGCCGGGCTTGCCGGCTTTTTTAGCAGCGATCCGGCGACGCTTTCCGGAGGCGAGCGCGCCAGAATAAGCCTGCTGCGCGCCCTGCTGGCGCAACCTCAGGCGCTGCTGCTGGACGAACCCTTCAGCCGCCTGGATAACGTACGGCGCAGCGGTTTTCGGGAATGGGTTTTTGCACAGATTCAGGCGCTCAATATTCCTGCGGTGCTGGTTACGCACAATGAGGAAGATATTCCTCCCGGTGGACGGGTTATTCAGCTATCCCGCTGGCAATAACGCGCTAGCTCCTGTGCTGGCACAATGTTTTTCGCGACAGCGCAGTTAAAATAGCGCTCCTTTTCTAAAAAGTCGGGATTGTCGATGAAACGTGTTTCTCAACTAACCGCGCTGACCATGGCCTTTGGTCTCGCCGCCTTTTCCACCTTCGCTGCGGCTATACCGCACTCCTTCACATTAACACAACTGCGACAGCAGCATGGCGTGGTCATTGATACCCGTCCCAGCGCATTTTATAACGGCTGGCCGCAGGCGCCAGGCGGCGCTTTCGGGCATGAACCTGCCGCGCTCAATCTCTCTGCGTCGTGGCTGAGTCTGATGAGCGACACGCAGCTCGCCGACTGGGCGAAACGACATCATCTCATGCCAGACTCGGCCATCGCGCTTTACGGTAGCGATAGCGACAACCAGGCGGTCAGAGCGAGGTTGAACAAGGCAGGCTACTTACACATTTCGCTATTACGCGACGCGCTGCAAGCGCCGGATCGCCTGCAGCGACTGCCCCACTTCGAGCAACTGGTTTACCCTCAGTGGCTTTACCAGTTACAACAGCATAAACCGGTCGTCGCCACGCCTGCAGGAGACTGGAAAGTGTTCGAAGCCGGATGGGGCGCGCCCAAATATTACCTGTTAAGCCACATTCCCGGCGCAGGCTACATCGACACCAATGACGTAGAAAGCGAGCCGCTGTGGAATAAAGTCTCCGATGATAAACTCAAAGCGATGTTGTTAAAACACGGCATTCGCCATGACACCACCGTGATTTTATACGGGCGCGACGTTTACGCCGCCGCGCGCGTGGCGCATATCATGCTGTATGCGGGCGTTAAAGATGTACGCCTGCTGGACGGCGGCTGGAAAACATGGTCAGACGCAGGGCTGCCCGTTGAGCGAGGCATGCCCCCCACCGTGACGCCAGCCAGCGATTTTGGCGCGCCAGTGCCGGGCCAGCCTCAGCTTATGGTAGATATGGAACAGGCACGCGGCATGCTGCGCCGCCAGGATGCCTCGCTGGTCAGCATCCGCTCCTGGCCTGAATTCATCGGTGAGACCAGCGGCTATAGCTATATTAAACCCAAAGGCGATATCGCCGGCGCGCGCTGGGGTCACGCCGGTAGCGATGCCACCCATATGGAAGACTTTCATAATCCGGACGGCACCATGCGCAGCAGCGACGATATCGCTGCAATGTGGAAACAGTGGGGTATCCGGCCGAACCAGCACGTCGCCTTTTACTGCGGCACCGGCTGGCGCGCATCCGAAACGTTTATGTACGCGCGCGCAATGGGCTGGAAGAACATCGCAGTTTATGATGGCGGCTGGTATGAATGGAGCAGTCACCCGCAAAATCCAGTCGCCACGGGGGAACGCGGGCCGGAAAGTTCACGTTAGCATAAGCGAGCGCAGGGTAAGATAGCCGTTCCAGATGCGCGTTGTGGTGGTCAGCCAACACAGCGCGCCAAATATCCAGGCAAACCATGGGAAATACGCCGGAAAAATACAGCACAACACAAACAGTAAAATCGTCTCCGTTCCTTCCGTCAGCCCCCCCAGGTAGTAAAACGATTTGTGCGCATAGCCTGGGTTATCAAGATTGTGCTTTACCGCCAGCGCGGCAAAGGCAAGAAAACTACTGCCGGTGCCGATAAACGCAAAGAGTAGCCACCCGCCCGCCAGCGCATTTTCCGCAGGCGCGGCCAGCACAAAGCCAAACGGCACCAGCGCATAAAACAAAAAGTCACAAACAATATCGAGAAAGCCGCCGGCATCGGTTAAGCCGCGCCGGCGCGCCAGCGCGCCGTCCAGCCCGTCGAGCAGACGGTTGACCACAATGGCCGCCAGCGCTGGCGCATACCAACCAAGCGCCAGAAAAGGCAGCGTCAGCACACCTGTGAGAAATCCGCACAGCGTAAGGCCGTCAGGCGTAACATAAGGCTTATCAAGCATGCCCGCCAGCCGGTTTAACACGGGTTTAAGCCGAGGGTGCAGATAACTATCAAGCATCATTTTTTCCTTTAAATGCGGCGCACAGCCCCTGTGCCGGGATGGCCAGCGCGGCGTTAAAGCGGGCGGACAAATTTTGAAAAGCAATAAGCGCCGTCATCTCCGTTATCGCCGCATCGCTGAAGTATCGCCGCATTTGCGCTTTTATCTCTTCAGTCACCTGCGGCGGCGTCGCGGTCACCGCCTCGGCATAAGCCAGCGCGGCACGTTCTTCATCGCAAAAAAGCGGCGACTCGCGCCACTCGCTTACCGCCTGCGCTTTATCCAGCGCGCCACTGCGTTCGGCCAGACGCAGGCTGTTGGCGTCGATACAAAACGCGCAGTGGCACAACTGGGAAATGCGGGTCATCAGAAGCGAACGCAGCGCCGGCGACAAACGCGCGCGCCGCCGCTCCAGAAAGCCGACAAACAGCGCCACCAGCCAGAACAGGCGCGGCATTCTCCCCCACCAGCGCGTGGGGTTCAGTACGGCGCCAAAGTGTTTTTTCTGCATGACTATAAGAGGTTTTAAACTAACGGGTAGGGTTTGAATCGGCTCCACCCACTCTTCGCGCTTTTTCACCGGCCGCTCCTGATTCGGGACTCGTCAAAAGCTCACGATAATATGTCGGTTTTTACCAGAAAGTATTGACGAACGTGCTAAAAACCGCTGATAACGTGGCCTCAATTATTGAAAAAGACGGCAAAAGATTGATGCAGCGCTCGCCGCGCGCCTTCAGAAAAGCGAAAGCAGGCGCTGGCGCGCGAACGCCCTGAGGCGCAGGGTTTGCAGCTCGCCCGCTACGTCGCCAGCCATCAGCGGGTAATATCGCAGCGTCTTATCTGCCTGCACGCCTGACACGTAACCACTTTTAGCGGCGAGCGACGCCATGCCGCCACATCAGATTTGCGTGGCGTAGGCCGGGCGTTTCGTCTCGCGTCTGCGGTTATGCCGCTGCCGTTGGCATTTATTCTCTTATGCGACGCCAGAGCAGCGGGTTTGTACCGACCGTTTTCTCATCACGCTGGCACTGCAACAGCACGCTCCCAACCCTGATGACCGCGCCCTGTGAATAATTTTGATCCTGATAAACGCAGCACCGGTTACAGGGCTGCGCACGCTGCCCCCTGTGGTTGAAGAGCTCAGGCGCGACGTTCAGCTCTATACCCGGTCGGGGTTGTCTGTCGGCCTGTACGCCTGCTGACCACAGCGCCAACAACCCTGCAATAACGAAACGGCTCATCTTTTTTATCCTCTTTGCTAACGAGTTTATTAACGGCTGAACCACGCCGGAACTTTAATTTCTTATTTTATTTTTAGTTACTCATTGGTTTTATTAATGTTAAAAATGTTTTTAGCCTCATTTTTTACTTGCTTTACAAAGCGGCACGGGTGGTATAGTCGAAAAAAACGACACCTTACACCAATCAACAACATACTTATCTCACCCAAAAGAGGAACTTATATCTATGGATCAGACAGGCTCTCTTGAAACATTCTTAACCCATATTCAACAGCGCGACCCGCATCAGAGCGAATTCGCGCAGGCCGTTCGCGAAGTGATGACTACCCTGTGGCCGTTTCTCGAGCAAAATCCCCGTTACCGTGAAATGTCCCTGCTTGAGCGGCTGGTGGAGCCTGAGCGCGTTATTCAGTTTCGCGTAGCATGGGTGGACGATCGCAACCAGGTGCAGGTTAACCGCGCCTGGCGCGTGCAGTTCAGCTCGGCGATTGGCCCTTATAAAGGCGGAATGCGTTTCCATCCTTCCGTGAACCTGTCGATTCTTAAATTCCTCGGTTTTGAACAAACCTTTAAAAACGCGCTCACCACTCTGCCAATGGGCGGCGGAAAAGGCGGCAGCGATTTTGATCCAAAAGGCAAGAGCGAAGGCGAAGTCATGCGCTTTTGCCAGGCCCTGATGACCGAGCTTTATCGTCATCTGGGGCCAGATACCGACGTACCGGCGGGCGATATCGGCGTGGGGGGACGCGAGGTCGGCTATATGGCTGGGATGATGAAAAAGCTTTCCAACGACAGCGCCTGCGTGTTTACGGGCAAAGGGCTTTCGTTTGGCGGCAGCCTGATTCGCCCTGAAGCCACGGGTTATGGCCTTATTTACTTCACCGATGCAATGCTCAAACGACACGGCCTGGGCCTTGAAGGTATGCGCGTGGCGGTATCCGGTTCCGGCAACGTGGCGCAATATGCCATTGAAAAAGCCATGCAGTTTGGCGCACGGGTGATTACCGCATCCGACTCCAGCGGCACCGTGGTTGACGAAGCGGGCTTTACGGCAGAAAAACTGGCGCGCCTGTGCGAAATTAAAGCCAGCCGCGATGGGCGCGTATCCGACTATGCCCGCGAGTTTGGCCTGACCTATATGGAAGGTAAACAGCCGTGGTCCGTACCGGTGGACATCGCCCTGCCCTGCGCCACGCAAAACGAACTGCATGCCGACGCAGCGCGCCTGTTGATTGCAAACGGCGTCAAAGCCGTCGCCGAAGGGGCCAATATGCCCACCACTATCGATGCGACCGACCTGTTCCTTGAGGCGGGCGTGCTGTTTGCGCCGGGGAAAGCAGCGAACGCAGGCGGCGTGGCCACATCAGGGCTGGAGATGGCGCAAAACGCGGCACGCCTGGGCTGGAAGGCGGAGAAGGTGGATGCCCGTTTACACCACATTATGCTCGATATTCACCATGCCTGCGTGGCATACGGCGGTGAAGCAAAACAGACCAACTACGTGCGCGGCGCAAATATCGCCGGGTTTGTGAAAGTTGCTGACGCCATGCTGGGACAAGGGGTTATCTGAGCCGATACCGGGCGGGGCGGCGCCCGGTCAGGCGGAACATGGGAGAAGCCTGACTGGGTGCGAAAAGCGCCCGGTCTTATGCTCCCCGCCGCCGCGGGAGCGTTTAAACGGGCGAACTGAGCCTGAACGTTTACCCGCCATGCCCCTCTGTTTTGATTAACCGGCGCATGCTGAGCAGGGATAAGCGCCGCTGCCTGGCGACATATCACGGCAGCCAGCGCCGCTCAGGCCGGTTTCTTTTTCCTGAATTTTTTCTTTTTGTCGCTGCTCGCCGGCGCAACGATTCCTCTGAATTGTTTTACCGGCGTATTGCGCGCCTGCTGAATCAGCTCAAAAAGCGTATTCACCAGCGGTTGCATAAAGTCCTGATAGCGACACTGCTTTTCACTAATTTGCGTCAGCACCGATTCCCAGTGCGCGGTCATATCCGGCCTTGCCGCCATCTCCGGCAGCGCGTGGATAAGCGCTCTCCCGGCCTCGGTGGCGTGGATAAAACGGCCTTTTTTGATAAGAAAAGCGCGCTTAAACAGCAGTTCGATGATGCCCGCGCGCGTGGCCTCTGTGCCAAGGCCATCGGTGGCGCGCAGCACTTTTTTCAGCGCCTTATCCTGAACAAAACGGGCGATACCGGTCATCGCAGAAAGCAGCGTGGCATCGGTAAAGTGGCGCGGCGGCTGAGTTTGCCTTTCAATCACCTCGCCTTTTTCACACAATAGTTCATCGCCTTTCGCCACCACCGGCAGCGGCGCGCCGTCGTTATCTTCATCACGCTCCTTCGCCCCAGGCAGCGTACGCCAGCCCGCTTCAGTCAGAAAGCGCGCTTTGGCAATAAATTTACCGCTGGCGATATCCAGCTCAATAACGCATTTGCGGTACACCGCATCCGGACAGAACTGCATCAGATACTGGCGACTTATCAGCGCATAAATATTGCTTTCATTTTCACTCAGCTTCACCGCACTGCTGCGCGCCGTAGGGATTATTGCATGGTGGGCGTCCACCTTTTTATCGTCCCAGCAGCGGTTACGGCGATCGACATCGACCACAGGCTGCGGCAGTTGCGTTGGCGCATGCACGCTAATGGCATTGATAACAGCGTGTCGCCCGGCGAAATGCTCTTCGGGAAGATAACGGCTGTCAGAACGTGGATAGGTAATCAGCTTATGGGTTTCATAAAGCTTCTGGCAAACGTCAAGCACCGTCTGAGCGCTGAGGCCATAACGCTTCGCCGCTTCAATTTGCAGGCTGGAGAGTGAAAACGGCAGCGGGGCGGCCTCGGTCTCACGCTTGTCGCTGTATGCCGTCACCCACGCAGGCTGCCCGGTAATACGCCTGACTACGTGCTCCGCCAGCGGACGGTGCAGCAGACGTCCCTCTTCGTCCTGCCAGGGTTCGCACGATTCGCTGGGCTGCCAGGTGGCAACAAAACGCTCGCCGGCAGGGGTGACGATATGCGCTTTGACCTCGAAGTAATCTTTGGGAATAAAGTTTTCAATCTCTTCATCGCGGCGCACGACCAGGCCGAGCACCGGCGTCTGCACGCGGCCAACCGACAGCACGCCCTGATAGCCCGCGTTGCGTCCAAGCAGCGTCCAGGCGCGAGTCATATTAATGCCGTAAAGCCAGTCGGCGCGGGCGCGGGCCAGCGCCGATACGCACAGCGGTACAAATTCACTGTTGGCGCGCAGCCGTGAAATAGCGCGCTCCACCGCCTGCGGGTTGAGATCGTTAATCAGGCAACGCTGCACCCGCTGGCGCTTTTCCGGCGCCAGCGCCAGGTAGTCGAGCACTTCATCCACCAACAACTGGCCTTCGCGATCCGGGTCGCCGGCGTGTACTACTTCGCTGGCCTCCTGCAGCAGCTTTTTGATGACGTTAAGCTGTTTGGCGACCGACGGGCGCGGCTGCAGCCGCCACTTTTCAGGCACGATAGGCAAATCTGCCAGGTTCCAGCGCGCAAAGCGGCTGTCATAGGCATCCGGCTGCGCCTGCTCCAGCAGGTGGCCGACGCACCAGGTGACTATCTGGCCGTCGCCGCATGCAATGAAGCCATCGCCGCGACGATGCGGCTTTGGCAACACATCGGCAATGGCACGCCCAAGGCTCGGCTTTTCCGCGATAAATAACCGCATGTAATCAGCGGATCTCAATCATCGGACGCCCCGCCTGGGCCTGTCTTAATTCGCCAATGGCAGCAAGCGTCAGGCCCTGCGCCTGCGCCAGCGCCAGCGTCTGGGCCTGCGCGTCTGGCGCAACAGCCAGCAGCAGCCCGCCAGACGTCTGGGGATCGCAAAGCAGATCGCGCCAGGCCTGCGGCATTTCGCCAAGAAAATGGCCATAGCTGGCAATGTTGCGTCCGGTGCCGCCCGGTACGCAGCCCAGCGCGATATACTCTTCCACACCCGGCAGTTTCGGCACGCTGTCATAACGAATTTCCGCCTGCACGCCCGCGCCTTCGCACATTTCCCCTAAATGACCCAACAAACCAAAACCGGTAACGTCGGTCATAGCCTTCACACCGTCCAGCCCGGCAAAGGCGGCGCCCGCGCAATTCATGCGGCACATAACCTCCGTCGCCAGCCCCCGATGTTCCGGTTTAAGCAGCGATTTTTTTTCAGCCGTGGTCAATACGCCAATGCCAAGCGGCTTGGTGAGATAAAGTTTGCAGCCTGCCTGCGCCGTGCTGTTTTTCTTCACCCGCTCGGTAGGGACAATGCCGGTCACAGCAAGGCCGAAAATCGGCTCCGGCGCATCAATAGAGTGGCCGCCTGCCAACACAATACCCGCCTGGCGACAGGCGTGGCGCCCTCCTTCGGTTACTTCGCGGGCAATTTCAGGCGCCAGTTTATCCAGCGGCCAGCCAAGAATGGCTATCGCCATAATGGGCTTGCCTCCCATAGCATAGATATCGCTGATGGCGTTTGTGGCGGCAATACGGCCAAAGTCGAACGGGGAATCGACAATCGGCATAAAGAAGTCAGTCGTGCTGATAACGCTGGTACCGTTGCCAAGATCGTAAACGGCGGCGTCGTCGCGGGTTTCATTTCCCACCAGCAACTGCGGATCGGTGAACTTCGCCTGCGCGCTTTGCAGGATTGTTTCAAGCACTTTCGGGGAAATTTTGCAGCCGCAGCCGGCGCCGTGGCTGTATTGCGTCAAACGAATAGGCTCGTTCATGGATCTCTCCTGTTATTAGCAACGTGGCCTATGGTAGCGCCAGAACGCCGGGCTGATAAGTACGGCTAACTGAATTGCCTTGCAACCGCTCACAATCCGCGCAGCCCCACGCGCGTCATTCAGAAGCGGCGTACAAAAGGCGTGGTATCCGGCACGCTGATAGTGGTGGAAGCCTTAAGCTGGGGGGTGCCAAGATAGAGAAAGCCGACTATGCTATCCTGCTCGCGGCAACCGAACGCAGAGCGCACGCTGGGGCTATCGATCCAGGGGCCGCTGCGCCAGATGCCGTTATAGCCCTGAGCGACCGCCGCCATCTGCATTGCCGCCACCGCGCAGCCGGCAGAAACCACCTGCTCCCAGCGCGGTACTTTATGATGTTCGGTGCAGTGCGCCACTACGGTGATAATAAGCGGCGCGCGAAACGGCGAACTGCGCGCTTTTTCACGCGCCTTATCGTCCAGCCCGATCTCCAGCGCAGCGGCCTCAAGCAACTGGCTGAAACGCTCGCGCCCCTCGCCTTCAATCAGGAAAAAACGCCAGGGTTGCAGCGTGCCGTGATCCGGCGCACGCATTGCGGCACGCAAAATGTTTTCCAGCGCTTCATCGGCCGGGGCCGGTTCAGCCAGGCGCGACGCGCTGCGCCGGTTAACGAGCAGTTCTAATGCATCCATCTGGTAGCTCCTGTTGGTAATATGGCAAAGAAGCTAGCACAGCGACCCCAATTGTGTCAGCACAGGCGATTCATGCTGACATTTCGGCGGCGGATATTTAGGATGTTCATCATTCTGGCTGCGGTGCGGCCATTCATGCTGCAATGGAGAAAATATGCATACACTATGGCGAGCTGTCGCCGTTTTTTTCAAAGGGAGCTGGCGGCTGCTCAACTTTGTCAGAAACCTGGTATTAAATCTGTTTTTTATTCTCTTTGTCCTGATTTGCCTGGGCATCTGGATGCAGTTTCACACCGGGGCCTCCCAGCCGGTGCGTGAGGGCGCGCTGTTGCTCGATATTTCCGGTGTGGTGGTGGATAAACCTGGCGTCAGTAACAAACTGGGCGTGATTGGCCGCCAGTTGTTCGGCGCAAGTTCCGACCGCCTCCAGGAAAATTCGCTATTCGATATTGTAGACGCCATACGCCAGGCGCAGGGTGACAGGCATATCACCGGCATGGTGCTGGATCTGAGCAACTTCGCCGGCGGCGATCAGCCCTCATTACGCTATATCGGTAAAGCGCTCCAGGCGTTTCGCGACAGCGGCAAACCCATCTACGCCTATGGTGATAACTACTCCCAGAGCCAGTATTACCTGGCAAGCTTCGCCAACACCATCTGGATGTCCGCGCAGGGTGAAGTCGATCTGCATGGCTTCGCCACTAACGGCCTGTATTACAAGTCACTGCTCGATCAGTTGAAAGTCACCACACACGTTTTCCGCGTCGGCACCTATAAATCGGCGGTAGAGCCCTATTTACGCGACAATATGTCCGATGCGGCGCGCGAAGCGGACAGCCGCTGGCTGGGCCAGTTATGGAACGGCTACCTTGAAACCGTCGCGGCAAATCGAAAAATACCGGCGCAGCAGGTGTTTCCAGGCGCCCAGCCGATCATTGATGCGCTGAAGAAAAACGGCGGCGATACCGCCCGGTACGCACTCGATCATAAGCTGGTCGATAAGCTCGGCACGGCGGCGCAGTTCAGCGCCACGCTGGCCAAACAGTTTACGCTGAATTCGAAAACGCCGAAGGCGTCAAAGGAGAAAATTTATCAGGGCATCAGCTACTACGACTATCCTGTGAAAAAAGCGCCGGAGCGCGGCGGCGCTATCGCTGTAATTTATGCCAGCGGCGCCATTATGGACGGCGAGGAAACGCCGGGCAACGTCGGCGGCGACACCACGGCGTCACAGATTCGCGACGCACGTCTGGATGCAAACGTGAAAGCAATTGTGCTGCGTGTAAACAGCCCCGGCGGCAGCGTTACCGCCTCCGAAACGATTCGTGAAGAACTGGCGGCGGCGAAGGCGGCTAACAAGCCGGTGGTCGTCTCAATGGGCGGCATGGCCGCGTCGGGCGGCTACTGGATCTCCACGCCTGCCGATTACATCATCGCAAGCCCCACCACACTCACCGGCTCAATTGGCATCTTCGGCATTATTAATACATTAGAGAACAGTCTCGACAGCATTGGCATCCATACCGATGGCGTGGCGACATCGCCGCTGGCCGACGTGACCGTGACCAAGGCTCTGCCGGACGAAGTGCGCCAGATGATGCAGTTGAGTATTGAGAACGGCTACCTGCGCTTTATTAACCTCGTAGCGGCCTCCCGTAAGAAAACGGTCGAACAGGTCAATGAGATTGCCAAAGGCCGCGTCTGGACCGGGCTTGATGCGAAAAACAACGGGCTGGTGGACAGCCTCGGCGATTTTGACGACGCGGTGAAAAAAGCAGCCGAACTGGCGAAACTGAAAAGCTGGCATCTGCGCTACATTCAGGATGACCCCGCTCTGTTGGATATCCTCATCAGCGGCTTTAGCGGCTCGGTGCGCGCAATGCTGCCTCAAACGCTACAGGCGCTGTTGCCCGCGCCGCTGGCGCAGACTGCCGAAGCGCTGAGGGCCGGAAGCGAGAAGTTGTCAATACTGAATGATCCACGCAACCGCTACGCGATTTGTCTGCGCTGCGGCCAGGTGCGTTAATCCATAAAAAGCCCGCGCTGCGGGCTGAAACTGCTGACAAACCCCATCCTGTCGCGGACAGGATGGGTGAAACGCAATAAAAAATAAGGAAAATCAATGCATTGATTTTCGCCTGCTTATCACAAAGAAGGTAAAACCCCGTTTTTTCCTTCTTTGTCAACAACCTGAGCCCGCGCTGCGGGCTGTTTTTTTCCGTCTACCCCACTATACTCTGCCCCTGTTTCTTCGCGGCCCGGGTTATTTCATGAAAAAAAAATCTATTTATGTCGCCTATACCGGCGGGACTATTGGTATGCAGCGTTCTGAGCAGGGATATATTCCGGTCTCCGGCCATTTACAGCGCCAGCTTGCGCTAATGCCGGAATTCCACCGCCCCGAAATGCCGGCCTTCACCATTCATGAATACCAGCCGCTGATGGACTCATCGGATATGACGCCGGACGACTGGCAGCATATTGCCGAGGATATACGCGACCATTACGACGAATACGACGGCTTTGTTATCCTGCACGGAACCGATACGATGGCGTTCACCGCCTCGGCGCTCTCTTTCATGCTCGAAAACCTCGCAAAGCCCGTTATTGTGACCGGCTCTCAAATCCCACTCGCACAGTTGCGCTCCGACGGCCAAACCAATTTGCTTAATGCGCTGTTTGTTGCCGCCAACTACCCGATTAACGAAGTTACGCTGTTTTTCAACAACCGGCTTTATCGCGGCAACCGAACCACTAAAGCGCACGCTGACGGCTTTGACGCTTTTGCCTCGCCGAATCTGCCGCCGCTGCTGGAAGCCGGTATCCATATTCGCCGCCTGAATACGCCGCCTGCCCCCGGCGCAAGCGGCCCGCTGGTCGTCCATAATATTACGCCGCAGCCGATTGGCGTGGTGACCATTTATCCGGGCATTTGCGCCGATATGGTGAGAAATTTCCTGCGCCAGCCGGTGAAAGCGCTGATCCTGCGCTCCTACGGAGTGGGCAACGCGCCGCAAAACAGCGATTTTCTTCATGAACTCAGGCAGGCCAGCGCACGCGGCATCGTCGTGGTCAACCTCACCCAGTGCATGTCCGGCAAGGTAAACATGGGCGGCTATGCCACCGGCAACGCGCTGGCGCAGGCAGGCGTAGTGGGCGGCGCCGATATGACAGTGGAAGCCACGCTAACCAAACTACACTGGCTGTTGAGCAAAAAGCTGGCCGCAGACGACATTCGCAGCGCCATGACGCAGAACCTGCGCGGCGAGCTCACCACTGATGAATAAGGAGAACGCTATGACGCAACGCGCGCTTTTGATTATCGACCTGCAAAATGATTTTTGTGCCGGCGGCGCGCTGGCCGTGGCGGATGCCGACAGCACGCCTGACGTCGCCAACGCACTTATAGCCTGGTGTAAAACGCGCGGCGATGCGGTACTGGCAAGCCAGGACTGGCACCCGGCCAACCACGGCAGCTTTGCCAGCCAGCAGCAGACGCAGCCTTTTACCCAGGGCGAACTGGACGGCCTGCCCCAGACCTGGTGGCCGGATCACTGCATACAGCATACTGACGGTGCGGCGCTGCATCCGCAGCTTAAGCAACAGGCGATTGACGCCGTATTCTACAAAGGGGAAAACCCGGCCATTGACAGCTACAGCGCGTTTTTTGACAATGGCCGGCGCCAGCAAACGCAGCTTAACGGCTGGCTGGCGCATCACGGCATTCACGAGTTGATTGTCATGGGGCTTGCCACTGACTACTGCGTAAAATTTACGGTGCTCGACGCGCTGCGGCTCGGTTACCGGGTCAACGTCATTACCGACGGATGCCGCGGCGTCAACATCGGCGCACAGGACAGCGCTCTGGCGCTGCGGGAGATGGCGGCGGCAGGCGCCAGGCTGTATACGCTTGCTGACTGGCTGGAACAAGACCCTCGCGGGCATTAAAAAACGACGCTGCGCCCTGTAGGGCAGGCTAAAACAATAGCGTGAAAAACCGCAGGCGGCGCAGCCTGCCGCCTGCGCTGTTTTTATGGCGTGGCGTTAACCCTTCACCGCCTTTTCGCCGCTCCGGAGCGCCTCGCGCGCCGGATTTATTCCGGCTTAAGCGTGGCAATCGCCTCAGGCCCAATGCCAAACAGCGCTTTTAGCTGTTGTTTACTTTTCATTACGATCTGGCCATCGGTGCCAACCGTCATATGCTGTGGCTCGCTGTTATGGCGCGCCTGCCACAGCAACACCAGTTGAAGCGCGTTTTCCTTTTGCTCTGGCGTCAGCGCTACCCCGTCCGGCCATTTCCCCAGCGCCACGGCCGTGGACAGCCGCTCATACACCTGCGGCGTAACAGCGCTAATCAGTTCATCAATATTCACGGTGTCCGTCTCCTGTTGGAATAGTGAGCTGAAACGTTTCTTTATCCCTTTACCTGTTCGCCGTCGTCGTCTGAAAAACTCAGCGACGCAGAGTTCACACAATAACGCTCGCCGGTAGGCTGCGGTCCATCAGAAAAAACGTGGCCAAGATGCGCCCCGCACTTGCCGCAGCGAATTTCAATACGCTGCATACCGTGTGAATTGTCTTCGATATACTCAATAGCCCCTTCACTCACCGGCTCATAAAAACTCGGCCATCCGCAGCCTGAATCAAATTTACTTTGTGAACTGAACAACGGCGCGTCGCATACCAGACAATGGTATACGCCATCGCGCTGATTGTGCAGCAAGCGTCCGGTAAACGGCGGTTCCGTGCCGCGCTGCTGCGTGACCCAAAACTGCATTTCAGAGAGGCGCTTTTTTAATGTTTCAGAGGTTTTGCTGTCGGACATAATACACCTGCTTAACACGACGTTTCGCTCTCAAGGATAGCCGGGATTATAACAAAACATTAACAGCAAGGTGGCAACTTTTGTTCTACACTCCTCCAACGGGTACAGCCCAGGGCGTATTTGTGACCCTGCTCACACATTTACCGCTCTTCCCCTTTAAAATCCTGCGTATTGCCCCCATGTGGGTTGCAGCCGACAGGAAGAGTGAAGGCAAATCGGACGCAAATCGGTGATTCAGCGGATTGATTTGTCGCAATGATTGACACGATTCCGCTTGACGCTGCGTAAGGTTTTTGTAATTTTACAGGCAACCTTTTATTCACTAACAAATAGCTGGTGGAATATATGACTATCAAAGTAGGTATCAACGGTTTTGGCCGTATCGGTCGCATTGTTTTCCGTGCCGCTCAGAAACGTTCTGACATTGAGATCGTTGCTATCAACGACCTGCTGGACGCAGACTACATGGCTTACATGCTGAAGTACGACTCTACTCACGGTCGTTTCGACGGCACTGTTGAAGTGAAAGACGGACATCTGATCGTTAACGGTAAAAAAATCCGTGTTACCGCTGAAAAAGACCCGGCTAATCTGAAGTGGAATGAAGTGGGCGTTGACGTTGTCGCTGAAGCAACCGGTATCTTCCTGACCGACGAAACCGCGCGTAAACACATCACCGCCGGCGCGAAAAAAGTTGTGCTGACCGGCCCGTCTAAAGACGACACCCCGATGTTCGTTCGCGGCGCTAACTTCGACAAATATGCCGGCCAGGACATCGTGTCCAACGCTTCCTGCACCACCAACTGCCTGGCGCCGCTGGCGAAAGTTATCAACGACAACTTCGGCATTATCGAAGGCCTGATGACTACCGTTCACGCGACTACCGCAACGCAGAAAACCGTTGACGGCCCGTCTCACAAAGACTGGCGCGGCGGCCGTGGCGCGGCTCAGAACATCATCCCGTCTTCTACCGGCGCTGCAAAAGCGGTAGGCAAAGTTCTGCCGGAACTGAACGGCAAACTGACCGGTATGGCTTTCCGCGTTCCGACGCCGAACGTTTCTGTTGTTGACCTGACCGTGCGTCTGGAAAAAGCGGCAACCTACGAGCAGATTAAAGCTGCGGTTAAAGCCGCCGCCGAAGGCGACATGAAAGGCGTTCTGGGCTACACCGAAGACGACGTGGTTTCCACCGATTTCAACGGCGAAGTTTGCACTTCTGTATTCGATGCTAAAGCCGGTATCGCGCTGAACGACAACTTCGTGAAGCTGGTTTCCTGGTATGACAACGAAACCGGTTATTCTAACAAAGTTCTGGACCTGATCGCTCATATCTCCAAATAAGACGAGATGAGGCAGTGATTGATAAAGGGCGACTTCGGTCGCCCTTTTCTGTTTCTGCCGCAGCCTGCGCTTACGGATCAATGACAGAGGATGCGCTGATGATTGCCACCATTTTTACCCTGCCGGAGCAGGAAATACTGACACCGTCGCTGACCCGCCGCCAGATGGGCGAACTGGACATTCTGGTCGTCAACCACCCCGCCGTACGCGCCGCCGTGGCGCTACAGGGCGCTCACCTGCTGGCCTGGAAGCCGCAGGAGCAAGAGGAGGTGCTGTGGTTGAGCGATAAAACCGCCTTCGCACGCGGCAAAGCCATTCGCGGCGGCGTGCCGCTGTGCTGGCCGTGGTTCGGCCCGGCGGCGCAGGAAGGCCTGCCCGCACACGGTTTTGTCCGTAACCTGCCGTGGAAGCTGGACGCTTATCAGGAAACCGACGAAGGCGTGGAGCTAACGCTTACGCTAAAATCCAGCGACGATACGCTTCGCCAGTGGCCGCACGCGTTCACGCTTTACGCCCGTTTTTCCCTCGCAAAGACCTGCAATATTGCGCTGGAGGCGCACGGGGATTTTGAAACCACCTGCGCGTTGCACAGCTACTTTAATGTAGGGAATATCAATGATGTGAAGGTGAGCGGGCTTGGCAAGCGGTATGTGGATAAAGTCGCCGGCGGCGAAGGCGAGCTGGCGGACGGCGTACAGACATTCCCGGACCGTACCGACCGCATCTACCTCGCGCCTGAGGCCCGCAGCCTGATCCACGATGCCCGCCTGCATCGCGTGATTGAAGTCGCGCACCGCCACCATAGCAACGTTGTGGGCTGGAATCCCGGCCCGGCGCTATCTGCCAGCATGGGAGACATGCCGGACGATGGCTATCAAACCTTCGTTTGTGTGGAGACGGCCGCCATCAATACGCCGCAAAGGGCGCGCCCGCAGGCGCCTTCCTGCCTTAGCGTCACGCTGCGCGTGGTGGAATAAACCTGGACTGCTGCCGGTTGGCTAAGCTAACCGGCATCTATTCGCCTGAAAACAGATGCGGCTTTTATACCCTGCTTACGCAATCGACAATGAATAGCGTTAAGCCCGGGCCGTTGTTTTATCCGGTTTTGCAGCGACCCTTTATTCAGCGTGGGGAAAACAACACTGCCCCGCCGCAGCGTGGCGGCATTCAATATCAGTTTTCAGCCGCTCGCAATCTCGCAATAAAGAGAATAAAGAGGGCAAAAACGTGTTTTTGCCCTCTTTAGCATTAAACTCACCGGGTTTGCGCAGATGGCCTCGTCATTATCAGAAGCTGTAAGTTACGCCCGTCAGCACAATGCCATTCCAGGACGTATCCACCATCGGGCTGTCTTTGATTTCGCTGCCCAGATGAATATAGCGGCCCATGCCGTATACGCTCCAGCTATCGTTAAGACGATAATTGACCGTTAGCTCAACATAAGGATTCCAGTCGCTATCGGCATCATAGCGCCCCACCCCGGTGCGGGTAGATTCATGGCGGCTTACGCCATAATAGTAATCATTCTGGTTTTTGCTGTTCCAGGTTGCGCCAATCCCCGGCGTCAAAGTCAGGCCGCCGCTGCTGTAGCGATAAAGCCAGGCCAGATCCCAGACAATGCCGTTACTCTCGCCCAGCACATCGCCGCCAAGCACGGTGCGCAGGAAGCCATAAGGGGTATAGTGGGCGTAAGACAGCCCGGCCATCATCGTGGATTTGCGGTAATCAAGGCGGCGCAGGCCAGCATCATCACTATCTTTTGGGCGGAAATGCAGCGGGTTATACCACGCCGTTACCGATAGCTTGTCCGTTTCATCATTCCACAGGTAGTACCCGGCGTTAAAACCACGGAAATAAAAGCGCTCCCCTTCATAACCAATAATCGGCGCAGGATAGACTTTGGTATCCACGTCTTTATACGGGTAACTCTGGACTAAGGCCGCTGCGCCAAGCGACCACTTGCCTTCTGCGTACGCCGAATTCATTGAACCTGCAACAAGCGCAGACAGTAGCAGAAATTTGAATCTGGTCACAATGTGTTCAATCCTTTAATCAAATAATCAGCGAGCGAAGTGTAGCATTCTCCTTCGCTCTCCTGGCATTTTACTTCCTCTCAATACCTGAAAACACAGTAAGTTCTCCGATTCGCGCGCGCAGCATATTCACAACCGCGCTCGCATGCTGTGTTTCACAGCCTGTTTTTTGTAAGCAGATACGTTGCCGGCAGATGAGTTATTGATATGTCATTGGAAATTATTCCGGGCTGGATGCAAGTTTCTTAAATACATCTACGCTTATGTGAAGTAGGTGCTAAACCCTGAGCCAGCGCCCCGCCTGGGCTGCGGTGTCAGTGTACAACTTTCGGGAGCCTCCACTATTCTTATGAACGGCTCTTATCACCTGTGCTAAAAAATGAAAGGACGGCATGCCATGAATATATTCGATCACTATCGCCAGCGTTATGAAGCGGCCAAGGACGAAGAGTTCACACTACAGGAGTTTCTTACTGTCTGCCGCCAGGACCGCAGCGCCTATGCCAATGCGGCCGAACGGCTGTTAATGGCTATCGGTGAACCTGTCATGGTCGACACAGCCCTGGAACCGCGGCTGTCCCGTCTCTTTTCAAACCGCGTGATCGCCCGCTACCCGGCGTTTGAAGAGTTTTATGGCATGGAAGAAGCCATCGAGCAGATTGTCTCTTATCTTAAACACGCCGCTCAGGGGCTGGAAGAGAAGAAACAAATCCTTTATCTGCTTGGCCCCGTGGGCGGCGGTAAATCGTCGCTGGCCGAGCGCCTGAAGGCGCTGATGCAGCGTGTACCTATTTACGTACTGAGCGCAAACGGCGAACGCAGCCCCGTCAATGACCATCCCCTGTGCCTGTTTAACCCACAGGAAGACGCGCAGATCCTGGAAAAAGAGTACAACATCCCCACCCGCTACCTCGGCACAATTATGTCCCCGTGGGCGGCCAAGCGCCTGCACGAGTTCGGCGGCGATATCACCCGGTTTCGCGTTGTGAAGGTGTGGCCGTCAATACTTGAACAGATAGCTATCGCCAAAACCGAACCCGGCGATGAGAATAACCAGGACATCTCGGCGCTGGTGGGGAAAGTGGATATCCGCAAGCTGGAAAATCACGCCCAGAACGACCCGGACGCCTATGGTTATTCCGGCGCCCTGTGCCGCGCCAACCAGGGGATTATGGAATTTGTCGAGATGTTTAAAGCGCCGATTAAAGTGCTGCACCCTCTGCTGACGGCCACCCAGGAAGGCAACTACAACGGTACCGAGGGCATCTCCGCGCTGCCGTTTAACGGCATTATTCTTGCCCACTCTAACGAATCGGAATGGGTGCAGTTTCGCAATAATAAAAACAACGAGGCGTTCCTTGACCGCGTTTATATCGTCAAAGTGCCTTATTGCCTGCGTATTTCAGAAGAGATGAAGATCTACGAGAAGCTGCTTAACCACAGCGAACTCACCCACGCGCCTTGCGCGCCGGGCACGCTGGAAACCCTGGCGCGCTTCTCTATTCTTTCTCGCCTGAAAGAGCCGGAAAACTCCAGCCTGTATTCTAAAATGCGGGTCTATGACGGTGAAACGCTAAAAGATACCGATCCGAAAGCCAAATCGTATCAGGAGTATCGCGATTATGCGGGCGTGGACGAAGGCATGAACGGCCTGTCTACGCGCTTTGCGTTTAAGATCCTCTCGCGCGTGTTCAACTTTGACCATGCAGAGGTGGCGGCCAACCCGGTACACCTGTTCTTTGTTCTGGAGCAGCAAATTGAGCGCGAGCAATTCCCTCAGGAGCAGGCTGAACGTTACCTGGAACACCTGAAAGGCTATCTTATCCCCAAATACGCCGAGTTTATCGGCAAAGAGATCCAGACTGCCTATCTGGAATCCTATTCGGAGTACGGCCAGAATATTTTTGACCGCTACGTTACCTATGCCGATTTCTGGATTCAGGACCAGGAATACCGCGACCCTGACACAGGGCAGCTTTTTGATCGCGAATCCCTGAACGCCGAGCTGGAGAAAATCGAGAAACCGGCGGGCATCAGTAATCCGAAAGATTTCCGTAATGAAATTGTAAACTTCGTACTGCGCGCCAGAGCGCAAAACAACGGCCGCAACCCGAACTGGACGAGTTACGAAAAGCTGCGCACGGTGATTGAGAAGAAAATGTTCTCTAATACCGAGGAGTTGCTGCCGGTCATTTCATTCAACGCCAAAACCTCCACTGACGAGCAGAAAAAGCACGACGATTTTGTCGACCGTATGATGGAGAAAGGCTACACCCGCAAACAGGTGCGCCTGCTGTGTGAATGGTATCTGCGCGTGCGTAAATCGTCATAAAGCGAAATGCGTCGCCGTGCAATAAATTACGCACGGCATAGCAGAGGAAAAAGGCTGCGGGCATCCGCAGCGCCTTTGTGCACCGGACAGAAGCTGTTGGGGGAACTATGTCCTATTTCATTGACCGACGTCTTAACGGCAAAAATAAAAGCGCAGTGAATCGCCAGCGCTTTCTGCGCCGTTACAAGACGCAAATTAAACAGTCGATCTCCGGGGCCATTAATAAACGTTCCGTCACCGATGTAGACAGCGGCGAGTCGGTATCCATTGCCAACGGCGATATCAGCGAACCGGTATTCCGCCAGGGACGCGGCGGCCAACGCCATCGCGTTCATCCCGGAAACGATCACTTCGTACAAAACGATCGTATCGAACGCCCGCAGAGCGGCGCCAGCGGCTCCGGCGGCGGCCAGGGTCAGGCCAGCCCTGACGGCGAAGGGCAGGATGAATTTGTCTTCCAGATTTCCAAAGATGAGTATCTTGATCTGCTGTTTGAGGATTTGGCGCTGCCAAACCTGAGAAAAAATCAGCAACGTCAGCTAACGGAATACAAAACCCACCGCGCGGGATTCACGGCAAACGGCGTGCCGGCCAATATCAGCGTTGTGCGTTCGCTGCAAAACTCACTGGCGCGCCGCACGGCGATGACTGCGGCCCGCCGTCGTGAATTACGCGAGCTGGAAGGCGCGCTTGAACAGGTAGCCAAAAGCGAACCGGCGCAACTGCTGGAAGAAGAGCGGCTGCGTAAAGAAATTACCGAACTGCGCGAACGTATCGCAAAAGTGCCGTTCATCGACACATTCGACCTGCGCTACAAAAATTACGAAAAACGCCCGGAGCCTTCCAGCCAGGCGGTGATGTTCTGCCTGATGGACGTATCCGGCTCAATGGATCAGGTTACGAAAGATATGGCCAAACGGTTTTATATCCTGCTTTACCTGTTCCTCAGCCGCACCTATAAAAACGTCGAAGTGGTCTATATCCGCCATCATACCCAGGCAAAAGAGGTGGATGAACATGAATTTTTCTATTCGCAGGAAACCGGCGGCACCATTGTTTCAAGCGCCCTGAAGCTTATGGATGAAGTGGTAAAGGCGCGCTACAACCCGGCGCAGTGGAATATTTACGCAGCCCAGGCCTCAGACGGCGACAACTGGGCCGATGACTCGCCGCTGTGCCATGAAATCCTGGCGCATAAGCTCCTGCCGGCCGTGCGTTATTACAGCTACATTGAAATCACCCGTCGCGCGCACCAAACCCTGTGGCGTGAATACGAACATCTGCAGGCGCAGTATGAAAACTTCGCCATGCAGCATATTCGCGATCAGGAAGATATTTACCCGGTATTCAGAGAACTGTTTCAAAAACAATCCAGCGAAGCCTCGGGTTAACCTGCCGGCGACCGCCCCTTCGGCGGCCGCCTTACGGCTGGCAAAGAGCGCTTCTGTGATAGTTTGCGCATCAGTACACAACGCGAACCGCGTCTTTGAGCTACGCCTGCATTACGCAATAAAAAACGGGTAATACAGGGCCGTGGCGGCGCGTTTACCCCCTGCGCGCCGCCGAATCGCGTCAATTCCGGGGCTGCGATCGCAGCGATAGACTCTCTTCCAACCTGGTATAACGTTTAATCTACTGAAAGCGCATAAAAACACTCGCCGCACGCCGCATATCGTGCGTAAATCAAAACTCGCGCCATCCTTCGCGGCGTAACAAATACAGCACATATCTATTTTTTGGCAGGGATACAGGATACGCACTATGTTTGACAGCACGCTGCTGATACTGCTGGCGCTGGCCGCACTGGGTTTTATTAGCCATAACACAACGGTGGCCATCTCTATTCTGGTTTTGATTATTATCCGGCTCACGCCGCTTAGCCACCTCTTCCCGTGGATTGAAAAACAGGGGCTGTCGGTTGGCATTATCATTCTGACTATCGGCGTCATGGCCCCGATCGCCAGCGGCAACCTTCCCCCCTCCACGCTTTACGGCGCCTTTTTGAACTGGAAATCACTGGTGGCGATAGCGGTAGGGATTATCGTGTCCTGGCTTGGCGGGCGCGGAGTTACGCTGATGAGCAGTCAGCCGACGCTGGTCGCCGGGTTGCTGGCAGGAACGATTCTGGGCGTAGCGCTGTTTCGCGGCGTACCGGTCGGCCCGCTTATTGCCGCCGGGCTGGTTTCGCTAATTATTGGTAAACAGTGATTGTCGCGCATATCCCGCAGACGGTTCCTGACGGGAAAACGTCACGGACGGGGCAAACTCATAACAAAGAGGAAAAACAAGGCGTTGTCTTCTATGGTTAACGCCGAAAATCTACGCGTTAGCGTCCAGATTTCTCTAACGGCCATTTCGGGTCGAAGCCGACGAGCTGCGCTGAACGCCGTTATAACGCCGCGCCATAACGGTGCTCAGCCGCCTGCATCGTTGCCAGCCAGCGCCCGGGCGTTTGGCCGAGCGCGTTTCTGAACAGTGTGATAAACGCCGTGGTGGATTCATAGCCCAGCGCCTGCGCCACCTGCTGCACCGTCTGGCCTTCAATCAGCCCGCGCACCGCGATAATAAGCTGTAATTGCTGGCGCCAGCGGCGAAAGCTCAACCCGGTTTCGCGAACAACCAACCGCAGCAGACTGCGTTCGCTCATCGCCAGCCGCGCCGCCCACTCGGCCTGCGTGCATCGCTTGTGCGGTTCAGCCGCGATAGCCGCGACGATTGTACGTATTTTTGGATGGTCGGACACGGGAAGATGCAGCCCTGCTACCGGCAACCCCGGCAGCTCGTCGAATAACACCTGCACCAGCCGCTCTGAAGGGGCCTCCTGCAGCTGTGAAACGTCGCGCGCCGCCAGCGCCAGAATCAGCTCACGCACCAGAGGCGAGATTTTTAACGAGCAGCACCGCGTGGGCATATCCACCGCCCCCGGTTCAATAAACAAAAAACACAGCCGCGCGCCGGCGGTAACCCGATTAATATGCGGCATCAGACCCGGGATCCACACCGCGTGCTGCGAAGGCACCATCCACATAGCGTTATCCACCTCACAGGTCACGCCGCCGTGCAGCGCCAGGATCAGTTGCCCTTTACGATGCCGGTGGCGCGCCACTTCACGATCGCGTTCGTGTACCTGAATATGAAAAGCTATCGCCGGTACCGTACTGCTGTCCGGATCATACCCCTCAAGATCTAAATCCCGCGCCATAAGTTGTCCGAATTTAGCGATAAATTGTCAATATAGCTTATTTTGTCTTTCTTGCTCAGGTATTACCCTGTAGGCACCGTTTTGTAAATGAGCAAATCATGAATAATTCCGCTTTACCCAAAGCCAGTGAACGCTGGCTTAGCCTGTTTGGCATTTTCGCCATCGCCACCTCGCTGCGCGCAACGTTTACCGGCATCGCGCCGCTGCTTGGCGATATTCGTTCCGTATTTGGCCTTACCACCGCTGAAACCGGCCTGCTGACCACCCTGCCGCTGCTGGCTTTCGCCCTTGCCTCGCCGCTGGCGGCCAGGCTTGTGCGCCATATCGGTATGGAGCGCAGCCTCTGCGCTGCGCTGGTATTAATATGTATCGGCATTACGCTGCGCTCTGCGGGTAGGGAAAGTCAACTCTGGGCAGGTACGTTTATCATCGGCTGCGGCATCGCGCTCGGCAACGTGCTGCTGCCCGCTATCATTAAGCGCGATTTTCCCGGACATGTGGCGCGTCTTACCGGCGCATACTCGCTGACGATGGGGGTTGCCGCCGCCGTCGGTTCAGCGCTGATGGTGCCAATAGCCAGCGCCGGTTTTGGCTGGCGCGGCGCGCTGCTGGCGCTGTCTTTTTTCCCGCTGCTGGCGCTGCTACTGTGGCTGGGGCGACTGCGCAGCCGTAGCGCGACCGGCCTTGCCGCCGCGTCAGTCGCTCAGGGGCGTACGCTGTGGCGTTCGCCCCTCGCCTGGCAAGTCACGCTGTTTCTCGGGCTGAACTCACTTATCTATTACGTGGTGGTTGGCTGGCTGCCGGCAATTCTGGTCAGCCACGGTATGAACGCCGCCCAGGCGGGCTCACTGCACGGCCTGATGCAACTGGCGACTGCTGCGCCGGGATTATTTATCGGTCTGCTACTGGCGCGGCTGAAAGATCAGCGCGGCATTGCAGCCCTGGTCGCGCTGCTGTGCGGCGTGAGCGTTATCGGATTATGGTTGCTTCCCGGCCTTGCGGCGCTGTGGGTAACGCTGTTTGGCTTTGGCTCCGGTGCGACAATGATCCTCGGGCTGACGTTTATCGGGCTGCGGGCCGGAACGGCGCACCAGGTCGCCGCGCTATCGGGCATGGCGCAAAGCGTTGGCTACCTGCTGGCAGCCTGCGGGCCGCCGGCTATCGGTAAACTGCACGACGCAAGCCACGGCTGGGGGCTGGCGCTGGCGCTTATCGCACTCATTACTCTGGTCATGGCCTGGGCCGGCGCCTGTGCCGGGCGCAACCGCGAGCTGACGCCAGAACCACATACAACTTAAGTTTAGCGAACGCGGCCCGGTCATGATGAATGGCCGGCCCGTGCGGCGAAAGCAGCGCAGTAAAAACCGTCGCTAAAGCCCCCCGGCCGCAGGTGCCGGACACAGGTTCAGGCCCCGGATAGAAAATGCCGCGCCATCGCCACCCAACCCGCACGGCTTTCCGGTGCCTCAACGTATCGAAATCGCCAGTAAACAGGGAGAGGGTTATACTCAGTCACAACAGCAATATGGGCGGGCTAATACAGGCAAACGTCGAAAGAAGATCGCCGGTTAATCATATCACTTTTATTCTGTCGCCTGAGCGCGACCCATTTTGGGAGGAGGCATGATTCAGTGTAAACGCGTCTGTGAACGCGCCGTCGCAGAAGACGGCTATCGTGTACTGGTGGACAGGCTGTGGCCGCGCGGCGTGAAAAAAAGCGATCTGGCGTATGACGAATGGTGCAAAGATATTGCGCCTTCCACCGAATTACGCAAAGCGTTTCACAGCGATCGGCTTGATTTCGCCCATTTCAGCGCACGCTACCGTGGCGAGCTGGATGAACGGCCTGAAGTGGTAAAACGACTGGCGCAGCTTGGCCATCAGCAAACGCTCACGCTGCTCTACGCTGCCCGGGACACCCGGCAAAATCACGCTCTGGTATTAGCCGAATATCTACGCAAAACCGCCCCCTGATATAAGCTCACGCTGAACTTATTGCGCGTTTAGCGCATTACGCGGGCCGCGCGCTTTATCCAACGGGCAAGCCGCACGTTCACAGCCGACAAGACTGCATATTTTTCTTCACGCCGCGTCGGCCGCGCCCGATAACCATGCCCGTTCCTGCGTTCAGGCCATGCCGGCAGCACGGCCCCAAACAGCATCAGCTCCCTTTACCCGATTGAGGATGATCGCGGCGCCACAGCGTCCACTCCTCCACCACTTCGCCACTGGGTAATTTACAGTTGGCGATAACGCCCCGTGGCGTCTGTACCGGCACCAGCGTCCCCCCCTTTTGCTTACACCAGACAGAGGCAGGGTTAGGCATGCCAATGCGCGGCGCAGGCGGCGCGCTTCTCTCGTGCTGCGCGCACCCGCTTACTAACAGCCCCGCCAGTGCGATAGCGTAATGTTTCATTGTCCTCTCCTGTCATTTTTCATTTATCGATTTTCTGTTAACGCCCTATTGCATACGTATGTCGGCCCCTTTGTTTTTCTCATCCCTGCGAAAAAGCAGACGCGGCATAACGCCGGCTGACCATATCATGCAAGCGACGCCCTTTCCTTATGCGCAAGCAGGCTTTCTCCCCGTTACGGGACAGAGCCTCATCAGAAATGCCGCCGACCCGGCGCGACCGCCAGCCTTAATAACGTATCGCGAAGCAGCGAAACATATTGCCAGAGCGGATATTTCATTACCAGGCCATGCATACTGTAAACCGGCAGCGTATGCGCGCCGATACGTGCAAAGGTACATACGCCATGGTCATAAATGCAGACCACAACCAGAAGATAATAGCTCAAACGCCCGCCTCCGCCGTCACCGCGTGCTTAAAGCGGCGTACTACTAAAACGCCGCTACAGACAAAGCGTCACAGCCGTATTTTGCTGCTGATTAAGGCCCCATGCAAAAGCGATACGCGCATAAAAACCAGGGACGTCTTATCCACTACGCAGCCTCCCGGTAGAAAAAACACCCACATTAACCGGAGCGCCAGCGCGCTATTTTTATGCGTTGTTTTAATTGATTACGCTGAGGCGTTCGTCATACGGAACACTGTCGCTCTGAAGGGATTATTAAATTAGTTTACTATCCGTTAAATACTAATAAAAAAAGCGTTTAAGTCCATTAAGTTATACACAAATATCGACGTGCCTTGCTCGCGACAATTGCCCCTTTCCTGCATTTAATCATCCGTTCGACAGCGTCAACCACTCCGTGTGGCGCAAACAATAGATTAGCAAAAACAATTAACCCGGTGATTTTTATAATCATCGTCGCAAATGGGATTTAAACACGCCAAATCAACAAAATTTAGCTATTTAAATCAAATAAATAGTTTTGTTTTTTAACTGCTTGCAGCGTTATCTATACTTAAAATTTCGTGGAGGTAAATATGTGTGGACGCTTCGCCCAGGCTCAAACCCGCGAGACATACCTGACCTGTCTGGGAGACGGCGTCGATCGCGATATCGCCTATGACCCGCAGCCAATTGGCCGCTACAACGTCGCGCCAGGGACAAACGTTCTACTGCTCAGCGAGCGCGCCGGGCAGCTCCATCTCGATCCGGTTTTCTGGGGTTATGCTCCCGGCTGGTGGAAGAAGCAACCATTGATAAATGCGCGCGTTGAAACGGCGGCCGCCAGCAGGATGTTTAAACCGCTATGGCAGCATGGCCGCGCTATATGCTTCGCTGATGGCTGGTTTGAGTGGAAAAAGGAAAGCGATAAGAAACAACCTTATTTTATTCATCGCGCAGACGGGCAACCGATATTCATGGCCGCGATAGGCAGCACGCCATTTGAGCGCGGCGACAACGCACAAGGATTTCTGATTGTGACTGCGGCGGCTGATGCAGGCCTGGTTGATATCCATGACCGGCGACCTCTGGTTTTATCGCCAGAGGCCGCTTGCGCATGGATGAGGCAGGACACTGGCGGCAAAGAGGCGCAAGATATTGCTCATTGCGGGGCAGTTCCGGCGGGAGAATTTACGTGGCGCCCGGTTAACCGTGCCGTGGGGAATATACACAATCAGGGTCCGGAGATAATAGCGCCTGTTACCTGACTACAGGCAAAAAACGATTTACTCAACAACTGGACGGGATAAGGACAAGGTGATAATTGCCGCCTTTCCTGCGTTATTTCTGAGCAGTTCTGGAGGGACCTGTTATAAAAAATAAAAGGCCAACTTAAGGCAATAGCCGAAATGGGGTTTTGATAACTTATTTTGATAAAATTTTGATAACCGTTAGCAAGCTATTCAAAAACAACGGGAGTGTTAAGCTCCCGTTAATAGATTTAACAATGATCGATATTACATATTCGCGATAATCGCGTCGCCAAACTCTGAACATTTCAGAAGCTTAGCGCCATCCATCAAACGCTCGAAGTCATAGGTCACGGTTTTAGCGGCAATGGCCCCTTCCATACCTTTAACAATCAGGTCGGCCGCTTCGAACCACTCCATATGACGCAGCATCATTTCAGCAGACAGAATCACCGACCCCGGATTTACCTTATCCTGCCCGGCATACTTCGGCGCCGTACCGTGGGTGGCCTCAAATAGCGCGCATTCATCGCCAATGTTCGCTCCCGGCGCAATGCCGATACCGCCGACCTGCGCTGCCAGCGCATCGGAAATATAGTCTCCGTTAAGGTTCATACAGGCGATAACGTCATACTCCGCCGGGCGCAACAGGATCTGCTGGAGGAAAGCGTCGGCAATAACGTCTTTCACCACAATATCTTTACCGGTTTTCGGATTTTTAATGGTCAGCCACGGGCCGCCGTCGATAGGCTCACCGCCAAACTCATCGCGCGCCAGTTGGTAACCCCAGTCTTTAAACGCGCCCTCGGTAAACTTCATGATGTTGCCTTTATGCACAAGCGTCACAGAATCGCGATCGTTTGCGATGGCATAGTCAATAGCCGCGCGCACCAGGCGTTTAGTGCCTTCTTCCGAGCACGGTTTAACGCCGATACCGCAGTGTTCAGGGAAGCGAATTTTCTTCACGCCCATCTCATCGCGCAGGAATTTAATCACTTTGTTAGCTTCTGCGCTGTCGGCTTTCCATTCAATACCGGCGTAGATGTCTTCGGCATTCTCGCGAAAGATAACCATATCCGTCAGCTCAGGGTGTTTAACCGGGCTTGGCGTGCCCTGATAGTAACGCACCGGACGCAGACAGACATAAAGGTCGAGCTCCTGGCGCAGCGCCACGTTCAGTGAGCGAATGCCGCCGCCGACTGGCGTTGTCAGCGGGCCTTTAATCGCAACGCGGTACTCGCGGATAAGATCCAGCGTTTCCGGCGGCAGCCAGACGTCCTGACCATAAACCTGCGTTGATTTTTCGCCGGTAAAAATTTCCATCCAGGAAATTTTACGCTCGCCGTTGTAGGCTTTTTTTACTGCGGCATCAACAACTTTCAGCATCGTGGGAGTAACATCAACGCCAATGCCATCACCTTCGATATAGGGAATGACAGGGTTGTTCGGCACATTCAGTTTGCCGTTTTGCAGGGTGATTTTCTGACCTTCCGCCGGAACAACTACTTTGCTTTCCATTCACCTCTCCTTCGAGCGCTTCTGATTTGCGACTGTTTTTGTTAATGAATTGTAATAAACCCGTCAATACTACCTGACTTTGGGTTCTCATGAAAGGCAGTTGTGATTGGGCTATAATGCGTTAATTACTTAAGCCTGAAAACACTATGCGTAAAATTTCCTCAAAAAATCACAAGGTTGAACGTTTCAGCCGTCATAAACCTTCGCGCAATCGCCCGTTCGCCCCGCTGAGGGTGGTCCTGTTTAACAAACCGTTTGACGTACTAACGCAGTTCACCGATGAAGCCGGACGCCGCACGCTAAAAGATTATATTCCCGTAGCGGATATTTATGCCGCCGGGCGGCTCGATCGCGACAGCGAAGGCCTGCTGGTGCTGACCAACAGCGGGGCGCTACAGGCAAGGTTAACCCAGCCGGGGAAACGTACCGGCAAAACTTATTTTGCGCAGGTTGAGGGAGAACCTGGCGAAGAAGCGCTTTCGCAACTGCGCGCCGGCGTAACGCTAAACGACGGCCCAACGTTGCCCGCAGGCGTTGAGCGCGTGCAAGAGCCTCTCTGGCTGTGGCCCCGGGTACCGCCGATTCGCGAGCGTAAATCCATTCCCACCACATGGCTTAAAATAACGCTTTACGAAGGACGTAATCGCCAGGTACGGCGCATGACCGCGCATGTCGGTTTCCCTACGCTGCGCCTGATTCGCTACGCAATGGGCGCCTATACCCTGGACGGCCTGGCCTGCGGTGAATGGCGTGAGGTTGTTCCGGCGGAGAATATCAAATGATAAAACGCACACTTTTCCTGATGCTGCTCGGCGCCGTTAATGCGCAGGCCGCAAGCTTTGACTGCGCAAAAGCCAAAACCGCAGACGAAAAAGCCATCTGCGCGCACCTCTCCCTTAACGACAAAGATGTAGAGATGGCTACGAAATACCGTTTTCTGACAGGGCTTTTCGCTATGGGCGGACGCGGCGCCATGCAGGACGAACAGCAGGCATGGCTTGAGAAACGCCGCGCCTGCGGCGGCAATATCCGCTGTCTGGGCGCACGCTATGACGAACGCCTGCGGCAGTTGAACGCCATCTATAGCCGCATTGATAAACCGCTATAAAGGAGCATGTCGTGTTCAAACCTCACATTACCGTCGCCTGCATTGTGCAGGCGCAGGGCCGCTTCTTAATCGTTGAAGAAACAATCAATGGCAAAGCGCTGTGGAATCAACCGGCGGGCCACCTTGAAGCGGACGAAACGTTAGTACAGGCGGCCCGTCGCGAACTCTGGGAAGAAACCGGTATCCGCGCCGAACCACAATATTTTATCCGCCTTCACCACTGGATCGCGCCAGATAAAACACCCTTTCTGCGTTTTTTATTTACAATTGACCTGCCAAAAGCGCTCCCCACCACGCCGCACGACAGCGACATTGACGGCTGTCTCTGGTTAAGCGCGCAGGAAATTCTACAGGCCCCTAACCTGCGCTCGCCGCTGGTGGCGGAGAGCGTGCGCTGCTATCAGAGCGCGGAGCGTTACCCGCTTACGCTTCTGGGCGCGTTTAACTGGCCGTTTGCGGGGGATGCCTGAGGCGGCATCGCATGCTAGAATACGCCGCTTCTGAAATTCAATGCGTGAGTCATTCCATGTCTGCCAGTACCCAAAAAGTTATCGTCGGTATGTCCGGCGGCGTCGATTCCTCTGTTTCCGCGTATCTGCTGCAGCAGCAGGGTTACCACGTGGAAGGCCTGTTCATGAAGAACTGGGAAGAGGACGATGGCGAAGAGTACTGCACTGCGGCCGCCGATCTGGCCGATGCGCAGGCGGTTTGCGACAAACTCGGCATTGAACTGCACACGGTAAACTTTGCCGCAGAGTACTGGGATAACGTATTTGAGCACTTCCTGGCAGAATATAAAGCCGGACGCACGCCGAACCCCGATATTTTGTGCAACAAAGAGATCAAATTTAAAGCCTTTCTGGAGTTCGCCGCCGAAGACCTGGGGGCTGACTATATCGCCACCGGCCACTACGTGCGCCGCCAGGATGTGGACGGCAAAAGCCGCCTGCTGCGCGGCCTCGACAGTAACAAAGACCAGAGTTATTTTCTTTATACCCTCGGCCATAAGCAAATTGCCCGAAGCCTGTTTCCCGTGGGTGAACTGGAAAAATCGGAAGTACGCCGCATCGCCGGGCAGCTCAATCTTATTACCGCGAAGAAAAAAGATTCCACCGGGATCTGCTTTATCGGCGAGCGTAAGTTCCGCGAATTTCTGGGCCGCTATCTGCCTGCGCAGCCGGGAAGAATCGTAACCGTTGACGGCGAAGAGATCGGCGAACATCAGGGCCTGATGTACCACACCCTGGGCCAGCGCAAAGGCCTTGGCATCGGCGGCACGAAAGAAGGCAGCGACGAACCGTGGTATGTGGTGGATAAAGACGTCGGTAACAATATTCTGATAGTCGCCCAGGGGCACGATCACCCACGGCTGATGTCCGCCGGACTGGTTGCCCGCCAGCTACACTGGGTCAACCGCGAAGTGCTGGCGGCGCCGCTGCGCTGTTCGGTGAAAACCCGCTACCGCCAGACCGATATCGCCTGCACCGTAACGCCTGTGAGCGATGACTGTATCAACGTTCGTTTTGATGAGCCGGTTGCCGCCGTTACGCCCGGACAGTCCGCCGTTTTTTATCTCAACGAGATTTGCCTTGGCGGCGGTATCATTGAACAGCGCGTAGCGTTATCAGATTATTGATTTTCCGGATTTATTTTTCAGTCATTTCGGGCCGAAGCCGTTCGACCCGGCGTTTGACAACAGGCTAACAGCGCGTGGCGCTGTCATTCGCACACAGGAAGGAGTTTGCGTGGCTAAAAATTACTATGACATTACGCTGGCGCTGGCGGGCATTTGCCAGTCAGCGCGTCTGGTGCAGCAACTGGCGCACCAGGGGCACTGCGATACAGATGCACTGCATGTTTCGTTAAACAGCGTTATCGATCTTAGCCCGGACTCCACGCTGGCCGTATTTGGCGGCAGCGTCGCTAACCTGAAGCTGGGCCTTGAAACGCTGCTGAGCGTGCTTAACGCCAGCCAGCGCCAGGGGCTGAGCGCCGAACTGACGCGCTATACGCTTAGCTTAATGGTGCTGGAGCGCAAACTCTCCGCCAGCAAAGGCGCGCTGGATACCCTGGGCGGGCGCATCGCCGGGCTACAGCGACAGCTTGAGCATTTCGAGCTGGAATCCGATACGCTTATGAACGCGATGGCGGCTATTTATATCGACGTTATCAGCCCGCTGGGGCCGCGCATTCAGGTTACCGGCTCTCCTGCCGTGCTACAAAGCTCGCAGGTACAGGCGAAAGTTCGCGCCACGCTGCTTGCCGGCATTCGCGCCGCGGTGCTGTGGCACCAGGTCGGCGGCGGCCGTTTTCAGCTTATGTTTTCCCGTCATCGCCTGTGTACGCAGGCCAAACAAATTCTGACGCATTGTTAACCCCTCAGGAGTAACCGATGGAATTATCCTCACTGACCGCCGTTTCCCCCATTGATGGACGCTACGGCGACAAAGTCAGCGCGCTTCGCGCCATTTTCAGCGAATTCGGCCTGCTTAAATTCCGTGTCCAGGTTGAAGTTCGCTGGTTGCAGAAGTTGGCAGCGCACGCGGCTGTCAGGGAAGTTCCTGCTTTTGACGCGCACGCAAACGATTTCCTTGACGCTATTGTCAAAAATTTCAGTGAAGACGACGCTGCACGTATTAAAACCATTGAGCGCACCACTAATCATGACGTCAAGGCCGTCGAATATTTCCTGAAAGAAAAAGTGGCGCAGGCGCCCGCGCTGCATGCCGTGTCCGAATTTATTCACTTTGCCTGCACGTCTGAAGATATCAACAACCTGTCTCATGCGCTGATGCTGAAAACGGCGCGTGAAGAGGCTATCCTGCCCGCCTGGCGGACGTTAATAGAGGCGGTAAAAGACCTGGCGCAGCAGTATCGCGATATTCCCTTACTCTCGCGCACGCACGGCCAGCCAGCCACGCCGACCACTATGGGTAAAGAGATGGCTAACGTGGCCTGGCGCATGGAGCGCCAGTTTCGCCAGCTTGCGCAGATAGACATTCTCGGCAAAATCAACGGCGCGGTGGGCAACTACAATGCCCACATGGCCGCCTATCCGGAAGTGGACTGGCACCAGTTTAGCGAAGAGTTTGTTACCTCGCTCGGCATTCAGTGGAACCCCTATACCACCCAGATAGAACCACACGACTATATCGCTGAGCTGTTCGACTGTATTGCGCGTTTTAATACCATCCTGATTGATTTCGATCGCGACGTATGGGGCTATATTGCCCTCAATCATTTCAAACAGAAAACCATTGCCGGCGAAATCGGCTCTTCCACCATGCCGCATAAAGTCAACCCTATTGATTTTGAAAACTCCGAAGGCAATCTGGGCCTCGCCAACGCCGTATTGCAGCATCTGGCAAACAAGCTGCCGCTCTCCCGCTGGCAGCGCGATCTCACCGATTCCACCGTGCTGCGTAACCTGGGCGTTGGCATCGGCTATGCGCTGATTGCCTACCAGTCAACGCTAAAAGGGGTGAGCAAGCTCGAAGTGAACCGCCAACGCCTGCTCGATGAGCTGGAAAATAACTGGGAAGTGCTGGCCGAACCTATCCAGACCGTCATGCGCCGCTACGGCATTGAAAAACCTTACGAGAAACTCAAAGAGCTGACCCGCGGCAAACGCGTGGATGCCGAAGGCATGAAGCAGTTCATTGACGGCCTTGCGTTACCAGAAGAAGAGAAAAACCGCCTGAAGGCCATGACGCCTGCGAACTACATTGGGCGCGCCATACAGATGGTCGATGATCTGAAATAAGCAAGCGAGAACGATCGGGCCGGTCATTGACCGGCCTCAGATTGTTGACAAAGAAGGAAAAAACGGGGTTTTTCCTTCTTTGTGGTAAGCAGGCGAAAATCAATACTTTGATTTTCCTTATTTTTTATTGTATTTCGTCCATCCTGTCTGCGGCAGGATGGGGTTTGTCAGCAGTTTCAGGCAGGTCTTGACCGGCCTGATCATCTCTGCCCGGAATAACAGGGAGGTAAAACAGAAAACGCAACTTATTGTTTCCCAACCGCTTACAGACTTCATGCGAGTATGAGATTAATATCGCCTTACTCTGAAACAATCTCACCCGGTATATATCCCCGCTATTATTCCTGCCCGTTACCGTACATTTTTACCCGCCCTCCCCCCTTCTATGCAGGCTGAGCGCATAAAACGTATAAAAAACGTTACAGACAGTTAGCGCAGCCATACAGGCTGATAATTTTATAATTTTCTCCGCATTCAATACCGCGCCTTTAATACATTTTTACTTACTCATGGCCTGTCAGAAAAATGCCTGAAATTTAACGTAAGTTAATAAACTTCAGGCAAAGCCGCGCAGCGCCTGCATTTACCGCTGCGTTTATTCAGGCCATCATTGCAGGAAATACAGGCCTTTCTGCCAATGTTTCCTGTCGAAGCGATTAATACGCCTTATTAGCAGACAATTAATAAAACTCAACAGCAAGAACATTCTTAATGCATCTGGAAAAACAGTAAAGTTGTTCTATTATCATAACGATTATGCATGTATGCCGGTTTATTATTTATTGCATATTAGCCCAGTTTAACGGAGTTATTTTATGACGATAAAGACGCTTGAAGATTTATTTATTCATGAATTATCTGATGTTTACAGCGCCGAAAAACAGATTACTCGCGCTTTGCCTAAAATGGCCCGCGCCGCAACGGATGAAAAACTCAAGGCCGCTTTTCAGCAACACCTGGAAGAGACACAGGGCCAAATCGAGCGCCTGGATGAACTGGTCGATAAAACCGAAGGCGTACGCATCAAACGTATGAAATGCCACGCGCTCGAAGGGCTGGTGGAAGAAGCGCAGGAAATTATTGAATCTGTTGATGCCGGGCCGGTACGCGATGCAGGGCTTATCGGCGCGGCTCAGAAAGTCGAGCACTATGAAATTGCCGCCTATGGCACGCTGCACGCGCTTGCCACGCAGCTTGGCTATCAACATGCCGCCCAGCTACTGGCGCAAACGCTTCAGGAAGAAAAAGAAACCGACAAAAAGCTAACGGGCATCGCCACTAAAAGCGCGTAAATGCATTTTCCCCCACCCGTTTAGCGCTGCCCGGGCAGCGCTGGCGTATCTAACTTCATGAGGTATGACTGTGACACACGAAGAAAACTATCTGGACTGGGTACGGGACGCGCACGCAATGGAAAAACAGGCGGAAAGCATGCTGGAAAAAATGGCCGACCGGCTTGAACATTATCCCGACCTGAAGGCCCGTATTGAACAGCACATTGAAGAAACGCGCCAGCAGCAGGCTATGGTGCAGTCGGTCATTGACCGCTACGACACCTCGCGCTCGGTATTTAAAGATACGATGGGTAAACTCACCGCTATGGGCCAGGGCATGGCTGGCATGATGGCCGAAGACGAAGTGGTTAAAGGCGCAATAAGCGGTTATGTCTTCGAAAATATTGAAATTGCCAGCTATACCTCCTTAATAGCCGCAGCCGGCGTGGTCGGCGATACCGAAGGGGCCAGGATCTTTACCGAGATTCGCGATCAGGAAATTGCAATGGCGCAATGGTGCCTGGAACATCTGCCGGAGGTAACCGAGCAGTTTATGTCACGCTCGGCAACAGAAGGCGTCGAAGCAAAAAAATAACCTCCTCTCTTGCGCCCGCTTACTTTTAGTGGGCGTTTAGCCCCTTCCCCCGCCGACACAAGTCTGGAAGCGTCAGCACAGCATCTTATATAACGCCTGTATCAGACGCATATTGTGAAAATAAAGTTAATATTAACGATAAAAACAGTTAAAAGCGGGTCGCTGCCGGCCCGCTATTTAACATATATAAATATAAGCACAAACTAATGAACGGGACTTTTGCGTAATCCATAAGGGCAGACGGAACAATAACATTTCCCCGAAAAAGTGCAGCTCTCTTTATTGGGATCGCTATTACACGGACAGGCCAGTTTCGACTGGAGTACCTGCCACCATTCCTTACTGTATGGGTTAATTTTATAAACACTGAATGGGTGATATTCCCGGTTAATGACAAAACCGTTCTTACAGGAATGCATAATATCGCCCGATCTTAGCAGCGGATTAGGGTTATACCAGATAACCAGCCTGAGATTTTTCAATGACTGTATACTGGAAAATGCGGTCCCCGTATAAGGACACACCAGAGTAGAATGAACCAACCAAATCATTACCAGCTTACCTCATCCAATTGCTCAGCAGTTCAAATTTAACCAGAGTCGCGGGCGAATCGAGACAGCAGGTTATATTAACTGTAGTACAGAGAATTAAGGCAAGCCAGCAGATACAGGCTGTTTTAATAAAAATTACTTATATTTATGCTGTTGCTGCTTCGTAACCACAAAACGGCAAACGCAAACGCCAGCTTAAACAATCAATGACATAGACGCTTGCAGACGGATGGCTTTAAAAAAACATCGGCAATCACTCCGTCCAACTTCTAAAGATAAGAACAATCTCATAAAATTAATTTATCCGACAAATCAGCAACTGGAAATATCTCAAAGCCCAGCCAAACAGAAACAGAAACAAACCAGCCCGAAAATTATTTAAGCGCCTTTCTGATACGCAAACCAGGTTATCCAGACGACAAAAATCCATTGTTTCCACAGAGAGATCTTTACGTAAACAATGACGATATTTACCGCCCCTGTGCGTGATAATGTAATTTCAACCCGGCGCTCCACCTGGTTTTATCAAAACGGCAGGTCGCGTAGCTTTTATATTATTACCATACTCATTTCATCAACCCGGCGTGAATAAACAATCAGGATGGATAAGCATAAACCGGGCGTGCGCAAATCATCAGATGTTAAAGCAACCAAAGTTACTGCCCCGTCGAGGCTGGTGACAAATTCCAGGCCGCGCGGTTTCGACACCCAAAGCCAGACGTTCAGACAGGCTAAGCCCGTTCATCGATTTCTGGCTAATAAACACAGAAAGGGCAAAACCACGTTTTGCCCTTCAGAGTGTTGACAAAGAAGGAAAAAATGGGATTTTCCTTCTTTGTGGTAAGCAGGCGAAAATCAATGCTTTGATTTTCATGTTTTTTTATTTCATCCATCCTGTCTGCGACAGGATGGGGGTTGTCAGCAGTCTCAAAGGGCAATTATAGCGCGCCGCAGCGCTGCCATTGTCAGCGCCCGGCTTATTTCTTCTGCGCCACCAGCACCAGCCCGCGCTCGCCCACCTCAATAACGCGCGCCTTATCCGGGTCCAGATCCTCGCGCGTCAGCACCAGTCGCCAGTTGTCCTTCTGCGTATCCGGGTCGCGAAACAGCGCCACCACCGCCACATATTCCGCCTGCGCCTCCATCGGCATACTCAGCGACGCCGCCGTACCCGGCTTCACCACCACCGCGCGGCTGGCCAGCAGCGCATCGCCCAGCAGCGCTTCTCCGCCGTCCACCAGTTGCTGATAAACGGCATCATCAAGCCCCCTGCGATCGCGCAACTGCAACACCCGCACCATCACCGGCTGCGACGGCGAACTGCTCTCCCGCCGGTCCATGTTCAGCGCCTCACGGCCCCAAAAATCCAGCCGCAGCGTCTTTATCTGTTTGTAAAAAATGGTCTGCGTGGCGCTCACGGCGGCATCCGTCACCGTCTGGCCCAGCCCGCAGCCCGCAAGCATCAGCGCCGCAGCGCAGAACGCCCCCGATTTAAAAGCGGTACGTAACACGTTTATTTCCTTTCTGTTCAGTGGCGGGCGCTAATCCCTGATAGCGACCCAGCGTCACGGTGTGGTATTGCGCCATCCCCGGCGGCGACCGGTCAGCCCGCAGCCCGAGAACGGCCGTTAACCCGGCGCGCAGGCGGTTGTCGCCAAGCCTGGCCGCAGGAAGCAGCCGCGCCGGCACGGTAAGCGTGATGCGCGCCCGGTAGCGCCAGCCCAGGTACACCCGCAGCATCACCTGAAAATCGGCGTAAAGTTCGCCGCCGGGCAGCCAGCGCTGCGCGTCCTGCTCACTGTCGGTGTGCAGCGCAATCAGCAACTGGCTGTTCACGTCCACCGCCGTGTCGCCCATGATGGCGCGCCCGTCCAGGCATGCCGGGTCCCTGCAGGAAAGCCGCGCCGGCCGCGCCACCGTTACCCGTCGCGGGCAGTGCGGCGTCACCACCGCGCGGGTGTGCTGCGTAAGCTGGCGCACCAGCGCCTGTACGCCTTCTGCGGTACGCCCCGGCTGGCGCATGATGCCCGACAGCGACAAAAAGCGCGACGCCGGCGTGGCAATATGTTTTTGCGTACCGGGAATGCCCATCCCCATCAGACCCAGCAGGCACTGCGAGGTCGGGTCCGTGCCGCCCGCCTCAAACGTCGCCGGGTACGAGTACTTGCGCCAGATACGGTAGAACTGGGTCATCACCCGGTGGTTAAAGATATCCAGAAAGTGCGTCAGCGCCTCATGGCCCTCGCGGCGCCGGGCGATATCGTCCGGATACCCCGAAGGCAGCGGCGAATCAACGCCGTACAGCCCCAGGAAGGTGGTGCGCACCGTCGGCGGGCCGCCGGCATTATCCTCATCGTGCTCAATGGCCCGCAGTTCGCTCGCCGGAAACCCCATGCCCGGCCACGGGCGAAAGCGCACCGGGTCGTGCGCCGGGCTGGCGGTACTGCCGAGTTTAAGGGGACGCCGGGCGGTAAGGCTGTCGGCGTCTGTCCCGTTATCCTCTGCCGCCACGCCGCCGTTTTTCTCCAGCAACTGGCAGAAGCGGTAAAAATTAATCCGCGTGATATTGCGCCGCATCCACGGCGTCAGCCGGGAATGCGGCGATGCTTCTCTTCCCATTCCAGGCGCTCTCCCGTCGGTTGCAGTATCAGAACCAGTTGATTAAACAGGTGGATGTCGGTGTAGAGCGCAAAAAAGCGGCTCAGCATTTCGCCAAACAGCGCGATATCGCCGCTGCCCGCGAAGCCCGCGCTGTCAAGCGTCACCTCAATACGCACCCCGCGCAGCAGATGGCCGCGCTCAAAGCGTTCGATTTCGCTGTGGCGCACGTCGGTAATGGCCGCAAGCCTGCGGCGGTTCATCTCATCGTCGGTCCAGTCGTAGAGCGCCAGCGTGCCGCGCAGCACCTCCGGGTTGTCCATCATCCACAGAAAGCTGCTGCCAAGGTGGCTTAGCACCCGCCAGTGGAAACGGTCGCGGTTGGGCGGGTAGCAGGGCAGCGTGGGGGCGGTGAGGTTACGCACCCGCACGCTTGCGGCGGTGGACTTCACCACCGTATCCAGCACCGTGCTCTGCAGCGCCCGGCGCGGCAACTGGCCGTTGGTGCCGGTCAGCGTCAGCGACAGGCTTTCCCCCTGCGCCACCCTGTCGCCTTCAAACGCGCCGCCGCCGAGAATCAGCCAGGTGTCGTGCAACCCGGACGGCCCGCGCCGCACGCGGGTATGCCAGTAATACTCCGGCGCATCGTGGCGCAGCATTCCGCCCTTATGCCGGAACGTCGTAAACGGCACATAGCTGTGCACGCCCGCAGGACCGGCAGCCTGCACCGAATCCACGGTATAAATTTCAGTATGCCCGTCCTGTATACGCATCGGGCGCAGCAGGTATTCGGTCTGCAGCCCGTCAAGCGTAATCGGGTCAGACTCCAGCGGAAACAGGTTAATCACCGGCACGCAGTGCGGGCGGATATGCTCTGCCGTGAAGCTGAAATCATGCTGCCAGCGCTTTTCCAGCACGGCCTCAATTTCAAATCCGCTCATCCCCTCCGGCAGGCGTACCTTTTCCAGCCCGCACAGCGCTACCGACATAAATTTCTCGCGAAAGGTGAAATACTCCAGCAGCAGTTGCCAGCCGCTAAAGCCCCCCTCGCCCTTCGGCCACAGGTTGTCGTCATCGCCAAATCCACAGGCGGCAAAGTGGCCGTCCAGCGCAATACGGTCGGTCACGCCCGGCAGGCGAAGCCACAACTGCGCCACGTTCAGCGTCAGCGCTTCATGCAGCGCGCAGGCCAGCGGCGCATCGGCGTTGAGGTACAGCGGCAGACGCGCCATATCAATACAGCGCCAGTCGGCAAGCTCGCTGCACGCAAAACGCAGGCGAATCACCGACCGCCCGTCCGGCGCGGTCGCCAGCGCCGCCTGCGCAAGCTCCAGCGGCAGCAGGTTCAGGTCGCGGGTCGTGGTGTAGCGACAGCGGGTGCGCTTTTCACCGAGCGGACGCGACAGCACTTCGCTGCCCCGCGCCATCACCAGCCGCTCCTTCATCCCGCGCCACTGCGGCGTAAACTCCACCATCGCCATTGAAGGGATGGTGCGCAGGTAGTGCGGCCACAGCAGGCTCACCAGCCCCTCTGTCAGTTCCGGCAGGTCATCGTCAAGTTTCTCCCGCAGTCGCCCCATCAGGAAGGCGAAGCCCTCAAACAGCCGCTCCACATACGGGTCGCAGGCGCCGGCCCTGTCCGGGTTGAGCAGCGCGGCCCGGTCCGGGTGGGCGCGGGCGAACTCCGCCCCCGCCTCGCGCAGGTAGCGCATTTCGGCATCGAAATAGCGCAGCGTTAAATCATCCATAGTGGTCACCTGTCCAGTCAGGGATAATCGGAGCGCCGGACTCAGCCGCGGCGCGC
>NZ_JAEPBH010000039.1 GCF_016632365.1 Tenebrionibacter intestinalis | reverse complement strand
CTTTTTTACCCGCCCATTACTGGGGATTCCTCAGCGCATTAGCGGGCTTGTTCGTTACGCAGGTTCTGCAGCTTCTTTGCGTATCTTTTTGTGTCTCATCACTGTCTGGCCGGTGTCCTGCTGAGAATGCTAATTTCTTCTTCTTCCGGGCGCTTTCCCTGTCCTGGCCTATCAAAATTGCTGGCGGAGTCTGAATAAACCAATCAAATTTATGTTTTTATTGGTAATTTATCAATTCAACTTTCATTGGTATACCTAAGCGTATACCAATGGCGATTTGTTGCATTGTTTCCTGTGGTTAAGCAAACCTGTTTTTTGAATGGAACACATCAAAAAAGAGTTTTTTTGCATTTAACTGTTCACACTGTTCACCACGGTTTTTTTCTTTTTAATATCATAATGATAAGTGGTGAATGGTTGGTGAGGAGTGAACAGTCGACTCTTCACCATTGTGATTTTGCTCGTTCTGGATGTGCCCGGTCAGGCGATGAGCGGGGGGATAAAAAGTTTTTTTGGGCTTGACTGTTCACACTGTTCACCTCTTGTTTTTTATCAATAATTTCATAGTGATAAAGGGTGAACATACGGTGAAGGGTGAACAGTAGATTGTTCACCCTTCATGGCAGAAAATATAAATTGCAGGTAAGAAAGACTATCCTGGCGCAGATTAATTAGTGTTGTGTTTTGATATTAAGCAAAGCTTTCTCAATTCTGGCTAGATTTTCAGCAATCTTTTTCTCATTACTGTTATCTGAGGCATCCACCCTAGCCAACGATAACAATTCAATATAACTTTCATTAGTAATATTTTTTGCGAAAGGGTTCTTGCTATTAGCTTTACGGAAAGTTGTAGTTACTCTAATTTTGTGGTCACCTAAAATCTTCTTCGAATCAGCGAAATTTCCAAGCCTCAATATCCTGCATGAACCAGGTGCAAGGAATGGTATGCCTGAAACCAATGCACCTTTCGTTAACGCACTATACTCACCATTAGGCAGTGAATTCTTAAAGGTATTTTCATTAAAACTGAAGGTTACATCTTTTGCAGCACTTTTACCTATATTCTTAATTACAATATTTAAAACAGTTTTGACTTCATTGTTTTGTTCAAGGTAAACAATAACATCTGGGTAGGTGCTCTCTTTGTAAACAAGGTAGCTAATACATGATGAGCCAACGGCAACTAACATTGTTAATATATTTATTAATAACCCACTAGTCTGAAAGTAATCCATTTCCTACCTCTCGAAAAACAGATGAAATATTCGACCATTATACACATCTCGTAAATCGTTATGTTGGTAGTTAAAGTAACAGACCGGCTATAGCCGGTCTGAGTTAGGTTATGTAACTGCGGGTTCGTCGCATTTCGGCAGCCAGTCGCCGTAGCTTTCTTCTTTCAGCGACAGGTTGGTCTGAATCCCCTGCTTTGTGTGCCGCTTTTCATAATTCAGGCCGTACTCTTTCAGCATCATGGGCAGCCCCAGCCCGAACATTTTCAGGCTGAGCACGTTCCTGTATCCGTTAGCCTCCATATAGGCCAGATACGCGTGATAGAGATACTTACGGTAATTACGCGGGACAATGCTGGCATTACCCATAAACATTCCGTTGGTCTGCGGCAGCATTTCCAGATAGCCACAAAAATCAAACGTCGGGTCAGCATCACGCTTGATGCTGAGCGCCTCGTCGGAGTTCTGCTGCGACTGGAGCAGTGCGCGCGCGGTCATCGGGTCGCTGAATTTCTGCATAAGCTGGCGCACGATAACGGCCAGCTCGCGCGCAATTTTATCTCTGAGCTGCGGGTCGCGTTCTTCCGGCGCAATCTGCTCCGGGAAGTGAATGATCACCCGGCGACGGGAGACGCCGCCGCTGCGGTCGGTGAAGCGCATCGGGTTGTTATTCACGGCCAGAATCACAGCCGGAATATGTGTTGAGTACGGGTTCTGGTATTTCGGGTCAACTGAAACTGCATCGCCGCCGGTGATGGCCTTGAGTCCTGCACCGTCACCGCTCCATTTTTCCTGGTCAGGCAGACGTATCAGCGAGAAGCCAATCAGGGATGCACGCTTGCGCGGGTCTTCCAGCGTGTCGATATCGGCCGACGTGGCGTTATCTTCTCCGGCAAGCAGGGTCGCGATTTCGGCCAGAATACTTTTCCCGCTCCCGCCGGGACCGGTGACTTCGAGAAAGAGCTGCCAGTCGTAACGGTTCGCCAGCACCATAAACAGCGCGGCCAGAATTACGTCGCGTTTTTCTGGTCTGCTACCGGCAGCACGGTCGAGCCAGCGCCAGAAGTTCGGCGCGTGAGTCTCCAGCATTTCGCCTTCCACCGGCGGGGTAAAATCCACGTCGCACAGCGTACGCAGCCAGTGCGATTTATGATGTGGACTGAACAGGCCGCTTTGGGTATCGAGTACCCCGTTGCGAAAGCCAATCAGACGGCGTGCCGGTGCGGCCTGCTGAGGAATAATCAGCTTCAGCGTCTCCACCACTGAGGTGATTCTCCCCGACGAGAACGGGGCACGCAGGCGCTGGAAAAGCCCGGCTACGTCGCGTTCGAAACTGGACGGCTGAACGACTTTCCATATTCCTGCTTCATAACGGGACAGGAGCTGGCCGTTCGCATCCACGGCCAGCGCTTCGCCGTAATGCTCATGCACCCGCAGAGCCTTGTCGCTGGCGCTCATGGCGGTAAATTCCGCCTCGCTCATGGTATCAAACGGACTTTGCGCCGGTGGCCGGATGGCGTCATAAATGGCTTTCCGCGTGGCCTCCCCGCCGTTCTGCATAAACGCATCATTCCAGTCACCAAACACCGGCGGCAGGGCAACAACGCCCTCACAGGCGTCTGCGGCCACAGCGGCTTTGTTCTGGCCGTCGCCGTTAAGGTCACGGTCTGCGGCGAGGACAATCTGGCAGGCCGGGTGTTTCTGACGGACAAGGCTCGCCAGAGAAAGGAGGTTCACGGACGACAGCGCCACCATGACGGTTTCACCGGTCAGGTGATGCACGGTGAGCGCGGTCGCATAGCCCTCTGCAATCCACAGGCGTTTTCCGGCCTGTTTTTTCCCTTCGATGGTATGGCTCGCTCCTTTTACCGCCCCGCCTTTCAGGGTACGTTTGAGCCCCTCAGAATTGATAAGCTGAAGGTTAACCAGTGCGCCGGTATCGTCATACAGCGGGACAACCACATCACCGGCGCGGAACATCACGCCGCCGGTTTTATGTGTGGCCGTCAGCATGACACATTCATGACCGGGAAATCCCTTGCGGGTCAGATAGGCGTTGCCGCTGGCCGTGCGGGTTTTCTCCATCAGTCTGACGGCCAGCGCGGCCGCCGCTTTGCGGTCTGCTTCGGTTTCAGCCTCTGCGGCCGCAATCACTTCGGAGGCAACCGGTGGCAGGTTGCCGGTCACGGCGTTCACCTTTCCGGCGGCCTCTGATGCGGTCACGCCGAACACTTTCTCGACCAGCTTAAGACCGTCACCCGCACCGCACTGGTTACAGAACCATGTGCCGCGCCCCTCTTTATCGTCAAAGCGGAAGCGGTCAGAGCCGCCGCACACCGGGCAGGCCTGATGCCGGTTTTTAATCACCTTCACACCCAGCGCCGGGAGAATACGCGGCCAGTGGCCGCACGCCTGTTTTACGGTTTCCGTTACGTTCATTTTCATCGTTATTTTCTCCCTCAGTGCACAACAGGCGATTGAATGTGACGGGCGCAGAGTTCATCCATCACGGCCAGCCCGAGAAAGGACAGTGAGGGCGCGGCCTTGAGTGGTCCGGCTTCCATTAAATCTTCCAGCAGTGCACAGGCAATCTGACGCCCTTTTTCCTCGCCGTGCTGGCGCAGGTAGAAGCCCTCCAGCTCGTCGGCAATCGCACTTTCCAGCGCGTCGAGGGTGAGGTTTGGGTAGCGGCGCTGACGCTTGCATACCGTCAGCCATGCACAGGCCACGGCGCGGCGATAGAGCGCGGCGCGTAATACGGGCGGTAATGGCTTTTTCATACGTTGCCCTCCCCGGTCAGCCAGCGCTGATTGCAGCGTTCGACCACGCCGTCGAGCTGGGCGGTCATAAGGTAAATCACGGAGGTGAGCTGTAACTGCTGCGCAGGGGCACGACGAACGGTGGCGCAGTCCTGCACCTGCATCAGTTCGTTGACGAGCTGGCCGACATTGCGCATGTGCTCAAGGCATTCGAGGTCACGGGCGGTAATGGTGGTGTGTCTCATGCGCGCACCTCCGCAACCGGCAGACGGCCAGCAAACGAGAGGACGTAATCGCGAACGAGGGAAAGGCGTGCGGCGTGTTCATCACCGGCAACGGTGCGAAGCATACAAATGCGGGGTTTAAGGTCTGCGCGACGAACGGCGGCAAACACAAAGACGAATTGCGGGTGTGACGGGGTGAGGGTCGTAGCCATAAGGGCAACCTCCATTGAGTAGCGGTTATCGCCACCACCGGAGCTGCAAATCTCATGGGTGGTGGCCCGGACAGGGTTTGCAGTACCGGCCTCAATGGATACCGGCCAGCCCGAAGGCTGCCCCGCCCGAACCACCATTATCTGACAGGAGCCACGGTGTAAACACCACAGCCCGAAAAATGGGTGTGTCTGAGCTACGACGAAAAAAAAGACGCATGGCGCGTCTGGTGTCGCCATTGAGTTACACGGGCTGCAAATCCCGGCTGCCGATTTTGCGACAGCGTGAAAACTATACCTGGAAACGGCGAAAAGAAGCAAGCCAGAAAAAGGGGGTGTTTGCTGAACGGTCATCATCATGCGTCATAGCCCCGGTTACGTTCGGCAATGCGATCCGCCATCCATGCAGTGATTTCAGACTGCGCCCACGCCACGTTTTTACCGCCGAGGGAGATTTGTTTCGGGAAAGCCTCCCGGCTGATGAGGTCGTAAATGGTCGACCGGGACAGACCGCACAGGTGCATCACTTCAGGCAGGCGGATAAAGCGTTCGTGAACGGCATCAGAAATCGGCATCAGCGGCGCGGCAGGGGCAGAAGACGGGGAAGAAAAAGCGGTGTGCATCGGGCTACCTCACAAAGTCCATACAGTGCCGGTCATGTCCGTCCGGCTTCGGGTAGCTCCTTATTATGTCTATATTTTTCCTCAGGTCATGTGAGATTTTTGGGGAAACAAACATTGACTTTTCGCTATGGCAAACAAAGGAAAACGCTGGCAAACATATGCAAATCACTGCATTACAATGCAGCAATTTCTATTGCTTTTAGTTATACGTTTTTCATTTTTAATCGAAATAAAGTCTAAGTGGTATAGACAGAGCAAAACAGGAGGGTGAACAGTGGTGAACAGACGGTGAACAGTCATGCCCTCAACTGTTCACCCTTTATCTTACTGTATTTCTTATATTTTTATTTAAGGTGAACAGTGGTGAATAGTTATAAGTAAAAAAACAAACGATGAGCAAGGTTTTGCTGAGACCTTTCTCTGGCAAGCCGGGTTTTGAGTGCTGTTTGTGCCAGAACTGCCACAACTGCAATCAATCGAGATGTTGTGTGATGAAGGGCAGAATCATTTCAGGTTGAACACACGGAGAGCCTGAACATGAAACCCGAAACAGTCATTACCCCCCTGCAGAATGTAGCCGCCCAACAGTCCGCAGAGAGCAGCCAGCTCATCACAGACAAGCTGAGCGCATTCACTGCGGCCAGAAACACACATGCGGCCAGCATGAAGGAACTGAAAGAGATTGATACGTCCATTGAACGCTGTAAGCAGGAGCGGCAGACCGCCCTAAGTGAGAGTGCAGAGGCGGAGCAGGACTGGCGCAGTCGCTTCCGAACTCTGCGCGGCAATCTCACCCCTGAAATGAAAGCTGAGCACAGCAAGCGTATCGCCAGTCGCGAGCTGGCCGACGAGTTCATCGGCCTGATTGCGGAGCTGGAGACCGACCGGACACGCGCCATGCTGAATGCCTGCTCCACCGCCAGTAAATACCTGTCAGCGCATGACGATGTCTTTACCGCTTATGCCGGTGCGGAATGGGCTCAGGCTATCAATGCTGTTCCCGTCGCGCTCATTCGTGCTTTCCTGCTGCGCATTCGCGCCCTCGAAATGAAGGGAGACAGTGCACCGCAGTCCGTGGCCATCGGCGAGCTGCGTGATGCCCTCAACCGTCAGGGCAGTCTGTATCACTTCGATATGAAGCAGGAGCCGGTACTCGCCGTGACGGGCATGCACCGGCCGCAGATTACCGGTGTAGATATGGAGCTGTTACGCAGCCCGGCGAAGAGAATGATGCTCGCCAGAAAGCTGTCTGAAAATGACGGCACTAAGGCGGAGGCATAAGTATGTTTCACTGTCCGTTCTGCAAAACCAGTGCACACGCCCGCACCAGTCGTTATCTGTCAGAGAACGTTAAACAGCGCTATCACCAGTGCGTGAATATCGAGTGCTCGGCAACTTTCCGCACGCTTGAATCCGTTGACGGGATTATCTGTCCGCCCCCGACAGAGCCGGTCATTCCTGCGTCCGAACCGGCAGCCACCGTTAACCGTGCCGGTGCGTAAGCACGACCAGTCATCAGGAGAAACTTACGTGACCACACTGACGCTACAGAAAGCCTTTGAGGCCTGTCAGACAAATAAATCCGCCTGGCTGCAACGCAGGGAAGAACTGATGCAGGCCGAACAGGCATACCGCGAACAGCTTGCCGGTAGCGGCCACAGCGGCCGGAGCCTGCAAACGCTGCGCGAGATTATCGACGTGAAAAAGTGGGAAATTAACCAGGCTGCCGGGCGTTATATCCGCTCGCATGAGGAGGTGCAGCGCATCAGCATCCGCGACCGATTAAATGATTTTATGCAGGCGCATGGCGCGGAGCTGGCCGCCGCCCTTGCCCCGGAGCTGATGAATTATTCCGGGCAACATTCCGCCGTTCAGCGCTGCGCCATGCAGCACTCGGTCGACTATCTGCGTGAGGCGCTGCAGGTCTGGCTGGCCGCCGGTGAAAAAATTAATAATTCGGTGCAGGATAATGACATTTTAACAGCCATCGGATTCAGGCCTGACACGGCTTCGCGCGATGATAGTCGTGAAAAATTCACACCTGCACAGAACCTGATTTACACCCGCCGCCGTGCAGAACTGGCTGCGCAGTAGTCCTTTCAAAAATCCCCGAAAATCCCGCCATTTTTACGTAAAAAAGCCATGCATGCATAAGGTGCATGGTTTTGCATGCGTTTTACCGACACTGAATCCCCCGCCAGCGCCAGCACTGCCGCGCTATGAGGCCATTCATGCACCTGCATTAAAAGCGACCCCTTAAGCGGGCAGGCGGGGCGGGGAGAGCATTGCGCGCGAATACGAATGTAAGTAGTTGCAATATTCAACGTAAAACAGTAGATCGTTTGAAGTAAACGTCGACTCATTGGGAACTAAGGTACTATATGAAGATATATGTTACTCCTCATTCAAGGAAAGACTCGCCAGCTAATAGTACAGATTATGAAATAATTTTGCAGCGGGATGATTGGAATGATTATAGTTACATTACAAAATATCATCTTTATCTAACGAAGAAACTGACTGGTTCTGATGAAATAGAATATGTTGGTGCCGTCAAAATAATCAAAAAAGGGCAGGTGGCTGATTACTCATACATGGTAGAACTTGGTGAACTATCATCTTTAAGTTCAGAATATTGTTCTGTTGGGCAATCATTGGATTACTACACAAGACTCTCTAAACTTAATAATGAAGTTAGAAATGCTATTCTGACTTCTTTACGTGACATCAACCTATTTGATTATGAATCGGAAGGTTTTAAAGATGAAAACGTGTGGACTTCTTCAGTAATGAGGGATTTGAAAGATGATGATGATATATTTCTTTTGCCGAAATATATTTTAGAGCACAATTTTTCATCTATTCCGAGTATTGATGTTAGGTTTGAATTCTCTCATGAGAAAATGTTAAATTCTTTGAAGTTGGATTTTGATTCTGAACAATATGGTTTTTTTAATTATCAAAAGTTACCATGCCGTATGGCTGTAATAGTCGGGCGTAACGGTTCAGGTAAAAGCACAACATTAGCACGATTATCTAAAGTAGCATTCTCATCGACTCAAGATAGAAAGAAAGAAATTATAAGTAGTATTGGGGAAATCTATCCAGAAGGACTCGGTTTTCCTAAAATAATTAATTTATCTTATAGTGCATTTGATAGTTTCCAAATTCCCGGCGTAACTTATAAAGAAAAAGTTCAACTAAAGAATGACATAGCAAAAGGAAAAGGACGTTATATATATTGTGGTGTAAGAGATGTATGTGCGGAATTGGAGATTGAACTGCAACAATATAGCGATACTGACATAGAAGATATCTATATTTCTTCGGAGCGTCAAGAACGTACCATTTTAAAACCCTTAGAGGTTCTAAGTAAAGAATTTAATGATGCATATGTTAAAATTCAACAAGATGATTCTAAAAATAAAACCCTGCATAGTGTATTATCAAAGTTAAAAGAAGAAGCATCTATCTCAACTATTGTAGATGATATACTTGATGATAGTTTTTCTGAAAACCCTGAAGCTTATTTTTATAATTTAAGTACAGGACATAAATTTGTTTTGCATTCAATGCTGCATATAATTTTATATGCCGAAAAACGCTGTTTTGTATTCTTTGACGAGCCCGAGACTCATCTTCACCCACCATTATTGGCTGTTCTTATGAGTGCTATGAGAATTATTCTTAATAAGGTTGATGCTTTTGCTATTGTAGCCACACACTCTCCTGTCGTTGTACAGGAAACACTTAGTAAGAACGTGAATATTATAACTAGAAGTGGTAGTTTAATAGATTTTCAGAGGCCTGAAATTGAGACTTTTGGCGAAAATATTGGTTCTATAACATCGACTGTATTTTCACTAACATCACAGGTGACAGATTACCATGATGAACTTGATAAACTTATAAAAACATATCAAGCTCATGATAATGCAATTGAACTTATTGAGTCTTGTTTTGACCAAGGGTTAAGTCTTCAAGCTCGATCTTACATACTATCTAAGTTAGCGATTAAGGTGGAATGATATGTGGAAATTATCATTGCCTGATGACAATGGAAGATTAGATGAGCTATCCACAGCTTTGACATATAAAAATGGTTCACCTAAGTATACTTTACTCCAGGGGGAACAGGATGAATTAGAACAGATATATGATTTTTATCATGAAAATAGAGGCTTGCCGCATATATTTTTGGAAGGGGAAAGGATCAGTGCAGGTACAAAAGATGCTTTAAAAGCATGTTATGCTGAAGTTCAAGAAAAAGGCCGTCTGTCTGATTTGAGAGCGCGTTTATTCTTAAATGCTAAAAAATGTCCGTTGTGTGGTATCGAAGCTACTACTGATTTAGATCATTATCTACCAGAGTCTAAATACCATTGTTTATCCATATACGCAAGGAATTTAATTCCTACTTGCCATAAATGCAATAACAAAAAAAGAACTGCGGTTGCAAGGGATGGGGTTGGTTTTTTACACTTATATTACTTTGAAGAGCCTACAGTAGTTTTTTTTATCGCAAATACAGTAATGAATAATTCAGCTCTTTCAATATCATTTTCTATAGAGCAAGTTCCTGAATTTAGTCAGGATGTTTATGATTCTTTATGTTTTCAGATAGAACGTATTAATTTAAATGATAGATTGGTGGCTGAAGCAAATGATTTTTTAGGTAGCATGTTTGTGTCGTTTGAGATGACATTTGACGCATCTGGAAAGGAAGGGCTGAGAGCGTTATTAAAACGTACAAGAGATAACTATACTCAAAGGTTTGGATTAAATCACTGGAAAAGAGCATTAATTGATAGCTTGTCAATGAATGAGGAGTTCCTAAATGGGGGGTTTAAAACAGCGTTAGGAACTCCTGTAGAGGACTAATGACTTATGTGGGGTAAAACATATTTACCCCACCACTGCATTAGTTCAACTCTTTGCGTTAAATAAATCGATCTATTGTATGCTCGTCTCACTTCATTTTTGTCTACATGAGCTAAAGCACTTTCAATTATATCTGAATTAAAACCTTGTTCATTCATTGCCGTACTAGCAATCGAACGCAATCCATGTGCAACAAGCTTACCACCGTAACCAATTCGCTTAAGAGCTGCATTCGCTGTTTGGCTATTCATGGGCAACTTTGGATTATTTCTACTAGGGAAAATATATTCACGATGGGCACTGATTGGCTTCATAACTTCCAGAAGATCCAATGCCTGAGGAGATAAAGGAACGATGTGCTCTCGCTTGGCCTTCATCCGTTCTGCTGGAATAGTCCAGAGCTTTGCATCGAGATCGATCTCTGCCCAACGAGCACCGGAGGCCTCAGAAGGGCGCACAAGCGTCAGGAGCTGCCATTCAATTAAGCATCGGGTCGAAATAGAGAGATTTGACATTACCAAAGCGCGCATGAGTTTTGGCAATTCTTCTGGTCGTAGTGTCGGCATATTTTGCTTTTTGGGCCTTTCAAAGGCCATCCCAACACCTGATGCAGGATTCGCATCAATCAGACCAGTGTTTACGGCATATATCATTATCTCGTTAATGCGCTGCACCAGCCGACGTACAGTCTCAAGCGCCCCACGAGCTTTGATTGGCTCAAGAGCTTCAACTAGTGTCCGGGCTTTGATTTGCTGAACAGGGATCTCACCGATAGCAGGGAATACATCTTTCTCCAGTGAGCGCCAAATGTCTTTTGCGTAATCAGGGGTAACGCTTTTGCTTTTGAGCTGGAACCAGTTCGCGGCGACCGTTGAAAAAATGCTGTCCAGCGCGATTTGCTGCTGTTCTTCCGCAACTTCGGCTTGAATTTGCGGGTCGATTCCGTTGGCTAATAAGGCAAGGTAATCAGCTCTTAACCCTCGGGCATCAGCAAGCGATAGGGAGGGAAAGGCACCGAGTCCCATCATTGTCCGTTGCTTTGTTGCCGGTCGTTGATAGCGGAAACGCCAGAGCTTTTTCCCGCTGGTTTTCACTATCAGGAAAAGCCCATCGCCATCATGCAGCGTCAGATCCTTCTCTAACGCTTTAGCGCGCAGAACTTCGGTGTTGGTCAGGGGGCGTGTTGTCCGTGCCATTGTGGCCGCTCCTTCATGAATTGGTATACGCTTTAAGGTATACATCCTACCGTATACCTAAACGTATACCAATAATCACCGGATTTAGCCGGATGTTCTCGGACAACAACAGATACAAAAAAGCCCGCAGGGCTTGTGCCATGCGGGCTTTTCGTACTTCACCGGACGTGTCCGGATCATTATTTGGTGGAGCTGGCGGGAGTTGAACCCGCGTCCAAAATTCCTACATCCTCGGTACTACATGCTTAGTCCTGCCTTTACATTCGCCTGCCAGCTGCGGACGGACACGCCACTAACAAACTAGCCTGATTAGATTTAACGCTTCAACCCCAGGCAGGGCATCCACGCGATCTCTTTTGGGTTTGACCTCTCTTGATCCCCGTCCTAAGAGCGGAGGCTAGGGAGAGAGGGCGCTCGGCAGGTTATTAAGCTGCGAGTGCGTAGTTTTCGTCGTTTGCGACTATTTTTTTGCGGTTTTTTTACGAGGCCTACCGCACCTCGGCATGCACCTTGGGTTTCGCGAATCCTGTCGAATCCAGAATCAGCCCCAAAGTAAGTCAGTAGTATACCACAAATTTTACCGGTGAGAATGGGCTATTGGCATACGGTGAGAATTCAGTGGTGGAACCGTTTAGCGCCATTGTGCTGTAAGCAAAGAGGCTGATAAGCGAATAAACGGCATGATGGCGGGAAGATATGTTGCGTAAAGACAACTGCCGCCTGGCAGCAGTTGTCGGATATCAACGCCCCGCGTTTTTCATAATACGCGCTTTATCCAGTTGCCATTCGCGCTCTTTGAGATCGGTGCGTTTGTCATGCTGTTTTTTACCCTTTGCGACACCAATTTTGACCTTGCACCAGGCGTTTTTCCAGTAAAGCGAAAGCGCAACGATGGTATAGCCCTCACGGTTAATACGCCCGTAAAGCGTATCCAGTTCACGCTGGTTAAGCAGAAGTTTGCGCGTGCGAGTAGGATCGCAAACCACGTGAGAAGACGCGACGCTCAGCGGCGTAAAGTTGGCGCCAAACAAAAAGGCCTCGCCGTCACGCATAATGACATAGCTGTCGCCAATATTCGCTTTACCCGCGCGCAGCGATTTTACCTCCCAGCCCTGAAGAGCGAGGCCTGCTTCATACTCATCTTCGATAAAGTATTCATGGCGTGCGCGTTTGTTGAGCGCAATAGTGGCAGAACCGGGTTTGTGTGCTTTTTTCTTTGTCATAGTGCCGCTCAGTATACGTAATCCAGTCATGAAACGCACCCCATCCTGCTGGTGTTGGGGCAGGTGAGCTATATTAGCATGTCTTGCTACGGAGTTTTTCTTTGCTGTTTGAGAAATGTTACTATTGTAAGGTTGCATGACGGACAGGAAATAGTATGCCGCAGATTAGCCGCACGGCGCTTGTGCCCTACAGCGCCGAGCAGATGTATCAGTTAGTGAATGATGTTAAATCTTATCCTGAGTTTTTGCCAGGCTGTGTGGGAAGCCGCATACTTGAATCTTCACAGCAGCAAATGACGGCTGCCGTAGATGTTGCAAAGGCCGGGATTAGCAAAACATTTACCACCCGCAATACGCTGACCCGTAACCAGAGCATTCTGATGCAACTGGTAGACGGGCCGTTTAAAAAGCTGATAGGGGGTTGGAAGTTTACTCCATTAAGTTCGGATGCCTGCCGCATTGAATTCCACCTTGATTTTGAATTCACGAATATGTTGATAGAACTGGCGTTTGGCCGTGTGTTTAAGGAACTGGCGTCAAATATGGTTCAGGCTTTTACCACCCGAGCCAAAGAGGTTTATCGTGTCGGCTGAGATTTGTGTTGAAGTTGTCTATGCGCTACCTGAAAAGCAGTACCTTCGTACAGTGAGGTTGCACGAGGGGGCTACGGTGGAAGAGGCTATTCGTGCTTCTGGTCTGCTTGAACTGCGTGAAGATATTTCGCTGGAACACAATAAAGTAGGCGTTTACAGCCGCCCGGTAAAGATGGGGGATATCGTACACAATGGCGATCGGGTAGAGATATACCGTCCGCTGGTGGCCGACCCAAAAGCGCTGCGGCGCCAGCGTGCGGAGCGTTCAGCGAATAAATAGCCAGGCTCAATGCCGGCAGAAAAGGCGCCGTTAGCGCCTTTTTTCCTTTCTATAATCGATTGTTTCTATAATCGATTTATCACTTCAGGGCAGGTTTATTATCAATATTTGTCAGCACGCCGTTACTGTCGAAGGTGAGCGTTAGCGTTTGCTGGGTGACATTCTCATGGCCGGGCTGTTGGCGAAAAACGTAAAACCAGGTATTGGTGCCAAATGGATCGGTGACCATCGGCGTGCCCAGCGCATAAGCAACCTGCTGTTGTGTCATGCCAACACGTATTTTGGAGATATCATTTGCAGCCAGGTAGTTTCCCTGGTTGATATCAGGACGATAAACCACTTTTTCCAGGGTAGAACAGCCCGCAGTGAACATCAGAAGAACCGCCGCGGCAGCAGTTAGCATTTTACAGCGCATAGTGATTTTATTCCTTTTCTGGCCCGAACGGTTCGTGGCGCTTACTTGTATCCAACGATGATAATAAACCTTTGCGGAGTTTAAAACCTTAACGCGCCAGAGTATGGTTTTTGCAGGTAAAAAAATGAGCCAAAAGGGGGATTTTGTTGCGCATAAAGCGGGGCGGGGATTATTTGTTCGATGCGCCGCCGGAAGCGGCGCACATTTTTTCTCAGGCGGCCAGTAGCTCTTTGGCATTGGCAAGCGCATGGCGCGTGATTTCGCTGCCGCCGAGCAGACGGGCCAGTTCCTGAAGCCGGGCGCGTTTATCAAGCGGCTGCATGCGCGTTTCGGTCATCTCGCCATCGGTTTCTTTACTGACAAAAAAGTGCTGATGGCCGCAGCCTGCAACCTGCGGCAGGTGCGTTACGCACATTACCTGCGTAGATTCGCCCAACTGACGCAGCAATTTTCCTACTACAGCGGCGGTAGGGCCGCTGATGCCGACGTCGACTTCATCGAAAATAAGCGCCGGGGTTTCCATTTTACGCGCCGTAATCACCTGGATTGCCAGCGCTATGCGTGACAGTTCGCCGCCGGAGGCGACTTTCGCCAGTGGCTGAAGAGGCTGCCCGGGGTTGGTGCACACAAGGAACTCCACTCGGTCGCCGCCTTCGGCAGTCAAATGTGTTTCACTGAAGCTAACTTCAATATGAAGTTGCCCGTGCGGCATGGAAAGCGTGCGCATACTCTCGGTGATAAGCTGCGTGAGTTCGCGTGCGCTGTTGGCCCGGCTTTCATGCAGCCTGTGCGCTACCTCAAGTACACGCTGATGGCGGCAGGCAACAGCCTGCATTAGCGCTTCCTGGTCGTCAGCCTGCGAGTCAATAAGACGCTGCTCCTCCAGCATCTGCTGGTGCAGGGCAGGTAACGCTTCTGGCGCGATGTGATGCTTACGCGCCAGGCTTATCTGACGAGAAATGCGTTGTTCCAGCTCATACAGGCGGTTAGGATCAAGCTCCATCCTGTCGCTGTAATGGCGTAATTCATCGCTGGCTTCGCTGATTTGTATTGTTGCTTCTTCAAGCATGTTCAGCACGCCTGACAGCCTGTCATCCAGACCCGCCAGCTCGGTAATAAGGTGGCGTACGCTGTAAAGCTGGCTCTGAATGGCGTTTTCTTCCCCATCGGCAAGAATATCCAGCGCCTGCTGGCTGGTTGTTAGCAGAAGGCCGCTGTTCGCCAGCCGCTTGTATTCTTCTTCAATTTGCTCGAATTCGCCGGCACGTGGCGCAAATTCATTAAGTTCTTTGAGCTGGTAGTGAAGTAGCTCGGCGCGAGAGGCGCGCTCCTGGCTTTGCTGCTGATGGCGGGCCAGTTCGCGGCAGCTCTGATGCCACTGCTTATAGCATGCGTCCATCTGCTCAGACAGTTCGCTGTCGCCGGCATAGCCGTCGAGCAATTTTTTCTGGTGATCGGCGCGCAGCAACTGCTGATGCGCGTGCTGGCCGTGGATCTGGATCAATAGCTGACCAAGCTCGCGTAGTTGAGAGAGAGGAACGGCGGTGCCGTTGATAAAGCCGCGTGAGCGCCCGTCTGCGTTAATGACGCGGCGAAGCAGGCACTCACTGCCGTCTTCCAGCTCGTTTTCTTCCAGCCATTGCCGCGCTGCGGGCGTATCTTTCAGGGAGAAGCGTGCGCAAAGATCGGCCCGCGCCGCGCCGGGGCGCACCATATCCGCCTCGGCGCGGCCGCCCAGGCACAGCCCTAACGCGTCAATGGCAATAGATTTACCTGCGCCAGTTTCACCGGTAATTGCGGTCATACCGCGCTGAAAGTCTATTTCCAGCTCGCGAACGATTGCGAAGTTGCTGATAGTAAGTTGTGCCAGCATGGCCGCTCTCCTGTATAAAATTCAGGTCTGTATTTTCATACAGTATATACTGGTATTTTGTACAGTAAAGAGGCGGGCGTGGTTCAGAATAATTTTTTCGACCAGCCCAGCTTTGAGCTTAGCGTGTTGAAATAGCTGTAGTCTTTAGGATGTACCAGGTTCAGATGATAGTCGCATCGTTTAATCAGCACGTCTTCGCCTTCCTGAATTGGCAGAGCTATCTGGCTGTCGCAGCTAATTTCAAGGTCGTTGCGCGTGTGCGAAAAACGCAGATGGATAGTACTGCCGCTGTCAATAACCAGCGGGCGTGCTGAGAGCGTATGGGGAAACATCGGCACCAGCGCTATCGCGTCAAGCGACGGCGTCAGGATCGGGCCGCCTGCGGAAAGCGAATAAGCAGTAGAGCCGGTTGGCGTAGAGATAATGAGGCCATCTGAGCGCTGAGAGAAGGCGAAACGTTCATCTATATACACTTCAAACTCAATCATGTGCGCCACTTTACCCGGATGCAGCACGACTTCATTAATGGCCGTACTCATACGCCTCGGGTTGTCGCGGCGGCACACCTGCGCCTCCAGTAAAAAACGCTGCTCGGTAATATAGTGCCCTTCAAGCACATCGGCAAGTTGCTGCTGGGCGTTATCCGGATCGAGATCGGTCAGGAAACCAAGGTTGCCGCGGTTAATACCGATAACTTTGATATCATAACGCGCCAGTACGCGCGCGGCGCCAAGCATGTTGCCGTCGCCGCCCACAACCACAGCCAAATCGGCCTGGTGGCCAATTTCCGCCAGTGTGCCGGTTTTTGCCTGTTTAAGCTGTAATTCCTGCGCAATTTGCCGTTCGACGATAACCTCATAACCTGCATCGCTCAGCCAGCGCCACAGCATTTCATGCGTCGTTAACGCGGTAGGATGGCGTGGATGCCCAACAATACCGATACAGTTGAAATGTTTATTCATTTTCCTGCGATCCTTATAACAGGGTATGGGTTCCACAATCTGCCAGCGTCTCTTGAATCCCACGAACTGATCCCCATAATAAGCGAATCTGAGAGATGAAAGCTAAAGAAACGCGGAGATTTTCATGAGTAGTAAAGAACAGAAGCATACGGACGAGCAAGTCTCAGAAGAGAGCGTAATGGATCAGCACGAAGAGATGGAAGTCGTTGAGCCTGCTGAAGAAGTAGACCCGCGTGATGAACGCATCGCGAATCTTGAAGTGCAGTTAGCGCAGGTCCAGGAGCGTGAGCGTGACGCACTGTTGCGCGTTAAGGCTGAGATGGACAATTTGCGCCGCCGCACCGAGCAGGATGTAGAAAAAGCGCATAAGTTTGCGCTGGAGAAGTTTGTAAACGAGCTTCTGCCAGTGCTCGATAGCCTCGATCGTGCGCTGGAAGTGGCTGATAAAGACGGTGACAGCATGGCTGCAATGATCGAAGGTATCGAACTGACCCGCAAGTCAATGCTTGATGTCGCGCATAAGTTTGGCGTTGAAGTGGTAGGCGATGTTAACGTGCCGTTTAATCCGGATGTGCATCAGGCTATCGCGATGGTGGAGACTGAAGAGGTTTCCCCCAACCATGTTCTGATGGTGATGCAAAAAGGCTATACCCTGAATGGCCGCACGATTCGCGCTGCGATGGTGTCGGTTGCTAAAGCTAAAGGCTAATTTCTGTCTCCCCTTCGCAGGGGGGGAGGATTGGCGGCAAAGAGGGAAAATGTGGCTTTTCCTTCTTTGCTCCCGGCGGCCGAAAAACCACCAATGGTTTCTGAGGCTTCAGGCGTAAAGCGTTCGGTTTGGCGCTTGCCAATGGTTTCAGGACTGCGGCTGATAACAAACTCCAGCCCATACGGGTTTTGACCGAAGCGCCTGATAGTTAAATTATGCAAAATCAAGGCGTTGATTTTCATCCGATCGCAAAAAAGCGGGCAAGATTACGTTTTTGCCCGCTTTGTCATTAATCTGGCCCCCGCCTGCGCAGGGTTTGGATTACTCGCTTACGCTTTCGTGCAGCGGCTTCACCGGCAGGATTTGCACCTGCTTAATCATATTTTCCTGTACGTCCAGGATATCAATATCATATTGCCTGATACGCACTCGGGTGCCGGCAACCGGAATTTCCTCCAGTTCTTCGAGGATCATACCGTTTACCGTGCGGGCATCTTCTTCGGGCAGCGTCCAGTTGAAGGCCTTATTAATTTCGCGCACGTTGGCGCTGCCCTCGATAATGACGGAACCGTCGTTTTGCGGCCTTACTTCTTCGGCAAGCGTCGGCGACATGGATGTAGTGAAGTCGCCGACTATCTCTTCGAGTATATCTTCAACGGTAACCAACCCCTGAATATCGCCGTATTCATCCACAACCAGCCCCACTTTCTTTTTATTGCGCTGGAAATTTACCAGTTGCACGCTTAGCGGCGTGCCCGCCGGGACGTAATAAATTTCATCGGCAGCGCGCAGCATCGTCTCTTTAGTAAACTCCTTTTTCTCTGACATAAGTCGCCAGGCTTCGCGTACGCGCAGCATACTAATGGCATCGTCCAGCGATTCACGGTAAAGCACAATGCGGCCGTGAGGCGAGCTGCTAAGCTGGCGTAAGATGGATTTCCAGTCATCGTTAATATTGATGCCGACAATATCGTTGCGTGGCACCATGATGTCGTCAACGCTGATTTTTTCCAAATCCAGTACGGATAACAGCATGTCCTGGTTGCGACGTGAAATCTGCGAGCGCGATTCGTTAACCAGTGTGCGCAGTTCGTCTTTACTGAGCGCGCCGCTTACCACTACGTTAGTTTTTATCCCCATCATGCGCATCAGAATGCGTGTAATGATATTCAGCAACCAGACCAGCGGCATCATCAGCACCTGGAGCGGCGCCAGCAGAACGCTGCTTGGGTAGGCCACTTTTTCCGGGTATAGCGCAGCAATGGTTTTTGGCAGAACTTCAGCAAACACTAATACCACAAAGGTGAGAATACCGGTTGCAATAGCGACGCCTGCATCACCGTACAGGCGCATTCCGACAATAGTGCCAAGCGCGGAGGCAAGGATGTTGACGAGGTTATTGCCGATAAGGACCAGGCTAATCAGACGGTCTGGTTTACGCAGCAGTTTCTCTACGCGGCGGGCGGCGCGGTTTCCCTGGCGCGCCAGGTGGCGCAGGCGGTAGCGGTTGAGCGTCATCATTCCGGTTTCGGAACCGGAAAAATAGGCGGAAATCATCACCATGACGATCAATATAACGATCAGCGTGGTGGTTGAGATGTGTTCCAACGATGTGTCCTTCCAGAGATAGGATTAGCGGATTAACTGCTGTAATACCCTACTGCCGAAGTAGGCCAGCGTTAGCAGCAGCGCGCCTGCGCAATTAAACCAGACGACGCGACGACCGCGCCATCCTTCATGATAGTGGCCCCACAGCAGTATGATGTAAACAAACCATGCCAGAATGGAGAGAATCGCTTTATCCAGATTTTCCAGATTAAACAGATTTTGTAGATAAAACAGCCCGGTACACAGCGTGAGCAGCACCACGCCAACCTGAGTGATATGAAACATCTTGCGCTCAATGCTCATCAGCGGCGGCATGACGCTACCGAAGGAAAGGCGCTTATTTTTAAGTTGATAATCAATCCAGGCCAGTTGTAATGCATAAAGCGCGGCGATAATGAGCGTAGCGTAGGTAAAAAGCGACAGCCCGATATGCACCATCATGCCCGGCGTTTTTTCAAGATGCGTAATGTATTCATTGGGCATAAAGGAGGCGAGCGCGAGGTTAATGAGCGCAAAGGCGTAAACCACAGGCAGCAGCACCCAGCCGCGGTTGCGCGATGCGGCAATGGTCATAACCGTACAGATTAGCAGGCTGACCAGTGAGCCGACGTTAAGTAAACTCAGGTTCTGTCCGCCGCCAGTAAAGATACGTCCCCAAAGCGCCACGCCGTGACAGATGAGCGCGACCAGCGCCGAAATCAGCGCAAAACGACGCCAGCCGCTGTTTTTTCGCAACAGGCTGGGTACGATCAGCGCCAGGCTGAAGGAGTATGCGACGAGCGCAATAAGTGCAAAAACAGGCATATGCAGGTGTCGTTTGTATGCTGAGAATTTCAGAAAAGCAGTATAACGTCACGCGCTGTCTGCTCCAACCGTTGCTTACATCACACAGCGTTAGCAACATGATATACTCGGCCCTAAATTGAATTGCGTCGCTGCGGCGGCCTTAAATCATCACCTCAGGCAAGAAACCATGTTTGATAATTTAACTGACCGACTTTCGCGCACGCTTCGTAATATCAGTGGCCGTGGGCGCCTCACCGAAGACAACATCAAAGATACGCTGCGTGAAGTACGCATGGCGTTGCTTGAAGCAGACGTTGCGCTGCCCGTTGTGCGTGAATTCATCAACCGCGTTAAAGAAAAGGCGGTTGGCCATGAAGTCAATAAAAGCCTGACGCCAGGTCAGGAGTTCGTCAAGATTGTGCGTGACGAACTGGTGCTGGCAATGGGCGAGGAGAACAACGCGCTTAATCTCGCAGCGCAGCCGCCAGCCGTTGTGTTGATGGCGGGGTTACAGGGAGCGGGTAAAACCACAAGCGTAGGTAAGCTCGGTAAGTTCCTGCTTGAAAAGCAGAAGAAAAAAGTCATGGTGGTGTCGGCGGACGTCTATCGTCCTGCGGCGATTAAGCAACTGGAAACGCTGGCGCAGCAGGTTGGGGTGGATTTTTTCCCGTCTGATGTAAGTCAGAGTCCGGTAGATATCGTCAACGCTGCGCTGAAAGAGGCAAAGCTGAAATTCTACGATGTGCTACTGGTAGATACCGCAGGCCGCCTGCACGTTGATGAAGCGATGATGGATGAAATCAAGCAGGTTCACGCCGCGATAGATCCGGTGGAAACGCTGTTTGTTGTTGATGCCATGACCGGGCAGGACGCCGCCAACACCGCAAAAGCGTTTAATGAAGCGCTGCCGCTGACGGGCGTTGTACTGACTAAAGTAGACGGCGACGCGCGCGGCGGTGCGGCGCTCTCTATTCGCCATATTACCGGCAAGCCGATTAAATTTCTCGGCGTGGGGGAGAAAACCGAAGCGCTGGAGCCGTTTCACCCTGACCGCGTCGCGTCGCGTATTCTTGGCATGGGCGATATGTTGTCGCTTATCGAAGATATCGAAAGCAAAGTTGACCGCGAGCAGGCAGAGAAGCTGGCGAAAAAGCTTAAGAAAGGCGATGGGTTTGATCTCAATGATTTCCTTGACCAGCTCAGGCAGATGAAAAACATGGGCGGTATGGCGAGCCTGATGGGTAAGCTGCCGGGCATGGGGCAGATTCCCGATAACGTAAAATCTCAGATGGACGATAAGGTGCTGGTACGCATGGAGGCGATTATCAACTCCATGACGCTTAAGGAGCGCGCCAGCCCGGACATCATCAAAGGGTCTCGTAAACGTCGTATCGCCGCCGGGTGCGGCCTGCAGGTGCAGGACGTCAACCGTCTGCTTAAGCAGTTTGATGATATGCAGCGCATGATGAAGAAAATGAAAAAAGGCGGTATGGCGAAGATGATGCGCGGGATGAAAGGGATGATGCCCCCCGGCTTTCCGGGGCGCTGATTTAAACGTTCGGTCTGTCTTGTTAGCCGCTTTGAACCGGGGCGCGCTTGTCCTCCTTACGAGCTGCGCGTACGCAGAGGGCGCGCGCCGTATCCAAACTGGCTGCGACAGCGTCGCTCTTACATAGCGCTTGTAAGAAACAGGCGTAGTAAGGCTGGCGTTTGCCGGCCTTTTTCTTTATATGCGCGGCGGGCGGACATTTAATGCCAGGCGTACCGTTCAAAACGCTGTTGTCAGACGCGCAAAGGCCGTTGGCACAAAGCGCTACAGGTAATATGAATTGCTTTCTGTGCAGAAATGAGTAAAATTTTCGGGCTTTTAATATGACGCCGGGCTCCGTTCCTCGATGGGGCCCGGTTGTTTTATTCACACAAGAGGATGTTATGGTAACTATTCGTTTAGCACGTCACGGCGCGAAAAAGCGTCCGTTCTACCAGGTTGTCGTCACCGACAGCCGTAATGCTCGCAACGGTCGCTTCATTGAGCGCGTAGGTTTCTTCAACCCCATCGCCAATGAAAAAGAAGAGGGCACCCGCCTGAATCTGGATCGTATTGAGCACTGGGTTGGCCAGGGCGCGACCATTTCCGATCGCGTTGCAGCGCTGATCAAAGCAGCAAAAAAAGCAGCTTAATCTGTCACGGTGGTCATGATGAGCAAGCAACACGCCGCGGCGGTGCCGGTTGACCAGATTGTTCTGGGTAAATTGGGTTCCCCCTACGGTATCCGTGGTTGGCTCAGAGTGTTCTCCTCCACCGAAGAGTCCGAAGGCATTTTCGACTACGAACCCTGGTTTATCCAGCGTAGCGGCCAGTGGCAACAGCTTGAGATTGAAAGCTGGCGCCATCACAATCAGGACATCATCGTTAAGCTTACGGGCGTTGACGATCGTGATGCGGCGAATCTCCTTACCAATTGTGAAATTGTGGTGGATGCGGCGCAATTGCCGGCTCTGGACGAGGGTGACTATTACTGGAAAGACCTTATCGGTTGCCAGGTAGTGACCAGTGCAGGGTACGACCTGGGAAAAGTCATTGATATGATGGAAACCGGGTCTAATGACGTTATGGTCATTAAGGCCAACCTGAAAGATGCTTTTGGAATCAAGGAGCGGCTGGTTCCGTTCCTCGATGGGCAGGTTATCAAGAAAGTCGATCTCACTACTCGTTCTATCGAAGTAGACTGGGATCCTGGTTTTTAAACCTCCGGATTAACGGTAATAAGACGGCGCTATGTGGATTGGCATCATTAGCCTGTTTCCTGAGATGTTCCGCGCGATTACCGATTACGGGGTAACTGGCCGGGCAGTGAAAAATGGCCTGCTGAGCATTGAGTGCTGGAGTCCACGTGACTTTACGCACGACCGGCACCGTACCGTGGATGAACGTCCTTACGGCGGCGGACCGGGAATGCTGATGATGGTGCAACCGTTACGGGACGCCATCAGCGCAGCCAGAACCGCGGCAGGCGAGGGCGCGAAAGTTGTGTATCTGTCGCCTCAGGGACGCAAGCTCGATCAGAGCGGCGTTTGCGAACTGGCAACCAACCAGAAGCTGATTCTGGTATGTGGCCGTTACGAGGGGATAGACGAGCGCGTAATCCAGACCGAAATTGACGAAGAGTGGTCAATCGGCGATTACGTACTCAGCGGCGGCGAGTTACCGGCAATGACGTTGATTGACTCGGTTTCCCGGTTCATTCCGGGCGTGCTGGGCCATGAAGCTTCGGCAACTGAAGATTCCTTTGCCGATGGGTTGCTAGACTGTCCGCACTATACGCGGCCGGAAGTGCTGGAAGGGATGGAAGTACCGCCGGTTTTACTGTCGGGGAACCATGCTGAAATCCGGCGCTGGCGCCTGAAGCAGTCGCTGGGCCGAACCTGGCTTAGAAGACCTGAACTTCTGGAAAACCTGGCTCTGACTGAAGAGCAAGCAAGGCTGCTGGCAGAGTTCCAACGGGAACATGCGCAAACAGCGGCAGACATATGATGGGCATGGTGCTTAGCAACCTGCCGGATATCAGTTTACCCAGGATAAGAGATTAAATTATGAGCAACATTATCAAGCAGCTTGAGCAAGAGCAGATGAAGCAGGACGTACCTTCCTTCCGTCCGGGCGATACCGTGGAAGTGAAAGTATGGGTTGTTGAAGGTTCCAAAAAACGTCTGCAGGCATTCGAGGGCGTGGTTATCGCTATCCGTAACCGCGGCCTGCATTCTGCATTCACTGTTCGCAAAATTTCCAATGGCGAAGGCGTAGAGCGTGTTTTCCAGACGCACTCTCCGGTAGTTGATTCTATCACCGTCAAGCGTCGTGGCGCTGTGCGTAAAGCTAAACTGTACTACCTGCGTGAGCGTACCGGTAAATCTGCGCGTATCAAAGAGCGTCTGTCCCGGTAATTGCTCGCGAAAGCGACATCCTGAAAAGGGCCAGCGTTTGCTGGCCCTTTTTACGTTTGGGAAAGCGGTTCTTGTTCGGGCCGCCTGTGGTCAGTTAACCATAAGGCGAAGAACCCGCGCGATCGTGCCGATTTAGTGTATATAAAAGCGAAGCAGTTCCGGCAGTTGCGACAGCGCCCAGAGCACGATGCCGATACTGCCGCCTACCAGTGTGCCGTTGATGCGGATAAATTGCAGATCTTTACCAATGTTCAGCTCTATTTGCTGCGACATATCGCGTGCGTCCCAGCTTTTTACCGTATCGCTGATGTGGCGGGTGAGAAAGGCGGAGAATTCCGGGGCGAGCCGGGTTGCGGCCTGCTCCATGTGTTTATTAAGCGAAGAGCGCAGCGCCGCGTCGGCAGACAACGTTTCGCCAAGCCACTGCCCGGCATCCGACACGCGCTGGCGTACCGTTGAATCGTTACGCAGAATGTCGCTTTTCAGCCACTGGCGTAGCTCTGTCCATATTTCACCCAGATAGCGGTTGAATGTTTCATCATTTTTCAGGTAGCGGCGTACTGCGTCTGCTCTGGCGACCATATCCGGCGAGCTTTTGAGATTATGAATAAACCGGGTTGTTATGCGATCGAAGGCTGCGCGGATCTGATGGGCGCGATCGTAGCTGATGTCATCAAGCAGCGTATTAACTGCGTCTGAAACCAGTTTTGCGCTGTGTTCACCCAGCCATTCAGTAGGTAAAATTTTTGCTTTGCGCGGATGTTCCGTTTCAAGCCAGCGCACTATTTGTTTTGCGATAAAAGCGCGTGTGCTGTCTTGCTGAATAAGCGCAATGAGCTTTGCTATCAGCGCATCAAGCAGTTGCTGATGGCGATTATTGCGGGTCATGCTTTCCAGAATAAGCGCGCTGGTTTGACTAAGATCGACTTTGTCGATGGCTTTATGGACCGCCCTTCGTACCAGCCCCTGTATGCGCGCATCGTCGGCCAGTTCAAGTAGCCCCCCCAAAACCTGTAAAAGATGCCGGCCGAGGCGATGAGCGTTTTCTGGCTGGCTGAGCCAGGCCCCGATGAGCGTCAGCGGATCGTGGCGACGAATCAAAGCAATCAGCGAGGGGGTATCAAGGAATTTTTCCTGCACGAACTGCCCAAGGTTATCGCCAATGCGATCTTTATTGCGCGGAATTATTGCCGTGTGGCGCGAGATAATGGGTACCGGAACGCGGCGAAATAATGCCACTACCGCAAACCAGTCAGCAAGCGCTCCGACCATAGCGGCTTCCGAGGCCGCTTTCAGCAACCCAACCCACCACCTGTTCGGCGGCAGGCACAGCGTGGTAATAAAAATAGCGGCGGCCAGCAGTAGCAAAGCCAGGGCCAGGCATTTGGCGCGTTTAAGTTCAGTTAATTTTTCCATAGTGTTAAGCATACCTTGTTGGGTATCCTGGCAGGAAAGAAACGTTTGTTCACAGCCGAAAGATAGAGGGATGCAATAGCGTTTTTTATTGTAGCGATCGTCTGCGCCACATTGTGTGTTTTTGATTTTTAAATCTTAATTGTTGCACGGATACGTCTGTGTAGGGGACGCGCTATGGGGGATTTTGGTCGCGTCTGAAATGCTGGCTGGAAATTAATCTTTACGATTTGTGATTTATATAGCCTTATATGCGATATAAATGGGTAGTGTAAATAATTATGTACAAAATATGGATTGATAAGTTTACCGTTGGCGGGTAAGGTAACCTCCTGTGAAAAACTATCGCAAACGAGTTAATCAAAGGATCGCCATCATGCAAAAAGACGCGCTGAATAATGTTCATATTGTAGAAGAACAGGTCATGCTGACTCCGGCCCAGCTGAAGTCGGCATTTCCGCTGACTGCGATGCAGGAAGCGCAGATAGCAGAGTCTCGCCAGACAATTGCTAATATCATCGCCGGGCGCGATCCGCGTTTGCTGATTGTCTGCGGCCCCTGCTCTGTTCACGACCCCGAAGCCGCTGTGGATTACGCGCGTCGTTTTAAAGCACTGGCGGAGGAGGTCAGCGATAGCCTCTATCTGGTCATGCGCGTCTATTTTGAAAAACCGCGCACGACAGTAGGCTGGAAAGGATTGATTAACGATCCGCATATGGATGGCTCGTTTGATATCGAAAACGGCCTTAAAACGGCGCGCCAATTGTTGGTGAAACTGGTGGGTATGGGGCTGCCGCTGGCGACTGAAGCGCTCGATCCTAACAGCCCTCAGTATCTGGGCGATCTTTTTAGCTGGTCGGCTATTGGCGCGCGTACTACGGAATCGCAGACGCATCGTGAAATGGCCTCCGGCCTCTCTATGCCGGTAGGCTTTAAAAACGGTACCGACGGCAGTCTGTCGACGGCCATTAACGCTATGCGCGCAGCGGCAATGCCGCATCGCTTTGTTGGTATTAACCAGGCAGGCCAGGTTTGCCTGCTTAAGACAAAAGGCAACCCAGACGGACACGTTATTCTGCGCGGCGGTAAAGCGCCAAACTACGGCCCGGAAGATGTGGCAAAGTGTGAAAAAGAAATGAAACAGGCAGGACTGCGCCCATCGCTGATGATAGATTGCAGTCATGCCAATTCCAGCAAAGATTATCGTCGCCAGCCGGGCGTGGCGGAATCGGCTATTGCGCAAATTAAAGATGGGAATAAATCCATTACCGGCTTGATGATTGAGAGCAATATTTATGAAGGCAATCAGTCGTCCGAACAGCCGCGCTGTGATATGAAGTACGGCGTGTCGGTTACCGATGCTTGTATCAGTTGGGAGACCACCGAAGCGCTGCTGCGCGAGATCCATAACGATTTAACTGGGCACCTGGCGGCGCGTCTCGATTAAGAGGTTTTTTATTTTATGGTTGCAGAATTGACCGCGCTTCGCGATCAAATTGACGTCGTTGACAGAGCGCTGCTGGATTTACTGGCGCGTCGTTTGACGCTGGTGGCTGAAGTAGGTGAAGTTAAAAGCCGTTATGGCCTGCCAATTTATGTGCCTGAACGTGAAGCCAGCATGCTGGCTTCACGCCGTAAAGAAGCTCAGGCGCTGGGCGTACCGCCTGACTTAATTGAAGATGTGCTGCGCCGGGTGATGCGTGAATCCTATTCCAGTGAAAACGACAAGGGATTTAAAACGCTGCATCCAACGCTGCGTCCGGTAACTATCGTTGGCGGCGGTGGGCAGATGGGGCAGTTGTTTGCAAAAATGCTTACGCTGTCTGGCTATGAGGTACGTATTCTGGAAAAAGACGACTGGCCGCGCGCGCATGAGCTACTTGATGACGCGGGGATGGTTATCGTTAGTGTACCCATTCATCTGACTGAACAAATTATCGCTCGTCTGCCAACGCTGCCGGCTGACTGTATTTTAGTCGATCTCGCATCAGTAAAAAACGCGCCGCTACAGGCGATGATGGCGGCCCATAAAGGGCCCGTGCTTGGCCTGCATCCTATGTTTGGCCCCGATAGCGGTAGCCTCGCTAAGCAGGTTGTCGTGTGGTGTGACGGGCGCCAACCGGAAGCCTATCAGTGGTTTCTTGAGCAAATCCAGGTCTGGGGCGCGCGTTTGCACCGTATCAGCGCGGTAGAGCACGATCAAAATATGGCGTTCATTCAGGCGTTGCGCCATTTTGCAACATTTGCCTACGGCCTGCATCTGGCTGAAGAAAATGTACAACTTGAGCAGTTGCTGGCGCTTTCGTCACCTATTTACCGGCTTGAACTGGTGATGGTTGGGCGGCTATTTGCGCAGGATCCGCAGTTGTATGCGGATATTATTATGGCCTCGCAAGATAATCTGGCGCTAATAAAGCGCTACTACCGCCGTTTCGGTGAAGCCATAACTCTGCTGGAGCAGGGTGATAAGCAGGCGTTTATCGAGAGTTTTCGGCGGGTGGAGCACTGGTTTGGCGATTATGCGCAGCGTTTCCAGAGCGAAAGCCGCACGCTGCTGCGCCAGGCTAACGATAACCGGCAGTGAGCCAAACTCGACTTATACTGAAAGCCGGTGTCCGTATCACCGGCTTTTTTACGGCTTAAGGAGAGTCGCATGACAACAGAAATACAGCCGCTGTTCAGCTATACCGGCCATCTTCCGGAGTGTCCGACCTGGAGCGCGCATGAGCAGGCGCTCTGGTGGGCTGATATTCTGAAATGCCAGATTCATCGTTATACCATTGCGAACGGCGATCATCAGGTGCTGCATTTTCCTGAAGAAGTGGGGTGTTTCGCCCTGTGTAAGCAGGGTGGGTTGATTGTCGCAATGCGTCACGCGATTTGGCTTGCGGATAAGGATGGCAGGCTGGTACAGAAAATCTGTGATAATCCCAATAATCCAGCGTGGGCGCGTTTTAATGATGGCGGAACGGATGCGCACGGGCGTTTTTACGCAGGTACCTTTTGGGGGCCGGGCGATTATAATGGCGCGCTGTTGATGCGTATCGATAACGATCTTTCACCGCGCGTTATTCAGTGTGATATTCAGGGGCATAATGGTCTGGCTTTTAGCCCGGATGGCCGTTGGATGTATACCTCTGATACGCCAAACGCTGTTATCTGGCGTGCGCCGCTGGATAAAAATGGCGAACCGGGGCCGCGTGAGGTATTTCGACGCTTTGGCAAGGGTGAAGGCGTTCCTGATGGTGCGGCGATGGATGTTGAAGGCTGTTACTGGAGCGCGCTGTATGACGGTTTCCGTATTGCCCGGTTTTCACCTGACGGAGAACAACTGCTGGAGTACCGTTTGCCGGTGCGCTGTCCGACCATGCTCTGCTTTGGCGGACCGAACATGAAAACGGTGTTTATTACCACTACCCGGGAAAATATGCAGCAGGATGAGCTAACAGCCCGGCCGCTGTCCGGAGCGATATTTATGCTGGAAGCGCCGGTTGCGGGGATGCCGAAACCTGAGTTTTATCACACAAAGTGAACAGGTGGACGGAAATACCCCGCGCCAGGAAATGCGTGCGAGCAAGCCTGCTATTGAAGCAAAGGTTAAATCGGCGCCTGCGCAGAGCAGGCGCGCAGGTCTTCAGGCCGGTTCGACCGGGACTACTGTTTCACTTGGATAACAACCCAAAACTTTCATTGAACGAGTGATTTCACCCAATTCGCGTAGCGCCTGGCGCATGTCTGCTGACTCAAGATTGGCCTGAATATCAAGATAAAACATCTCTTCCCAGGGGTTGCCGTGGATAGGGCGTGATTCCAGCTTGGTCATGATGAGATTGTGGTTGCGCATAACCAACAATGCTTCGACCAGTGCGCCAGACTGTTGGCCGGTGGCGAACAGCAGTGTAGTTTTTGCCGGTACCTGGCCGGATACACTAACGGGTTTACGCGCCAGTACCAGAAAGCGGGTGATATTTTGCGTCTGGTTTGCCAGATTGCGCTCCAGCACCTGCAGGCCATACAGCGCGCCGCCGGCTTCGCTGCCCAATGCCGCCGCGTCGGACGAGCCAGATTGCGCTACTTTTTCCATTGCAGCGGAAGTGCTTTCGCAATATTCGATTTTCCACTGCGGCCAGCGGTTAACGAACTGACTGCACTGCTGAAACGGTTGTGGATGGCTGTATACGGTTTTAATCTTTTCCAGCGTTGTTGTCGTGGCGACCATTACGCAATGATCTATCGGCAGCGTGAGTTCACTTACGATGGATAAGCTGGTGTGTTGTAGCAGGTCGTAAACATCGTTAATCGAGCCTGAACTGGTATTCTCGGCGGGAACGATGGCATAGTCTGCCTGGCCCGTTTCTACCTGGCGAAAGATCTCTTCAAATCTGGCGCAGCCACTCTCAATAAAATGTTCAAAATGGCGCGCGGCGTAACGGCGCGCGGCCAGATGCGAATAGGAGCCTTTAGGGCCAAGGAATGCGATACGCGCTGAATCCGCGCTGGTTTTATTGAGATGTTTTTGCAGGAGAGCCTGCTGAGTCAGTACGGAGTCTTCAATAATAAGCTGAAACAGGCGTGTAATGTAATGGCCGTCGAGATGGTGTTTTTGACCGATACGGACAAGGTGTTCAAGAAGATCTCGCTCACGATCGATATCGCGAACCGGGCGGTGGGTAGCCAGTTTGGCTGTACCAACGTCAACCGCTAGCTGGCGGCGCTCAGCCAGTAACGCGAGCAGTTTTTCATCCAGCGCGCTAATCTTATCGCGCAGGGCCAGTAGGGGATTATCGCTCATAGTGCAACCTTTGTCGTTATTATAAAAAAGGCCTCCCGGTTGGGAGGCCTGTCTGTTCGTCTTCGCATTTATTCTTACATGACGACACGCCTCCCATTCAGGGGAAGGTAAAAAGAAATGCGAAGAAAAACGCTGGTTGGGTCATGGCGATATCCGAATAAATTGTGCCAGTTAAAGTAACTGCACTCTTTTCTCTGTGTCAATAAAAAAACGCGTCATGAGGGCGCGCAAGGCGGGAGACCAACGCCGCCAGATACGCCGTTGGCCTGATAGGTGTGAAAAATAAAACAGTAAAATCAATGGGTTGATTCTAGATTATTTTCCAGACAACAATCTGACGCGCCGCGAGGGCGCGCTCTTTATTTGATGTCCGGGATCACAGTTGCGGATCGGCCTGGAGGATTTCTTTTACGGAAACTTCGGCGCGACGCGCCTCTCCTTTGTGCTGAACTTTATTAAGCTGGCGCTTAAGTTTATTAATCAGCTCATTAATAGCCGCGTACATATCCTCATGCCTGGCGCTGGCTACCAGATGGCCATTCGGCGTATTGATGGTTGCATCGGCCATAAAGCCTTTTGGCTCTTTGGATAAAATAATATGCGGGTTAATCAGGTGAGTTTGCCATTTTTTTAGCCTGGCGAGACGGTCTGCGACGTGCTGGCGGATTGCCGGGGTGATTTCCATTTGTTTGCTGGTAATGTTCATTGTCATAAAGTTACCTCTTGTCTTTGCCCGTCCTGATAACTTCAGCATACCCCGTCGAATGTCAAAATGTGTGATTCAGATCGTTTATTCTGTCACTTTTTGTCAATAAACGGAGTTTTGTGAGATACGACTGGAAGCGTTGATTTTATTCTTGAAGGGGGAGATGACAATTGTCATAGTAGAACAGATAATCAGGATGCGTAGGCTTGCGCACTGCGCATATAAAAACGACAGCCTCTGGCTGTCGTTTCAGATTGTCGGCAAAGCGACAAAAGCACGGCTTTGCACGCTTTATCACTATCAGACGAAAAGTAATACGCTGTTTGCCTGAACTGCTTTTCTGCCCTTTCGGACGGATTGCGTGCGTATCGGCGTTTTTCTACCGTTACAAACGGCAGCTTTCGGCTGCCGTTTTGTTGTATTTACTAATCAGGTTTTGCTGCTGCTCGCGGCAATAATTTTTGCGACCTTCTCCGCCTGCGCGTCAAGCTGCAGCTTGCGATAGGCATTTTCCATCAGCTTCAGGCCGTCGCGCGTGGCCTGAGTGTCCGGAAAATCGCGCAGCATTCCCTCAACGCGATTAACCACGGCGACCCAGGCACTGCGGTGGGTATAATATTGCGCAACGGAGTATTCATACTTAGCCAGGCGATTTTTGAGGTACACGAGGCGTTTGGTCGCATCTGTCGTGTACTGGCTGCGCGGGTAGCCGCGAACCAGTCTGGAGAAGTCGTTGAACGCATCGCGGGCGTGCTGCGGATCGCGATCGGAACGATCTACGCCGAAGAAGCCCTGTAGCGCGCTGTCGTCCATTGCCATGTTGGTAAGCCCGCGCATGTAGAGCACATAATCGATGTTGGGATGCGTGGGGTTCAGGCGCATGAAGCGATCGATAGTCGCCTGAGCCAGCGGCAGATCCGCATTTTTGTAGTAGGCATAAATCAGATCCAACTGTACTTGTTGTGAGTACGGTCCGAACGGATAGCGGTTATCCAGCGCTTCCAGTTGCGTTATTGCCGCTTTCCAGTTACCGTCCTGGAGCTTCTGCTGGGCGGTAGCGTAGATTTCAGACGGCGGACTGTCCGGAACTTGGTCTTTTGAGCCGGAACAACCGGTCAGGGCCAGGCTCAGCGTGGCGGCTGCCACCAGGTATTTCATGCGCGTCATGACGTTTTGACTTTCCTCAGAATGTAAATCAGGGAGAACTCTCCGTTAAGCTCCCGATTAAGGCCAGCTACAATAGCACACTATATTAAACGGCAAAGCCGTAAAAACCCAACGTTAACGAAGAAGCACTGTATGGCACAACCAGTAAAACTCACCACAACGGTGTCCGAAACTCAACTCGGTCAACGGTTAGATCAGGCTTTAGCCGAATTATTCCCGGATTATTCTCGTTCGCGCATTAAAGAATGGATCCTTGATCAGCGCGTATTGCTTAACGGCAAACTTTGCGACAAACCAAAAGAGAAAGTGTTGGGGGGGGAAACTGTCGTCATCGATGCTGAAATAGAGGAGGAGTCTCGCTTCGAGCCTCAGGACATTGCGTTAAATATTGTTTATGAAGACGATGATATTCTCGTTATTAATAAGCCGCGCGATTTTGTGGTGCACCCCGGCGCCGGCAATCCGGACGGTACAGTGCTTAATGCGTTATTGCATTATTATCCGCCTATTGCTGATGTGCCGCGTGCGGGGATTGTTCATCGCCTGGATAAAGATACGACCGGGTTGATGGTAGTCGCCAAAACAGTGCCTGCACAGACGCGGCTGGTAGAGTCGCTGCAACGGCGTGAAATTACACGTGAATATGAAGCGGTTGCCATTGGCCATATGACAGCGGGCGGAACGGTGGAAGAACCTATCAGCCGCCATCCTACCCGGCGAACCCATATGTCAGTGCATCCTATGGGGAAGCCGGCGGTAACGCACTATCGTATTATGGAACATTTTCGTGCGCATACCCGCCTGCGTCTGCGCCTGGAAACCGGGCGTACGCATCAGATTCGCGTTCATATGGCGCACATTACCCATCCGCTGGTGGGCGATCAACTGTATGGCGGCCGCCCGCGTCCGCCTAAGGGCGCGTCGGAAAATTTTATTCAGGCACTACGCAAGTTTGATCGACAGGCGCTGCATGCCACCATGCTTCGACTGTACCATCCCATAAGCGGCATTGAGATGGAGTGGCATGCGCCAATTCCTCAGGATATGCTCGACCTGATTGCCGCGCTGCGCGCCGATTATGAAGAACATAAGGAACAGATTGACTGGCTATGATAAATCTTATTGTACCTCAGTGGCCGTTACCCGCAGGCGTTGGAGCTTGTAGCTCCACCCGCTCCGGCGGCGTTAGCGTCGCGCCCTGGGATTCCATGAACCTGGGAGCGCACTGTGGCGACAATACTACACATGTTGAAGAAAACCGACGGCGGTTTTATGAGGCGGCAGGGTTGCCGTCGCAACCCGTCTGGCTGGAACAGGTGCACGGCACAACGGTGTTGAGCCTGAACGATAAGCCGCCGTTATCAAAGCGTGCGGATGCATCCTATACCAATAAGCGTGGCGTTGTTAGCGCGGTTATGACCGCTGATTGTCTGCCGGTGCTGTTCTGTAATATCGCAGGTACAGAAGTCGCAGCGGCGCACGCAGGGTGGCGCGGTCTGTGCGGCGGCGTGCTGGAGAATACGATAGCCTGTTTTCGCGACAGCCCGGAAAACATCATGGCCTGGCTTGGCCCGGCAATTGGCCCGGGGGCGTTCGAGGTTGGTTCGGAGGTTCGTGAGGCGTTTATCGAAAAAGAGGCGAAATCCAGCGCGGCTTTTTGCCCTGCGGGTAAAAAATACTATGCTGATATTTATCTGCTTGCGCGTCAGCGTTTGTCGAACCTCGGCGTCTGCCAAATTTATGGTGGAGAACGCTGCACTTTCAGCGAAAAAGAAGAATTTTTCTCTTATCGGCGCGACAGAATAACGGGCCGTATGGCAAGTTTCATTTGGCTGATATAACCTATTAAATCAGGACGATCCAGTATGGGTAGCTATGCACTCACATAATTATGGTCATTCACCTTGAATAATTGAGGGATGACCTCACTTAATCTCCAGTAGCAAATTTGACCATTCTGTGGGAGGAGTTATGCGTCTGGATCGTCTTACTAACAAATTTCAGCTTGCGCTTGCCGACGCCCAGTCGCAGGCGCTTGGGCATGATAACCAGTTTATCGAACCTCTTCATTTAATGAGTGCTCTGCTAAAGCAAGAGAGCGGTTCCGTTGCGCCATTATTGACTTCAGCGGGAGTTAACGTTGACCAACTGCGCGCCTCGATTGAACAGGCAATAAGCCGCCTGCCGCAGGTTGAAGGCACGGGGGGAGACGTTCAGCCCTCTCAGGATCTGGTGCGTACCCTGAATTTATGCGACAAGCTGGCGCAAAAGCGCAATGACAATTTTATTTCTTCGGAGCTTTTTATCCTGGCGGCGCTGGAATCGCGTGGTTCACTGGCCGATCTGCTAAAAGCGGCAGGCGCCAGTACGGCAAACGTTACGCAGGCTATTGAAAAAATGCGCGGGGGGGAGAGCGTGAACGATCAGGGGGCTGAAGATCAGCGCCAGGCGTTGAAGAAATTTACTATCGATCTGACGGAGCGTGCTGAACAAGGCAAGCTCGATCCGGTTATTGGGCGTGATGAGGAAATCCGTCGCACCATCCAGGTGCTGCAACGGCGTACTAAAAATAATCCGGTGTTGATTGGTGAACCTGGCGTTGGTAAAACCGCTATCGTAGAAGGGCTGGCGCAACGTATTGTCAATGGCGAAGTACCGGAAGGGTTGAAAGGCCGCCGTGTGCTGGCGTTGGATATGGGCGCGCTGGTTGCCGGGGCGAAATACCGCGGCGAATTTGAAGAGCGTCTGAAAGGCGTGCTTAACGATCTTTCTAAACAGGAAGGCAATGTCATCCTGTTTATCGATGAACTGCACACAATGGTCGGCGCGGGCAAGGCCGATGGCGCAATGGATGCAGGCAATATGCTTAAACCTGCGCTGGCGCGTGGCGAACTGCACTGTGTAGGCGCGACAACGCTTGATGAGTATCGTCAGTACATTGAGAAAGATGCGGCTTTAGAGCGTCGATTCCAGAAAGTGTTTGTTGCAGAGCCGACGGTTGAAGACACCATTGCTATTCTGCGCGGACTGAAAGAACGTTACGAGCTGCATCACCATGTGCAAATTACCGATCCGGCTATTGTTGCTGCGGCGACGCTGTCACACCGCTATATCGCTGACCGTCAGTTACCGGATAAAGCAATTGACCTGATTGATGAAGCGGCATCCAGCATCCGTATGCAGATTGACTCCAAACCTGAAGAGCTTGACCGCCTGGATCGCCGTATTATTCAGCTTAAGCTGGAGCAGCAGGCGCTGATGAAAGAATCAGACGAAGCCAGCAAGAAACGTCTTGATATGCTCAATGACGAGCTTGCTGACAAAGAGCGCGAATACTCGGTGCTTGAGGAAGAATGGAAGGCGGAGAAGGCGTCGTTATCTGGCACGCAAACAATTAAGGCTGATCTGGAGCAGGCAAAAATTGCAATGGAGCAGGCGCGTCGCGTGGGAGATTTGGGGCGCATGTCTGAACTGCAGTACGGTAAAATACCGGAACTGGAAAAACAGCTTGAAGCCGCCACGCAGTCGGAAGGGAAAACGATGCGACTGCTGCGTAACAAAGTTACTGACGTAGAAATTGCTGACGTGTTGGCGCGCTGGACCGGTATACCCGTGTCCAGAATGATGGAAAGCGAGCGTGAAAAACTGCTGCGCATGGAGCAGGAATTACATCAGCGCGTCATAGGCCAGGATGAAGCTGTAGAAGCCGTATCAAACGCTATTCGCCGCAGTCGCGCCGGGTTGTCCGATCCAAACCGCCCTATTGGTTCGTTCTTATTTCTTGGGCCTACCGGCGTCGGTAAAACCGAATTGTGCAAAGCGTTGGCGAATTTCATGTTCGACAGCGATGACGCTATGGTGCGTATCGACATGTCGGAATTTATGGAAAAACACGCTGTGTCTCGTCTGGTTGGCGCGCCTCCGGGATATGTCGGTTACGAAGAGGGCGGCTATCTGACTGAAGCGGTGCGTCGTCGTCCCTATTCCGTCATCCTGCTTGATGAAGTGGAAAAAGCGCATCCGGATGTGTTCAATATTCTGCTGCAGGTGCTGGATGACGGACGTCTGACAGACGGACAGGGCAGGACAGTAGACTTCCGTAATACGGTAGTTATCATGACTTCTAACCTTGGTTCCGATCTGATTCAGGAACGGTTTGGCGATCTGGATTATGGGCATATGAAAGATCTGGTGTTGGGTGTGGTTAGCCAGCGTTTCCGGCCAGAGTTCATTAACCGTATTGATGAAGTTGTGGTATTCCATCCGCTGGGCGAACGCCACATAGCTTCTATTGCCCGGATTCAATTGCAGCGTTTGTACCAACGCCTGGAAGAACGCGGTTATGCGGTCCATATTTCCGATGAGGCGCTCAAACTGCTGAGCGAAAATGGTTATGACCCGGTTTACGGGGCGCGTCCGCTTAAACGTGCAATCCAGCAACAGATTGAAAACCCGCTGGCGCAGCAGATCCTTTCCGGAGAGTTACTTCCCGGTAAAGAGATAGAGTTGCTGGTAAAAGACGGGCATATTGCCGCTGTACAATAAAACGCACAACGAAACGGGCCTTCAGGGCCCGTTTTTTTATCCGTTAATTTGCAAAAATATTAGCTTTTTGTTAGTTAGCCTAAAATGTGAGCATTTACTTCGTTTTTTTTAAATATTCCTTGCCAGCGTTTCAATTCCCCCTATAATGCGCCTCCATCGACACGGCGGCAGGCAAAATCAGTCGCCGGGTTGGCAGAGAAAATCCTGAAAAAACGGGTTGA
>NZ_JAEPBH010000038.1 GCF_016632365.1 Tenebrionibacter intestinalis | reverse complement strand
AGCCATCTGAAGGCGCCGCCAGGCGCCTTGATACCGCGGGCAGACCCTATCCTGTCGCAGACAGGATAGATGAAACATAATAAAAATAAGGAAAAGCAAGGCATTGATTTTCGCCTGCTTATCACACAGAAGGAAAAACCGCGTTGTGTCCTTCGGTGTCAGCCTTCTGAAGGCGCCGCCAGGCGCCTTTTACTTTGAACGGGGATTATTCAATGTCGAGCGGATCCTCAGACAGTATAATACCGGTGTTATCAGCATACAGATGGTCGCCAGAGAAGAAAGTGACGCCGCCAAAATTAACGCGTACGTCGCTTTCGCCTACCCCTTCGCCAGCCGCCCCGGCCGGAATGGCGGCGATGGCCTGAATACCGATATCCAGTTCTTCAAGCTCATCGACGTGGCGCACGGCCCCATAGCAGACAATACCTTCCCATTCATTCTGCACAGCCAGGCGAGCCAGATCCGCATCGATTAATGCGCGGCGCATGGATCCACCGCCGTCTACAAGCAAAATGCGGCCACGGCCGTTCTCTTCAAGCATTTCATACAGCAACCCGTTATCTTCAAAACATTTTACTGTGATGATTTGCCCGCCAAACGATGACCGCCCGCCAAAGTTGGAGAACAGGGGTTCCACGACATTGACATCTTCCTGATAGATGTCGCAAAGCTCGGAGGTATCGTATTTCATAGGCTTAACATTCAGTTGCTGCTGGAACTGTCAGTATATCGCTTAAAGTTAACTCCAGGCAAAGCCATCCAGTACGAATTGCGCGACATTGGTTAAAAATGTTGGCCTGAAAGAATAATACCTATAGAAAACAACACATTGATCACAAGTGCGCCTTTTACGGTACGCTCCAGCATCGGGCGCATGGCGACAGGATCCTTTTCCTTCAGCACATATTGCGCCTGTTTTACCAACAGCGGAGCGGCCAAAATAAACAGCCACCCCCACAGGTTACGCAGCCAGAAAAGATTAAACAGCGCCAGACACCCCAGCGAGCCAAACAACAGGAAAGCGTGATAGCGACGCGCGCGCAACGGACCAAGCCGCACGGCAAGGGTGTTTTTGCCGTTCCGGCGATCGCTGTCAATGTCACGCAAATTATTGATATTCAGCACTGCGGCAGCCAACAGCCCACAGGCCGTCGCCGGAAGAAAAACCGATATCGTCAGCGCATGTGTCTGTAGATACCAGCTACCCACTACGCTCAGCCAGCCAAAGAAAATCAGCACCGAAATATCGCCAAGCCCCATATAACCATAGGGGCGCGTACCAACGGTATAAGTAATTGCTGCAATAATAGAAAGCAAACCAAGTAACAGAAAGCCAAGGAAATCCGCCTTGTTATGACTGGCCAACTTAACCAGCGCCAGGCCAGACAGACAAATCAGCGCCACGACAATGGCCAGCGCGACTTTCATCTGCTGTTGCGTAATCACGCCTTTTTGCATACCGCGCAGCGGCCCAATACGATCGGGTTTGTCGCTACCTTTTACGGCATCGCCATAATCATTTGCCAGGTTGGACAGGATTTGCAATAACCCGGCAGTCAGCAGCGCCAGCAGTGCAACAGCGGGATCGAAAAAGCCCTGCCACCAGGCCAGCGCGTTGCCCACAACAATAGAGGCGAAAGCCAGTGGTAAAGTACGAGGACGCAGGCTTTCCAGCCAGGCGCGTGTAAGGCTTATCGGTTGCGGTTCAGTCATGATTTTCGTCAGCAATAAATCGGCAATAAAAAATGGGGGCGCGTGCCCCCATCAAGTGAGATAAAAATGCGTTGAGCGCGATTATAGAATAAAACGACTCAGATCTTCATCTGCCACCAGTTCATCAAGATGCTGACTGACGTATTCGGCATTAATCGTGACAGTCTGGCCGCTCAGCTCGCTGGCATCGTATGAAATATCCTCAATCAGACGTTCGAGCACAGTGTGCAGGCGACGAGCGCCGATATTCTCGGTGCTTTCGTTAACCTGCCAGGCGGCCTGAGCGATACGATCGATGCCGTCTTCGGTGAACTCAATATTCACCCCCTCAGTGCCCATCAGCGCTTTGTACTGCACGGTGATAGAAGCGCTTGGCTCGGTCAGGATGCGCTTGAAGTCCTCAGTTGTTAGCGCCTGGAGTTCAACGCGAATCGGTAAACGGCCCTGAAGCTCCGGAATCAGATCTGACGGGCTGGCGACCTGGAACGCGCCGGAGGCGATAAACAGAATATGGTCAGTTTTAACCATGCCGTGTTTAGTGGAAACGGTACAACCTTCCACCAGCGGCAGCAGGTCGCGCTGTACGCCTTCCCGGGAAACATCCGGGCCGGAAGTGTCGCCGCGCTTACAGATTTTGTCTATCTCGTCGATAAATACAATGCCGTGTTGTTCAACAGCGTCAATAGCCTGCTGTTTAAGCTCTTCCGGATTTACAAGCCCGGCGGCTTCTTCTTCCACCAGCAGCTTCATGGCATCTTTGATCTTCAGCTTGCGCGGTTTTTGCTTCTGACCGCCCAGGTTCTGGAACATTGACTGTAGCTGACTGGTCATCTCTTCCATACCGGGAGGCGCCATGATTTCCACGCCCATTGGCGCGGCAGAGAGTTCTATTTCAATCTCTTTATCATTCAGCTCGCCTTCACGCAGTTTTTTACGAAAAGCCTGACGCGCGGCAGACGGTTCCTGCGCCTGCTCTGCCTGGCCCCAGTTGTTTTTTGCGGGCGGGATCAGTACGTCAAGGATGCGCTCTTCGGCCATTTCTTCCGCACGATAGCGGTTTTTCTCAATGGACTGCATGCGTACCATTTTGATGGCTGCATCGGTAAGATCGCGGATAATTGAATCAACCTCTTTACCCACATAGCCAACCTCGGTGAATTTAGTCGCTTCAACCTTGATGAACGGGGCGTTGGCCAGCCTGGCGAGGCGGCGGGCAATTTCTGTTTTACCTACGCCGGTCGGGCCGATCATGAGAATATTTTTTGGTGTAACTTCATGGCGCAGCTCTTCGTCAAGCTGCATACGGCGCCAACGGTTACGCAGCGCAATAGCCACGGAGCGTTTGGCGGCGTCCTGGCCAATGATATGTTTATTCAGTTCGCTGACAATTTCGCGTGGAGTCATTTCAGACATGGGCGATCCTTACACTTTAGACGAGAGTTCTTCGATGGTCTGGAAGTGGTTGGTATAGATACAAATATCACCTGCGATCCCCAACGACTTCTCCACAATTTCACGGGCGCTCAGCTCCGTATTTTCCAACAGCGCGCGGGCGGCAGACTGGGCATACGGGCCGCCAGAGCCAATGGCGATAAGATCGTTTTCAGGCTGCACCACATCGCCGTTGCCGGTAATAATCAGCGATGCATTCTCATCGGCAACCGCCAGTAGCGCTTCAAGCCGACGCAGCATACGATCGGTACGCCAGTCTTTCGCCAGCTCAACGGCCGCTTTCACCAGGTGGCCCTGATGCATTTCCAGCTTGCGTTCAAACAGCTCAAACAACGTAAACGCGTCCGCCGTACCACCTGCGAAGCCTGCAATCACTTTATCGTTGTAAAGGCGACGCACTTTTTTAACGTTTCCTTTCATCACGGTATTGCCTAATGTCGCCTGACCATCGCCGCCGATGACCACCTGACCGTTACGACGCACACTGACTATTGTTGTCACGAGCAGACCCCTTTTTGAATGCTGTACAGGCGCCCCGCATGAATATGCAGGGCAGAATAGAAGTATAGATGGGGGATATTTTTAGGGGTTTCAACCCCCGGCGGCAACGCGAATGCAGTTGGTATGCCCCGATGCTTTAAGACGATTAAGCGTGCTGTTTACGCTGTCTTTGCCGTTAAGCGGGCCAATAACTACCCGGTTCCAGCCGTTATTGACGGTGATATGGGAATCAAAACCTTCAAAGGCGAGCTGGGCGCGCACTTTTTGCGCTGGCTCTTCGCCCTTAAAGGAACCGCACTGTACCATATACTGGCGTTCATCTTTTTTAGCGGCGGCCTGCGGCTTCACCGACGAGGCCTGCGCTGCTGCGGTAACCGGCGCTGGTTGGTTTTTTGGCTGGGTCTGTTGTGCGCCGTTGCCTTCGCTAAGCTGCTGCGCCTGCGCTGCCCGCTGGGTTGTACGCTGCAGCTCCTGCTGCTGTCGTTGTAATTCAGACTGACGTTGCCGGGAAAGCCGCTGTTCCTGTTGCTTACGCTGCTGCTCGGGCTGCTGGCGCGTTATTGCCGACTCTTTTAGTTGCGCCTGTCGCTGGGCCTGATTAAGCCGCTGCTGCTGTAGCGTTTGCTGGCGCTGCGCTGGCGTTTGCTCGTTCCACGGCACTTCGCTAAGTTGAGTCGGTTGCTGGCGCATATCAGCCTGCATTTGTTCCAGCAACTGCCGCTGTTCGTCCGTCAACTGATCCTGATGAATAATTTCCCCACCGGCGGATGGTTCAGTTGGGCGCGCTACGCCTGGCTGGCGCGTTTCCAGCTCTTTAATATAGCGCCAGCGCTCTTCCGGCTTAGGCGGTAAACCGTTACCGGTTGCTTTCTGCCCCGGCAACGTTTCTACCTCTTCTTTTTTATGGTGAGTGATAAACCACAAACCACCAATGAAGGCCGCCAGTACGGCAACCGCAATTGCCGCCATTACCGGGGAAACGCCGGAGGATCTGCCCTTTTTCTTGCGGGACGGGCTTTTGCGCCGTGCTGGAGACGGTTGCCCACGTCGGACGTAATCTCTTTGTGCCACTATCGTTTCGCTGTTGTTGTCATTATTCGGTTCGTCATGTTACTTAAGGGATGCCTCTTTGACCAGATTCACATTACGTTAAGCGCCTATTTTCCGGAGCGGGCGCACGCGTTGAGCCTCGTATCATTAACTCGCAATCCAGCAGGCGAGAGCCCGGGTTTACCGTCAGGCCCTGAAGCTGATCGAGTAGTAGCATTATCGCCTGACGACCTATCTCAAAACGTGGTTGCGCCACGGTGGAGAGCGGCGGATCGCAGAATTGCGACAGTGAAATATTATCGAAGCCCATGAGGGAAATATCCTGCGGTACCCGCAGGCCGCGGCGTTTTATCAGTGACAACGCGCCAAGCGCCATTACATCGCTGTGACAGAACACTGCGTCAGGCGGCTGCGGCTGCGCCAGCAGTTGCGTCATCGCTTTTTCTCCGGCTTCCAGGCTGAAATCGCCCCTGACGATATAGCAGGGATCAACGGTTAAATTATGGCGGTGCAAAGCCTGAATGTAGCCCTGAAGACGGAAATGACACAGCGGCATCCCTTCTGGCCCGGCAATACAGGCGATACGGCGATGGCCCAACCCGTAAAGATAGCTTACGGCGTTAAAGGCAGCAGTAAGATTATCAATATGTACTGTAGGTAACTCCAGTTCCGGCGCGAATTCATTCGCCATCACCATCGGCGGCAGATTGCGCTGCTCTTCTTTTCCGGCATCAAACGGCAGGCGTGAACCCAGCAACAGCATACCGTCAATCTGCTTGGTGATTATCATATCAATAAAGGATTTTTCCTGCTGATTCTGGTGCGCGCAATCGCCAATAAGCACCAGATAGCCGTAGTTCGCAGCGGTCACCTCAACCCCACGAATGATTTCGCTGAAAAAGGGATCGCAGATATCCGGTACGATAACCAGCAAAGTTCGGGTATCGCTGCGCTTTATGCTGCGCCCTGACGTATTGGGGAGATAGCCGATTTCTATCGCAGCCTGCTCAACGCGGCTGCGCGTAGACTGAGATACTTTTTCGGGATTCATTAGCGCACGGGATACCGTCGCGGTGGATACCTGCGCCTGCCTGGCGACATCTTTCATGGTTGCTCCGGCAACCGGCTTCCTGGTCTTCAACGTCTTTTACCTCGCGAGCATCTTGCGGGGGGTTAAAATATCTGGTTGGGCCACGCGATCTGTTGTCGCTTTGCAGCCAGATTTATTAATTTATTTGTACATTCTTAACAGATTACACGCTGTTATAGTTACAGAAATTTCACTAATACTGTGACTTAAGTTTAATTTATCGATCTATCTCGCAGAACATATAGTTTGGGAAAAACAAAGAAACTCTTTTTGTTTCAGTCAGTAAACGGATAGTTTCCTTAACTTTCGATAGGATCGATATCAAGCGTCCATTTAACTTTACGGGATGCCGGCAGCGTATTGATAAGCTTGAGGTTGTTTTGAAGCAGTCGTTGCAGACGTGGGCGTGAAGGGTGTTGCAACAATAATTGCCAGCGAAAGCGTCCACCGCGTTTGGGTTGTAATGCCGGTACCGGGCCAATTAGCCACAGTTTTTCATCGGCAAGCGGGCTGGCCTGAAGCAAATTTCGCAACTGTTGTAAAAAGAGCGCGGCCTGCTGGTTGTCCCTGTCATCGGCGCGCACCAGCGCATGGCTGCTCCAGGGGGGCAACATCACGCTTTGGCGTTCCGCCAGCGCCTGGTCGGCAAAAGCGTCGTAGCCTTTATAAAGCAGCGTTTGCAATAGCGGGTGCTCGGGATGATACGTTTGTAATATCACCTCCCCTTGCTTGCCTGCGCGCCCGGCGCGCCCGGATACCTGGGTATAGAGCTGCGCGAAGCGTTCCGCAGCGCGAAAATCGGCAGAAAACAGCGCGCCGTCAACATCAAGCAACGCCACCAGAGTAACATCCGGGAAATGGTGCCCTTTGGCCAGCATTTGAGTGCCAATCAATATCCGGGCTCCGCCACGATGCACTTCCTCCAGCCGGCGTTCCAGCTCGCCTTTCCGGCTGGTAGTGTCGCGGTCGATACGTGAAAGGGGCACGCCGGGAAACAGCGGCGCAAGCGCCTGCTCCAGTTGCTCAGTACCAAGCCCAACCGGCACCAGATGCGTGGAGCCGCACTGCGGGCACTGCGGCGGCACGCGACGTTGGCTGTCGCAATAGTGGCAGCGGAGTTGTTGCTGGCTCTGGTGTAGCGTGTAGTAATGATCGCAGCGCGGACATTCCGCTATCCAGCCGCAGTCATGGCACAATAGCGCGGGGGCGAAACCGCGGCGATTAAGGAACAATATCACCTGGTTATCCGCCTGAAGGTGCTGGCGAATACGGGCGATCAGCGCTGGCGCCAGCCCGGCGGTAAGCGGTTGCGCTTTAATATCCAGTACATGTTGATTAGCCGGGCGGGCATTACCCGCGCGGCGGGTCAGCGTCAACTGGCGGTATTTGCCCGCGCGCACGTTATGCAGCGTTTCCAGAGCCGGGGTCGCTGAGCCGAGAATAATCGGAATGCCTTCCCCATGCGCACGCCATACCGCCAAATCGCGAGCGTGGTAGCGCCAGCCTTCCTGCTGCTTATAGGAGCTGTCATGCTCCTCATCAATCACAATAACGCCGAGGTTTTTGAACGGTGTGAACAAGGCAGAACGCGTGCCAATAACGATAGCGGCTTCGCCGCTGCGCGCTTTCAGCCACGCGCTCAGCCGCTCGCTGTCATTGAGTGCGGAATGCAGCACCTCTGTCGGTGCGCGAAAACGCTCGCGAAAACGGGCGATAGTCTGGGGCGTCAGGCCGATTTCCGGCACCAGCACCAGCGCCTGTTTACCTGCCGCCAGTACGTTTTCCAGTACGCTAAGATAAACCTCAGTCTTACCGGAACCGGTAATACCGGCCAGCAGCCAGGGAGCAAACTGCCCGGCTTCGCTGTGGATAGCGCCGACAGCGGTTGCCTGCTCCGTGTTCAGGCGCAGGCGCTCGCCTTGTACGGCGAAGTTGCCGCGCCAGTCAATCTGGTCCGGAAGCTGGCTGTGGATATCGCACAGGCCTTTCTGGCGCAGCGCCTGGAGCGCTGCCTCACTCAGTTCCAGTTCGCTGACCTGATGTCGCCAGATATCGCGCTGACGTAGCATTGCCAACGCCTGTTGCTGCTTAAAGGCGCGTTTAAGGCTATTAAGATCGCATGCCAACCCGGCTTCGCTGGCGCGCCAGTACCACAACGGTGCGGCATGGGCGGGTTTGCCCTGGCGTAGAAGCATGGGCAAGGCGTGAAACAGCACTTCGCCAATAGGATGGTGATAGTAGTCGGCGGCCCATAGCAACATGGACCACAGCGTGCCGGGGTAGAGCGATTCCCCATCCAGCACTTCCAGCACACTTTTTAGTTCTTCGCACGGCAGCTCGCTGTTTCCGTTGACGGATACTGCCACCCCCACCATTTTTCTGGGGCCAAACGGCACGCTGACGCGGGCGCCGGCCACCACCTGCATTCCTTCAGGAATAAGGTAGTCAAAGGTACGAGCCAGTGGAACCGGCAGAGCGATATGGGCTACGAGCATGTGTGCATCCAGGCTGATAAAATGAGACGGCGGTATTGATCTTCATTATTTGGCGTACAGTGTACACTGTGAGGCGGCATTGGGGAGTGTTTGCATCGCAGGAGAGATTTCTGTATGATGCGCCGCCTTTGCTGCGTAATTTTCGCGCGGCCAAAGAACTCGCTTAATTAACTTCGCGTGGTGTCTGGCGTTAGGGCCGGAAGAGCGACGCGGCCTTTAGACTGAGGTTTCCCATGAAAAAAGATATTCACCCGAATTACGCAGAAATTACTGCAACCTGCTCTTGCGGTAATGTTATCAAGATTGGCTCTACTGCGGGTCACGATCTGAACCTGGACGTGTGCGGAAAATGCCACCCGTTCTATACCGGTAAGCAGCGTGAAGTCGCTACCGGCGGCCGTGTTGATCGCTTTAACAAGCGCTTTAACATCCCGGGCAGCAAGTAAGCATTCGCTGCCGAAAAAGGCGCCTGACGGCGCCTTTTTTGTTATCAATATTCCCACGTCTGCGGGTCAATACCCAGTTCACGCATAATCTCTTTAGCTGCTTGCGGTATTTCATCGCTGCGTTCTTTACGCAGATCGTCATCGTTTGGCAAAGGCTGACCGGTAAACGCATGCAGGAAAGCTTCGCACAGCAGCTCGCTATTTGTGGCATGACGCAGGTTGTTGACCTGACGGCGGGTGCGCTCGTCAGTGAGGATTTTTAATACTTTCAGAGGAATGGAAACCGTAATTTTTTTGACTTGCTCACTCTTCTTGCCGTGTTCAGCGTAGGGGCTGATATATTCGCCGCTCCATTCAGCCATGGGATACCTTTAATCCTCTTATTCATTAACATAGCGTCAGCGCCGGAGCGCGTGACGATCGTCTGCGCGACAATGTATCTCGCTTTAGCGCAAAATGCTGTGCCGACCGCGTAAAGTGTATAATTTTAGCGGTTATTTCGCTTTTGCTCAATCTATACGCAAAGAAGTTTAGATGTCCAGATGTATTGACGTCTATTATCGCAGTGTTTACTCTGTGGCCAGACTTTTTTTATCTCAGCCAGGACCGATTCTATGACGCGCAAGCAGGCCACCATCGCAGTACGTAGCGGTTTAAACGTCGACGAGCAGTACGGCTGCGTCGTCCCGCCCATTCATCTTTCCAGCACATATAACTTTATCGACTTTAACAAACCGCGTACTCACGACTATTCGCGTCGCGGCAATCCGACGCGTGATGTGGTTCAGCGTGCGCTGGCGGAGCTGGAGAGCGGCGCGGACGCCGTATTGACAAATACCGGCATGTCAGCCCTTCACCTGATAACCACCGTTTTCCTGAAACCGGGTGATGTGCTGGTGGCGCCGCATGATTGCTATGGCGGCAGCTATCGCCTGTTTGACAGTATGGCGAAGCGCGGTTGCTATCGCGTATTGTTCGTCGATCAGGGCGATGAGGCGGCGCTGGCGGCGGCGCTGGCCGAAAAACCGAAGCTGGTATTAGTGGAAACGCCGAGCAACCCGCTGCTGCGCGTGGTGGATATTGAGAAAATCTGCCGGCTCGCGCGCAATGCCGGCGCCGTGAGCGTGGTGGATAACACCTTCCTTAGCCCGGCGTTACAAAACCCGCTGACGCTGGGGGCGGATCTGGCGCTGCACTCCTGCACTAAATACCTCAACGGCCACTCAGATGTGGTGGCGGGCGTGGTTATCGCAAACGATCCTGATATGGCCGCCGAGTTGGCCTGGTGGGCAAATAATATTGGCGTTACCGGCAGCGCATTTGACAGTTACCTGCTTTTGCGCGGCCTGCGCACGCTTGTGCCGCGTATGGAAATGGCGCAACGTAACGCGCTGGCGCTGATAAAGTATTTGCAAACGCAGCCGCTGGTGAAGCGCCTTTATCATCCGTCGCTACCGGAAAACGCAGGGCACGAAATAGCCGTGCGTCAGCAAAAAGGTTTTGGCGCGATGCTTAGTTTTGAGCTAAACGGCGATGAACAAATGATTCGCCGCTTCCTGGGCGGGCTGACGCTATTTACGCTGGCGGAGTCGCTGGGCGGCGTAGAGAGTCTTATCTCCCATAGCGCGACAATGACGCACGCGGGAATGGCGCCTGAAGCGCGCGCCGCCGCCGGAATATCAGAAACGCTGCTGCGCATTTCAACCGGTATCGAAGACAGTGAAGATTTAATCGCCGACCTGGACAACGCGTTCCGGATCGCCGCCAAGAGGTAAGCATGAGTATTTCAGCGCAGGCAGGAGCGAAGGCTCGCCAACTGCATAAATTTGGCGGCAGTAGTCTTGCCGATGTGAAGTGTTACCTGCGCGTTGCGGGCATTATGGCCGGATATTCCCGCCCCGGCGATATGATGGTGGTTTCGGCCGCAGGCAGCACTACCAACCAGTTGATTAACTGGCTGAAGCTAAGCCAGAGCGATCGTATTGCCGCCTGCCAGGTACAGCAGGGGCTGCGTCGTTATCAAAGCGAGCTTATCGGCGGCCTGCTGTCGCCCGCGCAAACCGAAATTCTGGTTGCCGCTTTTATTCGCGACCTGGAACGCCTGGCAGCACTGCTGGACGGCGAAATCACCGATGCCGTATATGCAGAAGTAGTCGGCCACGGCGAGATCTGGTCTGCACGCCTGATGGCGGCTTTACTGAATGAGCAGGATATTGAAGCCGCCTGGCTTGACGCCCGCGCTTTTCTACGCGCCGAGCGCGCCGCACAGCCGCAGGTTAATGAAGGCCTTTCTTTCCCGCTGCTGCAACAGCACCTAGCCCGGCATCCCAACAAACGTCTGGTTGTAACGGGATTTATTGCCGGTAATAACGCGGGGGAAACGGTGCTGCTGGGGCGCAACGGCTCTGACTATTCCGCTACCCAAATTGGCGCACTGGCAGGCGTTGAACGCGTCACTATCTGGAGCGACGTGGCCGGCGTATACAGCGCGGATCCGCGTAAAGTAAAAGATGCGTGCCTGCTGCCGCTGCTGCGCCTTGATGAAGCCAGCGAACTGGCGCGCCTGGCCGCGCCGGTGTTGCATACGCGTACGTTACAGCCCGTTTCTGGCAGCGATATCGATCTGCAACTGCGCTGCAGCTATAACCCAGAGCAAGGTTCAACGCGTATTGAGCGCGTGCTGGCCTCCGGCACGGGAGCGCGTATTGTCACCAGCCACGACGATGTATGCCTGATTGAATACAAAATTCCACCGCAAAGAGATTTCAACCAGGCACGCCAGGAGGTGGATCAGCTACTTCGGCGTGCGCAGTTGCGTCCGCTGGCGATTGGCGTTCATCCGGATCGCAGCATGCTGCAGCTCTGCTACACCCAGGAAGTGGTCAGCAGCGCGCTGAGTTTAATGGAAGAAACCGCGCTTGCAGGCGAGTTGCGTTTGCGTGAAGGGCTGGCGCTGGTGGCAATGGTGGGCGCAGGCGTGTGCCGCAACCCCCTACACAGCCATCGTTTCTGGCAGCAGCTTAACGATCAGCCGCTGGAGTTTATCTGGCAATCGGAGGAGGGAATCAGCCTTGTGGCGGTGCTGCGCGTGGGGCCAACGCAAAGCCTGGTCCAGGGTTTGCACCAGTCATTATTCCGCGCCGAAAAACGCATTGGCCTGATGTTGTTCGGTAAGGGCAATATTGGTTCACGCTGGCTGGAACTGTTCGCGCGCGAGCAGGAAACGCTTTCAGCCCGCACCGGGTTTGAGTTTGTGCTGGCAGGCGTGGTGGATAGCCAGCGCAGCCTGTTAAGCTACGATGGCCTTAACGCCAGCCGCGCCCTGGCCTTTTTTAATGACGAGGCAGTAGAGCAGGATGAAGAAGCGCTGTTCCTGTGGATGCGCGCCCATCCCTGGGACGATCTTGTCGTACTGGATGTGACCGCCAGCGCGCAACTGGCCGAGCAGTACCTGGACTTCGCCAGCCACGGTTTTCACGTAATCAGCGCGAACAAACTGGCGGGAGCAGGCGATGGCGCCAGGTATCGCCAGATTCGCGACGCCTTTGCGAAAACCGGCCGCTACTGGCTGTATAACGCTACTGTCGGCGCCGGACTGCCGGTTAATCACACCGTACGTGACCTGCGCGACAGCGGTGATACCATACTGGCTATCAGCGGTATTTTCTCCGGTACGCTGTCGTGGCTATTTCTGCAGTTTGACGGAACCGTGCCGTTTACTGAGTTGGTCGATCAGGCCTGGCAGCAGGGGCTCACTGAACCCGATCCGCGTATTGATCTCTCAGGTAAAGATGTCATGCGCAAGCTTGTGATTCTGGCGCGCGAGGCGGGCTACGATATTGAGCCGGAGCAGGTGCGAGTGGAATCGCTGGTGCCTGCCGGCTGTGAAGACGGCTCTGTCGATCACTTCTTTGAAAATGGCGACGAACTGAACGCACAAATGACGCAGCGCCTGGAAGCCGCGCGTGAAATGGGACTGGTGTTGCGCTACGTGGCGCGTTTTAACGCTAACGGCAAAGCGCGCGTTGGCGTCGAAGCCGTGCGCCCGGAGCATCCGCTGGCATCGCTGCTGCCCTGCGATAACGTATTTGCCATTGAGAGTCGCTGGTATCGTGATAATCCACTGGTTATTCGCGGACCCGGCGCCGGGCGCGATGTGACCGCCGGGGCTATTCAATCGGACATTAACCGCCTGGCACAGTTACTGTAGCCGCTTTTACTGCTGAAGCTGCTCTCTTCTAATAAGTAATATGAAGAGAGCGCTTTTTACATGAAAAAAATTCACCTTCGCTGAAGATTACTCATACGTAACAATCATTTTTCGGTTGACGTCATACGGCTTTTGCTTCATTTTGGCATCTGGACGTCTAAACGTATAGAAGTCAAAAAAATACAGAAGTTAACGCGATTGATGAGGTAAAGGGTATGAGTTTTTTCCATGCTAACCAGCGGGAAGCACTGAATCAAAACCTGGCAGAAATGCAGGGGCAAATTAACGTTTCTTTTGAGTTTTTCCCGCCGCGTACTCACGATATGGAAGCTACCCTGTGGAACTCTATCGATCGCCTGAGCAGCCTTAAGCCGAAATTCGTTTCTGTTACCTATGGCGCGAACTCCGGCGAGCGTGACCGTACCCACAGCATCATTAAAGGCATTAAAGACCGTACCGGCCTGGAAGCTGCGCCGCATCTAACCTGTATTGATGCTTCTCGCGATGAGTTGCGTACTATCGCGCGCGATTACTGGGAAAATGGGATTCGCCATATTGTAGCGCTGCGCGGCGATCTGCCGCCGGGAGGCGGCAAGCCCGATATGTATGCCTGCGATCTGGTGGCGCTGCTTAAAGAGGAGGCGGATTTTGACATCTCCGTAGCGGCCTATCCGGAAGTGCACCCGCAGGCGAAAAGCGCGCAAGCAGATCTGATTAACCTGAAGCGCAAAATCGACGCAGGCGCCAGCCGCGCAATTACGCAGTTCTTTTTTGACGTGGAAAGCTACCTGCGATTTCGCGATCGTTGTGTATCGACCGGTATTGATGTGGAAATTGTGCCGGGCATTCTGCCCGTAAGTAACTACAGGCAGCTAACAAAATTCGCCGCCATGACGAATGTACGCGTGCCGAAATGGATGGATAATATATTTGAAGGGCTGGATAACGATCCGGAGACCCGCAAAATGGTTGGGGCCAGTATCGCAATGGACATGGTGAAAATCCTTAGTCGCGAAGGCGTTAAAGACTTTCACTTCTATACGCTTAACCGCGCTGAGCTGAGCTACGCTATTTGCCACACGCTGGGCGTTCGGCCCACCGTCTGTTCCTGATAATTTTCTCTGATTTTGTATAGTTAACGCCGTTATCCTCCTGTGGATAACGGCGTTCTTAGTTAATTGACATGCGCTAACGGCGACGGGTTCGCTCCCTGCCATAGTTATCAGGTTTCCATCCCTACTTCGCCATGAGCGTTGCTTACCAGCCAATAGTTGCTCCACGGTCAACGCTGTTAGCCGACGACGCCCGGTTTTGAACCGGCTCTGGCTGTTTATCGCGTTGTAAACTGCCGTTAGCGTCAATGGAATACAGATCCTGAACGCCAACTTTTAATCGTTGATCGCCTGCGTCGTTTCCATATTCGCTGCCTCCCGGCGCGCAGCCGGTGATGATGAATGCCAGCAACGCGAAAAGATATATGCGCATAACGCACCTCTCATTACAGAAGAATAAAACGCCTACGTTGAGATTAGCACCGTAGCTGTATTGCACAGGAAAAAAAGGCGTAGCATTGACGGCAAAGTAAAAAGAGGAGACCAGGCCTCCTCNGACAAAGAAGGAAAAAACGGGGTTTTTCCTTCTTTATGATAAGCAGGCGAAAATCAATACATTGATTTTCCTTATGTTTTATTGCATTTCATCCATCCTGTCTGCGACAGGATGGGGTTTGTCAGCAGTCTCAAGAAGAGATCACCAGGCCTCCTCTTACGGGCAGTATTGTATCTGTTTAACGCCCGGTTTCCTTAATAGCCTCGCCGTCTGTCAGGGCGTCGAAGTCATGCAGCCCATTTTTCTTGTACGGATCGCCAATCCAGCGCGTGGTTTGCACAAATGCGGGGTTTACCAACGAGCGCGTAGGGTCATAGCCGTCGTAGCTCAGCCCTGCCAGATCGGACCAGGTATAAATCAGATTCATCAGACTGAATTTACGGTAGACATCCCCCGTGAAATCACGCGGGTGCGCGGCTTTCCACTTATCCGATGTCCAGATAAAAAATGGCACGGTATACATAGCGCGCGTGGGTTTTGCTTCATTGCGCCCCTGAATATCATGCGGCGGCGTATCGTATACCTCTTCGCCGTGGTCGGAAAAATAGAGCATAAACCCGTTAGGATCGGTGGCTTTGTAATCGGAAATCAGCGTTGCCAGTACATTATCGTTATACAGATTAGCGTTATCATAATCGTTATACGTTTCCTGTTGTTCCTGACTCAGCCCCGGTGGTATATCGCTCGTTTTACCGTTAAAAAGCGTCCATTGCTTCTGTTCCGGATAGCGGTATTTGTATTTAATATGGGTGCCCAAAAGATGAACAATAATGAATTTTTTCGGTGCCGAATCCGCCAGCGCATCTCTGAACGGCGCGAATACATTGGCATCGTACTCGCGCGCGCTTTGGGTGCGTTGCTGGTTCATGTAGTACTGCTTATCCGTCTGGCGGGAAAATACCGTCAGCATGGTGTTGCGCGCGGTCATGGTTTGCTGGTTGGTTATCCAGAATGTTTTGTAACCGGCCTGCTTCATCATATTCATCAACGAGGGTTGAGTCAGATACCGATCGGGATTTTCCTGGTCGGCAAATGTCAGCGCCTGCTGAAGTATTTCAATTGTATACGGACGCGTGGTGACCACGTCTTTAAACAGCGTAAAGCCAGGATCGTGGTCACGCAGGCTATCGAGCTGCGGCGTGGTTTTACGCGCGTAGCCATACAGGCTCATGCGGTTGCGCTGGGTTGATTCACCAATAACCAGCACCAGGGTACGCGGCGCGTCGCCCGAACTGTCTTTCAGGTTAACCAGTGGCGGCAGCGCGCTATTGTCGGTCAGCATATTTTCCAGAGCGCTAAGCTGCTTTCGGTACTGTACATAGCTGCTAATAAGCTGCCACGGCGCGGCAGGCTCCATACGCGCGCTCAGGTGGTTTACGGCCGTGCTTACGCTGTTTTTTTTCAGCGCCAGGTCACTAATCAGAGGATGAAGTATTAGCCCGTATAAAATGCCGAAGACGACGCCGTAACGCCAGGGAGTACGGAGATAAACCGGCCGCAGACGCGTCCAGAGAAATATTGCTGCCGCGCTATACATTAGCAGGATGGCTAATAGTTTCAGGCTCAAATACTGGCTGGCAAATTCACTGGCCTCATTTTTATTTGTTTCGAACATCACAAACAGAACGCTTTGTGAAAATTCCTGGCCATAAATAACAAAATAAGCCAGCGCGCCTATTGAACCCAGCCATAATATGATGCCGATAACGGCGGCTAATAGCCGTGTTCTGGCAGGAAATAAAAAGACGGGTATAAGCCACAGCGAGCTGTATAACAGTGAATCGCGTAAACCGTTCGTGCCGCTGTAGCCGGTTGCCAGTATAAATATCTGTAATGCTGTGGAAAAAAACCAAAAGTAGAGCAAAACCCAAAGCAGAGCCGCCCAGCTAAAGGGGCCTCTGGTCTGTAACTGTGGTGTCATATTTGAAAACCTGGTTAAATAAATACAGCCAAAAAATAAACGTAATAACTTAAATTAGCCTTAATTTATTATGCTAATGTTAAACCTGACAGACCGGCATTAAATAACCGGTTAAAAGGCGGGGGAAAATATAACCGGGATAATGAACAAAAAACAGGAAAACGTAATATCGCGGCGCTATTTAGTATGTTTATCTAAAAGATATATTCCTTCCCACCTGAAAAAATATAAAACTCCAAAAAGAAACGTAAATCCATTTTTTAACGCTGACAATCATGTTTTACGAAGGCCGTCTGGTCTGGAATAAAACTTCATCGCAGATCCCCCAACGCAGACAACCTAAAGCCCGGTGAGTATGGCGCAGTCGTGATCCTGGAGTTCTTCCGCGAAGGCAAGGTTACGTTGCAGCAAATTGCGCCGCGTTGTCAGCAGAACAAAGCTTCCATCTGGCTGTTGGGCCAGCGCATAGCGCCCCATATGCGCTTTTGCCTCGGGCAGCTCTTTCGCCAGCATCATAAAAGGGCTGTAGCGCGTCAGTTCTTCGGCGCTTACGCGCCGCATCAGATAGTCGTGGCCGTTAACAGCGCCAGGTAGCGGCAGCCAACGGCTGCCTGGGCCTGGGACGCTGCGGTTTAATCGTTCACGCACATCTTTACGCAGGCAAGAGATATGTATATGAAGATGATCCTGAGTACGCCCCAGGCGCGAGTTAATACTCAGCGAGATCGCTGCATCCGGCACGGACCTGCCGCGCCGCTCACTCATCAACGCGCGCGCCTGCCACGCCAGCCAGAAATAGTTTGGGGTTCGGGCATCAAGCAGTAACGGACTTTCCACACCGTTGATGCGCTGCGTCGGCATCAGCAAAAACTGCAACCAACCATGACGGTCTTTAATCACCATATAGCCAGCGGCAAGGTTAACGCGCGCGCAGGGCGCCGGGTTACCATGCCGTTGTACGTTGGGAACGCACTGTTCAAGCGCAATGTGACGTAGCGCATCTGAATGTTGCGTCAATACCCGCACGCCTGCCGCTACCGCAAGTAGCACGCTCGCCACAGCCACAATAGCGCCATATTTACGCCATGCCAGCCCCATTGCCGCCCTCTCCCTGTATGTTTGCGTAGCGTAGTCCCGCAGATTGTTACGGGCCGTCTGAGTGTGTTGCTGCATCACAGAGCCTGGGCAGGCGGCCTCGTTTATCACCTTCTTTCAGACACGCGGAACAGGCTCCGCATGGTTGCGCAAAATGCCTGGCCTAACGCCGACTAATCTGGTCAAACACCCCACCGCTGGCGAAATGCGCCTTCTGCGCCTCTCCCCAGCCGCCGGCTATCTGCTCTACCGTATAAAGCTTCAGCTTCGGAAAAGTCTTTTCATATTTCGCCGCAACACCTTTATCGCGCGGTCGGTAGTAATTCTTCGCTGCAATTTCCTGAGCTTCCGGCGAGTAGAGGTATTTCAGGTAAGCTTCAGCCGCCGCGCGCGTGCCTTTTTTATCAACCACTTTATCCACTACTGATACCGATGGCTCTGCAAGGATGGACTCGCCCGGCGTAACAATCTCGACTTTCTCTTTTCCCAGCGTTTTCATGGCCAGCAGCGCCTCATTTTCCCATGCAATAAGCACATCACCAATGCCGCGTTCAACGAAGGTATTCGTAGCGCCGCGAGCTCCGGAATCCAGCACTTCAACATTTTTATACAGCGCTTTCATAAAATCCTGTGCTTTTACTTTATCGTTATTGTTGTGGTGTAACGCATATCCCCAGGCGGCAAGGTAGTTCCAGCGCGCCCCGCCAGAGCTTTTGGGATTCGGCGTGATGATGGATACCCCCGGCTTTGTCAGATCGTTCCAGTCATGGATTTGTTTCGGGTTCCCTTTACGTACCAGGAAGACGATTGTGGAAGTATAGGGCGCGGAGTTATCCGGCAAACGCGTAAGCCAGCCTTTCTCAATACGCCCGCGCTGAGCGATAGCGTCAACATCCCAGGCCAACGCCAGCGTCACAACGTCAGCCTCAATACCGTTAATCACTGACGTCGCCTGTTTGCCTGAGCCGCCGTGTGACTGGCGAATCACAATAAGCTCTCCGGTTTGCTGCTTCCAGTGAGCGCTAAAGGCTTTATTATAGGCTTCGTATAACTCGCGAGTTGGATCGTAAGACACATTCAATAGCTGAACGTCCTTAGCCAGCGCCCCCACAGAAGCCAGCAATAGCGTTAAACCCACTCCCCATTTATTCATCACACTCTCTCCCGGCCATTAAATTTTGATAGTGGCAGCCTGCCAGAAAGCGGGAAATGGATTAAAGAATAAAAAAAGTTTGGTTATAACTTAAGGAAATAAAAAAGGAGCCACACGGCTCCTTGTCAGGATCAGTTGTACATCAGTAAAGCTTCTTGGCGCATTCCAGCCAGTCACCTTTAAAGGGACGCTTCATATTCTCAATAGCGTCGATGATATCGTGGTGCACCAGTTTTTCGTTCTGGATGCCCACGCAACGCCCGCCATAGCCCTGCAGCAGCAGTTCAATAGAGTATGCGCCCATGCGGGAAGCCAGAATACGGTCATAAGGTACCGGCGAACCGCCGCGCTGAATGTGGCCCAGAACGGTTGCACGCGTTTCACGATGCGTTTCGCTTTCAATGTAGCGCGCGAGTTCTTCCACATTACAGATATGCTCAGTAATCGCCACAATGGCGTGTTTTTTACCTTTTGCAATACCTGCTTTAATTTCGTTTACCAGCTCATCGCGCTTGAATTCTATTTCCGGCAGTACAATGAACTCACAACCGCCGGCGATTGCCGCAGCCAGAGTCAGATCGCCGCAATAGCGGCCCATCACCTCAACGATAGAAATACGCTGGTGCGAGGTGGAGGTATCGCGCAAACGGTCAATGGCCTCAACAACAGTACTTAACGCAGTAAAATAACCGATGGTGTAGTCTGTACCAGCGACATCGTTATCAATGGTGCCAGGCAGGCCGATACAGGGAAAACCCATTTCAGTAAGGCGCTTGGCGCCCATATAGGAACCGTCGCCGCCGATAACTACCAGCGCATCAAGACCGCGTTTCTTCATATTCTCGATAGCCACGGCGCGCACGTGCTCTTCGCGAAATTCAGGGAAACGAGCTGACCCCAAAAAAGTACCGCCCCGGTTGATCATATCGGATACGCTGTAGCGATCGAGATTGATCATGCGGTCTTCATAAAGGCCTAAATAGCCATCATAAATACCAAATACTTCCAGCCCTTCGGTCAACCCGGCGCGTACAACACCGCGAATCGCAGCATTCATACCCGGCGCATCACCGCCACTCGTCAACACACCGATTTTCTTAATCATGACTACCTCTGAACTTAGAATGCAAATTTAATCCCGATGCCGGAAATCGCCACGGAGAATCTCAGGATAAGTAACTATCATTATTGTAAATAGTATATCAATCACTCTTAGCTGAATTGATTCAGGTCAGGCCAAATGTTGGTAATTTATACCAAATCCACTTTCCGCGCTTGCCTTTTTAGCCGCCGTTGTCGCTTGCTTTTACCGCTGAATATGACGGCACGACCGAGCAGGGATCCTGATGAATAATCACATCCGAACCAGGAAAGCGCTGCAAAATCGCCTGCTCTACCCTGTCGGCGATCGCATGTGCCTGAACAAGCGGTAAGTGGTCTTCCATTTCGAGATGCAACTGAATAAAGCGAGTCGGCCCTGACTGGCGCGTTCTGAAATCGTGCGCCCCCTGAACCCCCGGCCATGAGGTAGCAATATCCACAATCGCCTCCTGCTCTTCGTCCGGCAGAGCACGGTCAAGCAACGACTGAACGGCTTCATAACCCATACGCAACGCGCTATATAAAATATAGATGCCAATTCCAAGAGCAAAAAGGGAATCCGCACGCTGCCAGCCAAAACGGGTCAACAGCAGCGCAACGAGAATTGCGCCATTCATCATAACATCGGACTGATAGTGCAACATATCCGCACGCACAGCCTGGCTGTGGGTTTTTCGTACCACCCAACGCTGAAACGTCACCAGCGCCAGCGTACTGAAAAGCGCCACCAGCGTAACAATAACGCCAATATCAGGCTGATTAAGCGGCTCCGGGCGCGCCAAATGCTGAATACCGGTCAACAGCAGGAATAGCGCAGATCCGGAAATAAACATACTTTGCGCCAGCGCCGCCAGCGACTCTGCCTTCCCGTGTCCAAACGTATGTTTTTCGTCGGCCGGCTGAAGCGAATAACGCACAACGAGTAAATTCGTTAGCGAGGCGCCAATATCCACCAGCGAATCCACCAGTGACGCCAGAATACTGACAGACCCCGTATACCACCATGCGGCAATTTTAATGAGCAGCAGCAACGAGGCCATCACCGTAGCCGCAATCGCCGCCCGGCTCACCAGCCGCCCGTACTGTTGATTCATAAATACTCCCCGGATATCCTGCGGCTAATGAGCAGCGCCGAATCGTCGATCGCCTGAAGGGAGCTCAGCCCAATTTGCGCTAACTGATCCATCGCCATATCAAATCACCAGTTCAGGCTGAGCGATGCCGATCATAGCACCAATTTCCCGTGCCGGACGACGCCTGATGCAGCAAGCAATCCATAAAACACACGGCAGCCCGCTTTGCTGCGCCGCGTCAGCGGCCTGCGCGCGTTCATTCATCGGACGCTGGCGTACAGACAGGCACAAGACCGCCACCTGCCGAAAATGTTTGCCGCGAGTGCCGTCCGGGCTTGTTTTCTCCGGTTCTCATTATCAGAGGGGCGTAACTGTTTTAAGTACACGCTGAACACGCGCTGTAGTGATACGCTATGAGACGGTATAAAACAAAAAAACCATGATTTAAACAGCCTTTAAGTCCGGAGGCGACTTAGCGAGACTCTAAGAGCGCGCGTAATGAATCTGAATGTTGAGTGGTGGCGTTAATGCCTTTCTGTTACTGGTGTGCTCACATTCTGTTTTTGCTGTAAGTACACGCATAGGTACACATCATTTTAGGGTGCTCGGCAAAACGGGCATTAAACACGTTTTAAACCAGCTTTAAAAAATGCCAGCCAAAATCATTATTCGCCCATTTGCATCCAGTCTGAAATCATTCTCGTGCAGGATTTGATTACTTTTGCGCAGAAAAAATCATTCTGACCGGGCCAGTTTATGGGCTGCCTCCCTTGCTGTGTCTGGCTTGCGAGCCAACAATCCGCATCAGAAAATGATTTGCACCCCACCTGCCAGCGGCAAAGCACCCAGCTTTAGCCAGGCACAATGGTGCCGGGGTGCTGTGGGTGATTCGCTGAAACCCGGCCAGACCCGCTATTATTCGAAATCCGCCCGCGTAATCCCGCCCGCTCCCGGTTAATCCCGGCATCACTCACCCCGTTTAAAGGCCGTTTAAAACGCGCTGTAAGCGTTTCTGTGCTTTTGGTGGGTGTATGCCTGCCCGGTGGCGGTTTATCTCTGCTGCGGGCCGCTGGCGCGGTCAGGTCTGGTTATGGTCGTATGGTGTGCTGACGTACCGCTGGCGCAGGGTGGCACCCTCCGGGCAGTGGCGCGGGACTTTCGGCCCACTGGTGACGCAAAGCGGGCAGGCCATCACGTGGCTGATATACGCATCACGGGCGGACAGCCACGCCGGAGGCGGCGGGTATGCCTGCGGCCCCATAGTGGTGTCGCCGTGGTCGTCTGGCTCCGGCCATGTGCCACCGTGGGCGGGTGGCGTGACGGCGGGCGGGGCAGGTAGTGAGCGGATAAATGCGCACACCTCATCCGGCAGCATGAGCGGGCGTGTCATGCGTTCTGGTTTCCGGGGCGGGCGTTGTTTTCACGCCAGCGGCGCATAAGCTCCCATCCGTAGCGGTCACTGAATCCGTAGCGCGGGCATAACTGCGCCATTGCGCTGCGTCCTGAACATCCCTCACCCAGCAGGCGGTTGTAATCATCGGTAAAACGGGCATTGCGCCGCACCCTGACCGCTGCATCACAGCGCGGGATATAGAGTGCAGCGCCGCCAGCCCATGCAATCAGCCGTTTGATTTCGTCACGGGTCAGTACGCTTTCCAGCAGGCGATGCACGCCGCCCGTGCGCTCCTTTGCTGCGCCTGTTTTGCCTGATAGCGTCGAACCGCCAAATGCCTCCGCCAGCCGCATGGCCGCGTCATATCCCAGCACGCGAATTAATTCATGCATGGTTTCCGGCAAACGCTGCGCTTCACAGTCTGTAATGGTGCTCATGAAAAATTCCCTCCGGCTAAATGCGGTGACGGTAGCCGCAAACGGGCGGCCCGAAGGGTGGGGAGTGTTCAGCACCAGACCGGGGCGGCGGTGGTGTGCTGGTGATATGCATGTATGCTGCATAAATTTATCTCCGCAAAGAGTTGTTTTCGGTGTTTTACGCCGTGTTTTTCCGGTTTTTGCATTCTGTTTAACAGTAATCCCTTTGCTGGTGCGGCCTGCGGGCCTTTTATGCCTGCATTAATGCCTGGGTTTTCCTGTGTGAATGTGGCTGCATCCCGCGCCGTGTCTGGCTTCGCGTGTTTTTGCTGCCAGAAAAGTGCGTTTTTCTGCAAAAATGCACACTTTTGCGCATGTGTTGAAAATCCTCCGCAATCCTTGCAGTGTCTGGCCTGTGTGCTAATTTTCTGTGTTTTCGTGGTTTCGCTACTTTTTACCCTGAAATCAGCCCGTGAGCCGCACCCTGTCTGTGTTTTCGTGGTTCTGGTGCAGGCTAAACAGCGATGCGCGATATTGTGTAAAGTGGTGGGACTGGTGGGAACTGTGGGAACCGCCTAGAGCCGCGTGGGTTTCAGCGGTTCCCACCAGTTCCCGCACGCCTCTTTTGTGGGAACCGCTCCGGCTATTATTTGTGCGCTGCGGTTCCCACCGGTTCCCACTGAGTTCCCACCAAAAAACGAGGGTAAAAAGAAGGTGTTTTATTTGTTATTTATTGTTTTATATTATTTTTATTTGTAGCGGTTCCCACAGTTCCCACCAGTCCCACCACTTTTTGATTTTCCGTAAACGTATTTTTTCTGATTTATTCATCAATGGCGCATAACAATGCGCTCTGACTGATAACGTAAACCCGGTGCTTTTCCCCGTTCACCGATACACGTTTGGTAAAGCGCCGCCGCCCGTCTGCGTCACGGTCAGCAATTGCGCCCGCGTCGTCCAGACTGGCCGCAATGCGTTTCAGGTCATAGCCGCTGGCCGCTTCGCACAGTGCATCCTGTAAAAACCAGTACACCCGCCCGCCGTTGTTGTCCTGTTTCCACCACCCGGCGCGGTTGTTTACCGCCTCGCCATGCAGCCCGGTTCCCTCAAAGCGTGACGCATGACGGGCGATAAACCCGGCCACGGCGCGGAGTATCTTCATGTCCTCCGACTGGCCCCGGCCCCGGTATTCCGCCCACGACTCAAACATGGCCCGCACGGCGGCCAGCGCATCGCCCTGCGGCCACGGCAGAATCCCCGCCGTTATCGCCATTTCGCCCGCCAGTGCGCACAGGGTGAAGCGGGCAGCGGCGCGGGCCTCCTGCCCGGTGCTGACCGGGAACTGTTCGCGCAGCAGGGCGAACATGTCCGCCAGCGTCTGGCCGTCACCGTTACCGCTGGTGGTGCTGGTCTGGCTGCGGGAGATAAGCCAGCGTACAAACTCCGGCCCGGCGTGGCCGTAATGGCTGGATGCATTGCCGCGCAGGGTTTCAGCGTATTTGCGGCCCGCGCCCCGGCGCTCCGCTTCGTTGTCCGGGTTGTGCGGCAGTTCCATGCCGTGGAGATAATCAAACGCCCCGTAAAGACGTTGCGCCGGAATATCCAGCAGGCGCATTTCCTGCCCGGCCTTGATGCGCTGGCCGCCGCTTTCCATATGTTTACCCAGCGTCATTTCCCCGGTGGAAATCAGGATGGTGCGCCACACGTTGACCGGGCGGGCCATGCCGGACACCTTGCCGCGCTGGCGGCCTGTGCCGTTGCCTAACTGGTAAATCAGCCCGCCAATATCTTTGGCCGGGGCTTCGCCGATTTCGTCCAGTATCAGCGCGGTATCGTTGCGCATGGTCGCCAGCCCTTCCAGCCCGGTACTGGTGGCGTTCCAGTTGCGTTTAAAATTGCGCGGTTCGCCCCAGACGCCACAGGCCACCAGTGCGCCCACGCTTTTACCGCTGGAACTGTCGCCCACGAAATGGAATCCGCCGCTGTCCACGTCCAGCAGCCACAGCAGCGGCCCGGCCAGCGCTGCGCATACCGCCATCATCGGCACGGGATTACCCCGGCACAGGGCGGCCACGCTGTCGCGCCAGCCCTCCGGCGTGCCTGCGGTGGTGTACTCCTGTGAGCCTGCCTCTGTGGACTGAAATACCACGTCGCCCGTACCGATAATGCCGCCCGGCATCACGAACAAATCAGGGGAGTGCCAGCCCGTGGCCGTGGCGGCCAGCGCGTGGCGTTTGGGGGTTGATTCCATCAGGTAATCTGTCAGCGCCTGACGCTGTTTCTGTGGAATCGTCACCCCCCATGCGCAGCAGTTCGGCGCGGAGTTCGCCGCCATCACCTGCCAGCATATTCATGGGGGCCGCCCATTCGCGCCACTCGCCGCGCGGAGTGAGGAAGCGCAGCAGTCGCCCGTAATTCTCGCCTTTGTCGTCGCTGGTCATGGCGATAACTTCCAGCGGGGAGCAAATGTGTGTATCGGTGTTGGTGGAATCGCGCACGCCGTGCCAGTAAAGCCCCGGTTTGAGTATCTGGCCGCTGTCGGCTAACTGGACGTACTGCGCGTGCATGGCATGACCCGGACGTGCCGGGTTAACCTTCGGGTATTTTTTGCGGGGCGGCTTGCGCGGCCCCGTGGTGGCTTTCTTCTGTGCGCTGTCAGGCGTCTGGCTCATGTTCCATCGTCCATATCATCAGGTCGTTAAAATCGGACAGTTCGACGGGAGCGCCGGGCGGCCATTCAGGGACAATCACCATGCACCCGGCCAGATAAGCCGCCTCATTGGCGGCCCTGTCTCCGGGGTTGTCTTTCGATGCCCGGTCATCATCCCCGGCAATCACCAGACGAATCCCGGAGCCGTATCGCTCACGCATCGCCAGCGCCACATGCTTTAGGTTCCCGGCGTTCATGGCGCACACCACTGCCTGTACATCCCAGAACTGGAGCAGGGCGGCCCCGGTGGCCCAGCCCTCACACACGTACACGTCATGCGGCGGGGCGTCCGGGTTCATCAGGTCAAAATCCCCCAGCGGATGGAAAGCACCCTGCACCTGTCCGTCACGCAAAAACAGCTTTCTGCCATCCGGGCCGATGGTCTGCACGTTCACCAGTTCGCCGCACACGTTATGCAGCGGCACCAGCAAATCAGTACCGGACTGATACAGGCCATGCGGTTGCAGGCGTTTGGCGGTCAGATACGGATGGCGCGGGTTGGCCGTCATTGCATCACTCATAAGCTCAAACGCCCGGCAGGCGGTCAGGCGCTGACGGCACTGGCGCTGCTGTTGCTCCCGCTGGCGCAGGCGTGCGGCCTCTGCCTCTGCGGCCTCCAGCCGCGCCCGCTGCGCTTCCCGTTGCTCAGGGTTCATCACATCCGGTTTACCCAGCGCGGGCAGGCACAGACCCAGCCTGTCCGCCACAATGCGGGCCGCATCGGTCTGGCGCACGTTCCACAGGTACGCACCCAGCGACACAAGGTCGCCGCCGCCGTCGCCCGTGGCAAAGTCATGCCAGCAGCCATCCACCAGAGAAGCGGAAAAACTCCCGGCGTGGCGGTCTGCGCGGGTGGGATTGCGGCACACCCATTCCGCGCCCTGCCTGCGGCCCTCCGGGAGCCACTCCGGCACGAGGATTTCAGCAGCCTGCGCGGCAGCAGTGGCCACGCTGCGTATGGCGTTGATTACGGCAATATCGTTCATGGCTGGCCCCTCCCGCTGATTTCGCCCCGCGCAACGCGCAGGCGGTACGCCTCCACCACCTCACTAAACCCGGCCACCAGTTCGGCAGTCACGGCGATGGAATCCCCCAGACTGCGAAGCTCATTCATATGTGGATCCACGCCGTCGCCCATGCCGGACAGCAAGCGCCCGGTGCTAATCAGCCCTTCCAGCAGCTTGCGCCCGCAAAAATCGGCATCGTCAAACAGGCGTTCAGCGTCGTGTTTATCGGCGGCATTGATGGCGGCCACCAGCAGGGCCGGGATTTCGGTGTTGTACATGTCACACATGGCGGGCCTCCTCGCTGGCGGGTTCCTCGTAGGACTCAATGACAGCATTCATACCCCGGATAAGGGCAGGGGCGCAGAGCAGAAAGCCGCTGAGGCGGTGCAAATCCGCCTCGCTGAACGGGTGCGGTGTGCTGGTGGCGGTGCAATCCTGCATTGCGGTGCCGATGAATAACAGCACATCCAGCAGGGCATCTCGGCTGCACTCCGCATCACAGCGCAGACCCCAGCGGCCCGCATCGGTGGGGATGTTGTCCATTGCATGGCTTAACACGTCTTGGATGCAGTGATGATTAATCGGGGCGGGTTTATACATGGCGCACCTCCTGAGCAGGGATGCAGCCAGCAAACGAGAGGATATAACGCCCGGATAGCCGCTGGCGGGCTTCCTGCTCACTGGTGGCCTCTATGGTCAGGCGGCAGGGCGCTGCGGTCATATCGGCGCGGAGAAGGGCCATAAACCGATACTGATATTTGGGGTGAGTTTGGGTATGCTGTGTTCCAGCCATAGTGTAAGCCTCAGTTACGTTGTGGTGAGAGGCCCGGTTAGTGTTGACGCACTTCCGGGCTTCGCTATTTTCACCTTGCAGTACAGCAAAGGTGGCATTCACTAAGTTACATGATAGTGAATGCCACTTCAACGCTTGATGAATAACTTTTTTTGCGTATACTGAATGCCACCTAATGCAAGAGGGGGCAGTAATGGCAACTGGTTCACGTAACAATAAGTCACAACAAATAGTTTCAAGAGTTCCTCTTGAACTGGTTGATGAACTTGAAAGCGTTAAAGATGAAGGCGAAAGCACCGCAAGCTTTGTTGTTACCTCCATCAAGGGCGAGATAAAACGCCGCCAGCGTCGCAGGAAGTCAGAAACACCAGCGGAGTAATCCACACTGGCACGTAACCAAAGGGCGGGGGCGCAATCCTCGCCCTTTTTTAATGGCCTGAAAGCGGGCGCGTATTGCCCGGATGGGGAGAGCGCATTAATCATGGTGGATCTCCGGCAGGGGGGAAGCTGAATCAGCGCCCTTCGTTCTGAGCCGCCATTTATCCACTAGCCGCGCAAGATGTTCCTTGCGTTGGTGGTAGTCCATCCCGGTATCAATCAGTGTGGTGTTGCTTTGCTCAAGGTAGGCCATTAGCTCCAGTTGGTCGCCGCTCATGTGGTCGCGTGGATCTCCAGCTAATCTATTGGCTGTGGCCCACTGGCTGGCCGTCATACCATCCAGCACCAGCCGGGCTATCAGGTTGGCCTCTGTGGCGTAGTGGTGGCCGTGGGTTGGTTTTCCTGCGGTGGCCCGCTGTAGTGCCAATGCTGCGCACATCGGCTTGTGATAGCTGGCAACCATCACCCGGCCTTTAAGCTGGTGGCGTAGCTCCCTGACGGTCTGAGGGGAAAGGCGCTGCAATTCCTCCTCACAGTGGATGAAATAGCGACGGATGGCCCGGCCCCGCTCGTTGCGTTCCACCATCGCTATTTCTTTGGCGGTGTCCAGCGTCAAAAGGTAGTCGTGCGCCACCCGCTGGCGAGATTTTGTGCTCGCCAAAACGGGCGAGGTCAAATTTTCTACAGTGCAATAGTCATCGCCATTGGTGAATTGGTAACGGCTAATGCGGCCTTTTATCCAGTTGGTGAAATCACGGCCTACGTCCAGCGCAGTATGCAAAGCGCGGGCGCTCACCACGCTGGTTTGATGGCGGCCAATCTGCCCCGGAATAACCGGAATCAGGTCTGCAAATTCACCCGATAAAATCAGGCTGCGGCTGTTTTGGGCGTGAGAGCGGCCCGCCCCGGTTAAGGGGCTGCTTGAAGTTTTCATGGTTGGTTCCTGCGGGTGGTTAGTTGCTGGTGGCTTTCTGGCTGGTCAGCCATGCGCGAATGGCGGCAACGTCAAAGCGGCTAACGCCATTACTGAATTTTTCAGGCTTTGGAAATTTGCCCTTTTTGACCCAGTTCCACAGCGTGGACTCGCTGATTTGGAAGTGGCTCATAACCTGAGTGGGGCGCATATAACCGGATTTGGGTAAGGTGTCCATCGTCTTGTCTCTGACAGTCGTTAGGTGTTGTGAGGAGACTAGGCGGGTAAGAATGAAAAGTAAATGGCAACTAATTTAGTTGCCATTTTTTATATGTGCGGGAATTTCAAATAATGCAGCGAAATTCGTTTAAAGATACTTTTAATGGCTTAAATTTCGTTCAATTTGCTGTCATTTTGATTTTGCATTTCCGCCTAAAATTTTCCACTCGCTCGGAGGTCTGGCGGCATCAGAAAGCATTTTTGCTATTCTGCCTGCATCTGGGGCAGGCTCATTTTGCCAGAAAATATAACCATGCTTTGCTATGGCCTCTGCGTGGGATTTAAAGGACTTCCCCACCTCCTTTGGAAAATGGCGTGCAACGTACAGAGCCGCCGCCAAAATCTTTTCACGCTCCAGCGCGAATCGCTCAATGCCGCCATGTGATTTGGGCTGCTCAGTTAATTCTTCCAGCACTGGCCGAACCTGTTGGCGTCCGGGGCGATTGGCGAGCAATTTACGCATAACGGCCATGCCTGATTCGGTGATGCGCAAATTCTTTTTCGCCAGCGTGTAATCTTTTTCATAGCTGGAGGGGGTATAGATGGCAGTAACACCGTCAGGGGTGACGCTCACCGGATAAGGGGTCATAGAGAAGCTGCTCTGAACCTGTTGACGGCTATAGTCGTCATAAGCGACACACCATAGACCAAAAATATATGCTTCAGTTTCAATAACTCCGCCCTCCAACATTTCCGCCCTCTCTCGCTGATTGTGGGAAATGTTGAAGCCTGATTGCCCTTGCTGGCGCAATAGCTCCCGCCGCACTTCTGTTTCAATTTCTCTGTTTCGCCGTTGAACCTCCGGCGAAAGTGGTGTTGAGTCAAAAGAGAAGTGCGGGCGCTGGCCGGGGAAGCGGCTAAAAAAGTCTTTGCTATTGGGTTGGGTGCTGGAATCAATAAGCAGTTTAGCCCGTTCACTTTCTGTTTTATCTCCGAAATTCAGAACGATTTGTATCGTCCCTTTCGCCCATTCGGACAATATTTTCTTTTGCTGGCAACCTAGCATTTCAGCGGCAATATCAATCTGGTAAGTGGTTTCATTCATAATTAACGTTACCTTTAACGCTACCTTAAAAAGGGGCCGGGGCAGGCGGTAAGGTTTTCCGCTTTTCACGCCGTCGCGCTATCCCCGGCAGGGTTCCGTGATTGCTTTATGCTTTCCTGATTGGGGTTACGTTGTATTCTGCGCCCTGCTCCAGCGCCACCAGCAGCCCGGCCCACAATTCCAGAGCGGCCCGGCGTTCATCAAAATACTGGTGGCGGTTATAAATCCCTTCCACACCCCTTATGCGGTGATTGAGGCAGCGCTCTGCTACCACAGGGTCAACGCCCAGCGCGGCCAGATGGGTGCGGGCAGTGCGCCGGAAGTCGTGGACGGTGAATGTCTGAACGCCCGGCATTTCCCGGCGAACCTTCGCCAGAGCTACAGGCAGGGTGCTTTCCTGAATATGGGGAATCATGCGGTGCTGCATTTTGCGGGCTGGCAATACCCAATTACTTCCGCCTGAAATGCTGTGCAGTTCTCGCAGCCATTCCACTGCTGGTGGTGGTAACGGTATATCAATCGCGTCGCCGTTTTTGGCGCGTTCTGCTGGCAATCGCCAGATGGCTTCATCTAAATCAAATTCGGCCCACGGTGCGCCGCATAGTTCCATCTTGCGGCAGCAGAGGCAAAGTATCAGCTTCATGGTGAGTTCATTCTCACGGCTGAACCCCTTAGCCATGCGCATAGCCTGAAAGAACTGGATAAGCTCGTCACGGGACAACCAGCGCTCCCGGCTGTTTTCCTGCCCGCCAGCATCAGACAATTCAAATGCCCCAGCCGGGTTTGTTTCCAGCGCGTGGCGCTTGATGGCGTAATCAAAAATTCGTTTCGTCCATCGCAAAACGTCATTAGCGACGGTGGGCGCACCACGGGCAACAATGCTTTGCAGCATCGCGTCAATATGCCGGGGTTTCACGTCTTCCACTTTCAGACTGCCTATGTGCGGGTTTATATCTTTGTCGATGCGACGGCGGAGAATATCGGGATGTTTCCAGCGTGGCAGTATCTGGCGCTGGAAGTATTCCGCCGCCAAATCCGACACGCGCAGGGCGTTTTTTTCTTCTTCCATTCGCGCCAGCGCTTCCGCTTTCCGGGTTTGCTTCTCCCCGGCAACGTCATGCCCCAGCGCCACATGGGCGGCCAGTTCTTTCACTGTGGCGCGGGCTTTGCTCAATGACAGGTCAGAGTAAGAGCCAATAAGCATAGTTCGCTGCTTGCCTGCAATGCGGTAACGGTAGCGCCAGAATGGTGCGCTATATCTGGTAGGAAAACACAGGTACAGTCCGCCGCCATCGGCGCGACCCTCGAAGTGTTCCCCGGCCTTAATCCATGCCCGTATCTGAATATCGGTTAACTTCGCCATGCTCCCACCTGAACGTTGAATAGGGGTGTGTACATACTCGCGTGTACACAAACACCATTAAGTACACGTGTATGTACACGATATTTGCTGGCTTGTCTCGGAGTATATCGGAGTGCGTAGGAGTTAAAAAGCCCCATTGAATGGGGCTTTGTCGTTTTTGCGTGGAGTGTCTCGGAGTGGATGAAAGGTTATTCCACGTTTTGAATCTGCTCACGCATCTGCTCTATTAATACTTTCAGCTCAATAGCAGAGTTAGTAATATCAGCATTAATAGATTTGGATGCCAGCGTATTCGACTCGCGATTAAACTCCTGCATCATGAAATCCAGCCGGCGGCCAACGGCCTCTTTCTTTTTTAGTATGTTGTAAGTTTCTTTAACATGCGCATCCATGCGATCGAGCTCTTCGGCAACATCGAGGCGCTGCGCCATGAGAACCAACTCCTGCTCAAGCCGGTTATTTTCTAACTGAACTTCAGCATCTTCCAGTTTGGCGATCAGGCGCTCACGCTGCCATTTAATAACATCAGGAAGCTGGACACGGACTTTCTCCACTTCATGCGTAACGGCTTTCAGACGATGCTCAATCAGCTCCCTGAGGGCCTGCCCTTCCGTTTCTCGCGCTACGATAAAATCATCGAGCGTACCGTCCAGCGCGGCAAGCAACTCCGCTGCAATAGCGTCGAGATCCTGCTCTTGCGCGGCCATCACGCCAGGCCAGCGCAAAATATCGACCGGATTAATTTCGCCTTCATCGCTCTGGAGCTTCACCCAGTTTGCCGCCTGAACCAGTTGTTTCGCCAGTTCTTCATTCAGCAGCAGTGAGGCACGGGCGCGCGGATCGGGCTCAAAGCGCAGATTACACTCCACTTTACCGCGCGTCAGGCGGTTACGTATCCGCTCGCGAACCACGGGTTCCAGGCTGCGAAACTGCTCCGGCATACGAAAATAAGTTTCAAGATAACGTTGGTTTACCGAACGTAATTCCCAGGAGGCGCTGCCCCATGCCCCTTTGATTTCTCGCCGGGCGTAGGCGGTCATGCTGCGGATCATAGTAATACCCATTATTGGATGCGGATGCAGGGATTATAGCTACGTGGCGGCAGGCAGGATAGGCATAGCGCCCTGAAGTCCGTATAATGCGCAGCCACATTCGATTCATGCAGGAGCTTTTCCTATGCGTCCATCAGGCCGTAGCGCCGAACAGGTGCGTCCCATCACCCTGACACGTCATTATACAAAACACGCTGAAGGCTCCGTACTGGTTGAGTTCGGTGAAACGAAAGTGCTGTGTACCGCAAGCGTAGAAGAGAGCGTGCCGCGTTTTCTCAAAGGCCAGGGGCAGGGGTGGATCACCGCTGAATACGGTATGTTGCCGCGTTCCACCCACACCCGCAACGCGCGCGAAGCGGCAAAAGGCAAGCAGGGCGGCCGCACGATGGAGATCCAGCGCCTTATTGCCCGCGCGCTGCGCGCGGCTGTTGATTTGAAAGCGCTGGGTGAATACACCATTACGCTTGACTGTGATGTGATTCAGGCCGATGGCGGTACCCGCACGGCATCCATTACCGGCGCCTGCGTGGCGTTGGCCGATGCACTCAACGGCCTGGTCGCCAGCGGTAAGCTCAAAGCCAGCCCGCTGAAAGGTATGGTAGCCGCAGTATCGGTCGGTATCGTTAACGGTGAAGCGGTGTGCGATCTGGAATATATCGAAGATTTTGCAGCAGAAACGGATATGAACGTGGTAATGACCGAAGACGGGCGCATCATTGAAGTGCAGGGCACCGCAGAAGGCGAGCCCTTCACGCACGAAGAGCTTTTGAAGCTGCTGGATTTAGCCCGTGGCGGTATTGAATCCATTGTCTTGTCGCAAAAAGCGGCTCTGGCGGTCTAGTTTTTCAGGCGGCCCCGGGGTCGCTTTTTTTTGCCTGCCGTTTGCCTGCAAATGGCAGGAACAGCTAAAAGTATGAGTCAAACCGGAGGAGTGCATCCATGAAACCGTATCAGCGCCAGTTTATTGAATTTGCGCTCAGCAAACAGGTTCTGAAATTTGGCGAATTTACGCTGAAGTCCGGGCGCGTCAGCCCCTACTTTTTTAACGCAGGGCTATTTAATACCGGGCGCGACCTGGCGCTGCTGGGGCGCTTTTATGCTGAAGCGCTGGTGGATTCAGGTATCCGTTTCGATCTGTTATTTGGGCCGGCCTATAAAGGCATTCCTGTTGCGACAACAACGGCCGTCGCGCTGGCGGAACATCACAATCTCGATGTTCCGTACTGCTTTAATCGTAAAGAAATCAAAGACCACGGTGAAGGCGGCAATCTGGTCGGTAGCGCGCTGGCCGGGCGCGTTATGCTGGTGGACGACGTGATTACCGCCGGCACTGCGATTCGTGAGTCAATGGAAATCATTCAGGCCCACGGCGCGACGCTTGCGGGCGTCCTGATTTCTCTGGATCGCCAGGAGCGTGGACGCAGCGATGTGTCGGCTATTCAGGAAGTTGAGCGCGATTACGGTTGCAAAGTAATTTCTATCATCGCACTTAACGATCTTATCGCCTATCTGGAGGAAAAGCCTGAAATGGCGCAGCATCTGGCGGCAGTACGCGCGTATCGCACGCAGTACGGCGTCTGAGAGCCTGAGCCGGGCGCTATTCCCGGCTTTCCCTCAGCGGAATATGCGCCCCGCGTCACCCCGGAAAGTGAATAAACGCAATGCCGGCTGGCCGCCGCCAGTCGGTTGCGACGCTTCGGCAGACGAAATACGCCGATGGTTTTCCCCAAAGAGGTAAACATACGCCCTGCCCCGCTTCGCGCTATCCGGACCGGCTATTTCAGGCGCGACTTAATTTTCACGAAATTATCGCGAAAAGAATTTATCTTTTTTCTTTGAAGTGGCGCGTTCTGAATCAGGATAATAAATGCACAAGCGCAGAGACTTTAATCTGGCAACGACCCGAAGAACGTTGAGCGCATCGCCAGTTTAAAGTGGTAAAGCCGCGGTGAATTACTGCATTTGCGCAGCAACCAGCGGCCAGCGCGCGTCAAATTCGCTGGTAGGACGATAGCGGAACTCGCTGCGCACAAAGCGCAACAGCATACCTTCACAGAAAGCAAGCAGTTGGCTTGCCAGCAGCGTTTCATCGGTGTTGTAGCCTTCGCCTTCGCGCATCTTTCGTTCGCGCAGCACCTGGCGAATCTGGGCCTCAATGCGCTCAAAAAGCTGGTTGATGCGCCCCTGAAGACGATCCTGTTCAAACATCAGCGCGTGACCGGTCATAATGCGCGTGAGGCCAGGATTACGCTCGCCAAAGCCCAGAATTAGCTGCGCAATCAGGCGCAGCCGGGTAGTTGTATCTTTCTCGTCTTTCAGAATCAGGTTGATACGCGTGATTAAGCTATCTTCGATAAACTCGATCAGGCTGTCGAACATTTTAGTTTTGCTTGGAAAATGTCGGTACAACGCGGCTTCAGAAACGCCCACCGACGCTGCCAACTTTGCGGTAGTAATACGCTGGCTCCCGTCGCTGGATTCAAGCATTTGTGCAAGTGACTGAAGTATTTCTTCGCGACGATTCCTTTTCGCGGTCTGTTTTTCTGCCATGTTTTAAAATACCCCTGGAATACTCAATCAGGTAACCGCATTCACGCAGCAACGGCAGGCCCGGGGCCTGCGTAAACAAAAAGGCGACTAAATACTGCGCGCAATGGGTTACAGAATTACTGGCGGCCAGAGTGACCAAAACCGCCTGCACCGCGATCGGTAGCGGTAAAATCTTCAACCAGATTAAACTCGGCCTGAACGACAGGAACAAATACCATTTGTGCGATGCGCTCGCCTGGCTCGATGGTGAAGCTATCCTGGCCGCGATTCCAGACGGATACCATGAGCTGCCCCTGATAATCAGAATCAATAAGCCCGACAAGGTTGCCAAGCACTACGCCATGTTTATGCCCAAGCCCAGAGCGCGGCAGAATGACGGCGGCAAGTGACGCATCAGCAATATGAATAGCCAGGCCGGTTGGCAACAGCGTGGTTGCGCCTGGCGCCAGCGCGATGGCTTCATCCAGACAGGCGCGCAGATCGAGACCCGCGGAGCCTGCAGTGGCATAGGTAGGCAGCGGAAATTGCTGGCCGACGCGCGGGTCCAGAATCTTAACGTCGATTTTTTTCATCATAACGGGTAATGATCTCGTCAAGTAAAATTTGGCCAAGAAGGGACTTACGCTCACATGGTAAGATTTTATCTCCTTCCTGCCAGAAAAGGTGCAGTGCGTTATTGTCGCTGTTAAATCCCTGATTTTCTATGGAAACATCGTTTGCGCAAATCAGGTCGAGATTTTTTCTCACGCGTTTTTGCCGGGCATATTCTTCCACATTATTTGTTTCGGCGGCAAACCCGACAACATAAGGACGGTGAGTTTTTATCGCAGCGACGCCAGAAATAATATCGGGGTTTTTTACCATTTTTATTATTAATTCATCGCCTTGTTTTTTAATTTTTTCGTCGGCGATGACGGCAGCACGATAGTCTGCCACTGCGGCGCAACCGATAAAGATATGCTGCTGCCGCGCGTGTTGCTGCACGGCGGTTTCCATCTCCAGAGCCGTTGTAACGTCGATACGTCGCACCCGGTCGGGCGTAGAAAGCTCAACCGGGCCGGAAACCAGCGTGACTTTCGCTCCACGGCGCGCAGCGGCTGCGGCAATGGCATAGCCCATTTTGCCCGAGCTATGATTGGTGATATAGCGCACGGGATCCAGCGGTTCACGCGTTGGGCCTGCGGTAATCATAATATTCAAATGTTGCAGATCTTTAACAGGAGAAAAATGCTGCTCTGCCAGCGCCACGATAGCCAGCGGATCAAGCATCCTGCCAGGACCGACATCGCCGCAGGCCTGGCTGCCGCTATCCGGCCCCCAGAGCGCAATATTGCGGGCTGCCAGCACGCTGAGATTGTGCTGCGTTGCGCCGGCGCGATACATCTGCTGATTCATGGCGGGAACAACGGCGACGGGAGCCGATGTGGCAAGACAGAGCGTAGTGACTATATCATTAGCCATTCCTGCTGCGAGACGGGCGATAAGATCGGCTGTGGCCGGCGCCAGGATCACCAGATCGGCCCATTTGCCCAACTCAATATGGCCCATTGCCGCTTCAGCGGCGGGATCAAGCAAGCTGTCGGAAACCGGATAACCGGTAACCGCCTGTAAACTCATTGGCGTAATAAACGCTTTTGCTGCCTCAGTCATCGCCACGCGCACTTGCGCGCCGCGTTCGCGTAAGCGACGCACCAGATCGGGCGTTTTATAGGCTGCAATGCCGCCGCTTACGCCCAGCACGATTTTTTTACCGGAAAGCCCCATTCGTTTGTGCTCCTGTATTTCAGTCGGCGCAAATATGTGATTTTACCATAGTCAGTTGGCAGGCACAGAAAGAGCAGTTTGCGAAGCATGCCGCAGCTTGCCGTTTTTTTGTTCCCCCGGCGCTATTCGTTATGGCATATTAACTGTAAAAATATACAGGTATTTGCGATGGATGAAAAGCTGCCGCTCAGGCCCAGGGAAAAACTGCTGCAGTTTGGCGCAAAGGCGCTTTCAGATGATGAACTGCTGGCCATTTTTTTACGTACCGGTAAACCCGGCGTTCCGGTGCTGCTATTGGCAAAACAGCTTCTACAGCATTTTGGTTCACTGCGTGCCTTGCTGAAGGCTGAATTAGCGGATTTTTATACCGTGGGCGGTATCGGGCCGGCCAAATATGCGCAGTTGAACGCTATTGCTGAATTGAGCCGCCGTTATCACCTTTCGTGCAGCATGGAAAGGCAGGCGCTACTTAGTCCGCAGATGACGCGGGAATTTTTACAGCATCAGTTAGCGGAAGAAGAAAGGGAAACGTTTATGGCGATCTTCCTTGATAATCAAAATAAAATTATTCGCCACAGCCGTATGTTTACCGGCACGCTTACCCAGGTAGAGGTCCATCCGCGGGAGATTGTGCGAGAGGCAATGCGGCTTAATGCCGCTGCGGTGATTGTTGCGCACAATCATCCATCCGGTTTTGCCGAGCCCAGTAAGTCCGACCGTTTATTAACGGAACGTATCATAAAATGCTGCCGCCTTATGGATATCCGCGTGCTCGATCATCTGGTCATTGGCCACGGCGAGGTGGTTTCTTTTGCAGAACGTGGGTGGATTTAAAGCAGATCGCGCGATCCTTTGGATCTTTACCTGTTCGGGACTTGAGCACATCTCTTACACAGCGTATACTACGCCACCTTTGAGAATCTCGGGTTTAGCGTGGGCCTGGCATCACGTGTTCATCTGAACCGCAGGACCAGGCCAGCAGGCCTGACGAGGCTGCTAAAACCCTATACGAAGCTCGAGCTAATTTGATTTTTGGAGAATAGACATGTCACGAGTCTGCCAAGTTACTGGCAAGCGTCCGGTGACCGGTAATAACCGTTCCCACGCACTGAACGCGACTAAACGCCGTTTCCTGCCGAACCTGCACTCTCACCGTTTCTGGGTTGAGAGCGAGAAGCGTTTCGTCACCCTGCGTGTATCTGCTAAAGGTATGCGTGTAATCGATAAAAAAGGCATTGATACCGTTCTGGCGGAAATCCGTGCTCGCGGCGAGAAGTACTAAGAGGAACTGAATCATGGCTAAAGGTATTCGCGAGAAGATCAAGCTGGTTTCTTCTGCCGGTACGGGTCACTTCTACACGACCACCAAGAACAAGCGTACTAAGCCGGAAAAACTGGAACTGAAAAAATTCGATCCGGTTGTTCGTCAGCACGTTATGTACAAAGAAGCTAAAATCAAATAATTTTAGTGGATGACAAAAAACCCGGCTCAGGCCCTGAGGAATCCCCAGTAATGGGCGGGTAAAAAAGGA
>NZ_JAEPBH010000037.1 GCF_016632365.1 Tenebrionibacter intestinalis | reverse complement strand
TGCTGGTTTATTAGTGCTGAGTTTGTGGGGATCCCTCAGACTTTAGCGCGGTTTTCCGGTTTAGCAGAGTGCCAGATAGCAATCGCTGCAGCCGGCAGGCCGTACATTTTGAACAGGAACCCGCCAGAAAGTTTGCCGGCCGTCGGATCGCCCGCCATATAGCGCGGTATATCGCCGTGGAAAACCTGGCCTGCTGCATTCACGTATTCGCCAATCTGCATCTGGAAAGGAACATTCCAGATATGGTGCAGACCAAAAGGCACCAGGCAACGCTCAATGAAGCCATAGAGACCAAACGCCATTACCGGATTCTGATAGGCCGCCCACTGTGAAAAAGTCTGGATAGCGCTACCAATCGGCGGCCAAATAAAGGACAGAATCACGCCGAAAACAATAGCGGTCAAACCAGAAATAATTGGAACAAAACGCTTACCGGCAAAGAAACCCAGATATTCGGGAAGCTTAATACGGTAGAAACGATTAAACATGTAGGCCGCGATAGCGCCAGCAATAATACCACCCAGTACGCCGGTGTCGGCAAGATGTCTGGAGGTAATCTCTTCTGCGGGCAGATGCAGAACCAGCGGTGCAACAACGGCCATTGTTTTCACCATGATGCCGTAAGCGACAACTGACGCCAGACCTGATACGCCATCGTTATTGGTGAAGCCCAGCGCAACGCCGATAGCAAAGATCAGCGGCATATTGGCGAAGACGGAACCACCCGCTTCGGCCATGACATGGGAGACTACCGCAGGTAGCCAACTGAAGTTAGCAGAACCGACGCCCAGCAGAATACCTGCGATAGGCAGTACGGAGACTGGCAGCATCAGCGATTTACCCACCTTTTGCAGGTTAGCAAATGCATTTTTGAACATAATTGAAAGTGCTCCTGAGTATTTGTGCTCTTTTTTTTCGCTTACGCGTGCGATCCTGGGGAGAAACGGATCATGTACAGGGCATCTGAGCGCCCTTTATTTATTACACAGCATAAAATAAATCACTGTGGTTTTGTTTGATGGCTATCACGTTTCAGCAGCCACTAACTAAAACCTTAAACAAATCCCTGCTATTTACATTTCAAAACGTGTCTGAAAACCGCGTTTCCGCCCTTTAACAGGGCGGTGAACTTTACCCGCATTACCTATTAATTACGAGAAATAAAATAAATGCGGAATCAGTCGCTGCACAGGTGGGAGAGATCGACAGAAAAGAGGTTAACGAAGTTTTGTGTGGTTATTGCAGCCAGTTCCTCTACCGACACCCCTTTCAATACAGCCATATATTCTGCAACATCCCTGACGTATGCCGGCTGGTTCTCTTTACCCCGGTAAGGCACTGGAGCCAGATAGGGCGAATCGGTTTCTACCAACAAGCGATCTAACGGCACATAGCGAGCGGCTTCACGCAACGCGTCTGCGTTACGAAACGTCACAATTCCGGAAAAAGAGATATAAAAACCTAAATCCAACAGCTTACCCGCCGTTTCCCGATCCTCAGTAAAACAGTGTAGTACGCCCCCACAGTCTGTCACCTGTTCTTCACGCAGAATCGCCAACGTATCGTCCCGCGCCTCACGGGTATGGACGATAACCGGCTTTTTCAGTTCGCGTCCGATGCGGATATGGTGGCGGAAAGATTCCTGCTGACGCGCCTTTGTTTGCGGCGTATAGAAGTAGTCCAGCCCCGTTTCGCCCATTGCCACTACGCCCGGCTCGGCAGCCAGACGACGTAGCTGCGCAACATCGTATACCTCATCCTGATTCAGCGGATGAACGCCGCAGGAGAAAGCCACATTTTCGCGCTCACCGATAAGTTCACGCATGTTGCGATATCCTGGCAGCGTCGTGGCGACCGCCAGGCAAAATTTCACGTCCTTGCTTGCGGCCTTAGCCAGTACATCATCCACATTAGCATGCAGCTTTTCATAATCCAGGCCATCGAGATGACAGTGAGAATCAACTAAAAACATAATATCTCGCTTATAGATGCGGTATCGGTAGTACGCTGCCTGGCTGAGCGTAGCGCTCCCAGCCAAGCAGCATTTCCGTTAGCAGCAGTTCACGGTTCAGCCCGGGTATGGTAACCAACTGCTCGCGGCAGCGAAAAAGCGTGGTAGCCATCGCCTGTAGCACAGAGGGCGCCAACGTATCCGCCAGCGCAGCAACCAGCGCCAGCATGTCAACGTTGCTCAGCCCACAGGTAATCCCCTGACGTCGCTTCATAGCATCGAGCAACAGCGCGGCAAGCCAGCGCAGCGGCGCTTCAACAGGTTCGTGATTAAGCTGGTTGAGCAGCAAAATCCAGTTGTTTTGCGCTATTGCTAACGACACCTTTTCACACAGCGCCAGGCGGGCCGCCCATAGTTCGGATGTAAGCAGTTCAAGCGCGGCGGCAGGCGCGCCGGCACTCAGCCGCAAAGCAGCGCGCAACGCATCTTCAGGCATTTGTGCCTCACGCGCCAGCCAGCCGACGGCAAAGTTTTCATCCGGCGGGGGGAGATGCCAGTAAAAACAGCGGCTGCGCAGCGTTGCCGGTAACCGCTGAGGTTCGCGACAGCCGAGGAAAAACCAGCTATTCGCCGCCGGCTCTTCAAGTGTTTTCAGCAATGCATTGGCAGCCGATTCGGTGAGTTGTCCGGCATCGGGCAGCCAGACCACTTTAGCCCCTCCCATGCGGGCATGCGCGTATATTTTTTCATTCACTTCGCGAACAGCATCAATGCCGAGGGAGGTTTTACCTTTTTCCGGATCCAGTACTCTGTAATCCGGGTGTGTGCCCGCCTGCATAAGCTGGCAACTATGGCAGCGTCCACAGCTTTTTGTACCATCGGGCTGGCTGCACATCAGCCAGCGGCTGAGCGCATAAATAAGGGCGTCGTCCCCCATTCCCGCTAGCGCATGCACTAACAATGCATGATGCCCCTTTCCTTGTTGATAGCGGGCTATCAGGCGATCAAAGGACGGACGCAGCCAGGGGTACCAGCGCATTATCTGTGCTCCTTAACCCAACGCACGATGGTTTCGCATATATCCCGCCGCACGTCTGCCAGCGGCTGCGTAGCATCAATCTTCACGATACGCGGATCGGCTGCCGCCAGTTCAAGGTAGCGCTCGCGGGTGCGGTTGAAAAAGTCCAGCGATTCCTGCTCAATGCGGTCAAGCGCGCCGCGAGCGCGAGCGCGGGCCAGACCAACCTCCGGCGTCACGTCCAGATAGAGCGTTAAATCCGGGGCAAAATCGCCCAGAACCGCATCGCGCAACGTCTGCAACAGCCGGCTATCGATGCCGCGGCCACCGCCCTGGTAGGCCTGCGTTGAGAGATCGTGCCGATCGCCGATTACCCAGGCGCCGCGCGCCAGCGCAGGTTTGATAACCGTTTCCACCAGTTGAATTCTGGCGGCATAAAACATCAGGACTTCCGCCTTTTCCGTCACGATTTCATCGCCCGTAGCGTTGATATCAAGCGTCAGGGCGCGCAGCTTTTCCGCAAGCGGCGTGCCGCCGGGTTCGCGGGTGAAAACCATGTTATCGATACCCTGCGCGCGCAGCGTTTCAACCACCCACTCCCTGGCGCTGGTTTTTCCTGCACCTTCCAGCCCCTCGATAACAATATATTTACTGCCCATCTTTATTCCTGATTACATTCAGATAGCTGCGCACCGCCTGATTGTGATCGCGCAGATTGGTATTAAAGGTGTGGCCGCCTTTGCCGTCGGCCACAAAGTAGAGATAGGGCGTCTTCGCCGGGTGTGCTGCCGCCTGTAAAGCGGCGAGGCCCGGTATCGCAATGGCGCCTGGCGGCATACCGCTGATAATATAGGTATTATACGCGCCTGGCGTTTCCAGATCGCGGCGCGTCAGTCTGCCTTTATAGTTTTCTCCCAGGCCATAAATCACGGTGGGATCGGTTTGCAGACGCATACCTGTTCGCAGACGATTAATAAATACCGACGCCACGCGATCGCGCTCTTGAGCCACTGCGGTCTCTTTTTCGATAATAGACGCCATTATTACCATATCGCCTTTATCTTTATAGGGCAGCCCCTCAGCGCGCCCCCGCCAGGCCTCATCAACCGCACTTACCATACGCTGGTGCGCACGTTTAAGCAGCGCCACATCGCTGGTGCCTGCGGTATAAAGCCAGGTGTCAGGATAGAACCACCCTTCCACCTGTTGCGCATTGTCAATACCCAGCGCGTCGGCAACCGTCGCATAGTTATTATCTTTCAGCGTGTGTTTGATCCAGGGTGAAGCCCGGATTATCTTAAGCCAGTCGCTCAGGCGCTGCCCCTCAACAAAACGCAGCGGAAACTGGGCTTCTTTACCGCTTACCAGCAACGTAAGCATTTGCGAAACGGTCATCTGCGGCGTCAGTCGGTAGGTTCCGGCTTTAACTTTCGCCAGTTCAGGTCTGAGATAAAGCAGCCATTGAAAAACGCGCGGTCGATTGATAACGTTGGCGGCGTAAAGCTCTTTACCCAGCTTTACCCGCCCGGTGCCGGGCTTAAGGGTAAAAATCAGCTCTTCTTTAATTAACAACCGGCTGTGGGCCAACTGGCGTAAGTTCCAGTACCCCGCCGCAGCGGCAAGCCCCAGCGCAATCAATAAAATAAGAAGAATGCCCGCTTTCTTTTTCATCATGTCCCGGTTTACTCACATTGTGGCGCTAAATAGCGATACAGCTCGCGCGAAGAATATCTCCACTGCGCGGCCTGGCGAACCGGCAGCACCGGCATCAGCGCATTGCAGATAATCACTTCGTCCGCTTGCGCCAGCGCCTCAGGGCTCGCATGCACTTCGCTTACCTCCCATGTTGACGCTGCAAGTATTGCCAGAATATGACGCCGCATAGTGCCATCCACACCTGCGGCATCAAGCTTCGGGGTATAAACCGCCTTCCCCGTGCGCCAGAATAAATTAGCGGCACAGCATTCCGTAAGCCACCCGTCAGTGTCAAGCACCAGCGCCTCATCGGCAGCCAGATGGTCAAGTTGCGCCCGAATTAATACCTGCTCCAGGCGATTAAGATGTTTAATGCCCGCAAGCCATGGATTACGGCCAAGCGGTACAGGCGAATGCGCCAACACGGCTCCCCGTAACCTGATTTCATCATAATGGGCGGGGTAAGCGCTAATTCGCAGCAGGCGATTCGGCTCTGTGCCGGTTTCGGCAGAATAGCCGCGCCCGCCGCTGCCGCGAGTGAGGATGATTTTCAGCACAGCGCGCGCATGGCCACATGCCAGCCGTTCACTCTCTGTATGCAGCCGTTCGCGTTCAGGGGTTGCGATCCCCAGCCGACGGCAGCCCTCTTCCAGCCGATCGAGATGATGGTTTAAAAAACGCACCTTGCCATTCACTACACGCGCCGTGGTAAAGCAACCATCGCCAAATTGAACAGCACGATCGTCTGCCGCCACATACGTTTGCTCAGCGCCGTTAATCAGCCACATAGAAGTACCTGTGCATAAGAGGGGAGAATAAGTCTCGCAGGGAGAAGAAAGCAGAGCAAGCCGCAAGTTAAGTCAACGCTGACCCGTCAGTTTGATGGCATGGCGAGTAATGTACTGATTTTACACGGTTTTACAGGAATCCACCGGAAAATAAAACAGGGTATCCCCCGTTTTATTTTCCTGGCTCTTCGGGCCGAAAAGGCGCAAACCGGAGTTTGTCAGCAGTTTCTCCGGCCCGACTGAGGCGACCGTTAGATCTTTTTAAATATCAGCGAACCGTTAGTGCCGCCAAAACCGAAGGAGTTGCAAAGCACATACTCTATATCGGGAACCTGACGCGCCTCATGTGCAACAAAATCAAGATCGCATCCCTCGTCGGGATTGTCCAGGTTAATGGTCGGCGGTACCGCCCGATCGCGCAGCGCCAGGATCGAGTAGATGGACTCTACCGCGCCCGCCGCGCCCAGCAAATGTCCGGTCATCGACTTGGTTGAGCTGACCAGCACGCGGCTGGCGTCAGCGCCAAATACTGATTTTACAGCCTGCGTTTCGGCGCGATCGCCTGCAGGCGTTGACGTGCCATGCGCATTCACATAGCCAATCTGGCCCGGCGCCACGCCCGCGTCACGCAGCGCATTTTCCATCGCCAGCGCAGCGCCGGCTCCGCTTTCTGGCGGTGAGGTCATATGATAAGCATCACTGCTCATACCAAAACCCACAACTTCGCAGTAGATTTTCGCACCGCGCTTTTTCGCATGCTCATACTCTTCGAGAATAAGAATACCCGCGCCGTCGCCAAGCACGAAACCATCACGCTCTTTATCCCACGGGCGGCTCGCCGCCTGCGGATTATCATTGCGAGTGGAAAGCGCTCGCGCGGCGCCAAAGCCGCCTACGCCCAGTTGGGTACTGCCTTTTTCCGCGCCGCCGGCCATCATGACGTCGGCATCGCCGTAAGCAATAATACGCGCCGCATGGCCGATATTATGCACACCTGACGTACAGGCGGTAGCAATAGAGATGCTTGGGCCACGCAGGCCAAACATAATAGTCAGATGCCCCGCCACCATATTGACAATAGTAGAAGGAACGAAGAACGGGCTGATTTTACGCGGGCCACCGTTCATCAGCGCCGTGTGGTTTTCCTCAATAAGGCCGAGGCCGCCGATACCTGAACCAATTGCTGCTCCCATGCGAGGGGCGTTTTCTTCTGTCACTTCCAGACCAGAATCCCGCATGGCCTGAATGCCGGCTGCGATCCCGTACTGAATGAAGGTATCCATCTTGCGTTGATCTTTACGCGAAATGAATTCATCACAATTAAAATCTCTCACCAGGCCTGCAAATTTTGTTGCATAGGCGCTGGTATCGAAATGGTCAATCAGGCTGATGCCACTCTGACCGGCAAGAAGAGCTTTCCAGTTTGACTCTACGGTATTGCCGACAGGAGACAACATGCCAAGTCCGGTCACAACTACACGACGCTTAGACACGCTTGTCCTCCAGGGAGGGAAAATTGATACAAATGAGGAAATTACAACAAAAAACTCAGGCGGTCGAATGACCGCCTGAAGATGTTCACTTACGCCTGGTGGCCGTTGATATAATCAATAGCTGCCTGAACGGTAGTGATTTTCTCTGCTTCTTCGTCCGGAATCTCGGTATCAAACTCTTCTTCCAGAGCCATTACCAGCTCAACGGTGTCAAGAGAATCAGCGCCCAGATCTTCAACGAAAGAAGCGGAGTTCACAACTTCTTCCTGCTTAACGCCCAGCTGTTCGCCAATGATTTTCTTAACGCGTTCTTCGATAGTGCTCATACTCTTAAATTTCCTATCAAAACTCGCTTTCGCGATGGTTTTCGTAGTGTATAAAATGTTGAAAAAGTTGCAACAAAAAACCGGCAGTCCAAACCACGATTTTACGCTATTTTGCGGGCTGTTGCCCAAATAACGCAAATTAAATTATTCGTGGTTAAACCATGTACATCCCGCCGTTGACGTGCAGCGTTTCACCAGTGATATAGCCCGCTTCATCAGAAGCAAGGAATGCAACCGCATTGGCGATTTCTTTTGGGTCGCCAAGGCGACTCGCCGGAACCTGCGCCAGAATGCCTGCACGCTGTTCGTCTGACAGCGCGCGCGTCATGTCCGTTTCAATAAATCCCGGAGCCACAACGTTGACAGTAATGCCGCGCGAGGCGACTTCTCGCGCCAGCGACTTACTGAAACCAATCAACCCAGCCTTCGCCGCAGCGTAGTTGGCCTGACCAGCATTTCCCATTGTCCCAACGACGGAACCAATGGTGATAATACGACCGTGACGCTTTTTCATCATAGCGCGCATTACCGCTTTAGACAGACGGAATACCGATGACAAATTGGTTTCGAGAATGTCGTTCCACTCGTCATCTTTCATTCGCATCAACAGATTGTCACGCGTGATACCGGCATTATTGACCAGAATATCCACATCGCCAAATTCAGTGCGGATAGTCTCCAGCACCGACTCCACAGACGCCGCGTCGGTTACATTAAGCAACAGCCCTTTGCCATTCGCCCCCAGGTAATCACTAATAGCCTGCGCGCCGCGCTCGCTGGTGGCGGTACCGATAACTTTCGCTCCGCGAGAAGCCAGCGTTTCGGCGATAGCGCGCCCAATTCCGCGGCTTGCGCCAGTAACCAGCGCGATCTTTCCTTCAAAACCCATGATTTTCCTCGACTTATTGTTCAAGCGCCGCAACCAGCACCGCTGGCTCGTTGAGCGCAGACGCCGTCAGGGTGTCGACAATACGTTTCGTCAGACCGGTTAATACTTTCCCCGGCCCCACTTCATAAAGCTGTTCAATGCCTTGTGACGCCATAAACTCGACGCTGCGCGTCCACTGCACCGGGCTGTAAAGCTGGCGCGCCAGCGCATCACGAATTGCCGTAGCGTCGGTTTCGCATTTTACATCAACGTTGTTCACAACCGGGATCTGCGGAGCGTTGAAAGTCACTTTTTCCATCTCAACGGAAAGTTTCTCCGCCGCAGGTTTCATCAACGCGCAGTGAGAAGGGACGCTGACCGGCAATGGCAGCGCGCGCCTGGCGCCGGCGCTTTTACAGGCGGCGCCGGCACGCTCAACGGCGTCTTTATGACCGGCAATCACAACCTGCCCCGGCGAATTGAAATTAACTGGCGAAACCACCTGCCCCAAAGCCGCCTCTTCGCAAGCCCGGGCGATTACCGCGTCGTCAAGGCCGATAATAGCGGCCATCGCGCCCGTGCCTTCCGGCACCGCATCCTGCATCAACCTGCCGCGCAGCTCAACCAGCTTAACGGCATCGGTAAACGATATAACGCCCGCGCAAACCAGCGCTGAATATTCGCCAAGGCTATGGCCTGCCATCAGCGTGGGCGTTTTACCGCCCTGCTGTCGCCAGACGCGCCAAAGCGCAACGGACGCGGTAAGCAGGGCAGGCTGAGTCTGCCAGGTTTTATTCAGTTCTTCCGCCGGGCCTTGCTGGGTCAGCGCCCATAAATCGTAGCCCAGCGCCGCAGAGGCTTCACGAAAAGTTTCTTCAATCACCGGAAAACGCGCAGCCATATCGGCCAGCATGCCTACAGACTGGGAACCCTGCCCCGGGAAGACAAATGCAAATTGTGCCATTTCTGTAACCCTTTTCTTTAAAAACGAACCAGCGCAGAACCCCAGGTAAAACCGCCGCCAAAGGCTTCGAGCAGCACCAGTTGGCCTTTCTTAATACGGCCATCGCGCACGGCTTCATCCAGTGCCGCAGGCACAGAAGCCGCAGAGGTATTGCCATGTCTGTCGAGAGTGACCACGACATTATCCATCGACATACCCAGTTTTTTCGCAGTGGCGCTAATAATACGCAGGTTCGCCTGATGCGGCACCAGCCAGTCCAGCGCGGTGCGCTCAAGATTATTCGCCGCCAGCGTTTCATCAACAATATGCGCAAGCTCAGTGACGGCCATTTTGAAAACTTCATTACCCGCCATCGTCAACCAGGTGGGGTTATCGGGGTTAACGCGATCCTGATTCGGCAATGTCAACAACTCGCCATAGCTGCCATCGGCATGAATGTGCGTTGAGAGGATGCCTGGCGCTTCAGACGGCGCTAACACCGCAGCGCCTGCGCCATCGCCAAATAAAATAATCGTACCGCGATCTTCAGGATTGAGCGTACGCGCCAGTACATCGGCGCCTACGACCAGGGCGCGCTTGGCCGCGCCGTTTTTCACATACTGATCGGCAATGCTCAACGCATAAGTAAAGCCTGCGCATGCGGCGGCGACGTCAAACGCCGGACAGCCCTTAATGCCCAGCATCGCCTGGATTTGACACGCCGCGCTCGGGAAAGCATGCGTTGCCGAAGTGGTCGCAACGACAATCAGATCGATATCTTCTTTCGCGACATTCGCCATCTCCAACGCACGAAGGCAGGCCTGGTAACCCATCGTCGCGACGGTCTCATCAGGGCCGGCAATGCGACGCTCCCGAATACCGGTACGGGTTACAATCCACTCGTCTGACGTATCGACCATTTTTTCAAGGTCGGCATTCGTCCTTACGCGCTCGGGCAGCCAACTGCCCGTGCCAATAATCTTTGTATACATGTACGCTCAGTCACTTTTGGGTAATACAGATTCCAGGCGTGCGGCTATCCGCTGCGGAACCTGCCGTTGCACCGCCTGCACTGCCTGTTCAATCGCGACCGCAAACGCTCGCTGATTGGCGGCACCGTGGCTTTTAATCACTGTACCGCGTAATCCTAGCAGACAGGCTCCGTTATACTGGTCGGGGTTCAGATGACTGAATCGTCTCATCAGCCTGTTTTGCAACCATCGCTTGAGTAAAAGTAGCCACCATGCGCTTTTTTTCCCTTCTCCCTGCCCTTTTAGTACAGAGAGAAACATTCTGACTACGCCTTCCATGGTTTTTAACGTCACGTTGCCGACAAAGCCGTCGCAAACCAGCACATCTGTTTTACCAGTCAGCAAATCGTTAGCTTCAAGGTAGCCAATATAATTTATTAAAGGGTCCGCTTTAAGCTGCGCGCTGGCGTCCCGGATACTCTCCCGCCCTTTGGTTTCTTCTTCGCCGATATTCAGTAGCGCCACGCGCGGGCGTTCAATGCCAAGCACTTCCTGCGCCATGACCGAACCCATAATAGCGAATTGCGCCAGCATGCGGCTGCTGCATTCAATATTAGCCCCCAAATCCAACACCACCGTTTTACCGCACTGTTGATTTGGCAACACCGTCATCAACGCCGGACGCTCAATGTTGTCGACAGGCTTAAGCAGGCTTTTCGCCAGGCCCATGAGCGCGCCTGTATTGCCTGCGCTAATACAAGCCTGCGCGCGTCCTTCTTTTACTAACTCCAGCGCGACGCGCATGGATGTCCCACGGCTGGCGCGAATAGCCTGGGCTGGTCGGGCATCACTTGCAACAACCGATTTAGCTGGAATAATTTGCAGGCGTGAGCGCTGCTCAAAATCGGCTCTGGCAAGAAATGGCGTTATAGCGTCGGGCGAACCAACCAAAAGAAGATGAAGATGGGGATTAGCGTCAAGTGCCTGCAAAGCAGCAGGCACTGTCACGGCGGGGCCGTAATCCCCGCCCATAGCATCTAACGCAAGGGTTAGATCTATCAAGGTATCGCCAGATTACTTAGCGATAACCTTACGGCCGCGGTAGTAACCGTCGGCGGTGACGTGATGACGCAGGTGAGTTTCACCAGACGTTTTATCTACAGACAGGCTGGACGTAGTCAGCGCATCGTGTGAACGACGCATGCCACGCTTGGAACGGGTTGGTTTATTCTGTTGTACGGCCATGGACCTTACTCCTCAATTACTTACGCTTTAAACTGGCTAATACGGCAAATGGGTTTGGTTTTTGTGCCTCATCAGGCAGTTCACCAAAGACCATGTCCGCGTCGGACACTTCACAGTGTTCAGAATCATGAACCGGAACGACCGGCAGAGCGAGGATCAACTCATCCTCAACCATCGCCAGCAGATCGATTTCGCCGAACTCGTTAACCTGAATCGGCTCATACGCTTCCGGCAGTGCTTCGGCCTGTTCATCGGTGACGACCGGGCTGAAACAATACGTTGCGTGAACGTCGAGGGGAAAGGGTTGATTGCAACGTTGACACGTCAGCGTTACCGCTACCCGCGCCTCGCCGGTAATCACCGCAAGGCGCTGCTTGTCGATTGCGAACGACAGCGCACACTCCACATCACTGTCCACGCTGACAACAGACTCAGCCACACGTTCAACCTGCTCAGGCAGATAAACGCCGCGATAATCAAGGCGCTTTTGAGCGGTGCGGACCGGATCCAGTGTCAGGGGTAATTTAACCTTTTGCATAGGGCGCGCATATTAACGTCGGAATGTCGCAGAGTCAAAGAAAAAGGCGGCGCGCGCCTGCGTTTGCCATTTATTCGTATATCGAAGGAGCGCTTCGTTTAAAATAGACCGCACATTTACGTAATTTTACCGGCAATACTATGATACCTCTTGTTCTCGCCTCAACCTCGCGCTACCGCCGCAGCCTACTGGAAAAACTGGGGCTTCCTTTTATCTGCGCCGCGCCCGACGTAGATGAAACGCCACAGCCAAACGAAAGCGCGCGTTCGCTGGTCACTCGCCTGGCGCAGGCAAAAGCGCAGGCCCTTGCGACCGCCTATCCGGCGCATCTGATTATCGGTTCTGACCAGGTATGCGTACTCAACGGCCAGATTACCGGTAAACCCCATACCGAAGACAACGCCGTCGCACAATTGATGCTGGCGCGCGGCGCAAGGGTTTCCTTTTATACCGGCCTTGCGCTCTATAACAGCGCCAACGGCAATTTACAGATTGCTTGCGAGCCGTTTGACGTACATTTTCGCCACCTGACCGAAGCGGAGATTCGGCGCTATATTCAGCTCGAACAGCCGTTGCAGTGCGCAGGCAGCTTTAAAAGCGAAGGATTAGGCATTGCTCTGTTCGAAAGGCTGGAGGGGCGGGATCCCAACGCCCTGGTTGGTCTACCGCTCATTGCGCTGTGTAAAATGCTGGAAAATGAAGGGCGCCATCCGTTGGGATAACGCCCAAAGATTTATTTACCGCTGCGCAGCATCTTCAGGCAGCGGCGCAGCATCTCATCCAGCGGCGCTTCCACGCGCATCTCCTCGCCCGTTTTCGGATGCGTAAAGCGCAACGCCGCAGCATGCAAAAACAGGCGGTTTAACCCGGTATCCGCCAGTTGGCGGTCAAAGCCGCGATCGCCGTAGCGATCGTCAAAAGCGATGGGGTGCCCGGCATGCTGCGTATGGACACGAATCTGGTGCGTGCGCCCCGTCACAGGACTACAGCGCATCAGCGTGGCAAACGCATAGCGTTCTTCCACTTTAAAACGCGTTTGCGATGGTTTGCCTTCGCTGCTGACGCGTACAATACGCTCGCCGCTTTGCAAAATATTCTTCAACAGCGGCGCCTGCACCTCCTTTACATGAGACTGCCACTGGCCGCGCACCAGCGCCAGGTAATCTTTCTGCATCCCTTTTTCACGTAACTGCTCGTGCAGCGAACGCAGCGCGGCGCGCTTTTTAGCCACCAGCAATACGCCGGAAGTATCCCTGTCGAGCCGGTGAACCAGTTCAAGAAAACGCGCCTCAGGGCGCAGCGCGCGCAGCGCTTCAATAACGCCAAAGCTCAGGCCGCTGCCGCCATGCACTGCCGTGCCGGAAGGCTTATTCAGCGCCAGGATATGCTCATCTTCATAAATGATGGCATCGCTTAACGCCGAAACCTTCTGCAAATGGGGAGAAACCACCGCGTCTTCACGTTCAGCGACGCGCACAGGAGGAATGCGCACTTCGTCCCCGGCCAAAAGCTTATACTCCGGCTTAACGCGTTTTTTATTCACGCGGACTTCGCCCTTGCGCAGGATGCGGTAAATCATGCTTTTGGGCACGCCTTTAAGCTGCGTGCGCAAAAAGTTATCAATTCGCTGCCCTGCTTCATCGGCAGAAATGGCAACATGCTGTACGGAAGGAGTCTCAGTTTTCATGGACGGCGATTCTAAAGAGGCCCGTTGCCGAGCGCCACTGATTTTTATGCCTCGCCTGTGAGCGATCATCTGAATATTCTGCCTGAAGGATGCAAAAATTAAATTGAGTATATACTTACCGCTGAACCGGTTTCTTTACAGCGTTGCCCGCCTTATTGATTGTTATTACAGCAATAAGAATGGCGCAGTTGAAAAACTGTGAGCAACCGGGTGATAAAAGGTAAAAGCCTTCTTGCTATAACAAGGTCAGCAGTGGAATAATGTTGCAGTTTTCCGTGTTTACACTTGTTAAAACAAGGCTTTTGCGGAATCACCAATTTTGCCTGAACGTTGACTCGCGCAGCAATGGCGTAAGACGTTGTGAGCGTTCAGGCAGTTAACGGGCTGCGGGTTGCAGACCTTACCGGCATACGGAATCTTCTCTGGCACTCTCTATCCAGGCTGTTCCCAGGATTAAATGCGCTGTTTTTCCGGCTGAAAAACAGGCTGCCGATACTTTGCGCCTCATAGCATTCGACAACCGGGAGGTTGACGATTTTGCGAACAGTCACGAGGCCATCGGCTTACATCCGGTAAAACGTACCACGCCCGCCGCTCTGTCGCCAATGTCAAAATAATGAGTCAGTTACGATGAAAAGAATGTTAATTAACGCAACTCAACAGGAGGAGTTGCGTGTCGCCCTTGTGGATGGTCAACGCCTGTACGACCTGGACATAGAAAGCCCAGGCCACGAACAGAAAAAAGCAAACATCTATAAAGGCAAAATTACCCGCATCGAACCCAGCCTGGAAGCGGCGTTCGTTGATTATGGCGCTGAACGCCATGGTTTCCTCCCTCTCAAAGAAATCGCTCGCGAATACTTCCCTGGCAACTACTCCGCGCACGGTCGCCCCAACATTAAAGATGTGCTGCGCGAAGGCCAGGAAGTTATTGTTCAGATAGATAAAGAAGAGCGCGGCAATAAAGGCGCTGCGCTGACCACCTTTATCAGCCTGGCGGGCAGCTATCTGGTTCTGATGCCGAACAACCCACGCGCAGGCGGAATTTCACGCCGTATTGAAGGCGATGACCGCACCGAGCTGAAAGAAGCGCTGTCTTCGCTGGAAGTGCCGGATGGTATGGGCCTTATCGTGCGAACCGCAGGCGTAGGAAAATCCGCCGAAGCGTTGCAGTGGGATCTGGGCTTTCGCCTTAAGCACTGGGAGGCGATTCAGAAAGCCGCCGAAAGCCGCCCTGCGCCGTTTCTGATTCACCAGGAAAGCAACGTTATCGTACGCGCCTTTCGCGACTATCTGCGTCAGGACATCGGTGAAATCCTTATCGATAACCCGAAAGTGCTTGAACTGGCGCGCCAGCATATCTCTGCGCTGGGTCGCCCGGATTTCAGCAGCAAGATAAAGCTTTATAGCGGCGAAATCCCGCTGTTTAGCCACTACCAGATAGAATCGCAGATAGAATCCGCCTTCCAGCGCGAAGTGCGCCTGCCCTCCGGCGGTTCAATTGTGATTGATACCACCGAAGCGCTGACTGCTATCGATATTAACTCCGCGCGCGCCACCCGCGGCGGCGATATTGAAGAAACCGCGTTTAACACTAACCTGGAAGCAGCCGACGAAATTGCCCGCCAACTGCGTCTGCGCGACCTCGGCGGCCTGATCGTCATCGATTTTATCGACATGACGCCGGTACGCCACCAGCGCGCGGTGGAAAACCGCCTGCGTGACGCGGTGCGCCAGGATCGCGCACGCATTCAGATAAGCCATATTTCCCGCTTCGGCCTGCTGGAAATGTCGCGCCAGCGCCTCAGCCCATCGCTGGGCGAATCCAGCCATCACGTATGCCCGCGCTGTAGCGGCACCGGCACTATTCGTGATAACGAATCGCTGTCGCTGTCCATTCTGCGTCTGATTGAAGAAGAAGCGCTGAAGGAAAATACAAAGGAAGTACACGCCATCGTACCGGTACAGGTAGCGTCATATCTGCTTAACGAGAAGCGTGATGCCGTTAACGCAATCGAAACCCGCCAGGATGGCGTGCGCTGCGTTATCGTGCCAAACGATCAGATGCAAACCCCACACTATTCCGTGCTGCGCGTGCGCAAAGGCGAAGAAACCCATACGCTAAGCTATATGCTGCCGAAGGTGCATGAAGAAGCCATGACCATGCCGTCTGATGACGAGCACGCCGAACGCCGCCGCCCGGAACAACCGGCGCTGGCAACCTTCGCTATGCCGGATGTGCCGCCTGCGCCGCAGGAGAGCGCCGTAAAACCGGCCCCCGAGGCCAAAAAGCCGCAGGCAGCCCAAACGCCAGGCCTGGTTACCCGCTTTTTCAACGCGCTGAAAAAAGTATTTGCCGGTGAAGAAGCTGCGGCAAATGAGGCCAAAACATCAGGCAAAGTCGCTAACACAGCGGAACAACGCCAGGAGCGCCGCCAGGGCAATCGTCGTCAGAATAATCGCCGCGATCGCGGCGAACGTAACGGGCGTGAACATCGCGAAACGCGCGATACTCGCGACAACCGCAGCGAAGGACGCGATGGCCGCGACGATAATCGCCGTAACCGCCGTCAGCAGCAGAATACTGACGCGCCCGCGGCCCGCCAGACGCAGCAAACGCAGGCCGCCGTCGAAGAAACGGAGGTTAAAGCCAGAGAGCCACGCCGCGAACGCAACCGCCGCCGTTCGGAAGACAAACGCCAGGCGCAGCAGGAAATCAAAGCGCTACAGGCGCAGCCGGAAGACATAGCTGACGACAGCGCGCAGGAAGAGCGCGTGCAAACCATGCCGCGTCGTAAACAGCGCCAGCTAACGCAGCCGGTTCGCATCAACGACGCTGCGACAGAACAGCAGCCTGAGGCCGTCCCTGCCGCACAGCAGGCGCAACAGCCTGTCGAAGACGTAAACGCGCCAACAGCGCATACTGAACTGGCGACACGCCCGCTGCCTGCGGTAATTGCGCAAACGCCGGTCCCCGAAACCAGCGAAGACGCCGACGATAGCGGCGAGACGCGCAGCGACAGCACAGGCATGCCGCGTCGTTCACGTCGTTCTCCGCGCCATCTGCGCGTCAGCGGCCAGCGCCGACGTCGCTACCGCGATGAGCGTTACCCTACCCAGTCGCCGGTGCCGTTAGCTGGAGGCTTCGCGTCGCCGGAAATGGCGTCAGGTAAAGTATGGATTAGCTATCCGGTCGCGCGCGTACAGGAACAGGAAGCCGAACAGGTTCAGCCGAAACAGACTGTCGGGGAGGCCGTACCTGCGCCTGAGCCCGCCGCCGTTGAAGCCGCGCCGACGCCTTCAGTTGTGGAAACAACGCGCCCGGAGGTTACGGCTGCGCCGGAAAACCACGAGCCGCAACCGATCGCTGCGCGTGAAGAAGACACCGCCGAACGCGTTAACGCAGAAGCAGAACCGGCTCAGTCTGCAAAAGCTGAAATTATCGTTAACGCCGAGGCTGAGGCTTATGACGGTGAAGTAAAAAATGCGGCGACGGAATCCAATCCGGCCACGCAAACGCCTGTGACGCCGCAAAACCAGACGACGCCAATCGCTGACACCGTCGTTCCGCCTGCTGACGATACGCCAGCACAGCCTGAGGCGGCGCATCCGACTATGGCGGCGACGGAACATGAAGCCATTACGCTCCCGCAGCCCGCTGAAACACAGGCTGTCGCAAAACCCGTCGTCGAGTCTCAACCACCGGCAGCGACGCAGGCGCCAGCGGGGATTGCAACGCACGCTACAGCCCCGATGACGCGCGCCCCGGCTCCGGACTATACGCCGGAACCGGTTCGCCACAGCGCCTGGGTACGCCCTGCTTTTAATTTCTCCGGCAAGGGCTCCGCAGGCGGGCATAGCGCAACGCATCACGCCACTGCGCCGGCGACCAGGCCTTCCGCCGTGGAGTAAGCCGCCCAGGTAGCGAAACCGGGCCGAACAGGTTTGGCCCTGCGTTTACCAACAGTCTTAGCCGGTCATTGACCGGCTAAGACGACAAACCCCATCCTGACGCAGACAGGATGGCTGAAATAAAATAAAAAATAAGGAAAATCAATACATTGTTTTTCGCCTGCTTACCACAAAGTAGGAAAAAACGGGTTTTTCCTTCTTTGACAACAATCTGAGCCGGTCATCGACCGGCTTTTTTATTCTTCCCCCATCACGCGCGCCTGCTGCTTGCAACGTAGCTAACCCTGGCAATACCTTTCGTCTGGCCGCCCTTACAGAACGCAATCCTACAACTGTGGTTAAAGACAGCCCCGGCTTATACCGCTGCGCACTTCCGGCATCCTGCCTGCAACCTTCGCTGCCCCGGCACGTACGCACATAATCACGCCGGGTAGCGGTAGAGGAAGCGCAATAAAAAAGCCGGACGACAGCGCTATCGTCCGGCTTGTTGCGATCTGCGTTATTTATACGGTGCGGCGTGCGAAATCCTTCGGGCGAAACCCAAGGGCTGCCAGGGTGGCGAAGTAGGCCGCAATGCCCACAGCGACGACGGCCATCAAACGCAGCAACCGGTACGGCATTGCCCCCAGTTCCCAGGCGGGCATAAGCTGCATCATGCCAAGCAACGCTGCGGACATTACCAACACGGCAATGACCAGACGCAGCAGAAAGGGCGCCCACCCCGCCTGCGGCTGGAAAATATTGCGTCTGCGCAACTGCCAGAACAGCAGCCCGGCGTTCAGGCAGGCCGCAAGGCCGATGGAAAGCGACAGCCCTGCGTGCTTCAGCGGGCCAATAAACGCCAGGTTCATTAACTGGGTAGCAATAAGCGTTACGATAGCGATCTTTACCGGCGTTTTAATATCCTGCCGGGAGTAGAACCCCGGCGCCAGCACCTTAACCAGAATCAGGCCAATCAACCCGACCGAATAGGCAATCAGCGCTCGCTGGGTCATTGCCGCGTCAAAAGCCGTAAATTTACCGTACTGGAACAGCGAAACCGTCAGCGGTTTCGCCAGCAGGCCGAGCGCCACGGCGCTCGGCAGCGCCAGCAGGAAACACAAACGCAGCCCCCAGTCCATCAGGCGGTTATATTCATCGTGTTTGCCGCTGGCAAAACTTCGGGACAATGACGGCAGCAGGATAGTCCCCAACGCGACGCCCAGCACGCCAGAAGGAAACTCCATCAGGCGATCGGCGTAATACATCCAGGAAACGGAGCCGGAAACCAGAAATGAAGCGAATATCGTATTGATAATGAGCGAGACCTGGCTCACAGAAACGCCAAGAATGGCAGGCCCCATCTGCTTTATTACCCTTATTGCGCCCGCATTTTTAAAACTCACGCGCGGCAATACCAGCATACCGATCTTTTTCAGGTGCGGAAGCTGGTAAAACAACTGCAACACGCCGCCAACGGTAACCGCCCACGCCAGCGCCAGCACCGGCGGATTAAAGTGCGGCGCGGCAAAGAGCGCAAACAGGATCATACTAACGTTAAGCAGCGTCGGCGCGAACGCCGGGACGGAAAAGCGGTTCCAGGTATTGAGAATAGCGCCCGCCAGCGACGCCAGTGAAATCAGCAAAATATAGGGAAAGGTAATGCGCAATAGCTGCGAGGTAAGCTGAAATTTCTCTGCGGTATCGCTAAACCCCGGCGCGGTCACCATAATGACCCACGGCGCGGCCAGAATACCCAACGCAGTGACCAGCGCCAGCGCCAGCGTCAGCAGCCCGCAGACATAAGCAACGAATACCCGGGTTGCCTCTTCGCCTTCCTTGCTTTTGTATTCAGCAAGTATCGGCACAAACGCCTGAGAAAAAGCGCCTTCAGCAAAAATGCGCCGCAGCAGATTAGGCAGTTTGAACGCCACAAAGAAGGCGTCTGTAGCCATTCCGGCCCCAAAAACGCGCGCCACAATGGCATCTCGCGCAAAGCCCAGCACGCGCGAAAACATCGTCATAGAGCTGACCGCAGCCAGCGATTTTAAAAGATTCATCTGTGGTGGTATCCCTTTATACCCAAATGCCCAACCTACGGCGGCGGGTATAACGCCTGACGGGCAGGCGTGCGGTGTCAGGCAAAGCGCTTAGTCTACCCGAGCGCGGGGGAATTACTACCGGGAGTTGTTGCAGTCGGTTATTCGTTCACCGTCTCACGCCAGAGCGCTTCCACCACGCGCTGAGCGCGCAGCGCCTCGTCGCCTGAGGTTTCCGGAGCGGTCTGATTCATGACACAATCGATAAAGTGACGCGCGCAGCCTGTAAATCCGCGCTGTTCCAGCGTGCTTTGCCAGCCGGATATAGCCGGGGCGAGCCGCCCTGCGCCCCGCTCTTCGCGCCACTCGCGCATATCAGTCACCTCAAACAACGCGCCATCAGTCACCGCATACAGCCATTCCCGCTGGCTACCGGCGCGTCGGTGCATGGCGGTGGTTATCTGTAACCCGCCGCGGCGGAAGCGATGCCCGGCATAAAGCATCTGCCCGCGGTCGTTAGTATGTATCCCCCCGCTTTCAAGCCGCGCCTCCCCACCTGCCAGCCACAGCGCCGTATCAATGACGTGCAGATAATCATCCAGCAGCGTGAAGTGCAGATCGCCGGGGCCAACGCTATCCAGGCGATGTTTATCCATCCTCAGCGAAGCCGCTGTCTCCATATGTGCGCTAAGTTTGCGATAAAGCGGCGCAAAACGGCGATTAAACGCGACCATGAGCGTCAGATTTCGTCGCGCGGCAAGCGCGACCAGCCGCTCTGCGTCACTAAGCCGCATCGCCAACGGTTTATCCACGCATACGTGAACGCCTGCGCGCAGCAGCTTACTTACAACCTCATAATGGCTCTGCGTGGCGCTGTGAACAAACACGGCGTCACAACACGCGGCAAGCGCATCCAGCGAAGCGAAATAAGGTATGCGATACATTGCGCATACCGGCGCGGCCTTTTCCCGGCTGGGTGAAAAAGCGCCCGCCAGCGTCCATTCGCTGGCGACGCTTAGCACCGGCAACCACGCTTTGCGGGCTATAGCGCCGAGCCCTACCATGCCAATACGTAATGTCGCCACGGGTTATTCTCCCAAATGCGCTAACAAAGCGGCCAGCCTTTGCTTTAATTCTTCCACCTCGCCCTCAAGGCGTTCAACGCGCGTGGCCAGATCGTCGGATGGCGCGCTTATCGTTTCTGCCGCAGAATCCAGCGCGTCCACTTCACCGCTAAACAGATGCATATAGCGGCTTTCGCGTTTGCCGGGTTCGCGCGCAAGACGTGCGACATAGGGGCCGTCATCCCGCTCAATAAGGCGTGCCAGTATAGCCTCCACTTCAGCGACATCGTTAAATTCATGCATCCGCGCGCCGCGTATGCGCAATTCGCCAGGCGTCTGCGGGCCACGCAGCAACAGCGTAGTCACAACCGCCACCTCTGCCGGGGAAAATTTTAAATCGCCAAATTCAGAGTTACAGAAGCGCTGCTCATATTTGGTTACGCGATGACCAAAGCCATTTACCGTACGCAGATAATGACGCCTGACCAGCTCATCCAGCGTCTCCTGTACCTGCTGTTCGCTCAGGGACATGGCCGGTTCACGGTTGGTTTTTTGATTGCAGGCCGCAACCACGCCATTAAGCGACATGGGATACTGCTCCGGCGTGGTTACCTGCTTCTCCAGCAGGCCGCCTACCACGCGCGCCTCTACTGCGCTCAGTCGATATTTCATTTCATCTCCTTAACGGCCAGCGCTCCAGGCCTTCGTCGTCAGCGCTGTAAGTACATGATCGCGCCAGACGCCATTAATTAACAGGTAGTCTTTGGCGTAACCTTCTTTTTCAAACCCCAACCGCGCCAACAGATCGCCGCTACGACGGTTATGCGGCATGTAGTTTGCCATAATACGATGCATATGCTGAGTACGCTGCATATAGCGAATCGCGCTGGTTAATGCTTCATACATCAGCCCCTGGCCCTGCCATTTTTCCCCCAGCGAATAGCCAAGGTAGCAGGCGTGAAACGCCCCGCGCACCACGTTAGAAAAATTCGCTACGCCGCGAATTTCCGTTTCACCGTTATCCAGCAGCGCAAAATAATACGCCGAACCCTGACGATGCATTTCACTAATCATCGCCAGCCGGGCCTGCCAACCGGAAGGGTAACAGTGGCTATCATCGCGCACGGGTTCCCAGGGCTTAAGAAACAGGCGATTTTCGGCATAATAGTCGGCCAGGCGCCAGGCATCTCTGTCATGAACCAGACGCACTAACAGGCGGTCTGTGGTCAGTCTTACCCTCGGCACATTGCTGCGATAACCAAACATCAATCCCCCGTCTCCTTCATCTGTTTATAAAAGCGTTCGCATTACTATAAACGCGGCGAACAGCGGCGTAAAAACAGTAACCTGCGTTTTTGCGGTTTTTTCTTAAAACCGCAGCGAAGGCACAATGACGGCACACTGGTTTAACCCCGTAGCCGCATTTTCAGCCATACTAAGTGTTACGCATGCCCGGGAGGAGGAGAAACATGAAGCTTTATATTTACGAACATTGCCCGTTTTGTGTAAAAGCCCGTATGATCTTTGGCCTGAAAAACATCCCCGTAGAACTCAATGTGTTGCTTAATAACGACGAAGAGACGCCAGTGAGCATGGTTGGCGAAAAAATCGTGCCGATTTTGCAAAAGGACGACAGCCGCTTCATGTCAGAAAGCATGGATATTGTACGCTATGTCGATAATCTCAACGGCGAACCGCTGCTGACCGGGCCGCGTAATTCTGCGCTGGAAGCGTGGCTGCGTAAAGTCAATGGTTATGTTAACCGTCTGCTGCTACCGCGCATCGCCCGGGCGCCGTTCGATGAGTTTGCCACCGCCCAGGCGCGGCAATACTTCATCAGTAAGAAAGAAGCCGCTATCGGCAGCTTCACGGATAACCTGGCGCACTCTGCCGGGTTGATTAAAAACATTAGCGACGATTTACGCGCGCTGGATAAGCTTATCGAACAGCCGAATGCCGTCAATGGCGACCTTAGCGAGGATGACATCCATCTGTTTCCTTTACTGCGCAGCCTCACGCTGGTTGCCGGCGTCGCCTACCCCAGCCGCGTTGCAGACTATCGCGATAATATGGCAAAACAAACGCAGGTGAATTTGCTGACTTCATCAGCCCTGTAACCTCAGACCTCGCACAGGCGAGGTCACAGAATGTTGACAAAGAAGGAAAAAACGAGGTTTTTCCTTCTTTGTGGTAAGCAGACGAAAACCAATGCATTGATTTTACTTATTTTTTATTGTATTTCCTCCATCCTGTCTGCCTCAGGATGAGGTTTGTCAGTAGTCTCAGACCTCGCTCAGTTAACGCCGGGCGATTCTGCACTGGCGTCGGTTGCGGCTTTATGTCACGATCTGCGGTTTGGTATGCAAATGAGGCTTGCTATGAAGAAGGTGGTAATAGCCGCAGCGCTGATCGTCGGCAGCCTGCTGACAGGGTGCAATCAGCTCACATCGTACACGATAGATGAACAGGAAATTAACCAGGCGCTGGCCAAACGCAACCATTTCGCCAAAGACATCGGCCTGCCGGGCGTAGCGCAGGTACACATTGTGCTGACCAATCTGAACAGCCAGATTGGCCGCAAAGAGCCGAATAAAGTGACGTTAACCGGTGATGCGCAACTGGATATGAGTTCTCTGTTCGGCAATCAAAAAGCCACCATGAAGCTTACGCTTAAAGCCCTGCCCGCTTTCAACCACGAACAGGGCGCAATTTACCTTCAGGAAATGGAGGTGCTCAACGCAACTGTAGAGCCGCAGAAAATGCAGTCGATGCTGCAAACTATTGTACCCTATCTTAACCAGGCGTTACGCAGCTACTTTAACCAGAAGCCGGCTTACGTACTGAGTGAAGATCGCAGCAAAGGCGAAGCCATTGCCAAAAGACTCGCCAAAGGCATTGAAGTAAAACCAGGCAAAATCGTTATTCCTTTCACACAATAACGCCAGCCTCCCGGCAAAAATTCACGCCGGGGGGTGCAAACGAAAACAATTGCGCTTATCCTTAGTGCCCGGCGCAGAACCAGCCCAACGTAGACTGATTTCCCCTAAGCCGGAGCCTATTTATGACCCATCAGATCCAGGTATTAAAAATCCGCCGCCCTGACGACTGGCATCTCCATCTGCGCGATGATGAAATGCTGCACGCCGTTGTGCCTTACACCAGTTCAACGTTTGGCCGCGCGATTGTGATGCCGAATCTGGTTCCGCCTGTCGTCTGCGTTGATGACGCTATCGCCTACCGACAGCGAATCCTCAATGCCGTGCCCGAAGGTCACCGTTTTACGCCGCTGATGACCTGCTATCTCACCGACACCCTTGATCCGGCAGAGCTGGAGCGCGGTTTTAACGAAGGCGTCTTCACCGCCGCCAAAATGTACCCGGCCCACGCCACCACCAACTCCAGCCACGGCGTAACCTGCGTGGAAGCGATTATGCCAGTACTGGAGCGTATGGAAAAAATCGGTATGCCGCTGCTGGTGCACGGCGAAGTCACGCACGCCGATGTTGATATTTTTGACCGCGAGGCACGCTTCATTGAGACAGTAATGGAGCCGCTACGCCTGCGTCTGCCGGGGCTTAAAGTGGTATTTGAGCATATCACTACGCGCGAAGCGGCCTGGTATGTGCGCGACGGCGACGAGCGCATCGCCGCTACTATTACGCCGCAGCACCTGATGTTTAACCGCAACCATATGCTGGCGGGGGGTATTCGTCCCCATCTCTACTGCCTGCCCATCCTCAAGCGCAACGTTCATCAACAGGCGCTACGCGAGCTGGTCGCCAGCGGCTGCGAGCGCGTTTTTCTCGGCACCGATTCCGCGCCCCACGCTCGCCATCGCAAAGAGGCAAGCTGTGGTTGCGCAGGCTGCTTTAATGCGCCGTCCGCGCTGGCCGCTTATGCCACCGTCTTTGAAGAACTTGACGCCCTGACGCTGCTGGAAGCTTTCTGCTCGCTGAACGGCCCGCGCTTTTACGGACTGGAGGCAAATAAAGATACCGTGGAGCTAATACGCCAACCGCAAATCATTGCAGAAAGCCTTGCGCTAAGCGATGGCGCGCTCATTCCTTTCCTCGCCGGTGAAACGCTTCCCTGGTCTGTAAAAGTTTGAGGCCGTTTTTTCTTTCCTCCTGTTGCAAGGCGCCGCCATTAACTGTATATATATACAGCATCAAGGACAGGGGGGGAGTCATTATGCGTATTGAAGTCACTATTGCCAAAACCACTCAGCTACCCAACGGCGCCATTGATGCGCTGCGCGAGGAATTGCTACGCCGCATTGAAAGCGCTTTTCCGGATATCCCGGGTGAGGTGCAGGTGCGTTATGCCACCGGTAATAATCTTTCGGTTATGGGCGCCAGCAAAGAAGATAAAGCGCGCATCAGCGAAATTTTGCAGGAGACCTGGGAAAGCGCTGATGACTGGTTCTACCATTGAGCAAGCCGTTTTTTATCCGCCGGGTTTTACCGCTCGGCGTTATATTTATAACCCGTACCGTTTATTCTTTGTTATTTTTAGTTTCTTTTCAGTTGATGCGTTTTTTTTATCCATTTTAATCAAAAAAAGCGCAACGCCGGAGACTGAATATTTTCCAGGCGACGTGGCTGACTTTTCTTTGATATAATTATTCTGCTTTACAATAAAATGCATTGACCTCATTGTCCGTTGTCGTAAGCACGTATTAAGGAGGTTAGGATGGAAAAGAACAACGAAGTAATCCAAACGCACCCTCTTGTGGGTTGGGACATCAGCACCGTAGACAGCTACGATGCGCTAATGCTGCGCCTCCACTATCTGACCGCCAATCAGGCACAACCGGAAGAAACAGAAATCGGCCAGACGCTATGGTTAACCACCGATGTCGCCAGGCAGTTTATTTCGATTCTGGAAGCGGGTATCGCTAAAATTGAAGCTTGCGAATTCCCGGATAACGATTTGCGAAAACATTAACGCCGTTTTTCCTTCAATACCTGAAAACAGGGCGCCATCGAGGCGCCTTTTTAATTATCAGGCTGTTTGACATATCCGGCTTAACGGAGCTGATGAAATCGCCCGCGCCAACCGGACTTATGCGTTACGGTTTATTTATTGCAGGAAGCGGCCCGAATGGCGCGCCATGCTTACGGTAAAGGCGCCGGCTATGTTTTCGCTATTGCGCAGACGCCAGCGTACCGCGCAGCAAGCACGCGTTCGAAGCGCTGCTGCGCCTGCGTATGAAGCTGACTGCGCGCAGTAATGTAAAAGGCTCGCTCATGCCATGCGCCAGATGAGGCTGTCAACAAACCGCCGGGCCGAATGGTGGCGGCGACATAACCAAAAGTGAAATCAGGCGGATAAACAACCGTTTTTCTCGCCTGTTTATCAAACCGAAATCACCCACACTTTCCGAAAAAATAGCGGCTTTCCCCCTGTAAGCGCCTCCTTTTGTCCGTTTGCTTTCCCCCATTGAATTAACAAAAGTATCAAAAACAGGCGGCGCCTGTGCAGGTTAACGTTCGGCTTCTGCTTATACGTATATTTTACAGCAAATTATTCGATGCTTTTGCAACAACCAAATTGCCTTCAGAAAGCTGCGCTGCGGCCTGCACATATAATTCATACGGTAAGACTGAAATAAATCGTCAGTTTTAATCAAATTTTATGAAGAAAAAACCTAACTTTGGGCAAGCGTTATTTTTTTGTTGCAATTATTTTAGTCTCGCGCCAGATTAAGCCGCATGTGCTTTATTCAGGTATGAAAATAATGCAATGGCGTAATTCAAAAGACAGATATGGACATCTTGCTATCCTTTTACACTGGATAATCGCAATAACGCTTTACGGCATGTTTGGGCTTGGGCTGTGGATGGTGACGCTTGGATATTACGACAGTTGGTATCACAAGGCGCCGGAACTGCATAAAAGCATTGGCATTCTGCTTCTGCTCGCGATGATTATCCGGGTTGTCTGGCGCTGGATATCGCCGCCGCCGCCGGCGTTAAGCAGTTGGTCGCATTTTACCCGCATCAGCGCCGCTGTCGCCCATATACTGCTTTACCTGCTTATTTTCGCCATTATCTTTACCGGCTATTTGATTTCCACTGCCGACGGGAAACCCGTTAGCGTTTTTGGCTGGTTCGAGGTTCCTGCCACTTTCAGTGATGCCGGAGCACAGGCGGATCTGGCTGGTGAAATCCACCTCTGGCTCGCCTGGAGCATTGTACTGCTGTCAGTCGCGCATGCGCTGGCCGCACTGAAACATCACTTTATTAATAAAGACGGCACCCTCAGAAGAATGATGGGAAAACCGTCACCTGATCATGGAGTAAAATAATGAAAAAAAGCCTGCCGGGAGTCGCCCTGAGCGCACTGATGCTTATGAGCGGCTCTGCCGTTGCCGCAGATTATAAAATCGACACAGAAGGCCAGCATGCCTTTGTTAACTTTCGTATTCAGCATCTCGGCTATAGCTGGCTATACGGAACCTTTAAGAACTTTGAAGGCGCCTTTACTTTTGACGAAAATAACCCTGCGGCCGATAAAGTCAACGTCACTATCAATACCGCCAGCGTGGACACGAATCACGCGGAGCGCGACAAGCACCTGCGTAGTAAAGACTTCCTGAACAGCGCCAAATATCCGCAGGCCACCTTCACCTCAACAGAGGTGGAAAAGAACGCCGACGGGTTGAACATCACCGGTAATCTGACGCTCAACGGGGTCACTAAGCCTGTGAAGCTGAACGCAAAACTCATCGGGGAAGGGAAAGATCCGTGGGGCAATGAACGCGCCGGTTTTGAAGCCCAGGGCAAAATTCATCTCAAGGACTTCAACATCAGTAAGGATTTAGGACCCGCTTCACAGGACGCCGAACTGATTATTTCGGTCGAAGGCATCCGCCAGTAACGTGAGTGGCCCCGCTCTACAAGCGGGCCATCTACGCTTGCAGAGGGCCGGATATCCGGCCTTCATGCGTCGTCCTGGCGCCTTTATTTCTTCGTTCAAAACGCGGATATACAGCCTGGCAAGCGCTTAGTTCCTGCTTTGGGCGAGCATTAACCTGGCGCAGCAACTTAAATTCTCCCTTTCTATTCACGCTACCTTTTCATCACAGACACACTGAGATTTTGGCTAAGCGACAAAAAATGTCACAATACCCGTTTTCCGCGTTCGCTCTGAAGACAGGATTTTCATGACGCATTTACCCCAATTTTCCCGTGCCCTGCTGCACCCACGCTACTGGCCGCTATGGCTGGGCATCGGTCTGCTCTATCTGGCCGTACTTTTACCCTATCCTGTTATACGCTACATCGGGCGCGCGGCCGGGCATCTCGCTATGCTGTTTATGAAACGCCGCGTTCACATCGCCCGGCGCAACCTTGCGCTCTGTTTTCCACAAATGAGCGAAGCAGAACGCCAGCGTATGGTAAAACAAAACTTTGAATCCGTGGGGATGGGCGTACTGGAGACCGGCATGGCCTGGTTCTGGTCGGATGCGCGTATCCGCCGCTGGAGCGCTATTTCCGGGCTTGAACCTGTAACCGAGCTGCACGCGCGCAAGCAGGGTATTTTATTAGTCGGCATTCATTTTCTTACGCTGGAGCTGGGCGCGCGTATATGGGGCCTGCATACGCCAGGCGTGGGCGTCTACCGCCCCAACGATAACCCGGTGATTGACTGGCTACAAACCTGGGGGCGCCTGCGTTCCAATAAGGATATGATTGACCGTAAAGATGTCAAAAGCATGATCCGGGCCTTAAAAAACGGCGAGATAATCTGGTACGCGCCGGATCACGATTACGGCCCGCGCACCAGCGTCTTCGTCCCCTTCTTTGCAGTTGACCAGGCAGCCACCACCTCCGGTACCTGGACGCTGGCAAAGTTATCCGGAGCCTGTATTGTGCCGTTTGTTCCACGCCGTAAAACCGACGGTACGGGCTATGAACTGATAATACTGGAACCTGAATGCCAGCCGCCGCTGGAAAGCGCAGAGGCCACCGCCGGGTGGATGAATCAGGTAGTTGAGCGTTGCATTATGATGGCGCCAGAACAGTACATGTGGCTTCACCGCCGTTTCAAAACGCGCCCGCCAGGCGTTCCATCACGTTATTAACCCCCCGGCGCCCCCAGGGGCGCCCTTTTTTCACCAAAAAATTCCCTTTATGCGCATTGATTCCCGAAATATTCGTCTATTCTTTCCTGGAATATCCATTTGTGGTTCCGCTCAGGGAGAATGCTATGTCTATGTTTACTACGCTTGAAGAAGCGGTCGATGCCGCACGTGAAGCGTTTATCGTCGACAACGGCGATGATGCTATCGTTGAGCAACTCGGCCTGCAAAAATATATCCTGCAGGACGGCGATATAATGTGGCAGGCTGAGTTTCTGACCAGCGACAGTGAAGGAGGAGAATGTCTGCCCATGCTAACCGGCGAAGCCGCGCAAAGCGTGTTCGACGGAGATTTCGACGATATCGTACTTATCCAGGAGTGGCAGGAGGAGAATACGCTGCACGAATGGGATGAAGGTGAATTTCAGCTTGAGCCGCCGCTGGATACCGAAGAGGGGCGAACCGCTGCCGATGAATGGGATGAAATCTGAGAGCTGAGCTATTCATAAGGCCCGTGGTGGGCGTCAATCGGCAATAGTAGCGTGTCGAACACCAGCGACAGCGGCAGGTCAAGCACGGTAACGTAGCGCCACGGGGAGTCTCTCAAATCCCACTGTACGCCAGGGTAGTACTGGTTACCGTGTCCCTGCCCTGGAACAGTACGGCTGATAATGCTGCCACAGCCGCTAAGCAACACAGCTAACATGGCGATAAATATCATTTTCACGACCCGCCCCCGCTGTCCATAAAGCCCGTTTATCCCAATATAAAAGCCACGCGCCGGCGGGTTTTTGCTCACCACTTTCATAAAAGCATCCCGGCCGGCAATCTCAGAAACAAAGACGGCTGCAATGTGAGTAAAAGCCCGCATCCGGATTGATGACAAGCGAGGCCAAAACCAGGCATTGCCTCGCTTGTGTATAACAGCTACAAATCAAAACTTTGATCGGCCTGCTTTTTTGGCATTTCGGGACGAAATGGTTCAGCCCTTTGTTTGTCAACGCTATCAACGCCGGCAGAAACCTGCGTTGATAACCACATATCCCTTAGCGCTGCGTTTTTTCCGGTACCCGGTAGTGCTGTAGCCAGGATGAATAGCGTTCTGGCGAGGCCCATACGCGATAGTGCAGGCGCGCCAGGGTCACCGGATCGTTTAACAACACCAGCCGACGCTCGCGGGTAAGTTTGTCCGGCGTTTCGTTAAGCGCCTGCTCTACGTGGCGATCCCGGGCAATCTCCAGCACCTGGCTTGCGCGGTGGCGGGCTGTCGCCATCGCCGTCGCCAGCGCATTTAGCGCCGGATTAAAGACCGCCTGTATGAAGCCCGCTTTCAGAGCGCGTTCGCGATTCAAAGCAAGATATCTGTCAGTAGCAAGCAGCACCTGCGGCACGGCATACTCTTCAGGAATGAGGAACAGCTTCCAGCGCTTAGTGCGAAGCCCCACGGTAGCACGGCTGGAGATAACTGACACAAACGGCGAGAGGATCAGCGAGAAAACGATAGGCGAGAGCCAGATCAGAAAGCGCAGATCCAGCACCGCCATACCCACTGCCCACACCAGACCCAGCAGTAACTGGGAGCCGTGGCGCATAAATGCCTCGCCCCACGGCGTAGAGTCGTCGTCGCGCTGCGGTGAATTCCATACCACTTCCCAGCCCAGGAACGCGCTGACCACAAATACGGTGTGAAACAGCATACGCACCGGCGCAAGCAGTACAGAAAACAGCACTTCCAGCAGCAAAGAGAGCGTAACGCGGAAAAAGCCGCCATATTCTTTAGCGCCTTTACACCAGATAAGTATCACGCTCAACAACTTAGGCAGGAACAGCAGCACCATCGTTGAGGCAAACAGCGCGATGGCCAACTCCGGGCGCCACTGCGGCCAGACCGGAAACAACTGGCGCGGCTGAAGGAAGTACTGCGGTTCGGTCAGCGCATGCACCACCTGCAATGCGGTCGAGAGCGCCAGGAACATAAACCAAAGCGGAGCAGACAGGTAAGACATCACGCCCGTTAAAAACACGGCACGATGGACCGGGTGCATGCCTTTGACCAGAAACAGGCGGAAATTCATCAAATTACCATGACACCAGCGGCGGTCGCGCTTTAGTTCATCAAGCAGATTTGGCGGCAGCTCTTCATAAGATCCCGGCAGGTCATAGGCGATCCACACTCCCCAACCTGCGCGTCGCATCAGCGCGGCCTCCACGAAATCGTGGGAAAGTATAGAACCGGCAAACGAACCTTCGCCCGGCAGCGGCGCCAGCGCGCAGTGTTCAATAAACGGCTTTACGCGAATAATGGCGTTATGACCCCAGTAATGGGATTCGCCAAGCTGCCAGAAGTGCAGACCAGCGGTAAACAACGGACCATAAACGCGGGTAGCGAACTGCTGGCAGCGCGCATACAGCGTATCCATACCCGACGCGCGCGGCGAAGACTGAATAATCCCGGCGTTCGGATTCGCCTCCATCAGGCGCACCAGTTGCGTCAGGCAGTCGCCGGTCATCACTGAATCGGCGTCCAGCACGACCATATAGCTGTACTGGCTGCCCCAGCGGCGACAAAAGTCGTCAATATTGCCGCTTTTGCGCTTCATACGCCGGCGGCGGCGGCGGTAGAAAATTTGCCCTTCGCCCTGCACTTCAGCAATCAGCTCCATCCAGGCCTTTTGCTCGGCCACGCAAATATCCGGATCGTAACTATCGCTCAGAATATAAACATCAAAGTGCCTGTGCTGCCCGGTGGCTTTTACCGATTCCCAGGTCGCCCGCAGGCCTGCGAAAACGCGGCTGACGTCTTCATTACAGACAGGCATAATAAGCGCGGTGCGGTGCGCCGGGTTCAGCGGTTCATTGCCCGCCGTTGAGGCGGAGATACTGTACTTATCACGGCCGATTAGCAACTGAAGGAACCCCATCAGCGCCGTCCAGAAACCTGCCGATACCCAACAGAACAGGATAGCGAACAGAATCAGGATGCCGCTTTGCAGCACGTAGGGCAGTAGCTGCATAAACGATACCCACAGATCCTGTCCGATCATATCTGTGGGGTTAATCAATGCCCACCCCTGATACGGCAGGATAGTTTTCATATACCAGGTCGCGACAGCCGTCTGCGTCAACGTTAAAATCAGTAATATATAGCGACGGATTGACCCCACCGTGCGCCATTTTTGTTCGCTGACCTGTTCCTCTTTTGATAACTCATGCTGGCGCGGCGACAGATTGCGTCCGCGCAGGCGAGCCCAGAAGCGACCAATGGGGTTGGTACGCCAGGGTTCAGGCACCATCGAAGAACGGTGAATTTCCGGCATGGCGCGAAGCTGGGTACGCCCTTCGGCATCTTCATCAAGTTGGTTGCCGCCAAGCGAAGCCGGCCAGGCGGCTTCCAGACGCTGCCTGACCGACCCAAGCGGGCTGTCGTCGTCGCGGGAGTACTGATGCGCTTTGCAATCGAGCGCCCTGTGTACGCTGCCGATATCCGTATCAGGCAGCTTCGCCGCCCGCTCTGCGGGCAGCCCAAGCGCTTCTACGTAATCCTGATTCATTGATTTACTCATTTGCAGGTAGCTGATAGCTCCAGGTCTCACTCAGGGTTTTATCGCCGTTAACCAGCGCGGCGCGCATTTCGGTGGTCTTCTTCTCATCTTTCAACTTCACGCGCAGGATCAGGCGCCAACCTTTGGTCACGGGATTGTAGCGCACGCTATTTTCAACGATTTCACCATTATCGCCGATGCTGGCCTGAGCCGAGACGGGCGTATCGGCTGCGAGTTTGCTCATCTCATCCCCCGCAAAGTCGACCACAAACGCGATAGTGCCGTCCGGCTGACGAATGAGATTAGCCTGTTTTACATCACCGGTGGAACGACGGGTCTGTTGAACCCATGCGCTACCTTTACCATGCAGCTTATTTTCATCGCGCGTAAAAAGAATGGAATATTTGAAATTCATCTCTTTACCTGCCGCAGGTAGCTGCTCCGGCGTCCAGAACGCAACAATATTATCGTTGGTTTCATCACTGGTGGGAATTTCCACCAGCTCAACACGTCCTTTGCCCCAGTTGCCTTTCGGGGTAACCCAGGCGCTCGGGCGCAGATCGTAGCGATCGTCAAGATCTTCATAACGGGAGAAATCGCGGCCACGCTGCAACAGGCCGAAACCTTTCGGATTTTCAGTGGTGAAGGTGCTAACGGCCAGATGTTTCGGGTTGTTTAGCGGGCGCCAGATCCATTCGCCGTTACCGGCCTGGATAGACAAGCCGTTGGAATCGTGCATTTCAGGGCGATAGTTTGTTGTCGGCGACGGCTGGCTCGGCCCAAACAGGAACATACTGGTCAGAGGCGCGATACCAAGCTTACCCACCTTGTCACGCAGATAAACTTTAGATTCGACATCCACTACGCTATCGCGGCCCGGGCGAATAATAAAACGGTAGGCGCCCGTCGCGCGCGGCGAATCCAGCAGCGCATAAACAACCAGCCAGTTGTTTTTCGGCTGCGGACGCTCTATCCAGAATTCACGAAAACGCGGGAACTCCTCGCCGGAGGGCAGCGCGGTATCAATAGCCAGCCCACGCGCGGACAGACCATATACCTGGCCTGCGCCAATCACGCGAAAATAGCTCGCGCCGAGCATGCTGACTATCTCGTCGTTTTTACCTTTTTTATTGATCGGATAGAGCACTTTGAAACCGGCGAACCCCAGCCCCTTTACGGCATCTTTATCATGATTTATGTTGCCGAAATTGAAAAAATCAGGGCTGTATTTAATTTTTCGCACCGCAGTAGCAGTCACTTCGTTAATTGTCACCGGCGTGTCGAAGTACATGCCCTGGTGGTAAAACTCAAGTCTGAAAGGGGTATTCAGTTTGGCCCAGTATGCTTTATCGTGATTAAACCGGATCTGCTGATAATCCGCATACTTCATATCACGGAAAACAGAAGGAAGGTTGCTTTTCGGCGCTTCATAGCTTTTTGCGGCCAACGACTTCGCCTTGTTTGCAACGTCATCGATAGAGAAGGCCCAAACCGAAGTGGTATAAAGGGACAGTAATATTGCAGCACCTAACCAGCGCAGTTTTTTTACTTCTGGTTTATTTTTCATAAAAATCAGCACATCCCCCTTTGTGTGCTAAGGTCAATCCGATCCATTCTAATGGATACTCCCGCTTTCCGACAACCTTATCACGGACTGGTTCACCCTCGCGGACACGGCGCGATAGCGAGAGTTTAAAGTTTATACGTTTCCCAATATCCTGGAGACAGCATGCGTGGGTTAGTGTAGGGTTAGCGGCCTAATGTAGCCCTTACCTACATTAAAGTTAAGATGATTAGTCCGATATTCAGGTGTAGAGCGAGATGAGTAATATACCGGCGCAACGTGAGTTTTTCCTGGATTCGATAAGAGCCTGGCTGATGTTGCTGGGCATTCCTTTCCATATTTCTTTGATTTATTCAAGCCACCACTGGCACGTCAACAGCAACGAACCCACCTGGTGGTTAACGCTTTTTAACGATTTTATCCATGCTTTCCGGATGCAGGTTTTCTTTGTTATTTCCGGCTATTTTTCTTACATGCTTTTTTTACGCTATAGCCGCGCTAAATGGTGGAAAATACGCGTGGAGCGTGTTGGCATACCTATGCTTACCGCCGTTGCGCTATTGACGTTACCGCAATTTCTTATGTTGCAATATGTTTCAGGAAAATCTGAAAGATGGCCGCAACTGGGTTTTTATGAAAAATATAATACCCTGGTATGGGAATTGGTTTCACATCTGTGGTTTTTACTGGTGCTGGTTATTTTAACTACGCTTGGCGTATTTTTGTTCAGGCGCTTAAATCAGCACGCTGTCGCTAAAAATACCTTTTCGATGATAAAATTATCAGCGCTATTTTTAGTATTCGGCGTTATCTGGGCATCGCTACGTCGCGCGCTGCTAATTGTTTATCTTCCCATTCTCAGCGACGGTTTGTTTAATTTTACCATTATGCAAACGCTGCTTTATTTACCGTTTTTTATGCTCGGCGCGGTCGTGTTCAAATACCCGGCGCTTAAAATGCGTTTTATCACGCCTTCGCCCGGCTGCTATTTCGGCTCAGCGCTGGCGTTCGCGGCCTATCTGCTTAACCAGCGCTACGGCAACGGCGCCGGTTGGATGTACGAAACCGAATGCCTGATACTTATGCTGATGGGCCTCTGGATGACCAATGTGGTGTTCTCGCTCGGATACCGTTTCCTGAATACGCATTCGCCTGGCGTGACCTATTTCGTGAACGCATCGCTGTTTATCTATCTGGTTCATCACCCGCTGACGCTGGCTTTTGGCGCTTTCATCACGCCGCATATCCCCTCCAATACGCTGGGTTTTTTAGCCGGACTGGTCTTTGTTATCGGCATTGCCCTTATCCTTTATGAACTGCATTTGCGCGTACCGCTTCTGCGTTTTCTGTTTTCCGGTAAGCCGCAGGCCAGGCGCGTCAACGCCCCTGCATGCAACGAAATTTGCCGACAGGTCAACGTCGGGGATACGAACCGACGCTAAAGCAGCCATTCCACCGGCAGACGCGCGGCAATACGCACCACCAGCCGTTGCCAGAAACGCGTCTGCGGCTCCTTTTTCAGCACGATTTCATCGCCCCCGTGGCGTTCAATCCAGTTAATACGCCGCCATTTGTCCAGCCGCAGCTCCCATGCCGCAGCGCTGCGGCTGCGAATAAAGCGTTCATGAATACTTTTCGCCAACGCCTGACTCTCAATCACAAACCCCATTTCCGTATTCAGCATCGCAGAGCGTGGATCAAAATTAAACGAACCGATAAACACCTTTTCACCGTCAACGCTGAAGGTTTTAGCATGCAGGCTGGAACCGGAGTTCCCGGTCAACCCTCTGTCATGCACCTCGCCCGGGCTGCACTGCGGCTTCAATTCAAACAGCGCCACGCCGGCGCGCAGCAACTTTTTACGCCAGCGCGCATAGCCTGCGTGAACGGCAGAAACATCATTCGCCGCCAGGGAATTAGTGAGAATGGCAACTTTCACTCCGCGCCTTGCCAGCATCATCAACTGCGCCACGCCGGAACGGGTTGGCACAAAATAAGCGGAGGTAATATCGAGCTGGGATGTCGGCTCTCCCACCACTTTCATCAGGCGCAACCCCAGCAAAGAGCGCAGGCGCGCCTTCCCCTCCCCTTTACGCGGGTCGTCACTCAGTAAACGGGTTCGCGCCCAAATCATTTTTAACTGCCCCGATTCAAGCTGGCTGACAAAGTGCGATGTCCGCAGCCGCTCCAGGTAACGCTGCGCCATCGGCGTGGACTGCTCATCGTGTACAAGCTCCACGCGCCGGGTCAACTCTTCATCGTTGAGATTAAGCACCTGCCCCAGCGTTGCCACCGAATCGGATGACCAGTAGCGCTCAAAATCATCGCATACGTCGGCTACCACTGGCCCAACGGCGAGCACATCCAGATCGGTAAACAGCGGTTGCTCGCCGGCGCCAAAATAGGCATCGCCCACGTTGCGCCCGCCCACTATTGTTACCTCGCCATCTACGGTAAAGCTTTTGTTATGCATACGCCGGTTAAGGCGTGCAAAATCGGTGAGATAGCCCAGCATTCTCAGTGAACGAAAAGAAAAAGGATTAAACAGGCGGATTTCAATATTCGGATGCGAATCCAGCAGGCTAAGTATGCTGTCCATACCCGGCGTGTTGTTATCGTCAAGCAGCATGCGCACCCTGACGCCGCGCCTGGCGGCGGCAAGCAGCGCGCCGAACAACAGCCTCCCGGACAGATCGTCTTCCCAGATGTAGTACTGTACATCCAGCGTGCGTTCAGCCATGCCTGCCAGTTGATAACGGGCAGCAAACGCGTCAAGGCTGTCATCGAGCGAATGAATGCCGCTCAGGCCGTCATGGCGCGCGGCTTCAGACGCGATGGCGCGACCAGCGCGCGGGGCGCGGTCGTTACTCTTCAGCGGTCTGCGCCAACAGGCGTCGGTAAAGTCGGGTGTTTTCTTCGTCATAGCAAACGAAGTATACGTGCTGCGGCAGACGGTGCGTCCGCAGAAAATGCCTCACAACGTTCAGCGCTATCTCTGCGGCCGCCGGGCGAGGATACCCCCAGGCGCCGGTGCTAATAGCGGGAAACGCAACGGTGTGAAAGCCATTGTCGCTCACCAGTTGTAAACTGTTGCGGTAAGCTGAAGCCAACAGCGCCTGCTCCCCCTTGCCGCCGCCCTGCCATACAGGCCCAACGGCATGCACGACCGCCTTTGCAGCCAGAGCGCCTGCGCCGGTAATAACCGCCTCGCCGGGCGGGCAGTCGCCGTGACGCTGGCGAATTTCCCGGCATTCGGCAAGCAGCGCCGGGCCTGCCGCACGGTGAATAGCGCCGTCCACGCCGCCGCCGCCCATCAGTGAACGATTTGCCGCGTTCACAATGACCTCGACGCGCAGGCGAGTAATATCGCCTTCAGCCACACTGATTCGCTGTTGCATCATATCCTCCTTCTTACTTTGTTTAGCATAGCCTGCAAATTGCACGCCCATGAAAAACAAATAACGCCTCATGGCGAGCCGCCAGAACACAATCCGCCCGCCTGATAAGAAGTGAAATTACCTGCGTTAAACAAAACGACATTTAATAATGGGTTTCACACGGCTGGTTCTGAGAAGGGTTTATTTGTAACGTTTGAAATAAAAGGATAAGCGGCGCATTAAGAAAGGCGCCACGCAAACGCCTTTCTTACGCACAACAACGGCGGAGGGTTACTCGTCCTGGTCCGCATCTTCCTGTAACTCTTCCCACATAGCGTTGACCGCCTCGCGGCTCATCTGCGCCAGGGTACGCCAGAACGCCGAGGCGGCATGCGCTTCAACTTTTCCCTGAAAAGTTTCATGCCACGGCAAAATATAACCGGCGAACAGGCGCTCAAGCGCTTCGCTTTCATCTTCCTGTTGCTGGTCTTCCAGCCAGGATGCGGCGAGCAGCAGCGCGCCAAAATGGTCGGCGGCGCCTTCCCCTGGCGGCATACCGCGCGATTTCAGAAAGTGGCGAACCTCGTCGCCCTCACCCCCGGCTACCCACGCCGAACGATACGGCGGCACGCGGCAATCAGCGCCAACAAAGAGCGCGTTATAATCGGCCGTCAGCTCATCCATATCACAGCTCTTTTGCAAACGCGCCAGCAGATCATCCTGCTCAAGCGGCCAGTTTTGCGCCAGCTTCCCCTGGCGAATCAGGGCATAAAGCGGCTCCAGTAGCGGATCCTGCGGCTGACGGTAATAAAGAGAGCCAAGAATACGGCAAATAATGGAAAACTCATTCATCAAAACATGTCCGTTTCAGTTCACAGAGCCGATAGCTCGGCAATTGGCGCTTTACCACGCGCTTCCAGAAAGCTAAGCAGGCGGCGCGGCGAGACGTTAAGTATGCGATCGTCCGGAAACGCAACTTCATCGAGGATTTTTTGGCACTCGCTGAACTCGCCAAGCGTGAAGGCGGTGTGTGAATCAGAACCGAGCGCCAGCCAGCCGCCCGCATCACGTACGGCCTGGGCAATAGCGCGACAGTTCGGCGCGCTGCCGGCCCGCGAATGCATAAATGAAGAGTTGTTCAGCTCCAGCGCCACCTGATAGCGGGCTGCGGCAGCGGCAATCGCCGGGATATCAACCGGATATTTGGGGTTGCCAGGGTGGCTAATAATATGCACATTGCCGCTCGCCATAGCGGCAATCATCGCTTCCGTGTTGCTCGCCTTATCCTGCGGGGCAAGCACCGGCTCGTGAAACCCGGCAATGATCAGATCCAATGCGTCCAGCATGGGGCCGGTACAGTCGATTTCACCGTTGATATTTTTAATATTGGCCTCAATGCCACGCAAAATTCCCACCCCCTCCACCATTCGGGGCCAGATCCGCATATTTATAAAGTGCCAGTAGTGCGGGGCATCTGCCATATCAGGGCCGTGATCGGTGATGGCGAAAAGCGTAATGCCTTTTTGTTTCGCCACGGCGATATAGTCGTGAAGCGTGCTGTACGCATGGGTGCTGGCAACAGTATGCATATGCAAATCAACGGGGTACATCATTATTCTCCTTTAAAACTTTTTATCCGCCAAACGTTGAGCGTAACGATTCAGTAACCGCGCTGCCTGTTAACCAGGCCGTCGGGCTGTTCGCCCTGTTCCCGTTTACGGATAGCATCGGCAATCCACGCTATCGCCAGCGCAGGGCGCGTAACGGCAGCAACGTGCGGCGTGATGGCCACACGCGGATGCACCCAGAGAGGGCTTTCTGCGGGAAGCGGTTCCGGAGAAAAAACATCCAGCGTTGCGCGCCTGAGTTTACCACAGTCGAGCGCAACCAGCAGGTCATCCACCACGACATGCGCACCGCGTGCGACATTCAACAGGAAAGCGCCATCCGGCAGTTGCGCTAACAGCGCGCCGTTAATTATTCCAGCCGTATCCGGCGTGTTAGGCAAAAGGTTAATCAATACGCGGCTGCCGCCAAGGAAATCCTTAAGTTGTTCGGCCCCAACAAAGCTGGCAATGCCCGGGAAATGCTTCACCGAACGACTCCAGCATCGAACCGGGAAACCCCATACTTGCAGACTGGCGGCCACCTTTGCGCCCAGCACGCCCGCGCCGAGAATACCGACGGTAAACGTTTCGCGTTCAAACGCGTTAAGCGGCTGCCATATCCCCTGCGCCTTGAGATCCTGATAATCATCAAAACGACGAAACCAGCGCAGCACCTGGCTTACGGCGTATTCCTGCATCTGCTGCGCCATGCCGGTATCTTCAAGACGAAACAGCGGCACGTCATCACGCAACATTGTCGGATGCGCGCGTAGCTGATCCATAATGGCATCGACACCGGCTCCAAGCGCAAATACCCCTTTCAGGCGGCGCCCTTGCAACATTTCCACCGGCGGTTGCCACACCAGCGCATAATCAGCATGGCGATCGTCTCCCGCTTGCCAGACGCGCACGCGCGCCTGCGGTAGCGCATACCGTAATAGGTCAGTCCATTCAGCAGCGCTGGACGAAGGGTGCCAGAAGATAATATCCATGTATTCTCCTCGGGGTTAACTGAGGCAGGTTGCATCAAACGGTAAGAATATAAACGGCTACCGGGCCAGCCACCGTTGCGCAACAGTTTATGCCGTCTGCCGGCTATTTCATTTACCGGGACGTACTATAATGCGCAAATTGAACACACGTGTTGTATTTTTTAGCGGCAAATCGCGCGAAGTTTAGCTGAACGCGAGCTGAAGCCATAAATTTGCGTTGACGGCCCAGGCGCTTTCCCCTAAATTAGCGCCGGTTCACGCTACGGCGGGGACAACACAATACGGTGAGGTGTCCGAGAGGCTGAAGGAGCACGCCTGGAAAGTGTGTATACGGCAACGTATCGAGGGTTCGAATCCCTCCCTCACCGCCATATTCAGATAAAAAAGCCCGCTCAAAGCGCTGAGGAATCCCCAGTAATGGGCGGGTAAAAAAG
>NZ_JAEPBH010000036.1 GCF_016632365.1 Tenebrionibacter intestinalis | reverse complement strand
CCGCACGCCCCGCACGCCCCGCACGCCCCGCACGCCCCGGGAAAGCGTCATTCCCTAACGGAAGAAACCCTCTGCGCCAGCCCGTTTATACTTCGTTGGCGGCACGACTTACGGGCATGATCTCTGCGTTACCTTAAAATAATTCCTCTCTTATTCCGGTAAATTTGTGATGTATGTCGGATTTTTTTGCTGTATTCCCTGTGGAACGTTCCTTTTATTCCCCGTTTCGATTATTCTCGCTGAAGCGTTTCAGTCGAGTATTTGTTCGACAACTATTTAATCGCTGGCTGTTTCATCGTCGGCAAGGTTTCCCTGAAGAGCGGGCTGCATTACTCTGTCCATCTTTTTAGCGGATACCGGCAGGAGAGTTATGACCGTTCGCATTGCGATTAATGGCTTTGGTCGCATTGGGCGTAATGTGGTGCGCGCCCTCTACGAATCCGGGCGTCGTGCGGAATTTACCGTGGTGGCGATCAATGAGCTGGCCGATGCCGCAGGCATGGCGCATTTATTGAAATATGACACCAGTCATGGCCGCTTCGCCTGGGATGTGCGCCAGGAGCGCGATCGGCTGTGGGTTGGCGATGATTCGCTTCGCCTGCTGCATCTGCGTGAAATAGCGGATTTGCCGTGGCGCGAGCTGGACGTGGATATTGTGCTCGACTGTACGGGGGTTTACGGCAGCCGGGCGCACGGCAAGGCGCATATCGCAAGCGGCGCGAAAAAGGTGCTTTTCTCCCACCCCGGCGATAACGACCTTGATGCCACGGTGGTCTATGGCGTCAATCATAATGCGCTGCGTGCGCAGGACTGTATTGTATCTAACGCCTCCTGTACCACCAATTGCATCATCCCGATTATCAAGCTGCTGGACGATGCTTTCGGCATTGAGACTGGCACCGTCACCACGATTCACTCCGCCATGCACGATCAACAGGTTATTGATGCCTACCACCCGGACTTACGGCGTACGCGTGCGGCAAGCCAGTCGATCATTCCTGTGGATACCCGTCTGGCCGCCGGCATTACCCGAATTTTTCCGCAGTTTAATGACAGATTTGAAGCAATAGCGGTGCGCGTGCCGACAATTAATGTCACCGCTATTGATTTGAGCGTGACGCTGAAGAACTCAGTAAACGCTTTAGAAGTCAATCAGTTGCTGCAAAAAGCGGCGCTGGGAGCATTTCATGGTATAGTTGACTATACCGAATTGCCATTAGTGTCGACTGATTTTAACCACGATCCGCACAGCGCTATTGTAGATGGCACGCAGACGCGGGTCAGCGGTGGGCGTCTGGTCAAAACGCTGGTCTGGTGCGACAACGAATGGGGCTTTGCTAACCGGATGCTTGATACCGCGTTAGTCATGGCTGCGCAAGGTTTCAGGTAGGGCGCGGTTTGCGTCCGCAAAACTTTAAGAATCAATGAGAGGATTCACCATGTCTGTAATTAAGATGACCGATCTGGATCTGGCTGGGAAACGCGTACTGATCCGCGCCGATCTGAACGTGCCGGTTAAAGATGGCAAAGTGACGAGCGATGCCCGTATCCGCGCCTCCCTGCCGACCATCGAGCTGGCGTTGAAGCAGGGCGCGAAAGTGATGGTTACTTCCCATCTGGGTCGTCCAACCGAAGGCGAATATAACGAAGAATTCTCTCTGCTGCCGGTTGTTAACTACCTCAAAGACAAGCTCTCTAACCCGGTTCGCCTGGCTAAAGATTACCTTGATGGCGTTGACGTCGCCGCCGGTGAGCTGGTGGTGCTGGAAAACGTGCGTTTCAATAAAGGCGAAAAGAAAGACGACGAAATCCTGTCCAAAAAATACGCGGCGCTGTGCGACGTCTTTGTTATGGACGCTTTCGGCACCGCGCACCGCGCGCAGGCGTCAACCCACGGCGTGGGCAAATTTGCAGAGATTGCCTGCGCAGGCCCGCTGCTGGCCGCTGAGCTGGAGGCGCTGGGTAAAGCGCTCAAAGAGCCGGCGCGCCCGATGGTCGCTATTGTCGGCGGTTCTAAAGTCTCAACGAAACTGACCGTGCTGGATTCACTGTCCAAAATCGCCGATAAACTTATCGTCGGCGGCGGTATTGCGAATACCTTTGTTGCCGCTCAGGGCTATAACGTGGGTAAATCCCTGTACGAAGCGGACCTGGTGGGCGAAGCCAAACGCCTGCTTGGCGAGTGCGACATTCCTGTGCCGACTGACGTACGCGTTGCGACCGAGTTCTCTGAAACAGCGCCTGCAACGCTGAAATCGGTCAATGATATTAAAGACGACGAGCAGATCCTGGACCTGGGCGACGAGTCTGCGCAGAAGCTTGCCGACATTCTGAAAAACGCCAAAACTATCCTCTGGAACGGCCCGGTTGGCGTGTTCGAATTCCCGAACTTCCGCAAAGGCACCGAAATTATTGCCAACGCGATTGCCGACAGCGAAGGATTTTCCATCGCAGGCGGCGGCGATACGCTGGCGGCCATCGATCTGTTTGGTATCGCTGATAAGATCTCCTACATCTCCACCGGCGGCGGCGCATTCCTGGAGTTCGTGGAAGGCAAAGTGCTACCGGCGGTAGCCATGCTCGAAGAGCGCGCTAAAAAATAAGACTGTAAGGGCAGGCGAACCTGCCCTGTTTTTCGCGCGCTTTGATATCATGGCGCGCAACTCTTTTCTCTCGGCTGTAGGATTACGTAACATGTCTAAAATTTTTGATTTCGTAAAACCAGGCGTGATCACTGGTGATGACGTACAAAAAGTGTTCCAGGTAGCAAAAGAAAACAACTTTGCTCTGCCGGCGGTGAATTGTGTGGGCACCGATTCCATTAATGCCGTTCTGGAAACCGCAGCTAAAGTGAAAGCGCCGGTTATCGTTCAGTTCTCTAACGGCGGCGCGCAGTTTATTGCGGGTAAAGGCTTTAAAGGCGAAGGCCAGCAGGCTGCTATTCTGGGCGCAATTTCCGGCGCGCATCACGTCCATCAGATGGCGGAGCACTACGGCGTTCCTGTTATCCTGCACACCGACCACTGCGCGAAGAAATTGCTGCCGTGGATAGACGGTCTGCTGGATGCCGGCGAAAAACACTTTGCCGCCACCGGTAAACCGCTGTTCTCTTCTCACATGATCGACCTGTCTGAAGAGTCGCTGGAAGAAAACATCGAGATCTGTTCTAAGTATCTGGCGCGCATGGCTAAAATGGACATGACGTTGGAAATTGAGCTGGGCTGCACCGGCGGTGAAGAAGACGGCGTAGACAATAGCCACATGGACGCTTCCGCCCTGTATACTCAGCCGGAAGATGTCGATTATGCGTACACGAAACTGAACGCTATCAGCCCGCGTTTCACCATTGCGGCCTCCTTCGGCAACGTTCACGGCGTTTACAAGCCGGGCAATGTGGTCTTGACACCGACCATCCTGCGTGACTCTCAGAAATACGTTTCTGAAAAACACAACCTGCCGCACAACAGCCTGAACTTTGTTTTCCACGGCGGTTCGGGTTCTTCTGCGCAGGAGATTAAAGACTCCGTAAGCTATGGCGTAGTAAAAATGAATATCGATACCGATACCCAGTGGGCAACCTGGGAAGGTATCCTGAACTACTACAAAGAAAACGAAGCGTATCTGCAGGGGCAGTTGGGCAACCCGAAAGGCGAAGACCAGCCGAACAAGAAATACTACGATCCGCGCGTATGGCTGCGTGCAGGTCAGAACAGCATGATTGCGCGTCTGGAACAGGCGTTTAAAGAGCTCAACGCGGTTGACGTGCTGTAAATCATTGTTCGCTTAGCCATCAGGCCCGCCAAATACGGCGGGCTTTTTTATACCGTTTTGTCGCCGGGTCACAAAAGATGAAACAGTTGTAATCTGGTATACTACGCTGCTTTTGCTTACGCTTTACGGACGTGTTGCTTTAACGGGCAGCGATTTTTACCTGATTTAACGTAAGAAGGACTCGTGAATGGATGATCTTAACGTAATAAATGGTATTAATAATGCCGGGAGTTGGCTGGTGCGCCATCAGACGCTGCTGATTAGCTACGCGGTTAATATCGTTGCAGCGATCGCCATTATTATTGTCGGCCTGATTATTGCCCGCACGGTTTCCGCAGCGGTGGATCGCCTAATGCGCAAGCGCCACATTGACAGCACCGTGGCTGATTTCCTGTCGGTGCTGGTGCGTTATGGCATTATTGCTTTTACGCTGATTGCTGCGCTGGGACGCGTGGGCGTACAGACCGCATCCGTTATTGCCGTGCTCGGCGCTGCGGGTTTAGCCGTGGGGCTGGCGCTACAGGGGTCGCTGTCTAACCTGGCGGCGGGCGTGCTGCTGGTGACATTCCGCCCGTTTCGCGCAGGGGAGTATGTTGATCTCGGCGGCGTTGCCGGCACCGTTAACAATGTACAGATCTTTTCCACCACGTTGCGCACGGCTGACGGCAAAATGGTGGTGGTGCCAAACGGTAAAATTATCGCGGGTAATATTATTAATTTTTCCCGTGAACCGGAACGCCGCAATGAGTTTATCATTGGCGTTTCTTATGATGCCGATACCGATGAAGTCCTTAAGACTCTCAAAGATATTGTTGAAGCAGACGATCGTATTCTGAAAGAGCGCGGTATAACGGTTCGCCTGAATGAACTGGGGCCATCAACGGTAAATTATGTCGTGCGCACCTGGAGCAAAAGCGGCGATCTGCAGGAGGTTTACTGGGATGTGCTTGAGCGCATTAAGCGCGCCTTTGATGAGAAAGGCATCAGCTTTCCTTACCCACAAATGGATGTGCATGTAAGTCAGGCGCCGCAATCGACGCAATCCCGCCAGCCATAGCCTGTTTATCTGGGGGCCGCTTGCAACGGCCCTTTTCATTGCGCTTTAACATTAATTTTTTTTATCGTCGATTAAAATTAACTATTTCCGCTAATGTTTTTTGCCCGTTACACTTTGCCTCATTCTGTGAAGTGAGAGAACGTAGCGTGTTGTCATATTATTTTCAGGGCTTTACGCTGGGAGCGGCGATGATTTTGCCGCTGGGGCCGCAAAATGCTTTTGTGATGAATCAGGGTATACGCCGCCAGTATCATCTGATGGTGGCGTTGCTGTGCGCATTGAGTGATTTAGTGTTGATCTGCGCCGGGATATTTGGCGGCAGCGCGCTGCTGTCGCATTCGTCATGGTTGTTAATGCTGGTAACGTGGGGGGGCGTGGGCTTCCTGCTCTGGTACGGCTGGGGCGCGCTGCGCGCGGCAATGCGCCGTGACATTAATCTGTTGCAGACCGGGGTAATGAAGCAGGGGCGGCTCAGGATAATCATTTCCATGCTTGCGGTGACCTGGCTTAATCCCCACGTTTACCTTGATACCTTCGTCGTGCTGGGCAGTCTCGGCGGGCAACTGGAGATGGCGCCAAAGCGATGGTTCGCCATTGGCACCATCAGCGCCTCTTTCTTATGGTTTTTTAGCCTTGCGCTGCTTGCAGCCTGGCTTGCGCCAAAGCTGTGTACCGTACCGGCGCAGCGAATGATTAACGCGGCGGTAGGTATCATTATGATTGTTATCGCCTTGCGCCTGGCGCACGACGCAGCGCGCCACCTTATGCCGCTGTTCGCGTGACTATCTCCAATCCAATAGATTTTCTTTTCACGCAAGCTATGTTTTTGCGAGGCATTGTCCATCCTGGACGTTAAGCTATTCTGGTTCGGCGCCAGTAATGATACATTTTACGGACTTTTCTCCGCGCAGTGGGGGAAAACCATGTGGAACAAGGTACGGAGGTAATACAGTGAAGTTTAAACTTTTAGCGTTGGTCGCCGTGTTGGGGTTCGCAACATTTGCCGTGCAGGCAAATGAATTACCTGACGGGCCGCATGTCGTGACGTCAGGCGCCGCCAGCGTTGACGCTGCGCCGGATATCGCTACTGTTGCCATTGAGGTAAAAGTATCGGCGAAGGATGCCGCCAACGCCAAAAAACAGGCTGACGATCGTGTGGCCGAATACCTCACCTTCCTGCAAAAGAGCGGCGTGGAGAAAAAAGACATCAGCTCTGCGAATCTGCGTACGCAGCCGGAATATGACTACCTGAAAGATGGCAAATCTCAGCTTAAGGGGTACGCCGCAGTGCGTTCCGTTGAAGTGACTGTACGCCAGTTGGATCGGTTAAATGAGCTGCTGGACGGCGCGCTGAAGGCCGGGCTGAACGAAATTCGTTCGGTAACGATGGGGGTGGCGAATCCGGAACAGTACAAAGATAAAGCGCGCAAAGCGGCCATTGACGACGCGACAGCGCAGGCGCGCAAGCTGGCCCAGGGCTTTAACAGTAAACTCGGCCCGGTTTACAGCGTGCGCTATCACGTGGCGAACTATCGCCCGGTACCGATGGTACGCATGATGAAAGCCGCTGATTCCGCACCGGTTAGCGCGCAGGAAACTTACGATCAGCAGACGATACAGTTTGACGATCGGGTCGATGTAGTATTTGAACTGCAGCCGGGCGGGCAGCTTAGCGAGCAGCCTGCTGTTGCGAAAAACGACGGCGCGCAGTAACGCAATGCCCGTTCCGGGCGCGTAGCAGTCGTAAAAAGCCGCCTGTTAAACCACGCCATTATTCTGCGCGGTTTAACGGGCGGGCATTCAGGCCTGCGTGGGGATGCTGGCGGCGTCGGGCCTTTTTTTTCTGTTTATTCAATCCTGGCGCAATACGCGGTGGCCATAAGACAGCAGCGCGTCGGTAACATTTCGCATCATGCGGCTTTCAGGCGCAAAACGGTGCCAGAACAGCATGCGACGCTGGAAAAGCCCCGGCGTCAAATCAATCAACTCGCCGCTTGCCAGCTCGCGCTCAATTTGCAGATGCGGGATCATACAGCAGGTGGTGCCCTGGCGTGCAAGCTGAACAAAGGCTTCGGATGAATTAACGATATGACACGGTACGCTGCCGGGAGGCAGGTCGAAATTTTGCTGCAAAAAGGCCTGATGCATATCATCAAGATGATCAAAGGCCACGGCGGGCGCTTTCAGCAGCGCCGAACGGGTGACGCCGTTTGGGAAGTACCGCTCGGAAAACGCTTTTGAACCCACAAACAGATAATCGAGCGCGCCCAGTTTATCCACAAGGCAGCTTGGCAGCGGCTGGGGCTGGATACTGACGGCGCCCACCACTTCGCCGCGGCGCAGGCGCTCCTGCGTGCGGGTTTCGTCTTCCACCTGTAAATTCAGGCGAACCGGAGAATCGACCAGCACCGGCGCCAGCGCGGGCAGAAACCAGGTCGCCAGGCTATCGGCGTTAACCGCAAGCGACAGCAGCAGCGGCGTGGAGCCGGTTTGCTCATCTCCCAGCCATTCGTCTTCCAGAAGCTCCACCTGGCGCAGCAGCGCCAGCAGCCTCTGGCCCTGTTCGGTAGGGCGAGGCGGAATGGTGCGTACCAGCAGCGGTTGCCCGAACATATTTTCCAGTTGTTTGATGCGCTGCGATACCGCAGATTGGGTAATGCACAGCTTCTGCGCCGCGCGCTCAAAGCCACGCTCGCGGATAACCGCATCCAGCGCCTGTAATGTTCTGTAGTCCGGGCGTTTCATAATGATATTGCACTCCTTCTGGTCGCTTGCCAGGCCACTATGACACAATTTTGCTGACGATCCAGCAAATTACGTCCTGTGACGCAGGCGTTATTACCGCGATCCTGGCCGCAAATTTTTACCTGATGCTTTATAATGCGCGTCATATTTCATACCACGGGCAAAGAATGATGACGCAGGATGAACTGAAAAAAGCGGTTGGCTGGGCCGCGCTGGAATATGTGCAGCCGGGAACTATTGTCGGTGTAGGAACAGGCTCGACGGCCGCGCATTTTATCGATGCGCTTGGCACAATCAAACATCAGATTGATGGCGCGGTATCCAGTTCTGACGCTTCCACGGCGAAGCTTAAAGCGCTGGGTATTGCGGTTTACGATCTTAACGAGGTGGATAGCCTGGGGATTTATGTCGACGGCGCTGATGAGATCAACGGTAATATGCAGATGATCAAAGGCGGCGGCGCGGCGCTGACCCGTGAAAAAATTATTGCCTCGGTGGCGAAAACATTTGTTTGTATAGCCGACGCTTCCAAGCAGGTAGCGATACTTGGCCGCTTTCCGCTGCCGGTAGAGGTGATACCTATGGCGCGCAGCAGCGTCGCGCGTGAACTGGTCAAGCTTGGCGGACGCCCGGAGTATCGTCAGAACGTTGTAACGGATAATGGCAATGTGATTCTCGATGTACACGGGCTTGAAATTATCGATCCCGTAGCGCTTGAAGATGCCATTAACGCGCTTGCCGGCGTTGTGACCGTGGGGCTGTTTGCCCGCCGTGGCGCCGACATTGCGCTTATTGGCGGTGCCGATGGCGTAAAAACCATTAAAAAATGATTCAACCGGGGCGCAGGCGCGCCCCGGGCTGAAGAAATTTCCCCTCTCTGATATTTGGTGACTTCTGTCACATATTTTTGACCATTGCGGGTTTTGTTCTGTTCTTAATTTCTATGTTGGTTTTTTGTGCTGCTTTCTTCTTTTACTTGCCTCTTCTTCAGTAAAGTGACGCAAACGTTCATATTGCCGCAGTCACAAATTTTGATATGTTGAGGCAAGGCTGGTTTATTTCCGCCAGGTAGAACACAACAGAACAATTCAGATAAAACAGGGTCGGGTCATGGCAAAAGTATCGCTGGAGAAGGACAAGATTAAATTTCTTCTGGTTGAGGGGGTACACCAGAAGGCGATCGATAATCTGCGCGCGGCAGGTTATACCAACATCGAATTTCATAAAGGGGCGCTCGACAGCGAAGATCTGAAGGCCTCCGTACGCGATGCGCACTTTATTGGCATTCGCTCCCGAACGCACCTGAGCGAAGAAATTTTCGCTGCGGCTGAAAAACTGGTCGCAGTGGGCTGTTTTTGTATCGGTACGAATCAGGTCGATCTTAACGCAGCGGCAAAACGCGGTATCCCGGTGTTCAACGCGCCCTTTTCCAATACCCGCTCCGTGGCTGAGCTGGTCATTGGCGAACTGCTGCTTTTGCTGCGCGGGGTGCCGCAGGCGAATGCTAAAGCGCACCGCGGCGTGTGGCACAAGCAGGCCGTGGGGTGTTATGAAGCGCGCGGTAAAAAGCTTGGCATCATCGGCTATGGCCATATTGGCACCCAGCTTGGCATCCTGGCGGAATCGCTCGGTATGCACGTCTATTTCTATGATATTGAAAATAAACTGCCGCTTGGCAATGCCACGCAGGTAAACCATCTCTCGGATTTGCTGAATATGAGCGATGTGGTTACGCTGCATGTGCCGGAAAATGCCAGCACCAAAAATATGATTAGCGCGCGGGAGTTAACGCTGATGAAGCCGGGGGCGCTGTTGATTAATGCCTCGCGCGGTACGGTGGTGGATATCCCGTCACTGTGCGATGCGCTGGCGAGCGGGCATCTTTCCGGCGCGGCGATTGACGTGTTTCCGACGGAACCCGCCACAAACAGCGATCCGTTCACCTCGCCGCTGTGTGAGTTTGATAACGTAATTCTCACGCCGCACATTGGCGGCTCCACTCAGGAAGCGCAGGAGAATATTGGTATTGAAGTGGCGGGTAAACTCAGCAAGTATTCTGATAACGGCTCGACGCTCTCTGCTGTAAATTTTCCGGAAGTCTCTTTGCCGCAGCATAGCGCGAATACCAGCCGCCTGCTGCATATTCATGAAAACCGCCCGGGCGTGTTGACGGCAATCAACCAGATTTTCGCCGCACAGGGTGTGAACATTGCCGCGCAGTACCTGCAAACATCGCCGCAGGTGGGGTATGTCGTGATTGATATTGATGCGCAAAAAGAGACGGCTGATAAAGCGCTTGATGCGATGAAAGCGATTCCGGGAACGATTCGCGCGCGGCTGCTGTACTGATTGCGCGCCATAAGTTAAGCACAGGCCTTCGCAGCGCGGAGGCTTTTTTGTGGGGCAAAACACGCAGCGGTCGGGAAGTTAAGCCATTGAACGCCTGCGGTTTTACCACTGCCACAGGCGTGATGGCGTAATAATGGTCGGCAGCGGAATATCCCAGGATTCAGAAGGCAACGCTTCTACCTGCTGGCAGTCGTGGGCGTAGCCGACCGGCGTAAAGCCGTGTTGCCGCCAGTTTTGCAGCGTTCGATCATAAAAACCGCCGCCCATGCCAAGACGTTGGCCGGTTCGGTCGAAGGCCACCATTGGCACAATGATCGTATCCAGTTTATTGAGCGGTAAAACGGCGCGTACGTCGAGGCGGGGTTCGGCAATGTTCAGCACGTTATGCGTCATTGCCGTTTGCGGCGAGTAATGCACAAAGAGCAGATTACCCCGGCTGAAGGGGTGCAGTACCGGCAGGTAAACCTGTTGGCCGTTACGCCACAGCGCATCAATCAGCGGACGCGTGTTCAGTTCACCGTCGAAGGAGAGAAAAACCGCAAGGCGACGGGCCTGCGCTATTGGCGGATATGCCAGCGCGCGTGCGCAGGCCCTGCGGGCGTAAAGCCGTTGCGCGCGTGCCGAAAGGCCGCGGCGGCGCTGGCGTACCTGCTGGCGAATTTGTTGACGTGTCGGAAGGGAAAGTACGCTTTGCGTCATAAAAGCCGTAAAAAGAGGAATCTCCGGGATGCCGCCGTGGGCTGTAACCCTTGAACCCGTGGTTCAAGGTGAATGCGTCGTCACAAGCTTAAGGCTTCCCGGGCGAACCGGGCATGCACACCGCTCGTGGAGCGTCACATTCTTGTGGTATGAAATATCGGCTCAGGGGACTGGCCCACTTGCAAACATCCCAGAGAAATTTTGTTCTTCACAGTTACTCTACCATAGCCGACCATGAAGTATTATTCAAACTTTAGTCCGGTTCTTTCCGGATTGCGACCCTGTTCGAGCAACGCCTGCTCAAGGGTTTTCTGGAGCGTGCGGATACGTTGCTCCATACTGGCGGCATAGTCGCTGGTTTTGTGCTTTTCCTGTTCAAGCTCGTAGCAAATGTTCAGCGCGGCAATGAAAACCAGTTGCTCGGTGTTGCTTACCCGAGTACGGATTTTGAGATCCTGCAATCGCCGGTCCAGCTCTTCTGCGGCTTTGCTGAGCGCTTCCCGCTGTTCTGGCGGGCAGTTTACCCGCAGCGAGCGCCCAAAAATTTGGATATCGACTGGTTGTGCAGACATGCCACCTTCCTGCTGTTAATTCGCCAGCCATTTACCACCGCCAGGCGGCAAAGGGGCGTCACTATAGCTACCCTGATATGAAGATACAAGCCCTTTTCTGGTATCAGCGGGCTGCATGATGGTAGCATAACATGAACTCTTCCTCTCAACGACGATGAATGCGCATGTCTATAAAGAACAACGGTATGCCTGGTTATCACACACTGGGCCAACAGCTTAATCAACAGGGTGTGGGGTTAACGCCTGCGGAGATGCATGGCCTTATTAGCGGCATGCTGTGCGGCGGAAACAAAGACAGTAGCTGGCAGCCGCTGCTGCACGATTTGACCAATGAAGGAATGGCATTCAGTAAAAACCTCTCTGATACCCTGCAACAATTGCATTCCGTCACCAGCGATGCGCTGGAAGACGACGGCTTCCTGTTTCAGCTTTACCTGCCGCAAGGCGAAGATATCAGCGTATTTGAGCGCGCCGACGCGCTGGCGGGCTGGGTTAATCACTTCCTGCTTGGCCTGGGCGTAACGCAGCCGAAACTGGATAAGATAACCGGTGAAACCGCAGAAGCTATCGACGATCTGCGTAATATTGCCCAACTGGGCTATGACGAAGATGAAGATCAGGAAGAACTGGGAATGTCGCTGGAAGAGGTGATTGAATACGTGCGTGTTGCCGCCCTGCTGTGCCACGATTCATTTACGCGCCCGGCCCCGACGGCCCCCGAAGTGCAAAAACCCACGTTACATTAAAGTTGCCTGATTCAGGCGGCTAAAGGCACGGGCGCTTAAACGCCTCAGGTTGTTGACAAGGAAGGAAAAAACGGGGTTTTTCCTTCTTTAAGGTAAGCAGGAGAAAATCAATTCGTTGATTTTCCATGTTTTTATTGTGTTTCATCCATCTGTCTGCGACAGGATGGGGGTTGTCGGCAGTCTCAGGCGCTTAAACGCCTCTGTCTGACGTAGAAGAAATTGTAAAACTCAGGAGGTGCCATGACACAGCAGGAGTTTCTTCGCCGCCGCCAGACGCTGCTGGCGAAAATGGCGCCCGGCAGCGCGGCGCTGATTTTTGCCGCGCCGCAAGCGCCGCGCAGCGCCGATAGCGATTATCCTTACCGTCAGAACAGCGATTTCTGGTATTTCACCGGCTTTAATGAACCGGAAGCGGTACTGGTGCTGATTAAAAGCAGCGAAAACCATAGCCATAGCGTGCTGTTTAATCGCGTGCGCGATAAGAGCGCGGAGATCTGGTTTGGTCGTCGCATGGGGCAGGAGGCGGCGCCGGAGAAACTGGCGATTGACCGCGCTTTGCCATACAGCGAAATCGGCCAGCAACTCTGGCGACTGTTGAACGGACTGGATGTCGTCTATCATGCTCAGGGGCTGTATCCTTGCGCCGATAAAATCGTTTTCGCCGCGCTGGAGAAGCTGCGCGCGGGTACGCGCCAGAACCTGAGCGCGCCGGCGTCCATTACCGACTGGCGACCCTGGGTACACGAAATGCGCCTGTTTAAATCGCCAGAAGAGATTGCCGTGCTGCGCCGTGCGGGTGAAATTAGCGCGCTGGCCCATACGCGGGCAATGACGCATTGTCGTCCCGGCATGTTTGAATATCACCTTGAAGGCGAAATTCATCACGAATTTAATCGCCACGGCGCGCGTTACCCTTCATACAACACTATTGTTGGCGCGGGTGAAAACGCCTGCATTCTGCACTATACCGAAAATGAAAGCGAGATTCGCGACGGCTCTCTGGTCTTGATCGACGCAGGCTGTGAATACCAGGGCTATGCAGGCGATATTACCCGCACTTTTCCGGCAAACGGCAAATTTACCGCGCCGCAGCGGGAGATTTACGACATCGTGCTGGCGTCGCTGGAAAAGGCGCTTGCGCTGTATCGGCCCGGCACCTCTATTCAGGCCGTAACCGGCGAAGTGGTGCGCATTATGGTGAGCGGCCTGGTGCGCCTGGGTATACTTCATGGCGACGTTGAGCAACGGGTGGCGGAAAATGCGCATCGCCCCTTTTTCATGCATGGCCTGAGCCACTGGCTGGGACTGGATGTGCATGACGTCGGCAGCTATGACCAGGATCGCTCTCGCCTGCTGGAGCCGGGCATGGTGCTGACCGTCGAACCGGGTTTGTATATCTCGCCGGATGCCGATGTGCCCGCGCAATACCGCGGTATCGGCATTCGTATCGAAGACGATATTGTCATAACTGAAACCGGCAACGAAAATCTCACCGCCGGCGTGGTTAAGCGCGCTGATGATATCGAAGCGCTGATGGCGGCGGCGCGCGTATGAGCGTCATTATCGCAGGCGGCGGTATGAACGGCGCTACGCTTGCGCTTGCGCTTGCGCACTTTAGCGGCGGCAGGCTTCCCGTTCACCTGATAGAGGCGACGCAGCCGTCTTCTGAGCGCCATCCCGGCTTTGATGCGCGCGCTATCGCGCTGGCGCAAGGCACGTGTCAGCAACTGGCGAGTATCGGCGTCTGGCCTGCATTGGCCGACTGCGCCACGGCGATTAATACCGTTCACGTCAGCGATCGTGGCCATGCCGGTTTCGTTACGATTGACGCCGGGGATTATCAAACAAATGCGCTGGGTCAGGTTGTGGAGCTGCATGACGTTGGGCTGCGCTTGTTTGATCTGTTGCGTTGCGCGCCGGGTGTAACGTTGCATTGCCCGCAGCGCGTGATGCGCAGCAATCGCACGGCTGAGGGCGTTAGCGTGACGCTTGATAACGGCGAAACGCTGAGCGGCGCTCTTCTGGTCGCCGCCGACGGCAGCCGCTCGCCGCTGGCGACGCAGTGCGGGATTGACTGGCATAAAGAAGATTATGGTCAGGTTGCCGTTATCGCCAATATCAGCACGGCGCTGCCGCACGGCGGCCGCGCCTGGGAGCGTTTCACCGCCGAAGGGCCGCTGGCGATGCTGCCTATGTCCGGCGGGCGCTGCTCGCTGGTGTGGTGCCGGGCGGCGGAAAAGCGCGATGAGGTAATGAGCTGGCATGAGGCGCGCTTTTGTAATGAGTTACAGCGTGTTTTCGGCTGGCGGCTGGGGCGCATTACCCACGCAGGCGTACGCAGCGCTTATCCGCTGGCGCTCACCCGCGCCTCGCACAGCATCACGCATCGGCTGGCGCTGGTGGGGAACGCTGCGCAAACGCTCCACCCCATTGCCGGCCAGGGCTTTAACCTGGGTATGCGTGACGTAATGACGCTTGCTGAAACAGTGGCGGCAGGGTGGCTGCGTGGTCAGGATGTGGGGAGTCGGCCGGTGCTGGCGGCATATCAGGCGCGTCGCCGCCCCGATCGTGCGGCCACCGTTGGCGTAACCGACGGCCTGGCGCGGCTGTTTGCCAACCGCTGGGCGCCGCTGGTAGTCGGGCGCGGCGTTGGGCTGGCGGCGATGGATCATTTAACGCCAGCGCGCGATGCGCTGGCCAGACGTACCCTTGGCTGGGTTGCGCGTTAACGGGAGAGGCTAAAGAGTGCAAAGCGTGGATGTGGCGATTGTCGGTGGCGGAATGGTGGGGCTTGCGCTTGCCTGTGGATTACAGGGCAGCGGGTTGCGGGTTGCGGTGCTGGAGCGCTGCGTGCCGGAAACGCTGGATGGCGATGCGCCGCCGGCGTTGCGCGTATCCGCCATCAACAGCGCAAGCGAGAAGTTGCTTACGCGGCTTGGCGTCTGGAACGCAATTATCGCACAGCGCGCCAGTTGCTATCACGGCATGGAAGTGTGGGACCGCGACAGCTTTGGGCGCATCAGTTTTGACGATCGCCGCTTTGGCTTTAGCCATCTTGGGTACATTATCGAGAATGCCGTTATTCACCAGGCGTTGTGGGAAAAGGCGCAACGCTGCGCTGATATTACGCTACTGGCCCCGGTTGAGATGCAGCAGGTCGCCTGGGGGGAAAACGAAGCATTTCTGACGTTAAAAGATGGTACGATGCTAACGGCCCGGCTGGTGGTGGGGGCCGACGGCGCGCGTTCATGGCTGCGCCAACAGGCGGATATTCCGCTTGCGTCGTGGGATTATCGCCATCATGCGCTGGTGGCCACTATCCGCACGGCGCAGGCGCATCATGCGGTAGCGCGCCAGGTTTTTCACGGCGATGGTGTGCTGGCGTTTCTGCCGCTGAGCGATCCTTATTTGTGCTCTATTGTCTGGTCGCTTTCGCCGCAAGAGGCGGAGCGCATGCGGCTGGCTGATAATAAAATTTTTAATCAGGCGCTGACGGTGGCGTTTGATAATCGCCTGGGGCTTTGTCAGCTACAGAGCGAGCGGCAGGTCTTCCCGCTGGTTGGCCGCTATGCGCGCCAGTTTGCCGCCCACAGGCTGGCGCTGGTTGGCGATGCGGCGCATACTATTCATCCGCTGGCCGGCCAGGGGGCGAACCTTGGCTTTATGGATGCGGCGCAATTGATAGCTGAAGTGCGGCGTTTGCATGAGCAGGGCAAAGATATCGGACACTACCTGTATCTGCGCCGCTATGAGCGCAGCCGCAAGCACAGCGCCGCGCTGATGCTGGCGGGGATGCAGGGATTTCGTGAGCTGTTTGCAGGCAGCAATCCTGCGAAAAAGCTACTGCGCGATATTGGGTTAAAGCTTGCCGACACGCTGCCTGGCGTGAAGCCGCAGTTAATTCGCCAGGCGATGGGGTTAAGCGATCTTCCCGACTGGTTACGCTAACTATACCGCTTGCTCCTTTCGCTACCGTAAAGGAGCATTTTCTCATTTGAAATATTCTAATCTCACCCCTGGTTTCGCATTAGATTAACTAATCCGAGCGCAATTCTTTTGTATCATTTTTGTTTTTATTTTTATCAAAAATGTTAAGTTTGCCGGGTTTTAAGACGAAATATCGCGCGTATTTGTGCGCAGTTTCGCAATTATCTGGTTAAAGAACCTGTCTTTCATTACGCATTCTATCGCTTCGGGGTAATCCGATGGGCCGGTGCGGCTTATGGTTTAGCGCAGGTTTCGGTGATAAGTTCAGTGCAAAGGTAACGTTTGCGTCTGCGCCTTTTTAGGGCGGGCGCCGGGTTTCGCCCCGTTTCATAACGGGGCGAAAAGGAAACCCCCACCGTACTGAAAGAGGACAAAATGGCTCAACAGACCCCTTTGTTTGAACAACACACGCTGTGCGGCGCGCGCATGGTGGATTTTCATGGCTGGATGATGCCGCTGCACTATGGTTCTCAGCTTGATGAACACCACGCAGTACGCACGGATGCCGGGATGTTCGATGTTTCCCACATGACTATTGTCGATTTGCAGGGCGCCCGCACGCAGGCGTTTTTACGCTATTTGCTTGCTAACGATGTCGCAAAGCTGACCAAACCGGGCAAAGCGCTCTATACCCCCATGTTGAATGCGTCTGCGGGGGTTATCGACGACCTCATTGTTTACTACTTCTCTGAAGATCGCTTCCGTATGGTGGTGAATTCCGCTACGCGTGAAAAGGATCTGGCCTGGATTACCCGTCATGCGCAGCCTTACGGCGTTTCGCTCGCTGTGCGTGACGATTTGGCGCTGATCGCCGTTCAGGGGCCGCAGGCTAAAGAAAAAGCGGCAACGTTGTTTACGCCGCAGCAGCGTGATGCCGTAGCGCAGATGAAGCCGTTTTTTGGCGTTCAGACGGGGGAGTGGTTTATCGCAACAACCGGTTATACCGGCGAAGCGGGTTATGAGATTGCTATGCCTGCGCAACAGGCAGCCGCGTTCTGGCAGCAGCTTTTGAAAGCAGGCGTTAAGCCTTGCGGCCTTGGGGCGCGCGATACGCTGCGCCTGGAGGCAGGGATGAACCTCTACGGGCAGGAAATGGATGAGGGCGTATCGCCGCTGGCTGCCAATATGGGCTGGACTATCGCCTGGGAGCCGCAGGAGCGCGACTTTATTGGCCGTGACGCGCTGCTCCTCCAGCGCGAGCGCGGCACGGAGCAACTGGTTGGTCTGGTCATGACCGAAAAAGGGGTGCTGCGCGGTGAACTGCCGGTGCGTTTCACCGATGTCAACGGCAACCTGCAGGAAGGCGTTATCACCAGCGGAACGTTTTCCCCGACGCTGGGCTACAGCATTGCGCTGGCGCGCGTGCCGCAGGGTATTGGCGATACTGCCGTCGTGCAGATTCGTAACCGTGAAATGCCGGTAAAAGTGACCAAACCTGTCTTTGTTCGCGCCGGGAAAGCCGTCGTATAAATCAATACTTTTAATACCCATGCAAGAGCGCAGGGATATCAGGAGAGAAATAATGAGCAAAGTGCCGAGCGATCTGAAATACAGTAAAGAGCACGAGTGGCTGCGCAAGGAAGCCGATGGAACTTACACCGTAGGCATTACCGAACATGCGCAGCAACTGCTGGGCGACATGGTATTTGTTGACCTGCCTGAAGTGGGGGCGACAGTCAGCGCCGGGGATGACTGCGCGGTGGCGGAGTCGGTGAAGGCAGCGTCTGATGTTTATGCGCCAGTGAGCGGTGAAATTGTGGCGGTGAATGACGCCCTGAGCGACGAGCCGGAGCGGGTAAACAGCGCGCCTTACGGCGATGGCTGGATTTTCAGAATGAAAGCCAGCGATGAAAGCCAGATTGCCGCGTTGCTCAGCGCTGAAGCCTATGAGGCATTATTAGAAGATGAGTAATGTGAAGGGGCGGGCGAAAGCCCGACCTCTTTGTTCACCCCACAGCCAGTGACCCGGAAGCATAAGTCATGACCCAGACCTTAAGCCAACTGGAAAACAGCGAAGCCTTTATCAGCCGTCACATTGGCCCTACGCCCGAGCAGCAGCAGCAGATGCTCGACGCCGTGGGCGCGGCCTCGCTTGATGCGCTGATTGCGCAAATTGTCCCGACAGATATTCAACTGCCGCAGTTGCCGCAAACTGGCGAAGCCGCCAGCGAAGCTGCCGCGTTGGCGGAGCTAAAAGCCATCGCTGCCCGCAACAAGCGTTTTAAAACCTATATCGGCATGGGCTATGCCGCCGTGCATATGCCGCCGGTTATTCAGCGCAACATGCTGGAAAACCCGGGCTGGTATACCGCCTATACGCCGTATCAGCCTGAAGTTTCTCAGGGGCGGCTTGAAGCGCTACTTAACTTCCAGCAGGTAACGCTTGACCTGACCGGCATGGATGTGGCCTCCGCATCGCTGCTGGATGAAGCCACCGCCGCCGCTGAAGCAATGGCAATGTCAAAACGCATCAGCAAACTGAAAAACGCCAATCGTTTTTTCGTTGCCCGGGATATCCACCCACAAACGCTGGATGTTGTGCGCACCCGTGCTGAAACGTTCGGCTTCGAGGTCATTGTCGATGACGCGCAAAAAGCGTGCGATCATCAGGATCTGTTTGGCGCGTTGTTACAGCAGGTGGGGACGACCGGTGAGGTGCACGATTACCGCGCGCTTATCGCTGAGCTGCAGAGCCGGAAAGTGGTCGTCAGCGTGGCGGCCGATATAATGGCGTTGGTGCTGCTGGTCGCGCCAGGTAAGCAGGGCGCGGATATTGTCTTCGGCTCCGCCCAGCGTTTCGGCGTGCCGATGGGCTACGGCGGCCCCCATGCCGCCTTCTTTGCCGTGCGCGATGAGCACAAGCGCGCGATGCCGGGCCGCATTATCGGCGTTTCGCGCGATGCGGCGGGTAATACTGCGCTGCGTATGGCGATGCAGACGCGCGAGCAGCATATTCGCCGTGAAAAGGCGAATTCTAATATCTGTACTTCGCAGGTGCTGTTGGCGAATATCGCCGGGTTGTATGCCGTATGGCACGGGCCGGAAGGGCTTAAGCGCATTGCCCGACGTATTCACCGCTTTACTGATATTCTGGCCGTGGGGCTTCAGGGCAAGGGGCTGCGTCTGCGCCATACGAGTTGGTTCGATACGCTGTGCGTGGAAGTTGCCGACAAAGCTGGCGTTATGGCGCGGGCGCAGGCGCGGGAGATGAATTTGCGCAGCGATATTCCGGGCGCGGTGGGTATTACGCTTGATGAAACCACCACACGTCAGGACGTTATTGCCTTGTTTGATGTGCTGTTGGGCGAAGGTCACGGCCTTGAACCCGAAGAGCTTGATAAGGAAGTGGCGCTTGACAGCCGCTCCATCCCGCAGGCGATGCTGCGCGATGACGCAATCCTGACGCATCCGGTCTTTAATCGCTATCACAGCGAAACTGAAATGATGCGCTATATGCATAGCCTTGAGCGCAAAGACCTGGCGCTAAATCAGGCGATGATCCCGCTTGGCTCATGTACTATGAAGCTCAATGCCGCGGCGGAAATGATTCCGATTACCTGGCCTGAATTTGCTGAACTGCATCCGTTCTGCCCGGCAAGCCAGGCTGAAGGTTATCACCAGATGATAGCCCAGCTCTCGCAATGGCTGGTAAAGCTGACCGGCTATGATGCGTTTTGTATGCAGCCGAACTCCGGCGCCCAGGGGGAATACGCGGGCCTGCTGGCGATTCGCCGCTATCATGAAAGCCGCAATGAAGGCATGCGCGATATTTGTCTTATCCCCGGCTCCGCACATGGCACTAACCCCGCATCGGCACAGATGGCGGGCATGCAGGTAGTTGTGGTGGCCTGCGATAAAGACGGCAATATCGATCTTTGCGACCTGCGTGCGAAGGCTGAACAGGCGGGCGACAGGCTTTCGTGTATTATGGTGACTTATCCGTCTACGCATGGCGTGTACGAAGAGACTATCCGTGAGGTATGCGATGTCGTGCATCAGTCTGGCGGCCAGGTTTACCTTGACGGCGCAAACATGAACGCCCAGGTCGGTATTACCACTCCGGGCTTTATTGGCGCGGATGTATCGCATCTCAACCTGCATAAAACATTCTGTATTCCGCACGGCGGCGGCGGGCCGGGAATGGGGCCGATTGGCGTAAAAGCGCATCTGGCGCCGTTTGTGCCAGGCCACAGCGTGGTTCAGATTGAAGACAGGTTGACCACGCAGGGGGCCGTTGCTGCCGCGCCGTTTGGCAGTGCGTCTATACTGCCCATTAGCTGGATGTATATTCGTATGATGGGCGCGCAGGGGCTGAAGAAGGCAAGCCAGGTGGCTATTCTGAACGCTAACTATATTGCCAGCCGTCTGAAAAACGCCTGGCCGGTGCTGTATACCGGACGTGATGGCCGTGTGGCGCATGAGTGTATTCTGGATGTCCGCCCGCTCAAGGAGCAGACCGGTATCAGCGAGCTGGATATCGCCAAACGGCTGATTGATTACGGTTTCCATGCGCCTACTATGTCGTTCCCGGTGGCGGGTACGCTGATGGTGGAGCCGACCGAGTCTGAAAGTAAAGCGGAACTGGACAGATTTATTGATGCGATGCTGGCGATTCGGACTGAGATTGACCGCGTGGCGAAGGGCGAGTGGCCGGCTGAGGATAACCCGTTAGTCAATGCGCCGCATATTCAGCAGGAGCTGGTGGCGGAGTGGAGCCATCCCTACAGCCGTGAACTGGCGGTATTCCCGGCGGGCAGCAGTAATAAATACTGGCCGACGGTAAAGCGCCTGGATGATGTCTGGGGCGATCGCAATTTGTTTTGTTCATGTGTGCCGGTAAGCGAATATCAGTAGCGGTTTTGTTTATCTGTCAAATCAAGGGCGTCGCGGCGCCCTTGATACTACCGACAACCCCCATCCTGTCGTAGACAGGATGGCTGAAATACAATAAAAATAAGGAAAATCAAAACATTGATTTTCGCCTGCTTACCACTAAAGAAGGAAAAATCCCGTTTTTGCTTCTTTGTCAACAGACTGAGGGCGCTGCGGCGCCCTTGATACTACCGACAACTCCCATCCTGTCGTAGACAGGATGGCTGAAATACAAGAAAAAATAAGGAAAATCAAAACATTGATTTTCGCCTGCTTACCACTAAAGAAGGAAAACTCCCGTTTTTGCTTCTTTGTCAACAGACTGAGGGCGCTGCGGCGCCCCTGATACTACCGACAACTCCCATCCTGTCGTAGACAGGATGGCTGAAATACAAGAAAAAATAAGGAAAATCAAAACATTGATTTTCGCCTGCTTACCACTAAAGAAGGAAAACTCCCGTTTTTGCTTCTTTGTCAACAGACTGAGGGCGCTGCGGCGCCCCTGATACTACCGACAACTCCCATCCTGTCGTAGACAGGATGGCTGAAATACAAGAAAAAATAAGGAAAATCAAAATATTGATTTTCGCCTGCTTACCGCTAAAGAAGGAAAAATCCCGTTTTTTCCTTCTTTGTCAACAAACTGAGGGCGCCGCGGCGCCCTGTTTTATCAACTTTAACCTAACGACGACAAAGGGGCTTAAACGAGCGGGCCTGATGGCGTTTATTTACGTTTAGCCGCTTCCAGCGCCAATAAACGAGGCTTCATCAGCGGTGAACGGGTTAAGGGACGCTTGCTGCGCGTCCCTTAACAAAGCCGGCGGCCCGGCAACGTCACGCCGCATTACGGCGCGTTTGCCGCCAGGCTTTCAGCCTGATGATTTTAGCAGGTTAGCCTTGCTGCACCGTGAGCGCTTACTTTTTAATAACACGTTACGGCGCCGGATACGGCGTGTACACCCCGTTGAGGGTGTGCAAAAAGGCCACGATGTCATCAACGTCCTGCTGAGGCAGACTGGCGCCGACCTGATAACGCAGCATCAGTTTAACGGCTTCATCCAGCGTCTGCACATCGCCACGGTGGAAGTAGGGCGCGGTGAGCGCGACGTTACGCAGCGTCGGCACTTTCTGGCGCAGCCTGTCACGCTCGGCTTTGGTGACGTTCATTCGGCCTATATCGGTATCGGTCAGGGCGCCAAACGCGAAATCTTTTTTCAGACCCAGCGGTTCAAACGACTTGCCGCCCAGGATCATACCGCTATGGCAGGTGGCGCATTTGTTATCTTTAAACAACTGCCAGCCGCGTTTTTGTTGTGCGGTGAGCGCGCTATCGTCGCCGCGCAAATACTTGTCGAACGGCGCATCCGGCGTAATTAACGTTTTTTCAAATTCAGCGATAGCGTCGGTAATGGCTTCGCCGCTAAATCCTTGTGGATAGACTGCGGTAAAATCCTTCGTCAATACCGGATCCTGGCTGAGTTTGCCGATAATTTGCTCCCAGGAATCGGAAGCCATTTCGATCGGATTTAACGGCGGTCCGCCTGCCTGAGCCTGTAGCGTCGCCGCGCGGCCATCCCAGAACTGCTCAATGTTGAATACGGCGTTGAATACGGTCGGCGCGTTAATGGGGCCTGTCTGATTACGAACGCCAGACGAGGTTTTTTTACCATCTACGCCGCCTGCGCCTAACTGATGGCAATGCGCGCAGGAGATGGAGTTATCGCCGGACAGGCGCGGGTCATGATAGAGTCGCAGACCCAGCGCAACTTTCCGCGCGTTAACCGGCAGCGAGTGCGGGATAGGCTGCACGGGTTCGTTGCGGCGCTTTTCTGCCATATCAGGCGTTGTGTAATATTTCAGGCGCTGGCCTTTAATCCACTCCAGCATGTCTGCTCGTTCCTGCAGGCTGATTTTTCCTGCCCAGTGCAGCGCGATGTAGCGGGTAGGCGGCATGGTTTCGTGCGTCATTACCCATTCAAGCTTGGCCAGATCGTCCTGCGGCGCGGGGCCGTCTTTTAACAGGCTTTCTTTTACGGCGCTAAGGCTGAACGATTTGTAGCCCAGCGACATATCGTAGTCCATTAACTGCTTAGCGACAGGAAATGACGAATAAAATGGCAGATCAGAGGAGACGGTGTGGCAGTAATCGCAGCCTTTTTCGCGCAGGATGCTTAATACCCGGTTGTTAACTTCAGAAGCGGACTCTTCCGGCGGTGCGGCCGAGGCGCGCTGTGCGTCGTGATGCCATACATAGCCCACTAATCCTGCATAGCATACGGCGGCGACGGCGAATGCCGCTGCGCCCAGCTTTATTATTTTGCTCATTATTGTTTCCCTTCAGAGGCATAAGTACCGACCTTGTTCGGTACGTGCACAGTGTTAATGAAGAGAGAGGAGAAATATTGATAACAGTCAATATTTGTGACTTGCGTAGCCTATCAATATGATAAGTTTTACTGATGTAAGAAGTTCCTTAAATCAGGCGGTTGTAAACGTGACGCAGGCTAAAGCGTGAAAATTAACCGGGCGTTATTTGGCGGTTAGCGATAAAGAGGGCAAAAGCACGTTTGCCCGCTTTGCCATTAAACAGGGCCGCTTAAGCGGCCAGCGCGCTACAGGCTTTCACCGTTGGAGGCAATAACCTGTTTATACCAGTTAAAACTCTTTTTACGCGAGCGCGACATGTCGCCGGTGCCGTCATCGTGTTTATTCACATAAATAAAACCATAGCGTTTGCTGTACTGCCCGGTTGTGAATGACACGCAGTCGATGCAGCCCCACGGCGTGTAGCCCATTAAATTTACGCCGTCCCAGGTAACGGCTTTTATCATCTCTTCAATGTGAGCGCGCAGGTAATCAATACGATAATCGTCGTTAATGTTGCCCCCGGCATCGGCTTTATCAATAGCGCCAAAGCCGTTTTCAACAATAAACAGCGGCTTTTGATAGCGCTCCCACAGTTCGCACAGCGCGTAGCGCAGGCCTGCGGGATCAATTTGCCAACCCCAGTCAGACGCCTTAACGTACGGGTTCGGCACGCTGCCTTCAAAACCTGAAATGGCATCGCCGGTGCCGCCTTCGGCTTTTACTGCGTTAGACATGTAATAGCTAAAGCCAAGATAGGCGCAGGCGCCTTCGCGCAGGGTTTGTTCATCGCCCGGCTCCATGACGATATTAAAACCGCGACGTTCCCACTCATTAAGCACATAGGTTGGGTAGTAGCCGCGCAGTTGAACGTCGGTGAAAACATAACGTTCACGCATGGCTTCCTGGGCATACATGATGTCCTGTGGTTTACAGGAATAGGGATAAATCGGCACCATCGCCAGCATGCAGCCAACCTGCATGTGGGGGTTAATGCGGCGCGCGATTTTTACGGCCATTGCGCTGGCGACAAACTGATGATGCATTACCTGATACAGGGTTTCTTCCGGATTTTCGTAGTCGGTATAAACCACCCCGGAACAGCAATAGCCGAACAGCGGCTCGCGCCAGTTGCGCTGGTTGTTAATCTCGTTAAACGTCATCCAGTATTTTACTTTGTGCCTGTAGCGCTCGAAAACCACTTCAGCAAAGCGTACAAAGAAATCGACAACTTTACGGTTAGTCCAGCCGCCGTATTCTTTTACCAGATGTAGCGGCATTTCGAAGTGAGAAAGGGTAATAACCGGTTCGATATTATATTTCAGCAGCTCGTCAAACATGTCATCATAATACTTAAGGCCCTCTTCATTAGGCTGCTGTTCGTCTCCTTTCGGGAAAATACGCGTCCAGGCGATGGAAGTGCGAAAACATTTAAAGCCCATTTCGGCAAACAGCTTAATATCTTCTTTGTAACGGTTGTAAAAATCGCTGGCGAGATGGTTGGGGTAATATTTACCCGGCACGACGTCCTGCGTAATTTCACGCGGCACGCCGTGGGCGCCGCCGGTCAATACATCACATATGCTCAGGCCTTTACCACCTTGATCCCAGCCGCCTTCAACCTGGTGCGCGGCAACCGCGCCGCCCCACAGAAAATCTTTTGGAAGCATCCGTTTTTTCATATTCATCTTTCTCGTGTATGTTTGGGCAAGTAGAGTAACGTCATCGGCACAATTGCCTGGCAAGATAAAAGTCTAACAAAGTAAAATCAGAAGTCACGATATAACAAAGGCGCGCTTTTGTGATTTGTTACTTATATAAAACAAGCTGTTACTTTAGCGGCCATGTGAATAAAAGAAAGGCTTTGATAGATAACCTGGCGGGGTAAGCGGCTGTTTTATCAAAGTCATGCTTTTTTATTACGCAGGCATTTTTTATAATAAAGTATTTCAGGCGCCGGGAGGGGTAATGTTGTTTGTGAAAGCCTGTATATTATTAAAAATATCGCGCTTTTACGGCGTTAGTTTATCTGTTGCAGCCGTTTTGCCAGGCGGCGCCCCAGCGCTTCAAGTATATAGACCACGGGGATCTGGGTGGTGATATCGTATACGCCGGCGATACGCGTTTGCGGCAGGTGCCACGAAAGATTGAAGTCTGCAAGTTTTGCCAGCGCGGAACCTTCATGGGCGGTAACAGAAAGCACCTTACACTGATGCAGGCTAAACTGGCTGGCGAAACGTAACATTTCTGCTGTTTCACCGGAGACCGACAGTACGATCGCTAATGCGTTTTTGGCGATATCGCGGGTTACCGGAAAATAGGGATCGTCGATATGATTACTGAATTTTCCAACGTTGGAGAAAAAGCGAGCGCCATATTTTGCCAGTGCGCCGGAGGTGCCGGCTCCGACAAAGATAACGCGCTCAGCGGGGAGTATAATATCGATAGCGCTATCCAGGAGCGCGTCAAATTCCGCGTTATTTACGCTTTTAAAAAAACTGATAATTTCCCCTGCGCCGAAGTGATTCGGCTGCGTTTCATTTTGCTCAGGGTAGAGCTTAAAGCGCACGCGAAACTCAGAATAGCCGGCGCAGTTTAGCTTGCGGCAAAACCGCAGGACGGTGGTGGTGGACACGCCTGATGCTTCAGCCAGTTCGCGAATAGTCATATACGTAACTTTGTCGCGGTTTTTAATAACAAAGTTATAAACCGACATTTCCAGGTTATTCAGGCTGGCGATAGCGGCATGGGTAAACATCGACACGTGGCGTTCTCCGGATGAGTAAATCAGTCTGTAGCGAAAGGAGAAGACCGGGGGTTAACGCAGCCAGCCTTTTTCTTTGGCTTGCTGTAGCTGGGTTTCCACATAGCGCCACAGTTCGGGGAGGCTCTGTGCTACGCAGGCGTTACGCGTCAATACCTGTTCAAGCGAAATGGCATTTTCCAGCCAGCTTTTTCCCTCGTTATGCAGGTTTTGCAGCACAGGCAGCACCCGGTCGATGGCGCCGGCAAAGCGTGCGTCATCGCTGTCTGCGGCTTCGTATTCTCTCCAGAGCTGTAAAAACTCACTGGCCTGTGGTTCGGGCAATATGCTAAACAGGCGCTGCGCCGCAAGCGCTTCTTCCTGCGAAATCGCTTCCCGCTGTGCGAGATCGTAAACCATTACGTCGCCTGCATCGATTTCCACAATATCATGCAACAGCGCCATCTTTACCACGCGAGTAATATCCACGCCGGCGGGGGCAAAAGGTTTCAGGCTCAGCGCGGCCATAGCGAAATGCCAGCTATGCTCCGCAGAATTTTCATACCTGCTGTTGCCGATAATCCGCGTGCGCCGCTCCACGCGTTTGAGTTTGTCCAGCTCCATTAAAAAAGCGACAACCTGCTCAAGTGCGAAAAGCGACGTTGTGGGAGAGTATTCAGCCATATGAGATCTCCGTTGCGATAGATTTTTGAAGTAAGAAAGCGCGCCATTTTAACCAATCCCGCGCTTTTTTACTTCTTTAATCCGCGCGCTGAATGTCATGCCGATCGCTTAAATTTACGTAGGGGCCGTTCACGTAAATCCCGGTGATACACGGGACGCTAACAATGGTGAACGGGCAAAATGGCCGCGTCGCAAACGTGCGGTTAGCCGTTCTCAGCGGGCGTCAGCACCCCGCGCCGTAAGCCTGTACGCGTTAAAAGCGAACAGGGATGCTGAGCAGATAAAAAGAACAGAGGTCCGCTCCAGGCTTCAACGTGGCATGGTTTATTGGCATTAACAGGAATCGTTATTCACAAACAGGCTTCACTGACGGGCATTATGCCTGGGATAAGAGGTTTGCTGTCTGCCAGTGGCTGCGGTTGTGCATAAAATAGCGCCTGACGCGGGCTGCGTTTATCTTTTATAACCGTACACATAAAAATTTTAGCGAACAGGTGTTCACTGAAATCATTCTCAGTTACGCTGGTAGCGTTTGACTTTTTTATCAGCTTCCCGGAGTCGCCTATGGTTCGCAAACCGTTAATTGCACATGGATATACCCTGGCAGAGGAAATTGCCAATAGCATCAGCCACGGCGTGGGGCTGGTGTTTGGGATCGTCGGGTTAGTGTTGCTGCTGGTACAGGCGGCGGATACCAATGCAGGCGTAATGGCTATTACCAGCTATAGTCTTTACGGCGGCAGTATGATTCTGCTGTTTCTTGCCTCCACGCTCTATCACGCCATCCCCCATGAGCGCGCCAAACGCTGGCTTAAAAAACTTGACCACTGCGCAATCTATTTACTGATTGCCGGCACCTATACGCCGTTTTTATTAGTGGGGTTAAAGTCGCCCCTGGCAAAGGGGTTAATGATTGTTATCTGGAGTCTGGCGTTGTTGGGCATTCTGTTTAAGCTCACGGTTGCGCACCGCTTTAAGATTCTGTCGCTGGCGACGTACCTTGTGATGGGCTGGCTTTCGCTTATTGTGGTGTATCAGCTGGCGATGAAGCTGGACATTGGTGGCGTAACGCTGCTTGCTATAGGTGGTATCGTTTATTCGCTGGGCGTTATTTTTTATGTCTGCAAGCGTATCCCTTATAACCACGCTATCTGGCATGGTTTTGTGCTGGGCGGCAGCGTTTGCCACTTTCTGGCTATCTATTTGTATGTTCGATAACGGGCGCGTTCGCTCCCGCACGAGGGAGCGAACGATTCAGTTTACGCTTCTTCCAGCGAATAGGGCAGCGGCATAATCTTGAGCGTGCCGCCGTTGTCGTCACGCACGCGCAGGACGCTGTCTTGTTCTGTATCGTTATTCATGATGTGTTGCACCAGCACGCGCCCATCATCAAGACGCACCGCAGCTAACACAGTGCCGGTACGGCGCCAGTTTTCACCCATTTGCAATTCAAGGTCTTCTCCCGCCTGCGGTACACGGCTGGCTGCGCCTGCGAGCAGCCAGAGCGCGCGCTTATTCGCGCCGCGGTATTTTGCCCGGGCAACCATCTCCTGGCCGGTATAGCAGCCTTTTTTAAAGCTGATACCGCCAAGCGCCTGGATATTGGTGGCCTGGGGGATAAATTGCGCGCTGTTTGGCGTATCAATAACGGCCAGGCCGCCTTCAATCTCCAGCGCCAGCCACTGGGCGCTGTTGTTTAGTTCAGCCTCGCCCCTGAGCTGTTCGGTGAGGGCGACAGCCTGCGCTTGCTGCGTGATGATGAGAAAGCGCTCAGCCGGCAACCCCAGCCACAGCAATGCGGTATCGCCCTCATATACCAGCGGGTTGGTTTCATCCGGCAGAGTATTGAACACCTTCGCCAGCGCGGCGCGCGCCTGGAAACCTGCCAGCCCAAGCAACACCGCGCTGTCCTGGGCTCTAATGGTGACTTTGGAAAAGACGGCGTATTTTTTTAATTCGGTCAGTTGCGATTCCAGCACGCTGCGCCGTTCAAGCCAGGCAAACCCTTCTGCGGTGCGAAACAACCGCAGGTTGCTCCACATTTTGCCCTTTGCGTCGCAGTGAGCAACGAGCAAATGCTGGTTGTCCGCAAGAGCGGCGACATCTGCTGTGACCTGCCCCTGAAGATATTTTTCGCTATCGGCGCCTGCGGCGGTTGCCAGCGCCCAGTCTTCCAGCGAAATGAGCGTAAGCGGCAGACGCGAACTGGCTATTGCCTGGCGGGGGGGGAACGGATTGAAAGCCATAACAGGATCCCGGTTTTTTTACAGATAGTGAGTGCTACTAATGGTAAAAGAGCGCTCAACCATTGCAAGCGCTTTAATAACGCGTTTTGTGCCGTTGTTTTAACCCGCGCGTTCCACCGTAAAAAAATGAAAACGGCAGTTGAGCAAATTATATTTCATGAAGATTGCTTCCAGGCTGCAACATTGGGTAATGGTAAAGGTAAAAAAAGGTTACAATAACCGCCTGTCCCCGTTTCTCTGTAAGCAGGAAAGAGATTATGGATATCAATAATAAGGCGCGTATTCACTGGGCCTGCCGTCGCGGTATGCGCGAGCTCGATATTTCTGTTATGCCGTTTTTTGAACATGACTATGACACGCTTAGCGATGACGATAAGCGTTTGTTTGTTCGCCTGCTGGAATGTGACGATCCTGATTTATTTAACTGGCTAATGAACCACGGTACGCCAGGCGATGCCGGTTTACGGCGTATGGTGCAGTTAATCCAGCAGCGGAATCGGGATCGTGGTCCTGTGGCAATGTGATGTCCGGGTGTCCTGGCGTGCCCAGTGGCTTTCTTTACTCATACATGGCGTTGCGGCGACAGCGCTGCTTTTGCTGCCCTGGCCGCTGAGCTATACGCCTTTGTGGCTGCTGCTGCTGTCGCTGGTGGTGTTTGACTGCGTGTGCAGCCAGCGCCGCATTATCGCCCGGCAAGGCTCGCTGGCGCTGCTGGATGATTATCGGTTGAAGTGGCAGGGAAAAGAATGGGAAATTCAGGGGCGGCCCAGCGTATTGCCGGGCGGCGTGATGCTCAGGCTGCGCAACGGCAAGCAGAGCCAGCGCCTGTGGTTGGCCGCAGATAGCCTCAGCGTGCGGGAGTGGCGCGAGCTGCGTCGGCTATTGTTTAGCGGTGACTGAGCGGGCCGCCGTCAGGCAAACAGGCCGGCCATTTCATCCAGAATTTGCTCACACCAGGCGGCAATGCGCGCATCGCTGAGATCGTACTGATTGGTTTCATCGAGCGCCAGGCCGACAAACAGCTTGCCGTCTGCCGTTACCGCTTTTTGGCTGGTGAATTCATAGCCTTCCGTTGGCCAGTAGCCGATGAATTGTACGCCGCCTGGCGCCAGAAGGTCGTGCAACATACCCAGCGCGTCCAGAAACCATTCGCCGTAGCCCAACTGGTCGCCCATGCCGTATAACGCCACCGGCTTGCCGGCAAGATTAAGCGCGCTTAACCGATCCCAGACGGCTTCCCAGTCTTCCTGCAATTCGCCAAAATCCCAGGTGGGGATACCGAGTATCAACGCGTCGTACTGCTCCATCAGCATCGGCGCATCGTCTTTCAGGTTGTGTAGCTCGACCAGTTCAGAGCCGATGATGTCGCGGATTTTCTCAGCCGCCATTTCCGTATAACAGGTGCTGGAGCCATAGAAGAGGCCGATTTTCATAGCAATGACTATCCATTTTATCTGACAGGCTTGCGCGCCAGTGTATCACAACCGATATGCTGCGATCCGCCTGGCGGTGCGTGCGCATACTGGCGCGCAGGGCCTGAATAGTTGAATTAAGCCGTGTGGCTGTTGTCAGAAACGCGTGCGACGGGCGGGATATTTGCGCGCGACCCGGGCGTAGGTTTATTTATCGTACCCTGCATGAACCGTTGCGGTCCTGCAACATTCAGGAATTTGAGTATAATGCCCCCCCCTACCTGAAAAACGTTGAGGTCGCTTTGGAACAGGATTTAGCCCGAATCGAACAGTTTCTTGACGCTCTGTGGTTGGAAAGCAGCCTGGCGGAAAATACCCTTAACGCCTATCGCCGCGATCTCAAATCGGTGGTTGAGTGGCTGCACGGCCACGGGCAGACATTGCTGAGCGCCGGGCCGGACAATCTGCAGGCGCTGCTGGCCGAGCGCGTAGAGGGCGGTTATAAAGCGACCAGCTCTGCGCGGCTGCTGAGCGCGCTGCGCCGCCTGTTTCGTTATCTCTATCAGCAAAAGGCGCGTTCGGACGATCCGAGCGCGCCGCTCTCATCCCCCAAACTGCCCCAGCGGTTGCCTAAAGATCTGAGTGAGGCGATGGTGGAGCGGCTGCTTCAGGCGCCGCTGGTGGAAGAGCCGCTGGGGCTGCGTGATAAAGCAATGCTGGAAGTGCTTTATGCTACCGGCCTGCGCGTATCGGAACTGGTTAGCCTGCAAATGAGCGACATCAGCCTGCGACAGGGCGTTGTTCGGGTTATTGGCAAAGGCGATAAAGAGCGGCTGGTGCCTCTTGGCGAAGAGGCGCTGTATTGGGTTGAAAACTATCTCGCCCACGCTCGCCCCTGGCTGCTCAATGAACAGGCAAGCGATGTGCTGTTCCCCAGCCAGCGCGCCCGGCAGATGACGAGACAGACCTTCTGGCACCGCATAAAACATTATGCCCGCCTTGCGGGCATTGACAGCGATAAGCTGTCGCCCCATGTTTTACGTCATGCTTTCGCCACGCATCTGCTCAACCACGGCGCCGATCTGCGCGTGGTACAGATGCTGCTGGGCCACAGCGATCTTTCCACTACGCAAATATACACCCATGTAGCGACCCAACGATTGCGGTTGCTGCATCAACAGCACCACCCGAGAGCGTGAGTGCATACAATGATGAAGGAATCATTATGAAAAAACGTTTTTTGCTGCTCTCTTTACTGGCAGCCGCTTTCTCCGGTTTTGCTCACGCTGACGATGCGGCCATCAGGCAGGCGCTCGGCAAGCTGGGCATTACGAATGCGGACATTCAGGATGCGCCGGTTAAAGGAATGAAGACGGTTATTTCCGCCAACGGGGTGCTTTATCTGTCAGAAGACGGCAAACATCTGATTCAGGGGCCGATGTACGATATCAGCGGCGCTCAGGCGGTAAATGTGACCAATAAGCTGCTGATGGGCAAATTGAATGCGCTCGATAAAGAGATGATCGTCTATAAAGCGGCGCAGGAGAAATATGTCATTACGGTATTTACCGATATTACCTGCGGCTATTGCCATAAACTACACGAGCAGATGAGCGACTATAACAACCTGGGCATTACCGTGCGTTACCTGGCGTTCCCGCGTCAGGGGGTTAACAGCCAGACTGCAAACGAGATGAAATCTGTCTGGTGTGCTAAAGATCGTAACAAGGCGTTTAACAATGCGATTAAAGGCAGCCCGGTCGTGGCTGCAAGCTGCGATCTGGATATTAAAAAGCACTACGCGCTGGGCCTCCAGTTTGGTATTCAGGGCACGCCGGCGATTTTGCTGACAGACGGTACGGTTATTCCGGGCTACCAGGGGCCGAAAGAGATGAAGGCGTTTCTGGATGAACACCAGCGTCAAACGAAATCCGGCGGGCAGTAACGAGTGAAACGAGAATCGCAACTTCGCCGCCGAAAGCCGGATGCGTCCGTCCGGTTTTCGGCGGACGTACCGCCGCTGCTGGCAAGGCTTTATGCCAGCCGCGGCGTAAAGAGCATGCAGGAGCTTGAGCGCGGCGTGAAGGGCCTGTTGCCCTGGCAACAGCTTAGCGGGATAGATACGGCGGTCGCGCTGCTGCACTCGGCGTTTCGCGACGACCGGCACATTATTGTGGTGGGCGATTTTGACGCCGATGGCGCGACCAGTACCGCGCTAAGCGTGCTGGGCCTGCGCGCAATGGGCGGCAGACGCGTGAGCTATCTGGTGCCGAATCGTTTCGAAGATGGCTACGGCCTTAGCCCGGATGTGGTCGAGCAGGCGCACAATCGCGGCGCGCAGTTAATCATGACCGTGGATAACGGCATCTCATCTCACGCGGGCGTAAGCAGAGCGCATGAGCTGGGTATTCCGGTGCTGGTAACCGATCACCACCTCCCCGGCGATGTGCTTCCGGCCGCTGACGCGATTGTCAATCCTAACCTGGCAGACTGCCGCTTTCCTTCCAGGGCGCTGGCGGGCGTTGGCGTGGCGTTTTATTTGCTGATGGCGCTGCGCGCGCATTTGCGCGACGCGGGCTGGTTTGAACAGCAGGGGCTGGCGATGCCGAACCTTGCTGAATATCTCGATCTTGTCGCGCTTGGCACCGTTGCTGACGTGGTGCCGCTTGACGCCAATAACCGTATTCTGACCTGGCAAGGGCTGAGCCGCATTCGCGCCGGGCGCTGTCGGCCGGGGATTCGCGCGTTGCTGGAAGTCGCCCGGCGTGATGCGCAACGTTTGAACGCAAGCGATCTGGGTTTTGCGCTCGGGCCGCGCCTTAACGCGGCGGGGCGGCTGGATGATATGTCCGTTGGCGTAGCGCTATTGCTGTGCGATAACCCCGGCGAAGCGCGCGTGCTGGCTAATGAGCTGGATGCGCTGAACCAGACGCGCAAAGAGATTGAGCAGGGAATGCAGGCGGAGGCGATGGCGCTTTGTCAGACGCTAAGCCGCAGCGAAGATTTGCCTGCCGGGTTGGCGCTGTATCATCCTCAGTGGCACCAGGGCGTGGTGGGTATACTTGCCTCCCGGATAAAAGAGCGTTTTCACCGCCCGGTTATTGCCTTTGCGCCTGCGGGCGGCGGCGTGCTTAAAGGTTCCGGTCGCTCGGTGCAGGGGCTGCATATGCGCGATGCGCTGGAGCGCCTGGACACGCAAAACCCCGGCCTGATGTTGAAATTCGGCGGACATGCTATGGCGGCAGGGTTGTCGCTCGATGAGACGCGCTTTGATGAATTTAATCAGCGCTTTAGCGAGCTTGTTAACGACTGGCTGGACCCGGCGACGCTGCATGGCGAAATCTGGAGCGACGGCCCGCTGGCGCCCCAGGAGATGACGCTGGAAACCGCCGATCTGCTGCGCGATGCGGGGCCGTGGGGGCAGACCTTCCCGGAACCGCTGTTTGACGGGAAATTTCGTCTGCTCCAGCAGCGTATTGTTGGGGAGCGCCACCTGAAGGTTATGGTGGAGCCGGTAGGCGGCGGCCCGCTGCTCGATGGTATCGCGTTTAACGTCGATACCGCCTGCTGGCCCGACAACGGCGTGCGTGAAGTTGAAGTGGCCTACAGGTTAGATGTTAATGAGTTTCGCGGTAACCGCAGCGTGCAGCTATTAATAGACGCTATCTGGCCGCTGTAGCCCGTTTCCCGGCGCGCCGGGAAGAAAAACTTCGGCGCGAAGCAGTGCTATAAAAGGCGACGCAAATCCGGTAAACTTTCGCCCCTACGACCAGAATCTGACCACTCCACTAACAAAAAGATTTGCATACCATGTTTGAAATTAATCCGGTAAAAAACCGTATCCAGGATCTCACTGAGCGCTCCGACGTTCTTAGGGGGTATCTTTGACTATGATGCAAAGAAAGAGCGCCTTGAAGAAGTCAATGCCGAGCTAGAACAGCCGGACGTCTGGAACGAACCTGAGCGCGCGCAGGCGCTGGGCAAAGAGCGCTCTTCGCTCGAAGCCGTCGTGGATACGCTCGATCACATGACGCAGGGGCTGGAAGATGTTTCCGGTCTGCTGGAGCTGGCCGTTGAGGCCGAAGATGAAGAAACCTTTAATGAAGCGGTCGTGGAGCTGGATCAGCTTGAGGCCAAACTGGCGCAGTTGGAGTTTCGCCGCATGTTTTCCGGCGAATATGATAACGCCGACTGCTACCTCGATATCCAGGCCGGTTCCGGCGGCACCGAAGCGCAGGACTGGGCCAGCATGCTGCTGCGTATGTACCTGCGCTGGGCTGAAGCAAAAGGCTTTAAAACCGAAATTATCGAAGAGTCCGAAGGGGAAGTGGCCGGCCTTAAATCCGCGACTATAAAAATTATGGGCGATTACGCTTACGGCTGGCTGCGTACCGAAACCGGCGTTCACCGCCTGGTGCGTAAAAGCCCGTTTGATTCCGGCGGCCGTCGACACACCTCATTTAGCTCCGCATTCGTCTATCCGGAAGTGGACGACGATATTGATATTGATATTAACCCGGCAGACCTGCGTATTGATGTGTATCGCGCTTCCGGCGCGGGCGGCCAGCACGTTAACCGTACCGAATCTGCGGTGCGTATCACGCATATTCCCACCGGAACGGTGACCCAGTGCCAGAACGATCGCTCCCAGCACAAAAACAAAGATCAGGCGATGAAGCAGATGAAGGCCAAGCTGTACGAGCTGGAAATGCAGAAGAAAAACGCCGAAAAACAGGCTATGGAAGACAACAAATCTGATATTGGCTGGGGAAGCCAGATTCGTTCCTACGTACTGGACGATGCGCGCATAAAGGATCTGCGTACCGGGGTGGAAACCCGTAATACTCAGTCCGTGCTGGACGGCGATCTCGACAAATTTATTGAAGCAAGTTTGAAAGCAGGGCTATGAGGAGCCAACATGTCTGAACAACAACCACAGGGCAGCGAAGCGGCGGTCGAATTAAATAACGAGCTAATGAACCGTCGCGAGAAGCTGGCTGCGCTGCGTGAGCAGGGCGTTGCTTTCCCTAACGATTTTCGTCGCGACAGCACCTCTGACGCGCTGCACAGCGCGTTTGACGCAAAAGAAAACGACGAGCTGGAAGCGCTGAACGTTGAAGTGAGCGTAGCCGGGCGTATGATGACCCGCCGCATTATGGGTAAGGCGTCTTTCGTGACGCTTCAGGATGTGGGGGGCCGTATTCAGCTATACGTAGCGCGTGACGAACTGGCGGAGGGCGTCTACAACGAGCAGTTCAAAAAATGGGATCTGGGCGATATCCTGGGCGCGCGCGGTAAGTTGTTTAAGACGAAAACAGGCGAGCTGTCGATTCACTGCACCGAACTGCGTCTGCTGACCAAAGCGCTGCGCCCGTTGCCGGATAAGTTCCACGGCCTGGCAGACCAGGAAACCCGCTACCGCCAGCGTTATCTGGATCTTATTGCCAACGAAGAATCCCGCCATACTTTTATGGTGCGCTCCCGCATTCTGGCCGGTATTCGCCAGTTCATGGTGGGCCGTGGCTTTATGGAAGTGGAAACGCCGATGATGCAGGTGATTCCGGGCGGCGCGGCCGCGCGCCCGTTTATTACGCATCATAACGCGCTGGATCTTGACATGTATCTGCGTATTGCGCCGGAGCTGTATCTTAAACGCCTGGTAGTCGGCGGCTTTGAACGCGTGTTTGAGATCAACCGCAACTTCCGTAACGAAGGTATTTCTGTGCGCCATAACCCTGAGTTCACCATGATGGAGCTCTATATGGCGTATGCGGATTACCGGGATCTGATCGAACTGACGGAATCGCTGTTTCGCACGCTGGCGCAGGATGTACTGGGAAATACCCTGGTGCCATACGGTGAGGAAACGTTCGATTTCGGTAAGCCGTTTGAAAAGCTGACGATGCGCGAGGCTATTAAAAAGTACCGCCCGCAAACCGATATAGCCGATCTGGATAACTTTGACAGCGCCAGGGCGATTGCGGAAACGATCGGCATTAAGATTGAGAAAAGCTGGGGCCTGGGCCGTATTGTGACTGAGATCTTTGAGGAAGTGGCCGAAAGCCATCTGATTCAGCCGACCTTTATCACCGAGTATCCGGCGGAAGTGTCGCCGCTGGCGCGCCGCAACGACGTCAACCCCGACATCACCGATCGCTTTGAATTCTTTATCGGTGGTCGTGAAATTGGTAACGGCTTTTCAGAGCTGAATGATGCTGAAGATCAGGCGCAGCGCTTTGCAGACCAGGTTGCGGCGAAGGATGCGGGTGACGATGAAGCGATGTTCTTTGATGAAGATTATGTCACCGCCCTGGAGCACGGGCTGCCGCCAACCGCAGGGCTTGGTATCGGTATTGATCGCATGGTGATGTTGTTTACCAACAGCCACACTATCCGCGATGTGATTCTGTTCCCGGCGATGCGCCCGGTAAAATAAATTCGCTGAACATGCGATAATAAACGCCCTCACCATTGAGGGCTTCAGATTGTTGACAAAGAAGGAAAAAACGGGGTTTTTCCTTCTTTGTGGTAAGCAGGCGAAAATCAATGCTTTGATTTTCCTTATTTTTTATTGTGCTTCATCCATCCTGTCTGCGACAGGATGGGGTTTGTCAGCGGACTCCGCCCTCACCATTGAGGGCTTTTTTGTATCTGGTTTCGGGCAATGTTAAGATAAGTCGCTTTGTTGGGCGAACTGGAGAAGATGAGATTTGAGCACAGGACGCCGTAGCGTACACGGGCTTTTGAGCGCAGCCTGCCTGGCGTTGTGCCTGTTGCTGACGGCCTGTTCGTCCAGCAAAAAGCCCGTTCCCGTAAAGGGAAGCTACCAGGGAGCGACCTATACCGTAAAGCGTGGCGATACGCTGTGGCGTATCGCGCGCATAAGCGGCAGTAGCGTGCGTGAACTGGCACGCCTTAACGGTCTTCGTTCGCCCTATACGCTGGCCGTTGGGCAGTCGTTAAGGGTGAAACCCTCCGCCAGGAGCAAAGCCGCATCCTCCGCCCGAACCCGCAAAACGCTCCCAGCCCGCAGGAATACCGCCGCCACGCGTAAGGTAACAAACGCCAGCGCGCCGAAAGTTATTGTGCCGCCAGCGGGTTCGCGCTGCTGGCGTTGGCCCGCTAAGGGCAGGGTTGTACTGCCGTTTTCCCGCGCGGCGGGCGGTAATAAAGGCATTGATATTAGCGGCCAGCGCGGAGCGCCGGTTTATGCGGCAGGCGCAGGCAGGGTGGTGTATGCCGGCAGCCAACTGCGTGGCTATGGCAACCTGATTTTGATTAAACATAACGATGACTACATTACCGCCTATGGCCACAATGAGAAACTGTTGGTCAGCGACGGGCAGCAGGTGAGAGCAGGCCAGCAGATAGCCACTATGGGCAGCAGCGGCACGACGTCGGTGCGCCTGCATTTCCAGATTCGTTACCGGGCTAATGCTATCGATCCGCAGCGCTATCTTCCGCCGTCGTGCTAAGTATGCTTAAAATGCCATCACTTAGCGGCGTTAGGGCTTGCCAGCTTCTGTGGACTATCTATAATGTCACTCGCGCTTTCCGTGCGGGCGTAGTTCAATGGTAGAACGAGAGCTTCCCAAGCTCTATACGAGGGTTCGATTCCCTTCGCCCGCTCCAAAAACACCCTAACGTATTAATTCCCCAGTATTTTTCTAAACCATACGTGACGGCGCTCGTGATCCTCCTACAAGGAGTTCATACAGCCGATGGCGCAACGTGGTAATCTCTATCGACGTCCAAGCGGGATCTATGTTCTGCGGATCACCGTTCCGGTTCGTTATCGCGCCCTGATAGGGCAGCGCGAAATTCATGCATCTACCCGCACAACCCATCTTGCAAATGCCAGAGCTATTGCCGCGCGTTTGCTGGAGAAGTGGTATGCGTCTCTGGAAGAGTTCAGACAAGTGGATAAAGAGAAGATTCGGGGTAATGCGCCGCTGTTGGCTGGCGCTGGCAAAATCAGTTTGGCTCTGTTTTGCGAATCATTTGATGTGGGGCTTGAAACGGTTGTTCCGCATATTTTAGCAGACAATATTCCTCTGTATGCTTTTGTAGATAGCCAGCGGGGCTTCCTGATTGATGATTTTACTGCCATTGATCGTGACCCTGATACGCATGGTTTTGTTTTAGACGACGTTGCTCATTACGGCAGTGAGGCTATGGTTAACGGCTATATGCAGATTTACATGCCGCTGTATGCCCTCAATGAATTGAAGAAAGGGATATCAACGGAAATAACTGCATTCAGGGCTAACAACGGTAATCCCCTTGCTCTTTGGCTGCTGGACTTACCAGGGGTTGAGGTAGATGCAAGTTCACTGTTTATTAATAATGTGCAGGCTGAGAAGTTGCGCAGCATGTGGGATAGCGCGTTTGCGAAATCAGAGCCTGAACTGCCTCCGGCTCCTGTTGTGATTTCAGCCCCACCACCTCCGCCAGTTGTTATCACCAATCCGTATTGCAATCCTCTATCCGCTTCGAAAAGGGTTTCAGAAGTGCTGGAGGAGTTTATTGCGTATAAAAGATCAGGGGATCTCAAACTTGCCAGCGAGGAGAAAATTCGGTCGCGGATATCTCATTTTATCGACTTTATGGGTGACGTAACACTTGCTGAGTTAGATCGTAATGTTGTTAAAAATTACGTTTCCAGAATGCAGAGGATGCCCAGTAACTTGTATTTAATGCAACGCCGATACGCTGCCGAAGATTTAGAACAACTCATTGAAAAAGCACTTGATGCTGGTGAGTCGCTCATGACAAAAGATGCAATTGGGCGTCATATGGCATCATTAGGTTCAATGTTAAAGTGGGCCTGTAAAGAAAATTATTTAATTGCCAATCCAGTGGAAAATGTTCTGGCAAAGCGTAAGAAAACTGCACGATCTCAGGATAACCGTTATCAGTTCGACGATGATGAACTGGAACTCATATTCTCTGCATACTGGTTTAAAACTGGCGAAGGTGTGCCGAATAAATTCGGGCGTCATATTGACTTTCGACCTTATCGCTATTGGTTACCCCTATTAGCGTTATATAGCGGCGGGCGAATGAATGAGTTATGCCAACTTTATCTTTCTGATATCCGTATGAGTGAAAATGGTGTTGCGTATCTGGACTTCAATTTAGATTCACCGGATAAAGTTATGGACACTGAAGCTGAAGCGGATAAATCGCTGAAAACGCTCAATGCGTTGAGACAGGTTCCCATTCATCCAAGGCTGATCGAGCTTGGCTTTCTTGAATACGTTAAGGCTTTGAAAGCTGATGGACAGGAACGTGTTTTTCCAGAGTTAACCTTCAATAAAATTAAAGGTTATCGTGGTTATGCGTCAAAATGGTTCAATGAACTTTATTTTGGCAAGCAGCTTGGATTAGACCGTAATGGGAAAAAGGTTTTTCACTCATTCCGCCATAACTATGTGAATAGCCTTGACCGACTGGAGTTAAGTGAACGGATGATCGCCCAACTTGTCGGACATGTTCGAGGAAGCACTACAGCCATGACAACCTATCGTAAAGACAGGGCTGTTGAGGAGCAATTCCAAGCAATTTCCGGGCTTAAGCACAATTTGCCTGAGATAGCTCCGTTTAATGTTGAGGCGGGACTGAAAGCGATGAAAGACGGGGTTCGAAAACATAAGCAATGATCTCCCACCAGCGCCATGGGAAGCCCTATGGCGCATTTTTTCTCATAGGTAGTGGATTTATTGCTTTGTAAAATGTGGCGTTCCCATAGTGCGGCTGGCTAAGCCGGACGCTAATTGCTTAGCGAAAATGGAAATATGCGAGCACAGCTATAACAACGAGCGCGCCAAAACGTAATAACCCTTCGCGATGCTTGGTTGACCATTTGCGCTCGTAACGCAGCGGCTCGTAGCAAGGCGTGATCCACCTGAGATACTCTGCATTGATACTGTCCATGGTTTCTTTCGGTTCTTTTAGGTTGCTGGCCAGAATATATTGACGTTGTAGTAAATCAACCCGGCAACTCCTAATAGCTTCCTGGTCAGTCACTAGTTCATATTTATCAATAAAATCAAAGCGATCTATAACTATTTGATATGGGGATTGTATATGTTTATCGGTGACATAAGCATCACAAATAATTAGATCATCTTTAGCTATGAACCTTTGAAGATCAATGCTTTGCCTTGTTTGCAAATTATCAATGAGTTGCTGTCTGATTACTTTGTCAAAGGGGCGGATATATCCCACTTTGGGATCTATATCATCAAATGAATCATACCTGTAAAACTCACCTTCCATGGGTTTACCGAGCATTTCAAAACGCGCATAGCCATCTGGTTGGGTCTTATAGCAATTGAAGATCGACATACACTTCCTTGGTAAACGGAGATGAGGATATTCACAATAGTTTCATTGAACAACGCAGGGGAGAATTTTTCAACAGTGACTGTTATGCAACTATAAGGAGAAGCCTGGATTTGACCCTATATATCCAGACACCTTTTCTCTCTT
>NZ_JAEPBH010000035.1 GCF_016632365.1 Tenebrionibacter intestinalis | reverse complement strand
TGGCAGCCTGAGCTTCCTGTCTTAGCTCTCTCCAGGAAAACCGGTGCGGTTCACCTGGACTGATTCGTAATCGCTGGATTCGGTCATTCTGTCTCCTGGTTTATACGGGTTAACCAGATAACCACGGGGAGCAGGTACCGGCATCCACTTTACAGACGGTCCCGGCGTAAAATGCCTGACCTGGCTCCTGTTAGCGGTTACCAGCGCCCCACCAGACCCGGTGACATCACCCCCCGGATCATGGACGACTGGGGGCAGTAATCATGCCGGGTCTGGCTGGCTAACACCCCATTATAAGGGGTTCGAATAAAGTAACGGGGCAGGCGGCGGGTAACACAGGCCGCTGCGGCTCTTCTGGCAAAGGCCTGCGATACAGTAAAATCACCACCGCTTCGCGGTGCGTCCACCGCCAGCTTGCGGCCGTCCCGGCGTTCTGTTTCGCCTCAGCCCGCCTGTCAGCAGACGTCAGCGCTCTGTGCGTAAGCCTGTACGCGTTAAAGCGAACAGGGATGCTGAGAGCAAAAAAAGAGGCCCGATATAACGGGCCTCAATATGCCGTGGATTTTTGTATTAACAGGAATCGTTATTTACAAACAGGCTTAACTGACTGGCATTACAGCGTGACGCAGGCCCTTTCAGTCAGTTGCTGTTTAGAAATTCGCGTTACGCGGCGTACGTGGAAAGGGGATAACGTCACGAACGTTCTGAACGCCGGTTACGTAGGCAATCAAGCGCTCAAAGCCAAGCCCGAAGCCGGAATGCGGCACGGTGCCATAGCGGCGCAGATCGCGATACCACCAGTAATCTTCTTTATTAAGCCCCATTTCCGCCATGCGGGCATCCAGTACATCCAGGCGCTCTTCACGCTGGGAGCCGCCGATAATTTCGCCGATGCCCGGCGCCAGTACATCCATTGCCGCCACGGTTTTGCCATCTTCATTAAGACGCATGTAAAACGCCTTAATATCTTTCGGATAGTTTTTTACTACCACTGGCGCTTTAAAGTGCTTTTCGGCCAGATAGCGCTCATGCTCTGAAGCTAAATCCACGCCCCAGTACACCGGGTTTTCAAATGGTTCGCCGCATTTTTCCAGGATAGCTACCGCATCGGTGTAGTCTACCTGCGCGAAATCGGCCGCTACGAAACGCTCCAGGCGTTCAATGGCTTCTTTATCAACGCGCTCGGCAAAGAACTGCATGTCGTCGCGCCGCTCCTGCAGCACAGCGTTGAAGACGTATTTCAACATGGCTTCCGCCAGTGAAGCGACATCGTTGAGGTTGGCAAACGCGACTTCAGGCTCCAGCATCCAGAACTCGGCGAGATGGCGGCTGGTATTGGAGTTTTCGGCGCGAAAAGTGGGGCCGAAGGTGTAAATCTTTGACAGCGCGCAGGCGTAAGTTTCGCCATTAAGCTGTCCGGATACGGTCAAAAAAGCTTCTTTGCCGAAAAAGTCCTTATCGTAATCCACGCGGCCTTTATCGGTGCGCGGCAGGTTTTCCATATCCAGCGTGGAAACGCGGAACATTTCGCCTGCGCCTTCCGTATCGGATGCCGTAATAAGCGGTGTGGAAACCCAAAAAAAGCCCTGCTCGTCAAAGAAGCGATGCAGCGCCTGCGCCAGCGTATGGCGAACGCGCGCTACCGCGCCAATCAGATTGGTACGCGGGCGAAGGTGCGCGACTTCACGCAGATACTCGATGCTGTGGCGCTTGGCGGCCATTGGATAAGTGTCCGGATCGTCAACCCAGCCCGTCACTTCAACCTGCGTTGCCTGAATCTCGAAGCTTTGGCCCTGGCCTGGAGAGGCGACGACGATACCGGTCACGATAACGGAGCAGCCGGTAGTCAGACGCAGCACGTCTTCATGGTAATTCGGCAGAGAATGATTAATGACGGCCTGTACGGGATCAAAGCAGGAACCGTCATAAACGGCAAGGAAGGAGATACCGGCTTTAGAATCTCTACGTGTGCGTACCCATCCGCGCACGGTGACTTCACTGTCAACGGCGACGCGACCCTGGAGTACGTCAGCTACAGGCACAACGCTCATATTTTTCTCTCTTTAAAAGTCAGTGTGATATCCCGGCGTCCGGCGGGCAAAACGAAGCCGCAGAAACGTCATGTTCCGATCCCGTTAATTGGCTAAGGGCCGGGAAATAAAGTTTACCCTGTAACAGGGGGTTACTTATGTTACCTACTGGCGGCTATCGGGCAAGCAGAATTCGCACGATGCAGAAAAGAAAAAGACAGGCAGGGCGCAGCTCGCGCGCCCTAAAATTAGCTGGCTTTGCTTACCTTAGGCAAATCGAACGCTTTGCGTAGCGCGCGGACAAACGCTTTATCTTCGCAGATGGTTTTTCCCGGGCTGTCTGAGAGTTTAGCGACCGGTTTGCCGTTACATTCCACCAGCTTAATTACAATATTAAGCGGTTTTACGCCTGGTATGTCGCAGGTTAATCGGGTACCGATACCAAAACCTAACTGCACACGTGAAGCGAAGTGCCGGTAAAGGCTGACGGCTTTGGGGAAATCCAGGTTATCAGAAAAAATCAGCGTCTTACTGAGGGGATCGATACCCAGTTTTTCATAGTGCGCGACGGCTTTTTCGCCCCACTGCACCGGATCGCCTGAATCATGGCGCAACCCCTGATAGCGGGTGGCGAATTCGCGGCCGAAATCGCGCAGAAAGGCGTCCATAGTGATGCAGTCGGTAAGCGCGATGCCCAGCCTGTCCGGATACTCTTTAAGCCAGGCTTCCAGCGCCGCGCGCTGGCTGTTAGCCAGTACCGGACTGATTTGTTGATGGGCCTGAAACCATTCGTGCGCCTGGGTGCCCATTGGCGTTAAATTCAGGCGGCGTGCGAGATCGTAGTTGCTGGTGCCGATAAACCACGGTTCCTGTTGCAAACGCTCAACGATGGCCTGCTGCACATCGCGCGAGAAGCGGCGGCGGGTGCCGAAATCCATAAGACGAAACCGGCTCATATCGAGGTCCGCGGTAATTTTCGCCAGATCTGCAAGTTTGGTTTCCAGTCGCTCCAGCGCAAGCTCAACGCTTGCCTGCGGCGAACGGTAGCGATGTACCACTTCGCTAATAACGGCTAACAGCGGTACTTCCCACATAATGACTTCGCGCCAGGGGCCGGTCAGACGGATATCAAGCTTGCCGTTCTGGCTACTGATTTTTACCTGATCCGGGTTATAGCGGAACTGGCGAAGCCAGCTCAGGTAGTCGTCTTTAAAGAAAGGAAGGGCGCAGAGCCAGCGAAATTCCTCGTCCGTCAGGGCAAGGTGCTGCATCTGCTCAACCTGTTCGCGTATGGCGCCGGCATAAATACCCAGCAGATCGTCACCACGACAGCGAAATTCCGCTGCGACATTGACATCATCATAGTGGTGAAAAACCGCCTGCTGCATATGAAGCTTGTAGGCATCGGTATCCAACAGCGTTTGCAGTATCGGGGAAGCGTATCGTGTCATGGCGCGTCGCGGCAACCTCTCACAGGAGCGTTTCATCGGTGCTAAACAGACAAAGACGCAGGAGTATACCCTGATTATTAGTTTATTGAACCAGAATCACAACATAACTGCCTCGATGGGTCGAGGGCAAATTGTGCCGCCTGTTACGCGGTTAGCGCAAACTTGCTGATGTGTTGCGCAGAAAGACGGATCGCCGTGGCAACATCGCAACAACAGGAATAGACTGACTGTCGTTACTTACGGATGATATAAAAGGCCCTTTTATGACACAGCAGCCACAGGCGAAATACCGTCGCGACTACACTGCGCCGGAATTCACGATTACAGATATAGACCTGACGTTCGAGCTGGATGCCGCCCGTACTACGGTAACGGCCATAAGCCGGGTGCAACGTCAGGGGAGCCATCCAGCCGCGCTGCGGCTGGATGGCGGAGAGTTGAAGCTAATAGCGCTGAAAGTAGACGACCGTGACTGGCGGGATTACCGGCTACAGGATGGAGCGCTGGTTATTGATAACCTGCCTGACACCTTCACGCTGACGGTGATTAACACCCTCAGCCCGGCGGCCAATACCGCGCTGGAAGGGCTGTATCAGTCCGGTGAAGCGTTGTGTACCCAGTGCGAGGCCGAGGGGTTTCGCCATATCACCTGGTATCTGGATCGTCCGGATGTCCTGGCGCGCTTTACCACAAAAATTATCGCAGACAGCACGCGCTACCCCTGTTTGTTGTCAAACGGCAACCGTATTGCGCAGGGCGAGCTGGATGACGGCCGTCACTGGGTGCAGTGGCAGGATCCCTTTTTAAAGCCGTGCTACCTTTTTGCGCTGGTGGCGGGCGATTTTGATGTGCTGAGGGATAGTTTTACTACCCGCTGCGGGCGTGAAGTCGCGCTGGAGCTGTATGTCGATCGCGGTAACCTCGATCGCGCCGGCTGGGCGATGGCGTCGCTAAAAAATTCGATGAAGTGGGATGAAACCCGCTTCGGCCTTGAGTACGATCTGGATATTTACATGATTGTCGCCGTTGATTTCTTCAACATGGGAGCGATGGAAAATAAAGGCCTTAATATCTTTAATTCTAAATTCGTGCTGGCGCGCGCTGATACCGCGACGGATAAAGATTATCTGAATATTGAACGCGTTATCGGCCATGAGTATTTCCATAACTGGACGGGCAATCGCGTTACCTGCCGCGACTGGTTCCAGCTCAGCCTGAAAGAGGGCCTGACGGTATTTCGCGACCAGGAGTTTAGTTCCGACCTCGGTTCCCGCGCGGTGAACCGTATCAGCAATGTACGCACGATGCGCGGTATGCAATTCGCCGAAGACGCAAGCCCAATGGCGCACCCCATTCGGCCGGATAAAGTTATTGAAATGAATAACTTTTACACGCTGACCGTGTATGAGAAGGGAGCGGAGGTGATTCGTATGCTGCACACGCTGCTGGGCGAGGCTAACTTCCAGAAAGGCATGCAGCTTTATTTTGAGCGTCACGATGGTAGCGCTGCCACCTGCGACGACTTTGTGCAGGCTATGGAAGACGCTTCAAACATTGATCTTTCCCATTTCCGCCGCTGGTACAGCCAGTCTGGTACGCCCATCGTTTCAGTGCAGGATAATTATAATCCGCAAACGAAGCAATATACGCTCACTATCGCTCAGCGTACGCCGCCGACGGCCGATCAGCAGGAGAAGCTGACGCTGCATATTCCGTTTGATATTGAGCTTTACGATGGCGAAGGTCGAATCATCCCGTTACAGCACAACGGGCATCCTGTACACCACGTACTGAACGTCACTCAGGCGCAGCAGACGTTTGTATTCGATAATGTCCATTCCCGGCCGGTGCCATCCCTGCTGCGCGAGTTTTCTGCGCCGGTGAAGCTGGAATATAACTGGAGCGATGCTCAGTTAACCTTTCTGATGCGCCATGCGCGTAATGATTTCTCACGCTGGGATGCGGCTCAGAGCCTGCTGGCGGCCGTTGTCAGATTTAATGTGGCGCGTCAACAACAGGGGCAGCCGCTGTCATTGCCTCAGCATGTAGCGGACGCTTTTCGCGCAATACTGCTTGATGAAACCATCGACCCGGCGCTGGCGGCGGAAATTATGACGCTGCCAACCCAGAATGAAATGGCCGAGCTGTTTGAGGTTATCGACCCGCAGGCGATTGCGGCGGTTCATGACTCGCTGACTCGCGCGCTGGCGCAGGAACTCGCGGATGAGCTGTTGGCGATTTATAACGCGATGGCCGTGAAGACGTACCGAATCGATCATGGCGATATCGGTAAACGCGCGCTGCGAAACGCCTGCCTGCGCTATCTGGCATTTGGAGAACAGACGCTGGCGCAGAGGCTGGTGAGCGCGCAGTATTACGGCGCGGATAACATGACTGACGCCATAGCTGCGCTGTCTGCGGCGGTAGCGGCGCAACTGCCCTGTGCCGATACGTTGATGGCCGAATATGATGATAAATGGCATCAGGATGGTCTGGTAATGGATAAATGGCTGGCGTTACAGGCAACAAGCCCGGCAGCCGATGTACTAAAGCGCGTGCGTATGCTGCTGACGCATCGCGCGTTTTCTATGAGCAACCCGAACCGCGTGCGTTCGCTGATTGGGGCGTTTGTCAGCGCCAACCCGGCGGCGTTCCATGCGCCGGACGGCAGCGGTTATCAGTTTCTGGTCGAGATGTTGAGCGAGCTAAACAGCCGTAATCCGCAGATAGCATCGCGTCTGGTTGAGCCGCTAATCCGCTTTAAGCGCTATGATGAGCATCGCCAGACATTGATGCGTACAGCGCTCCAGACGCTAAAGGCGCTGCCGAATCTTTCCGGCGACCTGTATGAAAAAGTGATGAAAGCGCTGGCGTAGTCATTCACCCCTTGTGATAAGAAGCCAGGCTCTGGCTGGGACCGCAGATTGATATCAAAGGGGGGCAAAACGCAGTTTTGCTCCCTTTTTACTTAAACATGCGCAAATCATCCCGTTATCTTATTTTCCAGGCGCCGGGGACGAATCTGTACGGCCCGGCGCTTGTTAACAAATTTTTTACTGGCGTGTAAATAGCGACGCGGCGAAAAATGTGACGCCTCTGTATGCCGGTCAGTACGCTCCCGGCGTAAAGACGGTTAAAAAAGCGTCTTTATGGTTTACGCGCAACATAGCGTAAAGCAGATGCAGTTAGCGCTTTTTTGCGACAGGTCAATTCACATTCGGCGTGCGATCCTGAATAATACGGCCCCGGTTTGCATACCGGGAATCCAAGGAGAGTTCATGTACTACCCCTTTGTTCGTAAAGCCCTGTTTCAGCTCGATCCTGAGCGAGCTCATGAAGTGACCTTCCAGCAATTACGCCGCGTGACGGGTACGCCGTTTGAGTGGCTGGTGCGCCAGAACGTGCCGGATAAACCGGTCGCCTGTATGGGTTTGACGTTTAAAAACCCGCTCGGCCTTGCCGCCGGCCTGGATAAAAACGGCGAATGCATTGATGCGCTGGGCGCGATGGGGTTTGGCTCGATTGAGATTGGCACTGTAACGCCGCGCGCGCAGCCCGGTAACGATAAGCCGCGCCTGTTTCGTCTGGTGGAAGCCGAAGGTTTAATCAACCGTATGGGCTTTAATAACCTCGGTGTGGATAACCTGGTTGAAAACGTTAAAAAGGCGCATTTTAACGGCATTCTTGGCATCAATATTGGTAAAAATAAAGATACGCCGGTTGAGCAGGGGAAAGATGACTATCTGATTTGTATGGAAAAAATCTATCCTTATGCCGGGTATATCGCGATTAATATTTCGTCGCCGAACACGCCCGGTCTGCGTTCACTACAGTATGGAGAAGCGCTCGACGATCTTCTTTCTGCGCTAAAAAATAAGCAGCAGGCGCTTCATGAGGCTCATCATAAATATGTGCCGCTTGCCGTTAAGATTGCCCCGGATTTGACCACGGAAGAATTGATTCAGGTCGCCGATAGCCTGGTTCGTCATAATATTGATGGTGTGATTGCGACAAATACAACGCTCGATCGCACGCTCGTAAGCGGCATGAAATATAGCAATGAAGCCGGCGGCTTAAGCGGCAGGCCGCTGCTGCAAAAAAGCACGGAAATTATTCGCAGCCTGGCGCAGGAATTAAATGGCCGCCTGCCGATTATCGGCGTGGGCGGCATCGACTCCGCCATTGCCGCGCGTGAAAAACTGGCCGCTGGCGCGACCCTGGTACAGATATATTCCGGCTTCATTTATAAAGGACCGACGCTAATAAAAGAGATACTTAAACATCTCTGATAACGGTTTCCGGGGCTTTATTTTTGGCCCTGGTTACATTATATTCCACGGCTTGTTGCTTATTTGGGCATTATGGTCTTTTCTTTTAGGTGAGCAATTTAAAGCGAAGCGCGAGCTTATAACAAAATAGCGTAGGCAAAAGTCAGGGGTTAGGATTATGCGCATTAAACCGGACGATAATTGGCGTTGGTATTTTGATAAAGGGCACGATCGTATGATGCTCGATCTGGCCAATGGCATGGTCTTTCGTTCGCGTTTCCCCGGTAAAATGCTCACCCCGGATGCCTTTACCCACTGTGAGTTTTGCGTTGATGACGCGGCGCTCTATTTTTCTTTTGAGGAGCAGGCGCGCGAACTGGAATTAACCTCTGACCAGCGAGCGGAGCTGGTGCTTAATGCGCTGGTGGCCATCCGCTTTCTCAAACCGCAGATGCCGAGAAGCTGGCACTTTATGTCTTATGCCGATATCTGGCAGCCTGCGCAGGGCGATGCCGCCAGCGTCTGGATCTGCGATAATTATCAGCAGGTCAACCTGCTGGTCGTCGAGGCTGCCGGCAGCGCCTCGCTGTGTTTGCTGGCGCAGCCGTCGCTTTGCCTTGCCGGGCGTACCATGCTGCTTGGCGATGCGATAAAAATTATGAACGATCGCCTGCGTCCGATGCCGGTACAGCAGGCGCTGGCGCGCGAAGCCGTTTAAGCTTCGCTCAGCCGCAGCGGCCCGGCCGGAATACAGCTACAGCACAAAATTGTGCCATCTTCGGCAATGGCGCTCTTTTTCAGCGGCGTCACTTCCCCTTCCAGCAGCCGTATACGACATCCCCCGCACACGCCGGCGCGGCATGACCACGCAACGCGTATTCCCTGGCTTTCCAGTTGCTCCAGCAGCGGTTGCTGGTTATTGCCCTGCCACTGCCGGTCATTCCACTGCAGGCTAAATTGTGAGACGGCTTCTGCCCGTGGTTTGCGCGTATCTTCAATTATGCCGGCGCCGTAAACCGGTGCTTCGCCAGTTTCAAGCACTTCGAATCTGTCTCCCTCGCGTACCAGCCCGCTGTTGCGGGCAATCAGGTTTTGCCCAAAGTTAATATTGCCATCTTCACCAGTGCGAAAACGTTGTAATGTTGCGAGCGGTTCGCCTGCGCCGTGCTTATGTCCACGCTGTGGATTAACGGTTGTGAGCACGCAGCGGGAGCAGGGCCTGGCGACGTCGAAAATGACATTGCCGATGCGCACTACGCGCCAGCGATCCTCGTCCCACGCCTCGGCGCCGGTCACGACCAGATTCGGACGAAATTGCTCCATTTGTACCCCGGCCGGGCAGCGTTTTTGAAGATCGCGCAGCGAGCTTTCGCTGGTAAGCAGATACGGAAAGCCGTCGGCAAAGCCGAGCGGAATTTGCTGATGGTCTTTGATGCGTCGCGTCGGCTGCGGCCCAATCCAGCGCAGCTCAATGTTGTGATTAAAGAAGCCGCTCAGCCAGCGGTTGATGTCGGCAGGTGCGATGCGGGCAGTGAAATGGTTACCCCAGACTTCAGTTGGAGCCTCCTGGGGGTGGAAATCGGTAAAACGCACGCTGGCCGCGCTGCCGTCAGGCGCATACAGGCACAGGCCGTCGGGCAGCATAACGGGCGTAAACAGCACCATTTCCGGGTACTGGCGCGCGGTAATAAACGTTCCGTCGGTATTTGTCAGCATAAAATGTCTGTCGAAATTCAGACCGCTGATACCGGCTGCGGCGTGGGAGACGCGCAGGCCACGCAGAGATTTGACGGGATATATGTAAACCCGGTTAAGTGAAAGCATGTGGCCCTCCGCAGGCAGAAATAAAAGGCCAACTTTAGGATATGTGACCTGGATTAGCTATAATGCGCGGCAATTTTCCTTATCAGTAAGTGAGACTATGAATTCTCTGTTTGCCAGCACGGCGCGCGGGCTTGAAGAACTGCTTAAAAGCGAACTGGAAAACCTGGGCGCCCGGGACTGCCAGGTGGTCCAGGGAGGGGTACATTTCCAGGGCGATATGCGTCTGCTGTATCAGAGTTTGATGTGGAGTCGCCTGGCGTCGCGTATTTTGCTGCCGCTTAGCGAGTGCAAAGTTTACAGCGATCTCGATCTTTATCTGGGGGTACAGGCGCTGGACTGGCCGTCGATTCTGGCGCCGGGGGCGACGTTCTCTGTACACTTCAGCGGGTTAAATGAGCAAATTCGCAACAGCCAGTATGGCGCAATGAAAGTGAAAGACGCCATTGTGGACGCCTTTACCCGTAAAAGCCTGCCGCGCCCCAATGTCGATCGTGAAATGCCCGATCTGCGCGTTAACGTGTGGCTGAATAAAGATGTCGCCAGCATTGCGCTGGATATGAGCGGCGAAGGCCTGCACCAGCGTGGCTATCGCGATCGCACCGGCGCGGCGCCGCTGAAGGAAAACCTTGCGGCGGCGATTGTGTTGCGCTCAGGCTGGCAGCCCGGCACGGCGCTGCTGGATCCGATGTGCGGTTCCGGCACGCTACTGATTGAAGCCGCAATGCTGGCAACCGATCGTGCGCCAGGTCTGCATCGCACCCGCTGGGGCTTTCATGGCTGGCAAAAGCATGATGAGGAGGTCTGGAAAACGGTAACCACGCAAGCGAAGGAGCGCGCGCGCCGCGGCCTGTCCGACTATGGCTCACGCTTTTATGGCTTTGATAGCGATGCGCGCGTTATTGAACTGGCGCGCGTTAACGCCCGTCGTGCCGGTCTGGCCAGTCTGATTCGCTTTGACGTAAGAGACGTAGCGCAACTGGAAAACCCACAGCCGCAGGGGCCGTGCGGAACAGTTATCAGCAACCCGCCTTACGGGGAACGCCTTGAAAGCGAACCGGCGTTAATTGCTTTGCATAGCCTGCTGGGGCGTATTATGAAAGCTAAATTTGGCGGCTGGAATCTGTCGCTGTTTAGCGCCTCGCCGGAGCTGCTCAGTTGCCTGCAACTGCGCGCTGACAGGCAATTTAAGGCCAAAAACGGCCCGCTTGACTGCGTACAGAAGAACTACCGTTTGGCTGAAAACCCCTCTGGCGCTCAGCCGGTTGATATTGCTGGCGATTTTGCCAACCGTCTGCGTAAAAACCAGAAAAAGCTGGAGAAGTGGGCGCGTCAGGAAGGCGTTGAATGCTATCGCCTCTATGATGCTGATCTGCCGGAATATAACGTTGCCGTGGATCGCTACGCCGACTGGGTGGTGATTCAGGAGTACGCGCCGCCGAAAACGGTCGAGCCGCAGAAGGCGCGCCAGCGCCTGTTTGACGTGATTGCTGCAACGCTCACGGTACTGGGCTGCGCCACGAATAAGCTGGTGCTGAAAACCCGCGAACGTCAGAAGGGGAAAAATCAGTATCAGAAAATGGCTGAGAAGGGTGATTTTATGGCGGTGCGTGAATATGATGCGCGCCTGTGGGTTAACCTCACCGATTACCTCGATACCGGCCTGTTTCTGGATCACCGCATTGCGCGGCGTATGCTGGGTGAAATGAGCGGCGGTAAAGATTTCCTGAATCTGTTCTCGTATACCGGCAGCGCCAGCGTCCATGCCGGGTTAGGGGGCGCACGCTCTACGACCACGGTAGATATGTCCCGCACTTACCTGGAGTGGGCCGAACGCAACCTGCGCCTTAATGGTCTGAGCGGGCGCGCTCATCGCCTGATTCAGGCTGACTGCCTGAGCTGGCTGCGCGACTGCGACGAACGTTTCGATCTGATATTTATCGATCCGCCAACCTTCTCAAACTCTAAACGAATGGCGTCGGCGTTTGATGTGCAGCGCGATCATATTCAATTGATGCGCGATCTCAAACGCCTGCTGCGCGCAGGCGGCGTCATTATGTTCTCGAATAACAAACGCGGGTTTCGCATGGATATTGAGGGATTGGCAGAAATTGGGCTAAACGCGCGTGAAATTACGCAGAAAACGCAGTCCCCGGATTTTGCCCGCAACCGCCAGATCCACAACTGCTGGCTGATTACCCACGTCGGCAAGGAATAAAACATGTCTTTAATAAGTATGCATGGCGCCTGGCTTTCCTTTAGCGATGCGCCGCTTCTGGATAACGCTGAACTTCATATTGAAGATAACGAACGCGTGTGTCTGGTAGGGCGTAACGGCGCCGGTAAATCAACCCTGATGAAGATACTCAACCGGGAAGTACCGCTTGATGATGGAAAGATTATTTATGAACAGGATCTGATTGTCGCCCGCCTGCAACAGGATCCGCCGCGTAATGTTTCCGGCAGCGTCTATGACTTTGTGGCTGAAGGCGTGCAGGAGCAGGCTGAATATCTGAAGGATTACCATCGCCTGTCGCAGACGGTGATGGCCGACCCCAGTGAAAAGAACCTTAACGCGCTGGCGAAGATTCAGGAAACGCTGGATAACCAAGGGCTGTGGCAATTGGAAAGCCGTATTAGCGAGGTGGTGGCGCAGCTTGGGCTGGAGGCTGATATGCCGCTCTCTTCGCTCTCAGGCGGTTGGCTGCGTAAAGCCGCCCTTGGACGTGCGTTGGTCAGTTCGCCGCGCGTACTGTTGCTTGATGAACCAACCAACCATCTTGATATAGAAACTATCGACTGGCTGGAAAATTTCCTGAAATCGTTTGGCGGCACTATTGTCTTTATCTCCCACGATCGCGCCTTTATCCGCAATATGGCGACGCGTATTGTCGATCTCGATCGCGGAAAGCTGATTTCATATCCGGGTGATTACGATCGTTACCTTCTGGATAAAGAAGAAGCGCTACGCGTGGAAGAATTGCAGAATGCGGAGTTTGACCGCAAGCTGGCGCAGGAAGAAGTGTGGATTCGCCAGGGCATTAAGGCGCGCCGTACCCGCAACGAAGGCCGCGTTCGCGCCCTGAAGGCGATGCGCCGCGAGCGTAGCGAGCGCCGGGACGTTATGGGAGCGGCGAAAATGCAGGTGGAAGAAGCGTCCCGCTCCGGCAAGATAGTCTTTGAGATGGAAAATCTCAGCTATGGCATTGGCGAGCGTACGCTGGTAAAAAATTTCAGCGCACAGGTGCAGCGCGGCGACAAGATTGCGTTAGTTGGCCCGAACGGCTGCGGCAAAACCACCTTGCTCAGGCTAATGCTTGGCGATTTGGCGCCCGTAGCCGGGCGTGTACATACCGGAACGAAGCTTGAAATTGCCTATTTCGATCAGCATCGGGCAGCGCTTGATCCCGATCGTACGGTGATGGATAACCTTGCTGAAGGCAAGCAGGAGGTTGTGGTCAATGGTAAACCGCGCCACGTACTGAGCTACCTGCAGGACTTTTTGTTCCATCCGAAACGCGCGATGACGCCGGTGCGCGCGCTTTCTGGCGGTGAACGTAACCGCCTGCTGCTGGCGCGCTTGTTCCTCAGGCCCAGCAATCTACTGATTCTTGACGAACCGACCAACGATCTGGACGTGGAAACCCTTGAGCTGCTCGAAGAGCTGATTGATAGCTATCAGGGCACCGTTTTATTAGTCAGCCATGACCGTCAGTTTGTGGATAACACCGTCACCGAATGCTGGATTTTTGAAGGCGAAGGCCGCATCGGGCAATATGTGGGGGGCTACCATGACGCCCGTGAACAGCAGGCGTATACGCAACCGCTGCGTCAGAGCGCAGCGCCAAAAGCTGAAGAGAAAAAAACGCCGGTGAAAAATGAACCGGCTAAGCGCGGCGCGCCTGCAAGCAAGCTCAGCTACAACCTGCAGCGAGAGCTGGAAGCATTGCCGCAAAAAATGGAAGATCTGGAGGCCGGGCTGGAGGCGTTGCAGGCCCGGGTGAGCGATGCTGATTTTTTTAATCAGCCTCATGAAGTAACGCAAAAAGTGCTTTCAGATTTAGCGGCCGCCGAACAGGCGCTTGAAACGGCATTCGAACGTTGGGAATATCTTGAGTCGTTGAAAAACGGTGGATAAGGGAGAATCCCGGCATGTGTGAACAGCACCACGCTTCGCGACATATTTTGTGCCCCCAGTGTGATTTGTTGGTGGCGCTGCCGCCTTTGACGGCGGGAGAAAAAGCCTGTTGCCCACGCTGCTCGACAACGCTTACGACGCAATGGCAAGCGCCGCGTCAGCGCCCGACGGCTTACGCTCTGGCGGCGCTGTTTATGCTGTTGCTCGCTAATTTATTTCCGTTCGTTAATATGAAAGTCGCAGGCGTCGTCAGCGAAATTACGCTACAGGCGATCCCTGGCGTCATGTTTTCCGAAGATTACGCCAGCCTCGGTACGCTTTTTGTGCTGTTTGTTCAACTGGCGCCGGCAACTTGCCTGCTCGGCATTTTGCTGCTGGTCAACCGTATCCCTGTGACTTTCAGGGTATCGCGCGTGCTTGCCCGTGTATTGTTCCAGCTAAAAACATGGGGTATGGCGGAGATTTTTCTCGCGGGTGTGCTGGTGAGCTTTGTCAAGCTGATGGCCTACGGCGATATCGGTATCGGGCCTGGCTTTTTACCGTGGTGCCTGTTTTGCATACTTCAGTTGCGCGCCTTTCAGTGCGTGGACCGACGGTGGCTGTGGGATGATCTCGCCCCTGCGCCTGCGGTGCGACAGCCGCTTGAAGCAGGCAAAATGGGTATGCCGCAGGGGCTTCGCGCCTGTTTGTGCTGCACCGCGATAGTGGCGGCGCAGCAGTCTGTTTGCCCGCGTTGTCATGTGAAGGGATATGTGCGTCGCCATAACAGTTTGCAATGGACGCTGGCGTTGCTGTTAACCTCCATCATTCTCTATCTGCCGGCAAACCTCCTGCCCGTCATGATTACCGACCTGTTGGGCGACAAAATGCCCTCGACCATTCTCGCCGGCGTCGTGCTGCTGTGGAGCGAGGGGTCGTACCCGGTGGCGATGGTGATTTTCATCGCCAGTATTATGGTGCCGACGCTAAAGATGGTGGCCATCGGTTGGTTGTGCCTGGATGCCAAAGGTTACGGGCGGCGTGACAGTGAGCGGATGCACAAGATTTATGAAGTAGTGGAATTTGTTGGACGCTGGTCAATGATTGATGTCTTTGTGATTGCCGTACTTTCTGCGCTGGTGCGTATGGGTGCGTTAATGAATATTTATCCCGCTATGGGAGCCTTAATGTTTGCTCTGGTGGTCATTGTAACAATGTTGGCCGCCATGATGTTTGACCCGCGGCTGTCGTGGGACAGGGCGGCACAATCAAGCCATAAGGAGCTTGCTGAGCATGGAAAGTAACCGCGGGGAGGCGCAGGTGCGTAAGATCAGAAGCTGGTCGCCAGTGTGGATCTTCCCGATTATTACCGCGCTTATTGGCGCGTGGATCCTGTTTTATCACTACAGCCATCAGGGGCCGGAAGTGACGCTGATTACCACCAATGCAGAAGGCATTGTTGGCGGTAAAACGGCAATAAAAAGCCGCAGCGTGGATGTGGGCGTGGTAGAAAGCGCGGTGCTCTCTGACGATCTGCATCATGTAGAAGTAAAGGCGCGTCTGAATGCGGGCATGGAAAAGCTGCTGCATAAGGATTCGGTATTCTGGGTTGTTAAACCTGCCATCGGCCGCGAAGGGGTGACCGGGCTGGGCACGCTGTTGTCTGGCGCTTATATTGAGCTTCAGCCGGGTACGGCAGGCGCTGCGCCGGGAGAGTATGAATTGCTCGATTCACCGCCGCTTGCTTCGCCGGATGCTAAAGGCATTCGTATTGTGCTTGACAGCGACAAGGCCGGGCAACTGTCGCCGGGCGATCCGGTGCTGTTTCGCGGCTATCGCGTCGGCTCGGTGGAAACCAGCAGCTTTGATGCCAACAAACGCAGCATGCAGTATCAACTCTTTATCAGCGCGCCGAATGACCGTCTGGTTACCAGTAATGTGCGTTTCTGGAAAGACAGCGGTATCGCGGTGGACATGTCCTCATCCGGCATGCGCGTGGAAATGGGATCGCTCACGACGCTGTTTAGCGGCGGCGTGAGTTTTGACGTGCCGGAAGGATCGTCGTTGGGCGAACCGGTGGCGGAGCGCAGCGAGTTTAAACTTTATGACGACCGGCGCAGCATTCAGGATTCACTGTTCACGCGACATATTGACTACCTGCTGTTCTTTAAAGATTCGATTCGCGGCCTGCAGCCGGGGGCGCCGGTCGAGTTTCGGGGCATTCGTTTGGGCAGCGTATCTCAGGTTCCGTTCTCAGTGCCGGGTATGGATCAGAAATTGAACGCGGATTACCGTATTCCGGTGCTGATCCGCATTGAGCCGGAACGGATTCAGAACCAACTGGGCGAAGATCCGGATATCCAGGGACATCTGTCTGAGCTGCTCCGAAATGGCCTGCGCGGTTCGCTTAAGACTGGCAATATTGTTACCGGCGCGCTCTATGTCGATCTCGATTTCTACCCGAAAGCGCCTGCGGTAAATAAACAACCAAACGTTGGCGGTTATCCGGTAATACTGACGGTTTCCGGCGGGCTGGCGCAGATTCAGCAGAAGCTTATGGATGCGCTGGATAAGATTAACAATTTGCCGCTTAACCCGATAATCAATCAGGCGACCAGCGTTCTGAGTGAAAGCCAGCGCACAATGCGTGAGTTGCAAAAGACGCTTGATAGCATCAATAAAATTGCCGGTAGCGCATCGATGCAGAAGTTGCCTGAGGATATGCAACAGACGCTAAGAGAGCTAAACCGCAGCATGAAAGGCTTCCAGCCGGGGTCTGCGGCCTATAACAAGATGGTGGCCGATATGCAGCGCCTGGATCAGGTGTTGCGTGAACTTCAACCGGTACTGCGTACGCTCAACGATAAGAGCAACGCGCTGGTATTTGAAGCTAAAGATAGAAAAGATCCCCAGCCAAAGAGGGCGAAGCAATGAAAAAATGGCTCGCGTTCGCTGTGGCTGCCGCGCTGAGCGCGTGCAGCAGCAGTGAAGATAAAACATACTATCAGCTACCGGTTGTCGCTCAGCCGGTCGCGCAAAGCCAGACATTGAGCAATCATCAATTATGGGTGGACCAGGTCACCGTACCTGATTTCCTTGCCGGTAACGGCGTGGCGTATCAGACCACGGATGTTCAGTATGTTATCGCGACACAAAACCTGTGGGCCAGCCCGCTGGATCAGCAACTGCGCAATACGCTGGTCGCTAACCTGAGCGCGCAGTTGCCGGGGTGGGTAATTTCATCCCAACCGCTGGGCAGCGAACAGGATGTGCTTAGCGTGAATGTTACCGGTTTTCACGGTCGCTATGACGGGCGTGTGATAGTCAGCGGCGAGTGGCTGCTTTATCATCGTGGGCAGATAAGCAAGCGCCCGTTCTGGGTTGAGCTCAAACAGGAGCAGGATGGTTACGATGCGATGGTTTCTACGCTGTCCCGGGCCTGGCAACAGGCGACGCAGGGGGTGTCCGGGCAAATTTCACGCCTGCCCTGAAAACGGGCAAACGGGCTAAAAAAGCCGTGCCGCGCGCAATGAGTGTACGCGTGGCTTTGCTGCGCTTACGTGCTTACTTTTACAGTAAGAGGACGAAAGTGATTAAAAATTGTCAAACTGGCGTGAAATTTGCGCATTGACGGCACCGATCAATCAGCGTATCTCTTATTTGTGGCTGCATAATTTGTAGCCGCTGTTTTCTTTTTCCACAGATCAAAAATGAGGGAAACGAGGCATGAAGAGACAAAAACGAGACCGTCTGGATCGGGCCCATCAGCGTGGTTATCAGGCCGGCATTGCTGGTCGCTCCAGGGAAATGTGTCCGTATCAGGCACTAAATCAGCGGTCCCACTGGCTGGGAGGCTGGCGAGCTGCCATGGAAGACAGGGCAGTACTTGCCTGACTCTGTCTCTTTAAAAAAGAAACCTCCGCTTTGCGGAGGTTTCGCCTTTCTGACGCGTAATGATTAAAGCGCTAATCAGAACATGGACGTATCTTTAAACAGACCCACTTTAAGATCGGTTGCGGTATAAATCACGCGCCCGTCAACCAAAACTTCACCATCAGCCAGCCCCATAATCAGACGGCGATTCACCACGCGTTTGAAGTGAATACGATACGTGACTTTCTTCGCGCCTGGCAGCACCTGGCCGGTGAATTTAACTTCACCCACACCCAGCGCGCGACCCTTGCCTTCCCCGCCCAGCCAGCCGAGATAGAAGCCGACCAACTGCCACATGGCATCAAGGCCCAGACAGCCAGGCATAACCGGATCGCCGATAAAATGGCAGCTAAAAAACCAAAGATCGGGATTGATATCCAGCTCCGCTTCCACGTAACCTTTATTAAAGTTGCCGCCGGTTTCGGTCATTTTTACTACGCGGTCCATCATCAACATATTGGGAGCCGGCAGTTGAGGGCCTTCTGCCCCAAATAACTCGCCACGTCCTGAGGCAAGCAGATCTTCTTTTGTATAGGATTCGCGTTTATCAACCATTCTGGGGTAAGCCTTATTACAGTGAAGAACGCAGATTAGCTAACACGTGTACGCTGAACAAGTCCGATCAGTTGTGGTTGAACCAGTTGAGCCAGCGCAGCGGCCAGGGATAACGATGACGAGCCTCCTGCTGATTGACCTGGGCAATACGCTCCTGGATAGCCTGCAGCAGCGTATTTTCGCCTTCTCCGTCCCACGGTTGGGCCGTAAGTAAAGTAATTGCTTCAACCGCATGCTCAACGGCCCAGATGCTAAACTGGCCCTGCTCGACCGCATCCAGTACATCCTGATGTAACGACAGATGACGAATATTTGCCGCAGGAATAATGACGCCCTGCTTGCCGGTGAGTTCACGCTGCTCGCAAATGCGGAAAAAACCTTCCACCTTTTCGTTCACTCCTCCGACTGGCTGAATGCGCCCAAACTGATCGACTGAGCCGGTAATGGCGAGGCTTTGGTTGACCGGCGCGCCGGACAGGGCGCTGATAAGCGCGCAAAGTTCAGCGGCTGAGGCGCTGTCACCGTCCACTTCGCTGTAGGACTGCTCGAAGGTGAGTGAGGCAGAGAAAGGCAGTTGTTGATCAAGTTCAAGCTCGGCCATAAGGAAGGATTGCATAATCATCATGCCCTTAGCGTGAATATTCCCCCCCAATTCAGCTTTGCGTTCAATATCAGTAAATTCGCCATCGCCGAAATGCACCACGCAGCTAATACGCGAAGGTTCGCCAAATGCGCGCGGATGGCCGGGAAATTCGATCACGGACAACGCATTTACCTGACCCAGCCGTTCGCCCTCGGTTTCAATCAGAATCTGATTAAGCAGAATCTCGTCCTGCATGCGCTCGGCCAGAAAATTTTCGCGCCAGGCGCGCTGCTCCAGCATTTGCGTAAATTCCGCTCCGGAGAAGGCGGCCTCACAAAGCGGCGCCACTTCCCGTAGCTGGCGCAATAACCATTCCGGGCACAGCGGCAGCGTTTCGCGATCGCCCGTATAGCGCACGGCTTCGCGTATTACCGGCGTCCAGGCATCCTGTTTTGCAGAAGGTAAATTGTATGCGCTGGCTATGCTTTGTACCCAGTCGCGCCATTGCAGCAGAGGGCCAGGATCGTTATCAGTTTGCAGGTTTTCTTCATACTCGCTATAAATCGCAAACTCAGCCAGGTCAGGTTCCATTTCCTGAAAATCGGCCAGCGCGTCGCGATCGCCGCACAGGACAACTTTTACCTGTAACGGCAGGGAGGGGACGCTAACCGGAAGCGGGCGGGCTTCGTCCGCAGGTAGCCAGTCAAAACGCTTTTGCGCCACCATTTGCCGCAGACGCAGCCAGAGCAGCGGTTGTAACAGTACGGTACGCAGTGACAATACCAGCACGCCGCCGTTCGCGTGATGAAGCAGACCGGGTTTCAGATCGATTTCATCAGCATAGCGGCGAACGCTGCCAAACAATTGTTCGTGCTCTATCCAGTCGGCCACCTGAGGTTCACCGCAGGCTGCAAAGTTGTCTTCAGGCGACGTGACGGGATGTAGCGTGACGCTCCCTTTTTGCGCCTGGTAGCGACCGCCGTAAAGCGAGCCTGTTTCCGGCTGCATTTTTCGTACCGTTGCGCCAATTAACGACAGATACGTTGGCGTAGCGGGGCATTTCACCAGCATGAAATCAGAAGGGCTGTAAGGCGATAAAAGCTGCGTCAACCCATAACAAAGACGAGGCTGAAGCTGCTGAAAAATATCCGTATCGGATGACGCAGGTTGCGCGTTTTGCTCCTGAAAAATGAGCGTTTCAGGAACCAGGGCCTGCCAGGAGAGTTGATTTATTGTCAAAATTTTCTGCGTTTGGTTAAAGGCGAAAAGCCTGATTATACAGGATATGATACTTCTTCACACGGCCTGAGCGCAGCCTGAAGCCATTAAGTTTGCACGGCCAGGTTAGCCTGTTATTTCTCCTCAGCAAAGCCCACAAAAACTGTTATCCTGAAGGGGTTACACGGTCACCCTGAGATCAGCATGAAATATCAGCAACTGGAAAATCTTGAAAGCGGCTGGAAATGGAAGTACCTGGTAAAAAAACACCGGGAAGGTGAACCTATCACTCGCTATCCTGAGGCCAGCGCAGCAAAAGAAGCTGTGGAATATTTACTCAGTCTGGAAAACCGGCCTGTTCTGGTGACTGAGTGGATTAACAGCCATATGAATCCCGATCTGGTGAATCGTATGAAGCAGACGATTCGTGCACGACGCAAGCGCCATTTCAATGCTGAACACCAGCATACGCGTAAAAAATCTATCGATCTTGAATACCTGGTCTGGCACCGGCTGGCGGGGCTTGCTCATCGTCGTGGCGCAACGTTATCGGAAACCATTGTACAGCTTATTGAAGATGCAGAGCGCAAAGAGCAGTATGCCGTGCAGATGTCGACCTTAAAAGGCGATCTACAGGCGTTACTTGGGAAAAAATAGTGGGGCAGTAGCGACGCTGCGGTTAAACGCAAACGGCGCGATATCATTAATAATCAACGAAACACATAAAAAACCCCGCATAGAGCGGGGTTTTTTGTATCAGTTAATAACTTAAGCCTGCGGCTGAGTTACAACGTCTTTGATGCCTTTAACTTCGATTTCTACGCGACGATCCGGCGCCAGGCAGTCAATCAGAGCTGCGCGAGCTTTCACGTTGTCACAGGTGCTGCCAGTAACCGGGTTAGATTCGCCCATGCCACGTGCAGAGATCTTGTTAGACGGGATGCCTTTAGAGATCAGGTAATCAACCACAGACTGCGCGCGTTTTTCAGACAGCTTCTGGTTGTAAGCGTCAGAACCGATGCGGTCGGTGAAGCCCAGAACAACAACAGAGCCATCTTTCGGATCCAGGTTGCTCAACTGAGTGTACATCTGATCCAGCGCCTGACGGCCTTCCGGCTTCAGGGTCGCTTTGTTGAAGTTGAACAGAACGTCAGACTTCAGTGTGAAGTGCTTGGTCTGTACCTGCGGAGCCGGAGCTGGCGCCGGTGCAATAACCGGTGCCGGCGTGTCCTGACCAAAGCGGTAAGACAGGCCCAGGCTCAGCATGCCGTTGTCCGGACGGGTACCAACGGTATGCGCGTCGCCGATGTTGCTGATCCACTGGTATTCCAGACGGGTAGCGAGTTCCGGCGTCATCGCCCACTCAAAACCTGCTGCATACAGCGGAGAAACGCCGGTGTCGTGATCTTTCAGGCGATTGTCGAACTCATTTTTAGCCGTAGAGTCTGCACGCCATACCATACCGCCCAGACGGGTGTAGATATCCAGATTGTCAACGATCGGATAGCTCAGTTTAGCGGTAGCCTGAATACCCTGCGCTTTGAATGCGCCGTTTTCAGTATTACCGGTGTATTCCATGCGACCCAGCCAGTCGTAACCCATCTCGAAACCAACGTACGGGTTAACCTGATAGCCACCGAAAGCGCCTGCGCCCAACTGGCTGTTATGAGTGGAACCGTTACCGATGCCGTTATCATAACCATTGCCGTAGAAGCCGGTGTCGTGGTACTGAGACCAGCCTGCTTTAGCACCTGCATACCAGGTATTATCTTTCGGAGCGGCCTGCGCTACGGTAGCGAAGCCAGCCAGTGCCACTGCAATCGCGATAGCTGTCTTTTTCATTTTTTGCGCCTCGTTATCATCCAAAAATTCCACGGGCTTTAAACTGATAATTTACAAGCCCGCGGCTAAATCCTTTACTGGTGTTAATGCTCAGTTATAACTTTACCGTTCACAACGGTTTTTCAATGAACAACCCCAGCGACGTAAAGTCTACAACGTCGCTCAAAACTTACAAGTGTGAAGTCTGTGCGAAGTTTGGGAAAAACCGAAGCAAAAAAATTTTTTTTTACATTTTTGTTCGAAAAACAAACGCCGAAGATACTGCCGGAAACGAATGGAAGCCTAGTGGGCAGTGCTTTTGCTCGTTTTGTCAGTGACATGGCGGCAGGGTAAAAAAAAATACCAGGATTACTCCTAAATTTACTTAATGATACAAAGTTGAATGAATTTTTAGGCCAGTTCGTGGTCTTCCGCCTGAGATATGGATGCGTTCAGGGCGCATAATGAACCCGATTGTTCGTCCTTGTTCGGCAGATCTTATAAGCAAATCGTGCTCTGCATCGGTTAACAATTGCGGTAACCAGCCGATAACAACGCTATAGTTTCCAGTACGAAGCGCGTTTGCCATTGTCTCTACTGACGTGACCGGCGCCTGCATGATTTTGTTCAGCGGAAGCCCGGTCGAGCGTATCCATTCGCGGCTCAGCTTGCGTTGCGGCGTCAGCCACAACAGCCAGCGGGATTGCTGTCCTAACTGTTGAAGAAGCGGCAACAACAGCGTTTGTGTAAGCAGCGGACGCTCTTCATTATAGATAACTTCGCTTACCAGCCCCTGAAAATGACCTTCCTGTGCTGAAACTGCGCTGCGCTTTGCTGGCCAGGCCGTATTTTTTGAATGTTTATTATAAGCAGGTAAATACATATCGTATCCACTCCTGTGGTTCACTGTATGTATGTACAGTAATATCAGGCTGGATGAAGATCAACCAGAATTTTTGAAACCACCTCGCAGTTTTGGATCGGGATCGACGCTTTCAGTGAATTACATATTGCTCCGCGAAGAGAAGTTGCCTATTTTCACAATTAACGGAGCGATTAATGAGCAGGCATCATTTACCCCTTGATTTTAAGGAAGAAAAATGAAGGATGAAAGCTACGCCAAAATTAAGCAGGCCCAAACCTGTCTCTCTATCCTGGGTGAAATTCGCTCAAGGGCGCTATTCGGAGGTTACAGCCTTTCCATTGATGATACGATCTTTGCAATGGTGGCAGAAGGCGAGATGTATTTGCGCGCATGCGAACAAAGCGCTGAATATTATCAGTTGGCTAAACTTCCGATGCTTTCATATACGAAACGCGGGCGCACGGTGCAACTTAACTATTATCGGGTGGATGATTCACTGTGGCAGGATCCCCCACAGCTAATGCGTTTATCTGCACAGGCGCTGGAGGGGGCCAGGCGAGAGAAGGCGCAGCGCGCGAGCGCCAGGAGGTTAAAGGATCTTCCCAATATCAATTCCGGTATTGAAAATATGCTGCTGTTGGCAGGCATCCGCAATGTTGACGCGCTGTATCGAATCGGTGCGAAACGGGTTTGGATCCGGGTTCGCAAGGTTAACCGGAGGGCCGGAGCGAAGCTACTCTTTGCCCTGGTCGGCGCCATTACCGGGCAGCATGAAGCCGTCCTGCCAATGCAAACGCGTCGTGAATTACAGGCCTGGGTCAAAGAACAAATCGCTCTGGAGAAGGCGCGCTCCGGGAATTAACGAATGTGCTGCTGTAGCTGCGATAGCTCTGGCAGTAGAGCTATTAACAGGCCAAGCTGCTGAATGACCAACTGATCTTTACTACCCGGGGTTGGTGAAGCGTTTTCAAGCTGCGACAGTATATCACGCTGTATCTGAACCAGCCGGCTTTGATCGGCGTTTTGATGATAAAGCGCGCTGTCGATATAACTAACGGCATTGCTAAGCAATGCCAACGTTTCAGGGTGAGCCAGTTTTTCCCGGTGCGCGCCCAGAGTGGAAATATAGCTGTTAAACGTGTGGTTCAGACATAAAAGCCGGAATGCCGTTTCGCGCATAGCCGCTGTGGCATCAGGCTCCGATGACATGTTTGACACAACCGAGGCCAGCTCTGCGTCGCGGTTATAAGCATCACGGCGGGCAATACGATAAGCAAGATGATTATTTCTCCCATAACGATATTGCTCCATTACGGCGTTCAGATACCGGCTGTTTGCGCTGAAGGTGCGAGAAACGACCTGTGACAAGCGGCGAAAGCGCCAGTCAGGCCAGATAAAGCTGACGGCGGCCCAGGCAATGGCGCAGCCCAACAGGGTATCGATAATACGCGGCAGCGCGACTTCAAAACCCTCCCCCAAAAGGTTAAAACACAGCAATACCAGTAGCGTGATAAACATTGTCGCGTGCGCGTACTGTACGTTGCGAAAAGCAAAAAACAGCACGCCGGCAATCACAATAAGGGTAAGCTGACCTTCAATTGACGGCACCAGCAGCAGCACCGGTAGGCCGAGAGCAACGCCCATTAGCGTTCCGATAATACGCAGCGTCAGCCGGCGGCGGGTTGCATTATAGTTAGGCTGGCACACAAACAGGCTGGTCAGCAAAATCCAGTAGCCATGTTGAAAGCCGGTCAATTGAATAAAGAAATAGCCAGTACATAATACGGCTGACATACGCACCGCATGGCGAAAGAGGGCGGATTCTGCGGTGAAATGGCCGCGCAAGCGTAACCAGATATCTTTAATACTGTGCAGGTCTTCATCAGAAAGCCGGTTATCCGTATCCGCTTGCGCCAGCGCTTGCTCTGATTCAGAGGTCGTCAGTTGTGCGTCAATTGCCCGTAAGTTGTTAATTAAAAAGCGGATAGCTTCGCGGTCAGCATCGGTGGTCAGCTCCCTGGGAAGACGATCAAGGGCGGTTTCCAGGTGCAGAAATGCGCGCTCAAAACGCGGATCATGCTGGTAAGGCTCATGCAGCAGTATCGAGCGCGCCAACTGTTGGCAGGCTAACCCCTGCATGGATAGCAGACGCTGAAAGCGAAACATCACGTCGCTGTGGCGAAACTTTTCGCGCAGCATCTGGTAACGAATATGCGATGAACTGGCGCGTTCATGGATATCCTGGGCAATAAAATAATAGTGCAACGCCCGGCGCGTGCCTCGCTGCCCCCGATCGCCGCGCAGGCGAGTAAGTAGTGTGGCTTTGGTTTGATTGAGTATTTCAACCAGTTGAGCATTGGCCATAGCCAGCTCAACCAGCAGCGCCTGGTTTTCGCCTTCGAGATCGGGGTTGAACAAACGTGACTTTAGTTCAAGATAGTGCGCAAGCTGTTCATAACAGCGGGCCAGCTTATCCTGGAGCGGCCGAACCGGAAAAATAAGGTGGCCCGTCAGCGTAAGCAGGTTATACCAGATAGCGCCGGCAATCAGCAAAAGCGGTTGAATATACCACTGGTGAAAAAGCGAGATACCAAGCATGGTATAGACAGCAATCAACAGCGCCCCGAACGCAATGGTCGCATAGCGCTGCCCAAGCCCGCCAAGCAAAATAAAACCGCTGGTTGAGACAGCCAGCGCGGGCGCAAACAGCCAGGGCCAGGGGAACAATAGCGCAACTGATGCCGAAGCAATAAAAAAGCACATTAATGTGATGACCAGATTGCGTAAGCGGCCAGCCAGGCGATCGTCAAGATCGGTTAGCGCAGCGGCAACCACGCCCAGCGTGAGCGGAATGGTGAGTTTTACCTCATTTAACCACCACGGCAGGGCGGTTGTACCGCTTAGCGCGATGAAAATGCGCAGGTTATAAAGCCAGGCGCTGTTCCAGGTGTAGCGGCGTAGCAAAGGGCTTAATTTGAGCACGGGCGTTCCTCTATGCGCTATTTATTGAAACGGCGGCGCGCATTCGCCTCGCGGGCGGCACGGGCGGTTTCAATGGAAACGACGCGTCGGCCAACGGGCCACAGCGCAATAGCGGCAATTTTGAAGTTGGCAATACCGACTGGAATACCAACCAACGACAGACATTGCGCAATGCCTGCGGTGATATGTAACAGACACAGCCACCAGCCAAAAAACACCAGCCAGAAGAGATTAAGCAAAGTGCCTCCCGCGTTCAGTATCGCGCTTTTATTGTCAGGTTCGAGGATATCCACATGAACGGCCTCATTGCCAAACGGCAGCAGCGAAATCCGGGTTATCTCCCAGCAGGAACGGGTAAGCGGAAGGGTGAAAATGAGAATAATGCTCGCAAGCGTCGTCAGTAGCCACGCAAGCGTTGTGGCAAAGCCACCCAGAACAAAATTAAGGATGTTAAGTGCAGTACGCATAATCTCCCCGGCATGACCAGATTTCGATATAAAATCGTTAATTGTGCTGATTGTAACGCGTTTTTGCCTGGAGCGTGACGCCTCTGACGGGTAAAATGGCGGCCTCCTGAGCAATCGCAAAAGTGGGTACAGAACCTGTATGGAACTGAAAGCAACGGCCCTGGGTAAACATCTGGCTCAACATCCCTACAATCGTGTGCGGCTGCTTACGGCTGGCGTGGAAGTATCAGGCGAGCGCCACCAGTACCTCATTCCTTTCAATCAACTACTGGAAATTAACTGTAAGCGCGGCATGGTCTGGGGAGAACTGGAATTTATTCTGCCGCAGCGGCAGGTGGTGCGGCTGCACGGTACTGAATGGAGCGCCACCCAGCGTTTTTATCACCACCTGCACGAAAGCTGGCAACGCTGGAGCGCTGAGATGAGTGAGGTTGCCGCCGGGGTGTTAAATAGCCTGCAGGCGGAACTGGGGCTGGCCGCTACGAGCGAAAAATGGCTCAATCGCGCGCAATTGCAGGCGTTGCAGGAGCGGATACGGGGGCTGGCGGCGGCGTTGCCGTTGCCAACCGAACGCCTGACGCAATTCGATAACTGTCGGGATGCCTGGCAGGCCTGCCTTGAGTGGCTCGATAACGCAGAAGCGAAGCGGCGCGCGTTTAATGATGCTTTTACTGCCCGCATGCTGGAACAGTATGCGGCGTTTTTTGACCAAATTGAACGTTCACCGCTGAATGCCTCGCAGGCAAGGGCGGTCGTAAACGGTGAGCCGTCGCTTTTAGTGCTGGCAGGCGCCGGGAGCGGTAAAACGTCTGTGCTGGTGGCACGCGCGGGATGGCTACTTACGCGCGGCGAGGCGTCGGCTGAGCAAATTTTACTGCTGGCTTTTGGCCGTAAGGCGGCTGAGGAAATGAATGAACGAATCAGCCAGCGCCTTCATACGTCCGATATTACTGCCCGCACTTTTCATGCGCTGGCGTTGCATATTATCCAGCAGGGAGGCCGAAAGGCGCCGTGCGTCAGCGAGCTGGAAAGCAACACGGCGGCGCGCCATTCGCTGTTGATTAACTGCTGGCGCGAGCAATGTCGGGACAAAAAAGCGCAGGCTAAAGGCTGGCGGCTGTGGCTGGAAGAGGAGTTAAACTGGCGCGTCGCGCAGGGCGAATTCTGGCAGGATGAGCAACTGGCAAAACGGTTAGCCGGGCGGCTGGATCGCTGGCTGGGGCTGATGCGCATGCATGGCGGTTCTCAGGCCGATATGATTGCCGGTTGCCCACAGGCGCTACAGGAGGTCTTCCAGAAACGCATTAAACTCATGGCCCCCCTGCTTAAGGCATGGAAAGCGGCCCTGAAAGCCGAAGGCGCGGTGGATTTCTCCGGCCTTATCCATCTGGCCATTAATGTGCTTGATAAAGGGCGTTTTATCAGCCCGTGGAAACACATTCTGGTCGATGAGTTTCAGGATATCTCGCCGCAGCGCGCCGCGCTGCTGGCGGCGTTACGTCGGCAAAACAGCCACAGTACGCTATATGCGGTTGGCGATGACTGGCAGGCCATCTACCGCTTTAGCGGCGCGGCGTTGACGCTGACTACCGCTTTTGAACACCATTTTGGGCAAGGCGATAGCTGTGCGCTGGATACGACATACCGTTTCAATGATCGTATTGGCGAGGTTGCCAATCGCTTTATTCAGCAAAACCCGCATCAACTGGCCAAACCACTCAACAGCCTGACGCGCGGTGATAAAAAAGCGGTTACGTTGCTTGCTGATGAAGAGCTGGATGCGCTGCTTGACAAAATGAGCGGCTACGTGGAACCCGGGCAGCGGGTATTGGTCCTGGCGCGCTACCATTATTTGCGCCCGGCTGCGCTGGAGAAAGCGGCCACGCGCTGGCCGAAGCTCGCTATCGATTTTATGACAATACATGCCAGCAAGGGACAGCAGGCGGATTATGTGATTGTTGTGGGGTTACAGGAAGGGCAGGACGGTTTTCCGGCGCCGGCGCGTGAAACCATCATGGAACGGGCGTTATTGCCGCAACCGGAGGATTTCCCGGATGCAGAAGAACGACGCCTGCTGTACGTGGCGCTCACGCGCGCGCGCCACCGGGTATGGCTGTTGTTTAACAAACGCCAGCCGTCGGCCTTTGTGGAGATATTAAAGCGCCTCGATGTACCGGTAGCGCGCAGGCCGTAATTACTTCAGGCGTGCTGCCAGATAGCGTGGATAATCGGGGATCTGGATAGCTACGCTGTCGTTAAAGTGCGGCGATTCAATCAGAAAATCAGCGGTAGCCGCATTGGTCGCGACGGGAATATTCCACACTGTCGCCAGGCGCAGCAACGCTTTCACATCCGGATCGTGAGGCACGGCGTTAAGCGGGTCCCAGAAGAAAATCAGCACATCAATCTTCCCTTCTGAAATCAGCGCGCCCACTTGCTGATCGCCGCCGAGCGGGCCGCTTAGCATGGCGTTAACCTCCATTCCACTGGCGCGCTGCACCAGATTACCGGTGGTCCCCGTAGCGTAGAGCACATGCTTTTCAAGCAGTAATTTGTGGCGTTTAACCCACGTCAGCAGCATATCTTTGCAGTGATCGTGGGCAACCAGAGCGATATGTTTTTGCGCGGGCAGGGTTCGGACGGTCAGTTCCATATTTTTTCCTGAAATAAAGAAAATTGGCTACAGCTTAATGAATATGGAGCAGGCTGCAAGCAAAGCGAAGTGAAAACAGCGGACTGGAGCACATAACTTAACTGACTTACACTTAGCTTATCCCACATCAGGAGAGCGTAATGAACGACCGCGAGCTTGTAGACATCCTTAAACAGACGCACACCATAGCGTTGGTTGGCGCCAGCGATAACCCCGACAGGCCGAGCTATCGCGTTATGGATTACCTGCTTAAGCAGGGGTATCACGTAATCCCCGTATCGCCTAAAGCGGCAGGTAAAACATTGCTCGGACAGCAGGGATTTGCCACCCTGGAGGATGTGCCGGAAAAGATAGATATGGTGGATGTGTTTCGCAATTCCGAGGCGGCATGGGGGGTTACGAAAGAGGCGATTGCCGTCGGCGCTAAAACACTTTGGCTACAACTGGGCGTGATAAACGAACCGGCCGCAGCGCTTGCACGCGAGGCGGGGCTTAATGTTGTGATGGATCGCTGCCCGGCAATTGAAATCCCACGGCTTGGTCTGGCGAAGTAAAAACCCGGCGCAGGCCGGGTTCGGTTAGTTGCGCAGGCGCGGCGCCTGTAACTGGCGGCGGATGGAGGCGGCCAGTTCATCCAGCGTCGGTTGTTCAGGGTGTTCAACCGGCGCTTCGCCGCTAAGCTGCGCCTCGGCCAGATAAGTGTGTACAGGCTGGCCCTGGTCATCTTCCATAACAACATGATACCAGGGCGCGGCGCGCAGTTCGTCATCCACCGCCAGCTCCTCTGCCGTTGGCTCATTGAGTGAGTATTCAGGATCGATATCCACCACTACACCCAGATAACCCAGCAGAGAGTGGCGCACCTGCTGACCAATACCGAATTTGCTGGCAATCATAATCACCTCCCGGAAACGTCGCTTATTCCCCCACAAGTGGGGATGAAAGCAGCCGTTTTCAAGTTTACTGGCGCTCATTTGTTATTGACGGCAGCAGATAAGTGGGCGCTACATCACGCGGCAGGCAAAGCCTTTCAGGTATAGCCCTTCCGGATAGGATGAGATGACCGGATGATCGGCGGCCTGGCGAAACTGCTCTATAAATTGTACATCACGACCGGCGTCAACGGCGGCGTCAGCAATGATTTTCTGAAAAAGGTCGCTGGTCATTAATCCGGAGCAGGAAAACGTCAGCAGCACCCCGCCGGGGTTGAGTAACTGAAAGGCCAGCATATTAATATCTTTATAACCGCGGCAGGCGCCCATTAGCTGGTTTTTGTTTTCAACAAACTTTGGCGGATCCATAACGATAACATCAAATTTCTCTCCCTGGTCGCGGTAGCGGCGCAACAGTTTGAATACATCGTCGCGTACAAATTCAGCCTTAGCGGGGTCGAGCTGGTTTAATGTAATATTCTGGCGGGCGATATCCAGCGCCTCCTGAGACGTATCAACGCTGATAACCTGGCGACATTGGCCTATAAGTGCCGATATGGCAAAACCGCCGGTATAAGAAAAACAGTTAAGGACGCGTTTACCTGCCACGTAGCGGCGAGTGGCGAGACGGCTATCGCGCTGATCAAGATAATAGCCGGTTTTATGGCCGCCTTTAATATCCACCAGTAGCTTCATGCCGTGCTCTTCAATCGCCATCAGCGCAGGCGGCAGCGAGCCGCTGATCGGCCCCTGCACCGGTTCCAGCCCCTCTTTTTTACGCACGGATACGTCTGAACGCTCGTAAATACTGCATTGCGGGTAGCTTTGCTGTAACGCGCTTACCAGCGCCGGGCGTTGATACTCTGCGCCGGCGGACAGCAGTTGCAGAACAATGAAATCGCCGAAGCGGTCAATCGTGACGCCGGGCAGGCCATCAGATTCACCGGCGATCAGGCGGTAGCTGTCGAGGCCGTCACGCTGGGCAAGCTGGGCCCGCCACTGCTGGGCGCGTTGCAGGCGGCGTGTGAAAAACGCAATATCAATAGATTCAGTAGGATCGAAAGTCCAGACGCGGGCGCGGATCTGCGAGCTGGGCGACCAGGCGGCGCGAGCCAGCCAGTTGCCTTTGTGATCGACAACTTCCACGGTTTCGCCGGCATTGGCTTTGCCTTCCACGTGCGCAACGGCGCCGGAAAAGACCCAGGGGTGGCGGCGCAATAACGATTTCTCGCGCCCTTTGGCTAATACTAAACGTACGCTCATAATTTGTTATGCTGCGAAGAGATGAGAAAGGGGCGCTATTCTCCCGACTTCGAATGGGAAATGCAACGTAGCTCCCGATAACACGGAGGCACAACAGGTATGTCGACATGTATTATCGCCTGGGTTTACGGAAGCGTGCAGGGCGTAGGCTTTCGTTACAGTACACAGCAAGAGGCGCGACGCCGGGGGCTAAACGGCTATGCGCGCAACCTTGACGACGGCAGTGTGGAAGTGGCGGTCTGTGGCGATGCCGAGCAGGTCGCGGCGCTGGTGTCATGGCTGAAGGCCGGCGGCCCGCACAGCGCCAGGGTGGATAAAGTTGTGAGCGAGCCGCACCGGCCCGGACGCCCATTCAGCCGTTTTGATATCCGCGGCTAAATGCACTTCACCGGTTTTGGCAGGCCGGCAATTTTTGTCGCCTGTTTAGCCGGGCCTTTTGGAAACAGACGGTACAGGTAGCGGCTGTTTCCTTTTTCTTCGCCAAATTTATTCGCCACCGCCTTTACTAACATGCGAATAGCGGGAGACGTATTAAATTCCAGATAAAAATCGCGTACAAAACGCACCACCTCCCAGTGTTCAAAAGACAGCGCTATGCCTTCTTTTTCGGCGATAGCCGCCGCCAGCTCTTCGCTCCAGTCGGCGCTGTTTTTCAGATAGCCTTCGCCGTCGGTCGCTACTTCTTTGCCTTTAAACATCAACATCGGATTCTGCCTGTTACTGTCAAACGCTACGCAGTGTAGCAAAACCTGGATACCATAAAAACAACGCCCCGCCGTGGCAAGGCAGGTTAGTTAAGGTTACGTGGGGGCTATTCACTTAACGCCCGATGAAGTAGGGGATTTCAGGCGAACGGGCCCGCTTTGCCGACGTCTGCGCAAAGGTTACGGCGCGCACGTCTCCTGGCTATCACCTGTGGCTCGGCGGCCTGCTTCGGCGCCGGTTTCAGCAGGCGCCAGCAACCCGCCAGTAGACGTACAAGGATGCTGAATAGATAACAAAGGAACGAGGCCCGGTAATCCAGACCCCAACATGACGCGCTTTTGCGTTAACAGGAATCGCTATTTACAAACATGCATCACTGACCGGCATTGCCCGCCGCGCGCTGGATTTATGGGATCCTTTAGCGCTACGGCGGAGCAGAGACGACAAATTAATCGCGGCTGGCGAAGCCCAGGATGCTGAGCAGGCTAACGAAGATATTATACAGCGACACGTAGAGGCTGACGGTGGCGCGGATATAGTTGGTTTCGCCACCGTGAATGATGTTGCTGGTTTCATACAGAATAGCGCCTGAGGAGATCAGGATAAACAGCGCGCTTATCGCCAGATGCAGCGCGGGGATCTGTAAAAACAGGTTCGCTACCATGCCAATGAGCACAACAACGACGCCAGCCATCAGCATACCGCTCAGAAACGACATATCTTTGCGGGTTGTCAACACATAGGCGGAACAGCAGAAAAACACCAGCGCGGTACCGCCCAGCGCAAGCGCGATAACATCGCCCATATCGGCGGATAAAAAGCTATTCAGGATTGGACCGAGGATATAGCCCAGAAAACCGGTGAAGGCGAAAGCCGCCAGTATACCGCTCGGCTTGTTAGCAAGGCGATAGGTCAGGAACATCAGGCCATACATGCCAACCAGCGTCAGAATCAGGCCCGGAGACGGCAGCATTAGCACGGTGCTTGCGGTTGCGGTTATGGCGGAAAACGCAAGCGTCAGGCCCAGAAGAAAATAGGTGTTGCGCAGAACCTTATTTGTGCTTAGTAGCGATGCGCGCTCGCGTGAAGAGGTAATGATACGATCCATTAGTGACTCTCTCTATATATAGCAGGTGATAATAATTTTTGAGCATAATGAGCGCAGCACGGGCGGGGAAGGGGGTTTACCCATCTTTACTCGAAAATCAGAGGCTAACATTGTTCAGGCCGTAGCCTGTATCCCTGGCGTATGTATTTTCCTGATTCGCATTGCTGCCAATATACCGGCGCGTGGTGATGAATGCGCGAGCAATCTGGCGTTATTTCAGGCAAAAATGCGCCGGTTGCTGAATTTTCAGGCGATTGAACGCGTTAAGGCTTTACAGGACGCAGTGGGATGTTTATAGTTCGCGGCATTGGAAGTGTGGCCGAGCGGTTGAAGGCACCGGTCTTGAAAACCGGCGAGGGGAAACCCTCCCAGAGTTCGAATCTCTGCGCTTCCGCCATATAAAAGAAGGGGTTGCCAAATGGCAGCCCCTTTTTCGTATGCGCCATTAGAACGGACTTAGAATTAACCCTTAGAAGTACGCCCGGTGAGAGAAGGGCGAGCCAGTGTTGGGGAGCGCTTAATTTTTCGTTCATAGGCCAGCATCTGGCTTTCCGTCTTATGCCCGCTGAAAAGCTGTTTGCCCCGGCTGCCGCCTTTGTAGTCTGATATCCCTTTTGCCTTCAGGTCATGAAACGTACAGTCCAGTACATACCCTAGTTTTACCGTCGCTTTATGTCGGGCAGTCTCCCTGCGATGGCTGAACCCCTTTTTACTGAACCCGCTGCCGTGCGTTCCCTGTATCACGCATGAGCCTGGATTATTTGGTGTAGAAAATGCCTTTGCCAACTCAAACGCCAGGCGTAGCCGGTTACGGGAAGGGCAATTGAGCGTCAGGTTTCATTTTCGACAATAAACCAGCCCCGGCTTTCCCTTCATAACTCTGTTAAATGGCGCTGCCGCGCTTTTATGTTCATGTGCGTTAATGTAGCCAATTACCGAAAGTTATTACTGGAACGTCTTAATTTAATCTGTATGCGTTATGCATATTCGGATAAAAGGATGCGAAAAAACTTAATTTTCAGGGGAGCGGAAAACGGTTACTCCTGACTTCAGAGCTATATTTTAAGTTCCGCGCCGCACACGCTCACTTTTTTTGTTGAACGGGCTTACGTGGCCTACAGCGGAACATAACTGGTGGCGTATTAGCGCCGGCTATGCCCGGACAGGGGCGTATGCCGGCATAGTGTCGAGCGCATGTTCGGCAAAAGGGCGCTATTTTCGGTTTTCGCGGCGCATCCGCGCTACGGCTTTTGTGGCAGGCTTTTTCCTGTGCCCGGCCCACAGGCCCTGATTTTTCAGGTCTTCTTCCACATCGCGTATTCGTTATTTTGCCCGTTGCCCGCCTGTTGGAATACACGCCACGCTGCCGCCCGTTTGCCGCTGGCAACCTCAATACAAATGTTGTGTTTCCCTTCAGTAATATCCCTTTTTCTCTCCTGTAAACGTAGTGAAGCCGGTATTGCAACGGCCCGCTCAGATACAAATAACCACCATGCGTTGTACGGGTAGTACAGTACGCTTTCGGGCATAAATCCTGCTGTGTTTGAACCGTTGCCGTTACCGCGCTGTTGTCGGCATGCGGGCAAAGTTTGTCTTTAAAACAGGCCGCTATTCTCCGGGGGGTATAATACCGGTATCCCGCACAGATGAGTCTTTATCCACAATACTGCCGCTGTCTTTTTGCGCAACCGCATTTAAACATCGACCCGTAAGGGGCGAGTTAAGAAAGCGGATATTGCAAAAGCGAAGAGGGCGCCGGGGCGATGCGGGTTGCGTAAAAAGCGCAGCCCCGCAGGCGGCTATGCTATAGCGGCTTTGTTAGCGCGCGAAGCGGGCGGCGTTATGATGTCCGGCTGCAATAGGCCAGAGGCAGCACGCCATTAAGCACCACAAAGTCGCCGTTTGGTTGAGGGATAATTTTGTATTGAATGGTTGCGCGATCTTCGTAAAAAAAAGCGCTGATCAATTGCCTGAACGTCTCATTATCCACCTCATCATAGCTTTCGCGAAGGGTCTTCACCGATTGCATAAAATAAATCGAATTTCGTTCCTTGAATGTAAAGTTAATTTGTCGGTTTAACGCTAAGTGTCTGCCTTGCTCGTCCTTAACATCGCCAGTTAACGTTGCCACGCCGTCGCTTCCGTTAAACACCAGGCGAAAAATCGCCTTCATTGAGATGTTTTTCTGGCTGGTGTAGTACTGCGATGAGCAAGAAAAATGCCGTTTCTGATAAAAACGAAAAGTGATGTAAAGTGAGTTAATCAACGCAAATGCCAGGAAAAATAAGAAAATTTTCTTACTCATGACTACTTAAACCCCCTGATGATGCTTGATATGCACTGTGTGTGCTTATGGCCTATTGCGGCTGTGCACGACAGGGCCGTTGCGGTATGTAGAATGGGATAAACGGTAATATAGGTGTAGGGGTTATGCTTACAACTTACCTCCAGCGCGCCCAGCACCTTCCGATACGCCACGGAATCGTAAGCGTCTTTGTTGAGGTAAATTTTGCAGGCCTCAATATCCTTATAATAGATATAGCGTTGTGCGATTGCGTTGTGAGGAAACATAAAGTAATCAATGGCGGTAAGGCTCGCTGCAAGCAGTGTGATAAAAACAACCCAGGTAAAAATCAGCGTTTTTTTATATTTAAACCAGGTCATTAATAAACCTGCTGACGGGGGCGGGGGGGCCGGTGCTACAGGCGGCATCTCATCAGCGACGGAGGTTGAGGAAGACGCTGCTTCGGGCGCGGCAATTTCCTCAATCGTTACGTTATCGTCAAGCTGAAACCCCTTACGCGGCAGCGTCACTATCCAGGCATTGTCATGGCTGGTCAGCCCTTTTAGCGCCTTACGTAGCAAAGAGATATTCTGGTAAAGGTTGTTCGGCGTTGCAGAAATTGCATTATCGCCCCAGGCATAGTTAAACAATTCATGTTGCGTAACGAGATCCCTTTTTTTAACCAACAAAAGCAGGCAGCGGGCGCATGAGGCCGACAGCGTTACCTGCTGCTGTGTATTATGTAAGTTGATTAATCTGTTGTCGTCTGGGCGGAACTCAATACTGTCGTTGAGTCGGTAAATAAAACACATTTTCTAACACCCGCAGCGAGTAGTTTTAGAGGTAAAACATTAGCCTTTCGAATGTATAGTAAGTGCAATTTATTTTTAGAGCAATTTATTTAAGGTTTTACTTAATTGTTTTTGTTGTTTTTTTGACCGTTTGTCGGAGGTGTTACGTAGCGGTATATGATCCCCCCTCTTTTTTGGGAGGTGACAGATAGATAAATTCACTTCTCATTATTTTAGTTAAAAAATCACACAATAATTAAACATTTTGCTTTTGGCCGACTTCTTAGTGTCTGCCAGGAGATATCTTAATCGACTTTTAAGAATTCCTAGTTTACTGATTTTTTTAAGGAAAAAATCTCATGGTGGTTAAGAAAGAGCTTAAGACCTGAAACGATATTAATAAACAGTTTTACATTGCCAGCCTCAACAATTTGCGGGATATTTATTCGCACACAGGAAAAACGTGGCGTTTTACAGCATCGATCACCATGAAGAGTGAAAAAAACAATGTAAAATTTTTATGACTTCATGAAGCATACGGGTTAATAGTTAGGCGAAAAGTTTTATCTGAAAGTGATGGTTACGCCGGTTTTTCGTGTTTTGGTCTGAGTTGATGTTTTTTGTTGGGTTGTTTTTTTTGGTATTTTGTTTTTTACGGGATTTTATGCTGAGCTTTTGGCTGGAAGCTTAACTGCTTCAGTTTTTATAAGTAAAAGGTAAGATAGGATTATTCGGTGTGTGTATCATGGAACTGATTAGCCAGATGATGCTATCTGTGAAAAGGAATGGTTAATATGGAAAAAATACTTGCTGGTTACTATATTGGGGATAACGTTCAACTCGATCTTGCTCATCGCAAATTAAGTAGCTTGGACTCAAAAAGCCGACAGTTAAACTCTTTTGTTTTCAGAGAGACTATGTTACGGCTTTTTTTGTATTTGCTAAATCATGCTAATGGAAAAATTGTAAGTAATGAGCAATTGCTTTACCACGTCTGGGATCTTCACGGATTGAAATCTTCCAGCCAAAGGTTATGGCAGGTTATGCAGGCTTTAAAACTTCGTCTGGCTATATTAGGCGTTGAGCATGACTTTATCATGAGAATAGAGACGATTCAGGTGAAAGGCTACTCGCTAAAGCCCGGAATGGCCAGGCCGTTCTATTTTTATAATGAAGAAAATGTCAACGTCAGTCAATTTATCTCACTATGAATTTACCAGGGTTTAAATAACTCTACTTACCGAGGGTGAATGCTAAGAAGACATGCTTAACTGGGGGTTGGGTAGTACGTGTTCGCCTGTATTTTATTAATGAATACTTTACATAGAGAGGAGGGATAACTCTGCCAGTAACAATAGAGTTCATGCTTGTGTTTTAAATAACCTTTGGGGCAGTTAAAAAGCTGACTGTTTTTTATCTGTGATGGCTTTTTCTGGCTGCAGTTTTATTAACTGTGCCGGGCATCAGCCATGTAAGTTGTGCAGATTGGATTAGCAACAATTATGTTTTCCAGTAACTATTTGTAGCGATAAGGAATAAAATTATGATAAGTGGCAGAAAAGTTTTTTTCTGCATGCTTGCCCTGTTGTCTATTACAGCAAGCATAGGATGTGCAAGCGCTTCGGCAGCGGTTGCCGGTAAAGTTAATAAACCAGCATGGACGATGGATATTCCACCTTCTGCAGCGCAGTGGGAGGCAGAAAGTTCGCGTGCGCGCATTGTTATTTTTCGTCTACAAAAAGAGAATGATGACTATGCGCTATTGCCGCTGAACGTTTTTGTGAACAAAGATTACCATGCCAGCCTCTATCCTGAACATCAGGCTGTTAGCGTCTCCGTTTGTCCGGGCGTTTCTTCGCTTATTGTTTTCCCGGGCAATCGCAAAAGCGGCATGGTTGGCTATGGTCACGCCCCTGACGTTGCAACGCCGGTTTTGCATGCCGGGTCAACCTACTTCTATCAGATAGCGATGGATGATATGGGGCAAGTGGCCGGCCGCTGGGTTAATGCCGATCAGGCCAAAGAAGTTTTGTCCAGCGTCAATATCCAGGCGCATACCCTCTCTCGCGTTGATTCAGGAGAAAATTGCCCTTCAGAAAGTTATATCCTTAATTCCTCAGTGCTATTTAAGTTTGATAAATATGATACTGCCGGGCTTTTGCCAGGCGCCGTTCAAACCATTAACGAACTGGCAGCCGCCATTAAATCAGGACATCAAAACATCAGCAAAATTGTTGTTATTGGGCATGCCGATCCATTAGGCAGCGCACGGCATAATCAATTCATTTCTGAGCAGCGCGCGCGTACGGTAATGAACCATTTAATTTCAGCGGGTCTGGATGCGCAAACGCTGTCCGCGCAAGGTCTGGGAAGTTCGACGCCTGTCAGAACAGACTGCGATAAATACAGTAGCCAGCGTGAGCTTATTAATTGTAATCAGCCTAATCGCAGGGTCGAGGTTGAAGTTTACGGTATTAAAAAGCCGGCTAATCAGTAAGGGACGAGAAAACTACAGCAGCGGTAGTTTTCATCATAGTTGTTACGTAAAAGGAAAGTGACATGGATAAGGCGATAAAAATAAATGTGAGAGGGACGCAGGGGGTTATTTCGTCTCACGAGGTTCAGGCTGGTAAAAATGCGGCATTGAAAATCAATGTTCCCCAGTCAGGCCATTTTAATATCGAATTAATTGATGAGAATACTGGTTATGCACCGCAGGTGGTGATGACGAAACGCGTTGGCAACGATCTGGTTCTGATCTTTGAAGGTGAGAATGAAAAAGATGCTGACGTTATTCTGGAAGATTATTACAAAAATGACGACCTTCGTTTAATCGGTAAGGCCGAAAACGGCCAGTATTATGAGTTTATTCCTACAACGGGAGACGTGGCCGACTATACGCCAGCGCTGGCTGACGGCAGTAGCAGTGAACTGGCGTTGGGAGGTGAAGGAAGCGTTGTGGCTGAACCTGCCGCAGACAGCAACAACTTCGCCTGGCTGCCCTGGCTGCTGATTGGCGGCGGTGCGGTTGCGGCTGCGGCCATTGCCATTGCGGCGAGCAATAAGGATGATAACCACGAGTCTGGCGGGGTTACCGTTAAAATTAACCCGGCAACGGATAAAGACAAAGATGGCCGCCCGGAGATTTCTGGTTCTTCTTCCAGCCCATCGTCAAAAGTTGTGATTACCCTGCCGGATGGCTCAAAAGTTACCACGACGACCGATAAAAACGGCAACTGGTCGATTGAAGCCCCGAAATCTCAGCCTAATGGCGTAATTTCAGTAACGGTGACGGATTCAAACGGCAATACGGGCACAGCGAACGATAATTACCGTGATACGACCGCGCCGGATGCGCCTGTTGTGGCGACTAACAATGACGATCGTATTTCGGGGACCGCAGAACCGGGCGCGACGGTTATTATTAACAATCCGTCTACCGGTAAATCCACGTCTACTGTTGCGGATTCCAACGGTAAATGGAGCATTGAGCCGAACCCTGTCAAGGAAGGCGACAACAATGTGGTTATTATCGCCAGAGATCCGGCGGGCAATAACTCCTCCCCGACAGTTGTAGGCCGCCCGGATACCACCGCGCCGGATAATATCACCTCCGGCATTGTGAAGGGTTCGCAGAACCTGTTTGACGATGTTGCGCCGGTGACCGGCACGATTGCTGACGGCGCTACCACCAATGACACCCGCCCGACCTATTCAGGTAAGGCCACCTCCGATATTCATCACGTTAATATCTACGACAACGGCGTGCTGGTAGGCAGTGCGGCGGTGGATGCGAAAGGAAACTGGAGCTACACGCCGGCGACCAGCCTCAAAGAAGGGTCCACGCATAACTATACCGCTGCGGCTGTAGATAAAGCAGGCAACATCGGGCCGCAGGTTAGCGGCACGAAGGATAACGGCTGGACGTTTACTGTTGATAGCCTGGCGCCGGATAACAAAACATCGGGTATTGTGGCCGGCAGCGTCACTTTGACGGATGATGTGGCGCCGGTGACAGGCATTATCGCTGATGGCGCCACCACTAACGATACTCGTCCCACCTATTCCGGTAAAGTCACGGCGGATATCGATCATGTCAATATCTATGATAATGGCAAGCTTATCGGCAGTGCGGCGGTAGATAAGAACGGCAACTGGAGCTTTACGCCTGCGGCGAATCTGGCGGAAGGTTCTTCCCATGAGTTTACGGTTTCTGCGGTAGATAAGGCCGGTAACGAAGGGCCGCAGGTTTCCGGTACATCAGATGCTGGCTGGAACTTCACTGTCGATACAACCGCGCCGGATAACAGTACCTCCGGTATTATCAACGGCTCTTCGGAACTGACTGATGACGTTGGCCCGGTAACCGGCCCCATTGCTGACGGCGGATTAACCGATGATGCTCGTCCAACATGGTCAGGCAAAGCCACGCCGGATATTGATCACGTCAANCGGGCAATACCGCACGCGCGGAGATCACCCTGACGGTGGACAGCGCCGCGCCTTCCGTTCCGGTTATCGTCTCAATGGAAGACGATGTGGGAACCGTTAAGGATACCGTGACGGCGCCGGGAAGCGTGACCGACGATCCGGTACCGACCTTTAAGGGGACCGCCGATGCGGGCACCGTTGTCACCATCCGCGACGGCGACAACGTGCTGGGCAGCGTGGTGGCGGACAAGGACGGTAACTGGGTCTACACCCCGACCACTAACCTGGTGGAAGGCGAGCACGCCATTACGGCAACCGGCACCGATGCGGCGGGCAATGAAAGCGCCCGTAGCCCGGAGTGGGATTTTACGCTGGACACCAGCACCACGGCGCCGGTTGTGACCGAAAACACCACCGACAAAATTAGCGGTACGGCAGAGCCGGGCGCAACGGTGACTATCACCGATCCTTCTGACGGCACGCAAACCAGCGTGGTGGCGGATAAAAACGGGAACTGGAGCTTTGAGCCGAACCCGCTGGAGGTGGGCGACAGCGATGCGGTGATTACCGCGACCGACCCGGCAGGCAATACCAACTCGACCACCGTGGACGGCCCGGGAGATACCACGCCGCCGGACAACATTACCTCCGGTATTGTGTCAGGCTCCATCACCCTGACTGACNATATTTACGATAACGGCAAGCTTATCGGCAGCAGCGCGGTAGACAAAAACGGCAACTGGAGCTTTACGCCAGATAGCGATCTGGCGGATGGCGAGCATGAATTTACGGCTTCTGCGGTTGATAAAGCAGGCAATGAAGGGCCGCAGGTTTCCGGTACCGATGACGAGGGCTGGAGCTTTACCGTAGATACCGGCGCGCCGGACAACATGACCTCCGGTATTGTGTCAGGCTCCGTGACCCTGACCGATNGCCGGACAACATTACCTCCGGTATTGTGTCAGGCTCCATCACCCTGACCGACGACCAGGCGCCGGTAACCGGCCCCATCGCGGACGGCAGCACCACCAACGACACCCGCCCGACCTACGCAGGCCAGGCCACGCCGGATATCGGCTATGTCAATATTTACGACAAGGGCACGCTTATCGGCAGCAGCGCGGTGGATGAGAACGGCCGCTG
>NZ_JAEPBH010000034.1 GCF_016632365.1 Tenebrionibacter intestinalis | reverse complement strand
TTCCCTCAAAGTGATCTACTATTTGGCGCAGCTATTTAGTTGACGTCTAATACATTGCAGCGTGCTGTCTTAGGAAATGGCTTAGGCATAACGTTATACCCATCAGAAAACCACAGCTTTATACTTTTGTTCATTTTAACAATAGCCGCCCTTAAGCATCAGCAAGCGTCGCGATCCTGGCTCAATGCGTTGAGTTATTGTCCTGTTGTTAATTACGCCGATACGCTTTCATTGAAAAGGCCATTTATGTCTGTCGGGGAACGTCAGGCGCTTTTCATTTGCTCAGAAGAGCGAAGACGCACATTTGGCTTGTATGCCTGGTAAAGAGAAAACGGGGGTGCGGCGCACCCCCGGAGGATTGAGGATTATTGCTGCGGCTCAGGATTTCCGGCATCGCGCGCGGCGCCCCCGTTGACAGCGTGGTTGCCGCTGGCGGTGCGTGTGTAAAGAATTTTTTGCGTGTCGTTAGCGCAGTGACCAACAACCTGTGCATCGGGCTGATTTGCCCGATCGCCAGGAACTATGCGTAGTGTAAAATTCGCTTGCGGTACGCCGTTATTGATAATGCGCTGTTCAATATCCGTTTTGACTTTTTCACATGAATTCTGCGCGCTGAGCGCCGGAACGGCTGTTGCAAGCAGTAATACGCCAGGCCAGACAGAACGTATCATTATCGTTTCCTCAGGTTGAGTATGAGAGGGAAGAATAGCAGACCGGTCAACAATATTTGTACCGGGCTCATGCCATAACGGGCTACCTTTTGTGCTATCCACTATTTTTAGCCGGGCTGAGCGTATCCGGCTGCGGGCAATGGGGCATACGTCCTCAGGAGTAACTACAACGCTACTGTGCGGTGGGTTTGAGCAGGTTGCCATCAGGCGCTTTATGCCCGGCCAGATACTGATGCTGGAAAATACACATTCTGATAGTGTTGCGATACTCGCCGTTGATAAAAAATTCATGGATCAGTTCGCCTTCCACCATAAATCCCAGTTTTTCGTAAATATGAATGGCCCGCGCATTTTCTTTATCGACAATTAAATACAGTTTGTAGAGATTAAGCACGGTAAAGCCATAATCCATTGCCAGCCGGGCGGCAGCGGTGGCTAATCCTTTACCCTGGTGCTCCGGTGAAATGATTATCTGAAACTCCGCGCGACGGTGAATGTGGTTGATTTCAACCAGCTCGACCAGCCCGGCTTTTTCTCCGTGACATTCCACTACAAAACGGCGTTCGCTTTGATCGTGGATATGCTTATCGTAAAGATCCGTCAGCTCAACAAATGCTTCATAGGGCTCTTCAAACCAGTAGCGCATGACGCTGGCGTTATTATCAAGCTGATGAACAAAGCGTAAATCTTCGCGCTCAAGCGGGCGAAGCCTGACGTGAGGAGCGGTGTACATACAAGTTTCCTTCGTGCAGAACGGCCCTGAAGGGCGGCTTCAGTTTGCTGACAAAGTGGACAAAACGCGGCGTTAACCGCTTTGTGGCTATCAGCCGTAACATAACCCCCGGCTTTCCTGATTTAACTTCCCGTTACTTCCCGTTATTTCAGGCCGAATCCGTTCGGCCCGGCGAGTGCTAATAGCCTCACGGCTCCGGGATGGCCGTGAAATTCAGGGCGCTATCGTATGTCCTGTGCGGCGGTCAAGGCAGCGCTCTGTGCCTGGTTCCCAGTAGGCATTAACATTAGCGCTTTTAAGACAGTTATCGCGCGCATCGAAAGCCGTATCTGTTTTATCCCACTCTTTTTCCGCACGGCGATTCATTTTCTGGCGTAGCGAGCGGGTATCGTTCCACTGTTCTTTATCCATTGCCGCCTGCTGGCGAGCGCTGGCGTTGTCGCCGGATTCGATTATCAGTTTATTGGTCTGCGCCTGGGTTGGTGCGCTCAGCAAAGCCGCAGCGGCAAGGGCCACCGGCAACAGCACCAGGGCCAGACGGTTACGTAATGTCGTCACAGTGATTTCCTTATTTAAGTGCGTTGTCTGTATGGGACGCCATGTTACCGCATTTATGCCGCGCCCCGCACGTTTGCATTAACTTTTTCCGCAGTGTTTGAAAGCGCGGAGCGACCGCTTTTTGCAAACATTGGTTTGGTTGCTGCTTATTCTGTGATTTAACGCTATTTTTTGTTTATTCATACTTGTATGGTAGTAAGCGGTAAGTTAATTTTTCACCATTAGAACTACGGAAAGCAAGCTGTTAAGGAAATTATTCATGAAGATCACCAGGGCTGAAGTGTTTGTTACCTGTCCGGGCCGTAATTTCGTTACGTTGAAAATCACTACCGACGATGGCCTGACCGGACTGGGGGATGCAACGCTTAACGGACGTGAGCTGTCGGTGGCGTCTTACCTGCAGGATCACCTTTGCCCACAATTGATTGGGCGCGATGCGCATCGCATTGAGGATATCTGGCAATTTTTTTATAAGGGGGCTTACTGGCGCCGTGGGCCGGTAACCATGTCGGCAATTTCGGCGATAGATACGGCGCTCTGGGATATCAAAGCGAAAGCCGCAGGTATGCCGCTCTACCAGCTTCTGGGCGGGGCTTCGCGCGATGGCGTGATGGTGTATTGCCACACAACCGGGCACAGTATTGATGATGTTCTGGAAGACTATGCGCGTCATCAGGAAATGGGGTTTAAGGCAATTCGCGTACAGTGCGGCGTGCCGGGCATGAAAACCACCTATGGCATGGCAAAGGCGAAAGGGCAGGCCTATGAGCCTGCTGTTAAAGGGCAATGGCCTGAAGAACAACTGTGGTCGACGGAAAAATATCTCGATTTTGTGCCGAAACTGTTTGATGCGGTACGTAACAGATTCGGTTTTAACGAACATCTGCTGCATGATATGCATCACCGCCTGACGCCGGTTGAAGCCGCACGCTTTGGAAAAAGTATTGAAGACTACCGTATGTTCTGGATGGAAGACCCCACCCCGGCGGAAAATCAGGCGTGTTTCCGTCTTATTCGCCAGCATACCGTCACGCCCATTGCCGTAGGCGAAGTATTCAACAGCATCTGGGACTGTAAACAGCTTATAGAAGAACAGTTGATTGACTATATCCGTACCACTATTACTCACGCAGGGGGGATCACGGGTATGCGTCGCATTGCTGATTTTGCCTCGCTTTACCAGGTGCGTACCGGCTCTCATGGCCCATCGGATTTGTCGCCTGTGTGCCATGCCGCGGCGCTGCATTTTGACCTGTGGGTACCCAATTTTGGCGTACAGGAATATATGGGCTATTCCGAGCAAATGCTGGAAGTTTTCCCTCATAGCTGGCGATTTAAAGACGGCTATATGCACCCGGGCGATAAACCGGGGCTGGGTATTGAGTTTGATGAGAAGCTGGCCTCGAAATACCCCTACGAGCCAGCCTGCCTGCCCGTCGCCCGCCTGGAGGATGGCACGCTCTGGAATTGGTAGGCTGCCAGGAAAACAGGCAACGGCGCTAAGGCGCGAGGGCGTATCGCGCCTGTTGTGAATGACATGTTTGAATCGGGCAGCGCGCATCGGAGTGATATCCGCTTTATTTATACGACCGTAGCGCTGAAGACATCAATAAAACGTTTATTGCGGCGATGCGCAAATACAGTCTGCCGTGACAGAGAATAGCTTTAAATTTTTAAGAAAATAAAACTTAACTTTTGCGGCTGGCGTAACTGGGGATTTCATCGGGAAGAAATATATATGTATTGTGAGATACACGCTTTTATTGCAGTGGTTTTGCCGCAATCAGGTGTGGGGAAGTTTCGTTAATTGTAGCGTACCGGGTTTGGGCTGCTAAACCAAAAAACGAGTGCGTGTATTACTTACTAAGCGAACAGGCGGCTGTGCTGGATTTTATTACGTTAATAGGATTGTTCGTCAACATGAGCCAAAAAATATTCATTGCCGGGCGTAAAAATCTTATATAGCGGAACTGAAATTACTGCACGCCATGCAAGCGTTTATTCACAGGAGTAGAAAATGAAAAGTATTGTCGTACAGCAACCCGAGCGCCTTGTCATAGAAGAGCGGCCGCTGCCGCAACCCGGGCCGGGCGAAGTGCGTATGCGCGTTAGCCGCGCAGGGATTTGCGGTTCAGATGTGCATATCTGGCATGGCCATAATCCCTTTGCTCGCTATCCGCGTACTATTGGTCACGAATTTTTCGGCCATATAGACGCGGTTGGTCAGGGCGTGGATGCCGCGCGGATTGGCGAACGTGTGGTGGGCGATCCGGTATTAAGCTGCGGGCACTGTTATTCATGTCAGGTAGGGCGCCCGAATGTGTGCCGCGAATTACAGGTGATCGGCGTGCATCGCGACGGCGGCTTTAGCGAATATATCACACTGCCTGCGAAAAACGCTCACCAGGTGCCGGCATCAATTGCGGATAATGAAGCGGCGATGATTGAGCCATTTACTATCGCTGCGAATATCTGTAGCCAGTTGCAGCCTGCTAAAACAGATATTGCGCTGGTTTACGGCGCAGGCCCGATGGGGTTGACTACGATACAGGCATTACGAGGCGTGTATGGCGTAAAAAGGATTATCGTTGCCGATCGTATTGATGAACGTCTGGCAATGGCGCGCGCCAACGGCGCTGACTGCACGATTAACAATGCGAAAGACGATCTCGGCGCCGCGCTGGCGCAACAGGAAGCGCGCCCCACCTTAATCGTCGATGCTGCCTGCCATCCTTCCATATTACCGCAAGCTATCGCGCTGGCATCGCCTGCGGCACGCATTGGCATTATGGGATTTTCCGCTGAACCGTGCGTCATAAGCCAGCAGGAAATTACCAGTAAAGAACTCAGCATCTTTAGCTCGCGGCTAAACAGCAATCGCTTCCCAATGGTAATTGAGTGGATGTCGCAGAAAAAAATCAACCCAACGGCATTAATTACCCATCAGTTTGCATATACCGACGTTCTGGACGCTATGGAGGTTTTTGAAAAGGATCAGAAACACTGCTGTAAGGTTTTGCTGACGTTCTGAATATCTGCCTTTATACCCGAATCTTTGCGTAATTCCAATAATGATAAATGACAGAGAGTATTTATTATGAATCATTGCGATAGTACAAATAAACCCGAGCGCGATACCTCGGACCTGGTAAAAGCGGCCGTGTCCGGCTGGCTGGGTACTGCACTGGAGTTTATGGATTTCCAGCTTTATTCGCTGGGCGCCGCGTTGGTTTTTCACCAGATATTTTTTCCGGAACAATCTGCGGCAATGGCCCTCATTTTAGCGATGGGAACCTATGGTGCAGGTTATGTAGCCCGTATTGTCGGCGCTTTTGTTTTTGGTCGCATGGGCGACACGATTGGCAGAAAAAAAGTGTTGTTCATTACCATTACCATGATGGGCTTATGCACCACGTTAATTGGTGTATTACCTACTTATGCGCAAATTGGTATTTTCGCGCCTCTGCTGCTGGTTACTCTGCGTATTATTCAGGGGCTTGGTGCAGGCGCGGAAATATCCGGAGCGGGCACGATGCTGGCGGAATATGCGCCAAAGGGAAAGCGCGGTATTGTCTCCTCACTGGTAGCAATGGGCACCAATTGCGGAACGCTGACGGCAACAGCAATTTGGGCCGTTATGTTCTTTGTGCTTGATAAAGAACAGTTGCTGGCGTGGGGCTGGCGTATTCCTTTCCTGTGCAGCGTAGTTGTGATGATTTTCGCTATCTGGTTGCGTTTAAATCTGAAGGAAAGCCCGGTATTTGAAGAGGCGCAGAGCGTTGAAAGACACGCTGGCGCTGCCCGGTCAGCAGATGACAGCTCGCTGAGCGCCATGTTACGCAGTAAATCGTTCTGGGTGGCAACCGGGTTGCGCTTTGGGCAGGCGGGTAATTCCGGGTTAATTCAAACCTTCCTGGCCGGTTATCTGGTACAGACGCTGCTGTTTGATAAGCGCATTCCTACCGATGCGCTGATGATCAGTTCTGTTATAGGTTTTTTGACCATTCCGCTACTGGGCTGGCTTTCCGATAAACTGGGGCGCCGGATGCCGTATATTGTACTGAATATTGCCGCAATTGTGCTGGCATGGCCGATGATTTCTATGCTGGTGGATAAATCTACGCCGGTAAGCGTGATTATGGCCTGTCTCATTCTTATCCATAATGTTGCTGTGCTTGGTCTGTTTGCGCTGGAAAATATCACGATGGCGGAGATCTTCGGCGCGCGTAATCGCTTCACGCGTATGGCGATTTCTAAAGAGGCGGGCGGCCTTATCGCCGTTGGCTTTGGGCCTGTGCTGGCCGGTATTTTTTGCAACATGGCGAATGCCTGGTGGCCAATTGCCGTCATGCTGATGCTGTACTCCTTAATTGGTTTGCTGTCAGCCATTGTGATGCCTGAAGTTTGCGATCGCGATCTCGGTGCGCCGGAGGATGCCATAAAGAGCGCTGAACCCCGCATTGCAGGTCAATCGGCCCGTAATCGTTACTCCTGATTATTTTGCGGCGGCAGGTATGCTGCCGCCATTCTGTCGTCGCATCCCCGAAACATGGAGGATGCGTTTTGTGCATTCAATTGAGTTAAAGCATGAATAAAATACTTAGCCATGCTCGCGCAACGCAGCCTGATTATGACCGTAATCGCCTGAAAAGCCGGATTGTTCACCTTGGCTTTGGCGCGTTTCACCGTGCGCATCAGGCTGTCTATGCCGATATTCTCGCGGCGGAACAGGGCAGCGACTGGGGATACTGCGAAGTTAATCTTATCGGTGGTGAACAACAGATTGCCGATTTAAAACGGCAGGATTTATTGTTCAGCGTGACGGAAATGTCTGATCAGGCCTGGAACAGCCGCGTGGTCGGCGTGGTGAAAGAGGCGCTGCATGCGGATGTTGACGGCATTGAGGCGGTGCTGGAAGCTATGTCGCGCCCGGAAGTCGCCATCGTTTCTCTGACGGTGACGGAAAAAGGATACTGCCATTCGCCAGCCAGCGGAGAACTTATTGCGAATCATCCGCTTATTCTGGCGGATTTGCAAAACCCGGATGCGCCGCGCTCGGCGCCCGGCGTGATTGTGGCGGCGCTGGCGCGACGCCGGACTGCCGGACTGCCGGGCTTTAGCGTTATGTCATGCGATAATATGCCGGAAAACGGCCGCGTAACGCAAAGCGTGGTGCTTGCCTACGCGAATTTGTGTGATCCGGGGCTGGCGCAGTGGATTGCGCAACATGTTACGTTCCCCTCCACAATGGTGGATCGCATTGTGCCTGCCGTTACGCCGGAGATACTGGCGAAGATAGCCAGCCAGACGGGCGTGGAGGACCCCGCTGCGGTAGCCTGCGAACCCTTCCGCCAGTGGGTGATTGAGGATAATTTCGTCGCCGGGCGTCCCTGCTGGGAAAAGGCGGGCGCCGAGCTGGTTTCTGACGTACTGCCGTTTGAGGAGATGAAGCTGCGCATGCTTAACGGCAGCCATTCATTCCTGGCATACCTTGGTTATCTTGCGGGTTACGCCTGTATCAACGATTGCATGAAGGATGATAACTTTCGACGTGCTGCGTACAGTCTAATGCTTGACGAACAGGCCCCCACGCTCAGTGTGAAGGGCGTGGATCTGATACGCTACGCTGAGTCGTTGATTGAACGCTACAGCAATCCAGCGTTGCATCACAGAACATGGCAAATTGCTATGGACGGAAGCCAGAAATTACCGCAGCGTATGCTTGATGCGATTCGCTGGCATCTGGCGCGGGATAACGCCTTCCCGCTGCTGGCATTGGGCGTGGCGGGGTGGATGCGTTACGCAGGCGGGGAGGATGAGCAAGGGGAGCGCATTGAGATCTGCGATCCGCTGCTGCCCGCCATTGAAGAGGCCGTGGCGAACAGCGCGCCGGCTGGTGAGGAGCGGGTCAGGGCGCTGCTGGCGCTGACGGCAATTTTTGGTACCGGCCTGGCGCAAAATTCGCGCGTTGTTGATGCGCTACAGGAGGCTTACAACGCGCTGCTAACGCATGGCGCGAAGGCGGCCGTGGCTGATGTGGTTTGCCGCGTGCGTTAATTTTCCGCAGCGGCGTCCGCCGTCTTCAGTTTGATGGTAAAGAGGGCAGGGTTTTGCCCTCTTTATATTGACCGGTAAACAATGCGCTGGTTTTTCAGGGCAAATTTGTCCATTCCGCCGGGAACGGCGCGCTCTCCTTATACCCTCATTCTTCATTAAACCAGTCGAGATTATCCTGACGGATGAGCAAAATCGTTTCACTAATTTCGTGTAAATGTCGTTGCATAGCGGCATCCACTGCGGCTACATCCCGCTGCTCAAGCGCATGAAAAATAGCGTAGTGTTGTTCAATCAGCCGATCCGGAGGCGATACATGTTCAAGGCTCATATAGCGAACGCGGTCAATGGTTGCCTTGATGTTTTCTATGGTATCCCACGCCAGTGAACAATCGGCTATATGGGCAAGCAACTGATGAAAGTCGTCATCCAGAGCGAAAAAGTCATCCTGCTGGCGGTGGTTGATGGCGCTACGCTGTTGTTGCAGTTTTTGTTCAAGCAACCACAATTTATCGTCATTTATCAACGTTACGGCGCGTCGAACAACCGCGCGCTCAATAGCTTCGCGTACAAAACAGCCGTTACGCACCTGGCGTATGGAGATTTTGTTAACGTAACTGCCTCGCTGTGGGCGGATCTGTATCAGCCCGTTCTCAGCCAGCTTAATAAAGGCTTCGCGCACTGGCTGGCGGGAAACGTCAAAACGCACTGACACTTCTTTTTCAGACAGTGGCGTACCGGGAGGGATCAGACACTGTACGATGTCCCTGCGCAGGATACGGTAAATTTGCTGGTTAACAGGCTGGACTGGATTAAGCGTTTCGGCGGTCATGAATTTGTCTGGATGAGGGTGGGTAACGGGTTAATTTTACCATCTTTTTCCTGAAGAACCCATCCCGCCAGGCAGGATGGGTATAACCGTTACGTTCTGTGTACGCTCAGACCAGCCCAGGTCTGGCTGACCGGCATCATTTCCAGCGTATTGATATTCACATGTGCCGGCAGCGTGGTTACCCACCAGACCGCCTCAGCGATATCTTCCGCTGTCAGCGCGTTGCTGTCTTTATAGGTTTGCGCCACTTTTTCTTCATCGCCTTTAAAGCGCACGTTTGAGAATTCAGTTCCGCCTACAAGGCCCGGTTCAATGTCGGTTACGCGCAGCGCGGTGCCGTGCAGATCGGTGCGCAGGTTGAGGCTGAACTGGCGAACAAACGCTTTGGTGGCGCCGTAAACGTTGCCACCCGCATAGGGCCAGTTGCCCGCCGTTGAACCCATATTGATGATATGACCGCGGTTACGTTCGACCATCCCCGGCAGTAGCGCGCGGGTCATAAAGACCAGGCCTTTATTATTGGTGTCTATCATTGTTTCCCAGTCATCGATATTCGCGCGCTGCGCGGGCTCCAGCCCCAGAGCCAGGCCCGCGTTATTTACCAGCACATCAATTTCGCGCCAGTCGGCGGGAAGAGACGCTATGGCCTTTTCAATGGCGGCGCGGTCACGTACATCAAGCTGTAGCGTCAGCAGATTATCGCCCAGTTCCTCTTTTAATGCCTGTAAGCGCGCCCGGCGGCGACCTGTAGCGATAACACGGTGGCCGCCGTTGACAAAGCGGCGTGCGATACATTCACCGAAGCCTGCGGTAGCGCCAGTAACCAGAATAATCATCTCACTGTTCCTCAATGTTTTTGCGAGCGCCTTACCTTACCACGCACGCTGTAGTTTGGGAGAGCCGGATGCGAAATCATTGCTCTGCATGACGGGCGCGCATAAGCTTAAGGTTTTGTGCCCGCGTTTAAGGAAAAAAATGGCTGCTGAAACTCCTTTTTCTCAAATAAGTCTACTGCCGTATCAGGCGCCGTGTTTTGACTGCATCACCATTGCGCATTATCGCCCGGCATTTAGCGAAGCAGTACAACGCAAGCGGGAAGAGCTGGCGGCTATCACCGGCGATGAAACGCCGCCCAGCTTTGACAACACCTGTCTGGCGCTGGAGCGCAGCGGGCAAATGCTGGCGCGCGTGTCCGCCGTCTTTTTTGCTATGGCGTCAGCGCATACAAATGATGAAATACAGGCGCTGGATGAAATATTCTCCGGTGAGCTGGCCGCGCTGAATGATGAAATTTATCTCAACGAGACACTGTTTTCGCGCATTGATATGCTCTGGAGCCAGCGTGATACGCTCGGGCTTGACGCAGAATCCCTGCGTCTGCTGGAGGTGATGCACCAGCGATTTGTGTTGTCCGGAGCACGGCTGAATAAGCAACAAAAGGCGCAGTTAAAAACGCTGAATAAAGAAGTTGCGCGTTTGTCCAGCCAGTTTAACAGCCGGTTGCTGGCAGCAACCAAAGCGGGCGGGTTAATATGCGACGATAGCGCCCGGCTTGACGGGTTAAGCGAGGCGGAAATCGCCGCTGCCGCAGACGCGGCCGGGCGCAAAGGTTACCGTGACCGCTGGTTGTTAAACCTGCTCAACACTACACAACAGCCGGCGTTGCGCAGCCTCACGGATCGCCAGACGCGAGAAGCGCTGTTCTGCGCGGCCTGGTCGCGCTGTGAGAAAAATGATGCCAACGATACCCGCGATATTGTCGCCCGGTTGGCGCAACTGCGGGCGCAACAGGCGCAACTGTTGGGTTTTGAAGACTATGCCAGTTGGAGCCTTGCAGATCAGATGGCAAAGACACCACAGGCGGCGCTGAGATTTATGCGCAATATCGTGCCCGCAGCTACTGCCCGTGCCCGGCATGAACTGGCGGCGATTCAACAACGGATCGATGAGCAGCAGGGCGGTTTTGACGCCCTGCCCTGGGACTGGGATTTTTATGCCGCCCAGGTGCGCAGCGTCCGTTACGAACTTGATGAAAACCAGGTGCGCCCCTACTTTTCGCTGGAAAATGTGCTCCAGCGCGGGGTGTTTTATGTCGCAAACCGGCTGTTTGGCCTGACGTTCGTTGAGCGTTTTGACATTCCTGTTTACCACGATGACGTGCGCGTGTGGGAAATTTTTGATCGGGACGGATGCGGAATAGCGCTGTTTTATGGCGATTTTTTTGCCAGAGACAGCAAAAGCGGTGGAGCATGGATGGGGAATTTTGTAGAGCAGTCCACGCTGCTGGCGCAGGCGCCGGTCATCTATAATGTTTGCAACTATGTGAAGCCGTTGCCGGGGGAACCTGCGCTGCTTTCCTGGGACGATGTCATTACGCTGTTTCATGAATTTGGCCACACTCTGCACGGGCTGTTCGCCCGACAGCGCTATGCCACCTTGTCGGGTACGAATACTCCGCGCGACTTTGTGGAATTTCCTTCGCAGCTAAACGAACACTGGGCCAGCCATCCGGAGGTCTTTGCTCACTATGCGCGCCACTATCAGAGCGATGAATCGATGCCTGAGGCGCTGCGCGAGAAACTGTTTCGTGCGGCGCGTTTTAATAAGGGCTACGACATGACCGAACTACTGGCGTCGGCGCTGTTGGATATGCGCTGGCATCGCCTGAGCGCCAGTGAACCGCCGCAGGATGTCAATGTATTTGAGGACGTAGCGTTGACGCAGGAAAATGTGAAGCTGGCTGCCGTACCGCCGCGTTATCGTAGCAGTTATTTTGCCCATATCTGGGGCGGCGGTTACGCGGCGGGCTATTACGCGTATCTGTGGACGCAAATGCTGGCCGACGATGGCTTTAAATGGTTCGAAGAACAGGGCGGATTGACGGCGCAAAACGGCGAGCGGTTCCGGGAAGCGATTTTATCACGCGGCAATAGCTGTGATTTATCAGCGCTTTATCGCGAGTGGCGCGGCCACGATCCGGCCATCGAACCGATGCTGGAAAACCGTGGGTTGACGGATGATTGATGTTTTGCAGGAGTAAAAAAGCCGGGATTCCTTCCCGGCTTTTTAGTGTGAAAATTCTTTCTCCAAAACTTCTCCAAAACCTTTCTCCAAAACGGTACAAAAAACGAGCTGTTCACAACACGATTTTTACCCATTCAGCGCCACGATTATCATGATATTTTGCGGTGGTTCGTTCGTTACGATGTCCCAGCAATAACTGAGTATCGATCCCCTGCTATGAATACAACCGTTCAGTTAGTGAACGTTGCTCATAAAAGGTGGGAGGTTTTTTAATTTTTATGCCAGCCAGTTTCACCGCTTTGGCGAACGCCTGGGAAATGCCAGAAACTCCCACTGGATCACCTATTTTTATCCGGCTGTTCGGGCGTGAGTGGTGCAACAGATACGGGCTGACCACTCTGTCCCGGCACCGTTGAATTACATCACCGAGTGATAAGCCAGAGCATCACAATAGAGCGACAACGGCAGCGCCAGCTTCATTCCAGTTTTTTCCTGCTCCACATGTAGATAATCATCCCACACCTGGCGAAACGCCGTAGACGCAATGTCGCCACATCTTTGACCGGTTAAAGCACTGATTGAATGTGGTATCAGGAACGGGCAGGGACCGCGAGATAGACCCTGTGGTGGTCCATCGTAAGCGGTGGACGTTCAGGCGTTGAAAGTCCATTTTTTGCTACGCAGTCCAGGTCAGAGAGTGGCATCTCCTCGTAGACAGCGTTATTTACGGCATCGATGGCGCGCCTTTAAATCGCAGCCCATTGTTTAGCGATTGACTCCAGGTTAGAGAGATAAGTGGTGTCATAAACCGCGTTTTTCATTGCTTTAATAGCCTCTTCGCGACGCTGTTCGTCAGAGAATTTGTACTTGTCCGCGATTTCCACAATCATCTCAATGGTCACGTCGTCGCCACACATTTTGTCGGCATTAGCCATAGCCAGTACGTCATTAAATTTGCGTGTTAGCGCGTCGGGAATATCGTTGGCGATAGTTGTTGATACGCGCGACTTGCCTTTTAACCAGCGGCGAATAGTTGAATCGTTGATTCCCAGGAGTCGCGACATGGGGGTTATCCAGTTTGGTCCGTACAGTTCCAGGCCGATTTTTTCCAGTTTTTCCAGGTTGTTCATGTTTTCCTCGATAGCCCGGACGAATCCGGGCGGATTGAATTACGCAGCCAGTGCAGCAGATTTAATTAATTCGCAAACGTTACTTACAGACAGGTGCCGGGAGTCAACTCCGCGAGTGTGAATTTTACCGGCAGTAGCTTCAAAACAGAATCTTGTAGTGATTAACATGCCGCGAATACTGGCAGCGCGGCTGTTGCTGACTAAAACCACTAACACGGTACTCCCCGCACAGCCTTGCGCGCGCGTTTGTCCCGCCAAATAGTCGGAAAACCGACCACCTGATGCCACGACACTGACGCCTCACGAACGGGAGGAATCAGCGATGGGCAGACCGAAGGAAAATATCGAAGTACCTGGACAGGCAGAGCCTGTGCTGGAATCAGAAACCGCAACGCCGGAGCCGGAGGAATTGCAGTCGGTAGTTGAGCAGGCCGAGCCTGCGCAGGAGCAGCCTGAGCCAGCCCCCTAAGCAGAATACTTATTAACCTTCGGGAGACGCCTGAACAGTAACAGGTAAGTCTCCGGGCGCCGGGCGAGAGGTTGGCGTAAAGTGACAGTGTCACTATTAAGGGTGTAAAATTATGGTATCCGTTAGCCACATTGCATTCCCGATATTGGTTTACCCCCGGTGTAAGCCGTTGGGAAGAAACAGGCTATTTTCAGGAAGAGTGGCGATTTTTTACTCATTGAAGGGGGTGACGTTTTATATCGCCAGCGCGGGAGCGAGCTGGGGGAACATAAAAAAAAACCTGTGAAGCTATAATTTGAGAAAGAAGAGTAAACGCTTTTTGTTTATACAGGAAATCTGGCGCCCTGTTTGTATATTAATCCGCGCTTTGCCTGGGCTAATTTTGCAGTAACTTACTGGCATATAGTAAAAAAAACGGCGCAGTACTGCACCGAAACAGGGTTATTACAGGGATATCTCAGGTAATCGATATTAATAGTGGCATAGACTGGAAATTTAGCCTTGTCTGAAAGCGTATTTCAGAGGTTTCCAGCTTGCGTGAAGTATTATCACCCGTAAAAAACAGGAGCAGCAAAATAGTGGCTTATGTGCAGTATTATATTGCCGCTTGTTATGAAAAACTTGCTATGCAAAAAACAAGTAATATGTGCCGGCTTAAACGTTTATCGTTTTCTCACCGTCAGAGTCTGTTACATCACCGCATTAGATTAAAAAGCTTCCAGACGATATCACTACAAAATCCGCTCTTTTTAAGCGTATTTCTGGTTGAAAAAGGTGATAAGGCAGTGAGTAATATGCAATAGTTAGTTGACGTAACTAAAAAATTCAGGCCTTATGTAAAGAAATCAGGCGTTGTGGTCATTGAACCCCCTGCGGTGAAAAGCCGGTTTTACCAGGGAGAAAGGCATTACCTTCCGCATTTACAACCCCGAAACCTGCTACGCTTAGGCAGGAAAATCATAATAACTTCGACCCGCACGGGTCATTTACCGGACGGTGCAGGCGTCAAATGTTACACCGCCATGTCTACCAGGCATAACGCAATAATCCATGCCTTTTGAACCGTCCCGATAAGTGTTAACGCTGAGGATGAATATGAAGTTAAGAAGGAAAAAGATTAAACCTATCACGCTGAGTGATGTAACAATCATTGACGATACCAAACTACGTAAAGCTATTACCGGCGCATCGCTGGGCAATGCAATGGAATGGTTTGATTTTGGCGTTTATGGCTTCGTTGCCTACGCGTTGGGTAAGGTATTTTTCCCGGGCGCCGATCCCGGCGTACAAATGATCGCGGCGCTGGCGACCTTTTCCGTTCCGTTTTTAATCCGCCCGCTCGGCGGCGTATTTTTTGGCATGCTGGGTGATAAATATGGCCGCCAGCGTATACTTGCCATGACCATTGTTATTATGTCGATAAGCACATTTTGTATCGGGCTTATCCCTTCTTATGAGTCCATTGGTATTTGGGCGCCAGTGCTTTTATTACTGTGCAAAATGGCTCAGGGCTTTTCGGTTGGAGGTGAGTATACCGGCGCATCAATATTTGTAGCCGAATATTCTCCGGACCGGAAGCGCGGTTTTATGGGAAGCTGGCTTGATTTCGGCTCTATCGCAGGCTTTGTGCTCGGCGCGGGCGTAGTGGTGTTGCTTTCCACCGTTATCGGCGAGGCGAACTTCCTGGCCTGGGGCTGGCGTATTCCGTTTTTCCTGGCGCTGCCTCTGGGCATTATCGGGCTGTATCTGCGCCATGCGCTTGAGGAGACGCCAGCCTTCCAGCAGCATGTCGACAAGCTGGAGCAGGGCGATCGCGAAGGCTTGCAGGATGGCCCGAAAGTCTCTTTTGGTGAAATTGCTACCAAACACTGGCGCAGCCTGCTGGCCTGTATCGGCCTGGTTATTGCTACTAACGTGACCTACTACATGCTGCTGACCTACATGCCAAGCTATCTGTCGCATAACCTACATTATTCTGAAGACCACGGCGTGCTTATCATTATCGCTATCATGTTAGGAATGCTGTTTGTGCAGCCGGTGATGGGGCTGCTCAGCGACCGTTTTGGTCGCCGTCCGTTTATCATTAGCGGCAGCGTGGCGCTGATACTATTTGCTGTCCCGGCATTTATGTTAATAAATAGCGACGTTATCGGCCTGATTTTTGCCGGTTTGTTGATTCTGGCCGTGATACTTAACTCATTTACCGGCGTTATGGCCGCCTCATTACCGGCAATGTTCCCGACACACATTCGCTATAGCGCACTGGCCAGCGCCTTTAATATTTCTGTGTTGATTGCGGGATTGACGCCAACCCTGGCCGCGTGGCTGGTGGAAAGTACGCAGAATCTGATGATGCCGGGCTATTATCTGATGGTCATTGGCGTGGTTGGTTTGATAACCGGTCTGTATATGAAGGAAACCGCCAATAAACCGTTAAAAGGCGCAACGCCTGCGGCTTCGGATATCCATGAAGCGCGTGAAATCCTGCGCGAGCATCATGATAATATTGAACAAAAAATTGAAGACCTGGATCGTGAAATTGCTGAGTTGGAAGAAAAACGCAAAGTGCTGGTTCAACAGCATCCGCGCATAAATGAATAATCCCATCTCTTTGCCCCGCCGACTGGCGGGGCGGCTAGCGAATTCGTTTTTCCGGAAACTTATTGTAAATCACGCCATCGTAAAATCGCCCCTTTGAGACAACGGTTAAAAACGTGTAAAACAGGCGTTCCGGCACGCCGCGATAGCGGTAAATACTGCCTTCCCTAAATGTGACTTCCAGCTCTGTGGTGGAAGGGTTATAACCGATATTGGCTATTCTTGATGACGTTACCGGGTGTCTGATCATGCGCGTCTCCTGCTGGAGGCAAAAAGGAAGCTTCTATAACCATAAACAACAGAAGCGCGCTCGCGCAATGTGAATGCACTATTACGTGCAAATTTATGGCGCCGTGTGTAATGAGTTTGTCATTGTGTAAGTAAATGGCAGGAAGAATGATTATGAGAGATTATTTGATTATCGCCATGCTGACCGTTGTGGCGGGCTGGCGCTGGAGTCTGCCTTTAATCGCATTACTGTGCGGCTGGAGCCTGTGGAGACGGCGCTTTTTGCTGGGTACCCTGTGTGCGGGGCTGTTTATCTGGACGGCGGTGGCGGCCTGGCAGTTTGAAAAATATCTGTAGTTGCCGGCGTGCTTAAGATGTGTTTGTTTTTAACGCTTCCGGAACGACGCGATCATAGCGAAGGCTGTGTGTTGTTTGTCTGCTGTTATGCAGGGAAGGGGTGAGAGAAAAAGCGCATGTTGAAAATGATGATGGTGACCGCCCGGGACAGGGCGCGGCTGACAGAAATTACTACGGTATTGTTGCGCTACGGATTGCAGGATCTCGTGCGTCTGCTGGGCTTGACTCGCCTGGTGAACCGGTTTCCCGGGCGCGACGAGACGCTGGAAAAGCAGACCATGCCGGCACGCCTGCGCCAGGCGCTGGAAGCGCTGGGGCCAACTTTTGTCAAGCTGGGGCAAATACTTGCTACGCGCACCGATTTACTCGATCCGAGCTGGACCGATGAACTGGAGAAGCTGCACAGCAATGCCGATATACTGCCATGGGGACGACTGGAAAAGCAGATTCTTAATGATTTGGGCGACAGGCCTGAAAATGTGTTTGCGCAGTTCGATCCGCAGCCGATAGCCGCCGCGTCTATGGCGCAGGTCTACCGCGCCCGGCTGCACAGTGGCGAACAGGTTGTGGTAAAGGTGCTGCGCCCGGGCCTTGAAAAGACGCTTCGCGCCGATCTGCGGCTGCTGACGTTCCTTGCTGAAGCTATCGAGGAACAGAGCGAAACGCTGGCCCGTTACCATCCGCGCCGTATGGTGCTGGCGCTGGCGACTGCGCTTAATCATGAACTTGATCTGACTCAGGAGGCCAGCAACTGTGAACAAATTGCGCGGAATTTTGCCGGGCAGCCGCAGATCAAAATACCGAAAATTTACTGGCAGTGGACATCGCCACGTTTGATGGTGCAGGAGTTTCTGCCCGGTATGTCGCCAGAAAACCCGGCGCAACTGGCGAGCGAAGGTCTTGATGGAAAGATACTGGCGCGGGAAGGGGCGAAAGCATTTATGCAGATGGTGCTGGAGCACCGGCTGTATCATGCCGATCCTCATCCGGGTAACGTTATGGCGCTGGAAGACAACCGCGTGGCGTTTATTGATTTTGGCATGGTAGGACGGCTTAGCGAGCGGCGGCGTAACCAGCTTTTGCTAATGCTCGACGCGCTCTCCCGGCGGCGGAGCGACGGTATTGTTAATGCGCTTATCGAGTGGGGCGGCGATGAAACCATTGACGTGACGCGCTTTGAGCTGGCGGCACAAAACTTCCTTGATAAACAAGGCGCTAAACCTATGATATTGGGCAAGGCGCTGGCCGATCTGCTGTCGGTGGTGCGCGAGTTTCAGCTTTCGTTGCCCACCGATCTTACGCTGTTATTTAAAGCGTTAATCACTGCAGACGGCGTATTGCATCGTCTCGATCCGGCATTTGATATTGTTGCCACGCTGCGTCCGTTGCTGCGTAATGTGCTGCTGCATCGCTACCGTCCGCTGGCATCGCGCCGACGTGCGCTGGCGCTGGGGGCGCAGTTGCTGGATGCGGGTGAGGATCTGCCGCAGACGCTGCGACTGCTGTTGTGTCGTCTGAAGCAGGGCAAATTACGCGCCGATCTGGAAATCAACAATATTACCCTGTTGAGTCGGGCGCTTGAACGAGCCGCCGTTACGCTGGCTATCGCCATTGTGACTGCGGCGTTCGCGTTGGGCATCACTCCGTGGTTAATGGCAAGCAGCCTGCGTATTCTGGGGGTTCCCGTTTTTCCGCTGCTGGGGCTAATGGCCTGCGTGGCGGGTATTTTTTTACTGGCGTTGCGCCTGCGACGTTAGCGCGGCGTACATGCCTGCAATGCGCGGTTTCTTCGTTTATCGGTATATAGATACAAAACGCTGCGGGTTAATGATGCGTCGCTGGCGAAAGGGGCAGACGACGGCGCCTCTGGGGCGCCGTCACGCTGGCGCAGGGCAGCCTGAACAGGAAGGCTTCGCCCAATGAGCTTAGCAACAACAATGCATTCTCTCTGGCATGGCTTTGTATTATTGACCTTCATACCCTTTGTATTGAGCGCGGGCATTGTTGAGCGGCATCAGATACCTGGTCTCGCCTGGCATGTTGGTCACGCGATATTTGTGTGGGGGGACCGAAAAGTAGTTTTTAAACGTGCGCGTCAGTGTCTGCTGGGATTCAAAACCGTAACGTTCCGCAAGATACAGAATAGGTTCATTGCTGTGCCTGAGCTGGCGGGCAATTTCAGTCAGTTTGCGGTTACGGATATACTGGCCCAGAGACAGGCCGGTTTCTTTTTTAAACATCCGCTGTAAGTGCCATTTCGAATAGCCTGAGCGTTCAGAGACTTTATCCAGCGACAGCGGGGATTCAAGGTTATCCTCAATCCAGTCTAAAATGCTGTGAATTGTTACTGCGTCATTATTACGTCTGGACATTGTCTACCTCATCTCATTTTTACGGCAGAACCTTCCTGAGCAGGTCTTCAAGGAGGATAATTTCTTCCGTGGTCAGATTTTTTGTTAATTCCTGGTGCAGTGACTGCCCTAACAGACAACGACAACGTTCGCACAGATCAACGCCTTCTGCGGTGAGGCGTATCAGCACGCCACGTTTATCTTTTGGGTTTGGTTGCCGCGCGACCCAGCCGCGGTCGATTAAACGATCGAGCATGCGGGTTAGCGCGCCCGAATCGACCGACAGCAATTTTCTTAGTTCAACGGGGGTAACGCATTCAGCATAGTGTATAGCGCAGAGTACCTTAAACTGGCGTGGCGTCACCTCCAGAGGAGAAATATGCTCGCTGAGCAAACGGTCTTTATGCTGATTCACCAGATGAATCAGACGTCCCAGTGGGATTATCTGGTTAAACAGATCGTTTGTGTCGGTCAATGTCGTTGCCCAGGCAAGTAGATTAATCACGTAAGATACTATTTACCATGAAAGCAACTGTCAATCAAAAACATGATGTGGATCACACAATATGCTAAAGTAACTCCCGGTTATTACTGAATATTTTCCTGGGGTATGGAGTAATATCTTGTCTGCCCGCCGGCCATATACGCCCTGTTTGTGCGGTTAACGCCGACTGGCAGTTTCCCGCCGCGCTAGTCATACCTGTCCTATCCTTTGCTCAGTCAGGACATAGGGAGGAGGGGAATCTGACCCGCTTTTTGTGTCCGGGCATCATGAATGTAGCGGCGTTAAGCGTAAGGTAGCGATGAATCCGCTACGCTATATCAATAACGGGTCAACAGTACCAGACAAAACGAAGAGCAGAGGTATCCCGTAAACACCTCTGCCGGGATTTTCAGCCCACGTTAATAACAATTTTTCCGAACGCGCCGTTATCAAGCTGCTCCAGTGCTTGCGGCAGTTCATCGAAGCGGAATGATTTGTCTGTAACCGGTTTTAATTTGATCCAGTCAACGGCACGGACCAGATCTCCAAGCGCCCGACGTTGGCCTACGCCAATGCCCTGAACAGTCGGAGATTTTAGCAGCAGCATGGCTCCCGGAGCTGACGTATCGTGCGTGTCCATCATACCAATCAGGGAGATTCGGCCATGTGAGGCCACTGCGCGAACGGAGTCTGCAAAGTTACGCCCCCCGACCGTATCCACAACGTGATCAATGCCCTGTTCGTTCGTCAGACGGTGAATGGCTTCGACCCAGTCCTCTTTTTTACGGTTAATACAGTGACTGGCGCCGAGCGCAGCCGCAGTTGCCAGCTTCGCATCGCTGGATGAGGTAATAAATACTTCGGCGCCCATAGCCCTGGCAATTTGCAGTGCAAAAAGCGCCACGCCGCCGGTTCCCTGAACAAGTACGGTTTCGCCGGCACGAAGGCCGCCGCGTTCAATCAGAGCAAACCAGGCCGTCAGTCCTGCACAGACCAGCGTGCAGGCTTCAGCGTCAGTAAGCGTCTGAGGGGCTTTGACCAGCCATTCTTCACTCATGACCACGTATTCAGCCAGCACGCCCTGGTAAGCATAACCTATCGTGTTGTAGTGCGGATTTTTGGCATTGTTATTTAGCTTTCCGTCAATCCAGCCTGCGTTAAAGGATGAGATAACGCGGTCTCCTTGGTTGAAGCGGGTTGTACCCAATCCTACAGCCTCAACTACGCCAGCCATATCAGAACCCGGCGTGAATGGCATTGGCATACCATTCCCCATTCCGCCTTCGATAATGACCTTATCACGGAAGTTGAGAGAAACATTAAAAGACCTGTCTTCAGGAAGCTGGCCCGTCTATGCCGTATGGCCGCGCACACCTCATCTGTCTTTGAAAGTCAGGCTGGCCGTGGATAAACTGGTTAGCGCATTGCCAGCTATGATGGACGCCATTTAATCGTGGGGGGAATAGTTGCTATTCCCGCAAAGTTGCCCATTTATTAACGTAGGATATTTTACGTTTATATGCTGAGCGTAGCGTATATAAGCAGGAATTAAATCGCGTTATTATAGCCAGTGACCGGTGAATCGACAGAGACAGAGCCAGGTGTAGTTACAACATGCTAATTTATATCATTACACCATACCAAACGACACAAATATGCCCAAATCGCTAAACAGCAGGCGAGGGGAGTTACACATTAAGATAACGTAGTAACAGTAATTGGTTTAAGTAGCGGAATAACAAGGAAACTGCAGACGTGACAGGGTCATTTATTTACTAACAGATATAATAAAAATATTAACACGTTTCCAGTTCCTCAAGAGATAGGCGCGTTAACACTTTGCATGTTAATATAGCGCGCTATTTCAGACGGCAGTATTAAAAATACTATTCTCCAGGAAAATTGTATAAATTTCGTAGGATAATTTATACAAGAAGGCTAAGTAAACGTAGGTTATAACTTAAGAGGTTTACATGGAATATAAGGAATTAAATATAGATGGCAGGGATATGAATACAGGGATACCTGAAGAAAAGTTTATTCGTGTCCCTGTTCCTATGGTGTCGCAGGATGGCGAACGTTTTTTTACTTATGTCTCTTTGCCAAAAGATTATAAGGAAGAAGACCATCGAAGAATGATGAATATTCTGGCATTTTACGTGAAAGAAGATAAAAAAAAATTCCTCTGATGTCAAAATCTCCAGAAAAGACGATTTTTTACCGGATTTCAACGAACTGGCTCGGGTGACTGGCGACATTGATGCTGATCTGAGGGTAAATGCCGCGCTTGATACAATTACAACTAAAAAAGAATAAAAGAGGCGTGTCAGGTTATTAAACTGGCGCTGTTAAAAATGATGCCGATGTCTGTGACGATTATCGCCCATGTCGGCATATTTCACTTATGGGGCTTTGCCCTTTAAATATACTAAGTTAGTAATCTGTATTTTGTTGAAAATGGTAGTTTAAATGGTTCCCGCTAAATTGCCGATGGCGACCGGTAACAGGCGATGAGACTGATTTCATGAAACAAAAATTCGCCGGCGCAATCAGCGCTGCCTTTCAGCGCAGTGCCGGAAGGCGATCCTGAATAACATACCGATGAAGTTCTTTGTCCGGTATCCGGGCCAGCGGGCCGACACGACCAATGGCCAGCGCCTTGAACGACGTGGAAGATTGTCTGCGGACTGGAGCCGCGCGAAGTTTCATTATGGCTTCGCGTCGCTGCCGTTCGTCAGCCCGCGAGGCTACATTTATCATTACCAGATGTTCCGGCGTAAGGCCGATTTGCCGGAAGCGTACCGGTCACGCTGGCTGGAGAGCGGCATGGATGCAGATAATGAGCCGCTGGATTTTCAGATTATCCATCACGATCTGGAGCATGGCACCGAAAAAGTGGTGTATGACTCGACAAAACAAACTAACGAACAAACTAATGAACTAACAAATTAACGGCCAGTGACACGCCGGGAACGCCAGTTCCCGCCATCCTGCCCATTGGTGCGCATAATGTGTATTATGTTAAATTGCCATTATGGCCTATAACTTCTCAGACCTCCTGCAAACCACACCGGCCATGTCGGTTCGCGGTTAAATCCCTGATCAAGTGCTCCTGCGATTCAAGCAGATGAATACCCCCTGTGACTGTCTACTGGCGTGCGGACAGGACTCCACCGGATAGTTCAAAAATGCACTTATCGTACGGTTGGGCTTCAAGCCCCGTTATCTGCTTTTTAATATTGATGTCTGGTTGCGGTTCGTTATCTCGATATCCACCAGTACACCCCGCCGCTGCCAGAATAGCTCATCATACCCGCCTGCCCGAGTGTACAATCAGATCCACTGGTTACCATCGTCTGTTATCATTTTTTTATTAAACAAAACTTCCGACGTACCGCCGGAAGTTCTGCTCTTATCGGAAAATTTATCAGACAGCTTTCCATCCTTGCTGGACTTCACTTTTATCTTTATTCAGTATCACGTTATTGCCTTCAACTTTTTCAACCCAGCTCAGGGGAATAACGTGATGCTGGCCATTTGCCTCTGCGTCACTGCGTGTCAGTTTAATGCTGTCTTCACCTTCCATATGGTCGACAGTGCCGACATGGCTTCCACAACTTGCGATAACAGATGCATGTTCTTTGATGTCGTTTTTACTAACCATGACTTACTCCTAATTTTTCCTTTTTGGCAAAAATATAATGAGCAAATCAAAGAGTTATTTATAGCCCTGCCGTAAGAATATTTTTAAATATGTCATTTCTTTTAAAAACATTATTAATTTTCGGGCGAAGCGGTAAATAAAGAAGCGGTAAATAAAACAGTCGAACGCATGATTTTATTTGACGCAACAGAATATACAGCTAAAGTTAAAAACTGAACGTGAAGCATGGGTTATACCATGTTTTTATTTTAACCAACGTGAGGTCAGGCAAATGGCAGAACATCGTGGTGGTTCCAATAATTTTTCTGAGGATCGCGAGAAGGCTTCTGAAGCCGGGCGTAAAGGCGGCCAACACAGCGGCGGGAATTTTAAAAACGATCCTGAGCGCGCTTCTGAGGCGGGCAAAAAAGGTGGACAGAGCAGCGGGAAAAAATCTGACAATTCAAAGTAATTGTTTATATTCTCTGCGATAAATGAATTCAAATAGCTGCGCAATTCCCGGGAATTGCGCAGCTTTTACGGCTGTCTGAAAGGCTTGTTTTTTATACTTGCTTAAATCAGGCAACGCGATGGTATGTTCACCCTCCGTTATTGTCTGAAATTTAAAATTTGTATTCGACCTCAAAGCCAACGGAATACGCAGGCGAACTGCGCGACGCATTAACTGAAGAAGAGGCGCGTAACCGCTTTGATGGTAAAAATACGCCCGCTATGAGTTCCGTACGCAGTTTTTTTGACATCTCTACCCCCCAGATCAGATCGATGCTATTTCCCAGATTGCGTGAGGATCGCTGGTCGTAGCGCGATTTCAGCGCCGTATCGTGCGTTTTTAAATCTGCCATCTGCGTCTGGCGATAATGGTGATAGACCAGTTCCAGATCCGAATCGGGCGTAATATCCATGCCGACCGCCGCCGTTAATATCTGTAAATTTGTTAACTCCGGAGCTAATGTATTACCGTAGAAAGTAAATTTTGTCTTTCCGCCAAAGCTCCCCTCATTCGACTGTAGCCCCGTTTGATTATAGTGTTTACTGGCATATGCATAGCCCAGCGTCAGGCGTGGTCGCAGTGGCGTGTCGAAAATATAGGTTGCGCCTGCATCAAACACCCTGCCCCAGCGGCGCGACCCTTCTCTGTTGCCCGTCATCATTCCCAACTCCACCCAGTGGCGCAACCCTTCGCGCTTCTCATTATGGGAACGCAGACCATAGTGCAATTGTCGGAAACCTTCATCGTGCGTGTTTTTACTTGCGACCACATAGCCCCCTGTCTGCCAGTCTTTATCGACCTTAAAGCGCAGCAATGTTGCCAGGGTTGTCTTATTTGCGCGGCTGCGCGAGGTGCGATCCAGTAAATCACGTTGCAGATAGTTCATGCGCGCACCCAGCGCGTCAGCCTGCCATTTCCCTTTTTTCCAGCGCGCCAGCAGGCCATCCATATTTTCATCAAACAGCCATTCACGCATATCACGGTACAACCAGCGTCCGATTCGCAGGTCGGTATTTATGGCATTAATATCAACGCCAATATATCCCTGTGTTACATCAAGCCGGGTTTTCTTCTTTTCCTGTTTTCCTGTTTTGCGCGTGGTTTTATTTGTGAACTCAAGTTCAATAGCGCCGTACAGTAACCTGTTTTTAGCCACATCAACACGAAAGCGCGCCAGCGGCTCCAGTTCCAGTTCATTTTCACGCTTCTCTCCATTACGTAAATTAGCGTTACGCAGTGAATACGCTTCCATTTTTAGTGTGGTATTAAGCTGTAATAGCGGCGTCTGAGACGTTATGCTCTGCTTATTTACCCCGCCAATGGTTTCGCTGGCGATACGCGCGTCGGCCAGCAGCGGCGTAAACAGTAAACTCAGGCCGAGCGGAAAGGAAAATGTGCCGTGGCGTACTGCAAAATAACTTCCTGTCATGAAAAGGGCTCCATTAACTTTTCACAATAAATGAGCAACGCTTGCGTGGTATGCGTACGCGCGGTAAAACGGGTGCTCAGGAAAATATGACGGGCCAGGGAGAGTGCCCGGTAAGCCTGCACTTCTGCTGACGTCACCTGCGGCGATGCGTTGAGATAGGCGCGCAGAAAGGCCTTTTCATGGACGCCAAAAGCGCCAATATCCGCATATTGTCTCAGGGCTAACTCGCTAACGTGTGCAAGGTAGTTTCCGGCGTCGAGCGCCGCGGCGCCATAGCTGCACAAATCGAAATCAAGCAGCGTCAGGTGACGGGCGTCCGACGGGGAGACCAGCACCTGCTCCGGGTAAAAATCCCGATGCAATACGCTCTGGCGCGCCATTGTCAGCGGCGATGAGAGGCGTGCGCATGCAGCGAACAGAGAGGAAAGACGGCTACGCCAGTTGGGATAGCGGCTGGCAACGTGCTCAAATCCTTCGCTCAGCACCTGCAGTTCATCGCTGAACGCCCAGTGACGATTGCCTACAGCCTGTCGCAATGCGGTGCTGTGTTGAAGCGCGGCCAGCGCCAGGCCCGCCGCGCTTCCGGTATCGGCAAGCACGCCCGGCGGAGGCTTTTTAAGGAGCAGCTCGGCAAGCGTTACACCATCAACATGCCGCTGTAGCCAGATATGCTGCGCGTCCAGCACCGCCAGCGGTTCCGGTACGCTAAATCGCGCCTGCGCATGAAAACCATCGCGCCAAAGCGCCTGCTGGCAGGCGAAAGCCTTATGATCCAACCCCTTCGCCCGATATTTACCCACTATTTTCCGGTTCGACTCTGTGCCGGTAGCAAACCGCCAGGCGATGAGCGCGCGCCTTCCGGGCTTCTGACGCAATACGCAAGCCTCACGTAGCCGGGCCTGAGGCGCAAGCCCCAACGCCTGCTTTAGCGGCGCTTCCATAACGTCGGGCGAGGTAAGCTGTATCATGCGATGCTGCCAGTCAGTACTGGCATAATTTCTCAGCGCGTCATCGCACAATTGTTCCGCTCTTGTCAGCAGGGCATCCACGATTTGCGGCCAGCGCCGCGAACGTTTACGAAACGGCTCTGTTGCAAGACTTAGCAGCGCTCGCACGGTATACCAGAGCAGCCCGTCGAGCGCCAGCGAACGCGCCGAAGTATAGCCTTTTAATAGCGCCCTGCGGGCGATATCGGCCCGTTCACGGGTTAACTGTTCCTCAATAACGTCCATTTCCAGCCGGGCGATGAATGACCCCAGGTCGTTAAGCGGATGACCGCAGGCGCTGCGATCCCAGTCGATAATACGCAGGCGGCCATCCTGCGCAATGATAACCTGATCGGCAGAAAAATCGCCGTGCAGCACAACCGAAGGCGTGCTGAAGCGATCGAGATATGCTTCTAGCTGTAACAGACAGCGCGAAAACCGCGCCTGCGCCTGCGGATCGATAGTCGCGAGACTCTCCTGCTCGCGACGTACTTGACACATATCATCCTGCTGGCTGCGGCGCAGCGGCAGCGTGAACGGGGCATCGTGAATTTCCGCCAGCGCCTTACCGGCGTCTTCAACCCATACGGGCATACTGGCATGCGTCAGCAATTGATCGAGACTTTCCCCCGGCAGCCAGCGCGTAGCGGCCATGCGATAGCGCCCCTCCAGCCCCAGAATGTCGATATGTCCGAGCGCTGCGCCGGTTGCGCAACCCTGCAATATTGTGCCGTAATCTTTTGCGCTGGCGCAGCGTACTATCGCTAACGGTACCTCGCCGCAGTACAGGCCCGCCACGCAACGCCGGCCTGGTTTATAACGTAAAAATCGGCAATGGATTGTTTCGCGTTCCGCCTGCGTCGGCAGCCAGCGTTGCAGCAGGCGTAAACGAGACTGCGCATCCCACAGAAACCTCAGATGACGAAGCCCCCGATCCTGACAGGGATGCTCCAGTATGATTGCCTGTTCCTGAATCGCCATTGGCGCTTGTGGATCGTTTGTGGCTACCAGCGCCTGGCGTTTGGGATGCTGCCAGGAAACGGCGAAACGCTCCACAGTAAGCGCTCTGGCAACCCAGCATAGCGGCTGCTCATCACCGGTATCAATCTCCAGCGCCAGCACGCAACTGGTGGCGTGCTTATAGCGTAGATAGCGGGTGCGTAGCGCGCGGGCCGACGTAAACAGCGGTAGTTTGCGCAGCGCCGCCAGCAGCCGCGACTCATCCAGCAACAGCCCCAACCCCGGCAGCCGTGGGTCGGCGGCAACCAACGCACGCTCTTTATTCCATGCGGTCATGCTGCGACTCCTTTTTGAATGTTCCACAGTTCACAGTAGCGTCCCTGCTGCGCCATGAGCGTTTTGTGATTGCCCTGCTCCACAATCCGGCCACTTTCCAGCATCAGTATGCGATCGGCTTTGGCCGCCAGCGCCAGGTTATGGGTGATAATGATGCTGGTTTTGCCGCGCATCAGGCGCGCCAGCGCGTCAGTCACGGCGCGTTCGTTTTTACTGTCAAGGCCGACGCCCGGTTCGTCCAGCAGCAAAAAAGCGCTGTTGCGGATAGCCGCCCTGGCAATAGCGATGCGCTGACGCTGGCCGCCGGAAAGCGACATCCCGCGCTCGCTAAGAAGAGTGTCGTAACCCTGCGGCAATCGGAGGATGAATTCGTGGGCGTTAGCAAGCGTTGCAGCGGCAATGACCTCGCTATCGCTAACCTCTCTGCCCGCGCCGAGCGCAATATTTTCCCGAACAGTGACGCCAAACAGCAGGCTTTCCTGCGGCAGATAGCCTATCCGGCCGCGCAGGCTGTCGAGGTCATAGTCGCGCAGATCCTCGCCGCCAAGCATAATACGTCCGCTTATGGGATCGTAAAGGCGCAGCAAAAGTTGGCTCAGGGTAGATTTACCTGCCCCGGAAGGTCCGGTAATCGCCAGCGTTTGCCCGGCGGGAATATGAAAGTTAATTTCATGCAATGCAGGTTTTTCCGGCGTCTCGTAAGTGAAACAAACCCGTTCAAAAGTGATATCCTGCGCTGCCTGCGATAGCCGCAATTGCCCTTTATTTCTTTCGATGCCAACGGGGATGCGCATAAGTTCAATAATACGCTCGCCGGCGGCGCTTGCCTTTGCCAGACGACTGCTGTATTTAGCGAATTCGCGCACTGGCCGAAACGCGTTTTTCATATAAGAAATAAATACCAGTAACTCACCGGCGGACATGTTGTTGTTAAGCACGCTTTTCGCGCCAAGCACCAGCACCAGCGCTGTTACCACGGCTATCAACATATCCACCTGGCGCTCAAGCCCGGCCGCCAGCCTTTTGGCGCGGACATTTTGATGTAAACTCTGGGCGTCGCTGCCGTTGAAGTTATCCGTCGCGGCTTTTTCCAGCGACATGGCCTGAAGTGTGGCGATGCCGGTCATATACTCCGCCGCGCGGGCCGCCAGGTTTCCTTCGCGTTTGCGTTGAGTGCGGCTTACGTCGCGAATTTTGCGCCCGCTGCGCAAGGTCGCCAGCGCCAGTAACGGCATAGGCAACAGCGTTAGCAGCGTTAGCGACCAGTCGAGGAAAAACATAATGCCGAGCATCCCGGCGAAAATCACCATACTGGACAGCAGCGGCATGATGGCCGTTACCGTGGCCTCACGCATCATGCCAATATCGTTAATCAGTCGCATGGTCAGATCGCCGGTGCGGCTGCGCTGATGAAATGACAGCGGCAGACACAGCAAGTGAGCGAACAGATCGCGGCGGATTGCGCTCAGCACCCGGCTTCCCGCCAGCGCCATGCCTACGGTGCTGACGTAGCCGGCAATGGCGCGTAATGTCGCTATAACGATCACCGCGGCTGCACACAGCCAGAGCAGCGTTTGTGTCGCCAGGGTGCCTGTCGTCAGCCCGCGCAGCAACGTGTTGTCATGGATATCTCCCATCACTACATCAATAGCAAAAGCCAGCGGCCACGGCTCCAGAAGGCGGATAACGCTTGCAAGCAGCAGAAAGAGAAATGAGCAGCCAATCGTTCCCTTTTGCTGGCGAATCCAGGGCCAGAACGTGCGTAGCACTGACGCATGGGAATCAACCGCCATGTTTCGCTCCTTCAGGCAACCTCAGCCCGGCGGCCAGCCAGATGCGTTTTACCACCTGCTCCCAGCTATGATGCTGTTGCGCCCGGGCTTGCCCGGCAAGGCCCAGCCGCTGGCGCAATAGTGGATCGTCAGCAAGCGTCATCACGGCTTGCGCCAGGGCGACCGGATCCTGCGGCGCAACCAATAGCCCCGTCTCCCCGTCGCTGACCAGTTCCGCAAGATGGCCTACGCGTGACGTAATTACCGGCAGGCCGGCGGCCATGTATTCGTATATCTTGAGCGGTGAAAAGTAAAAGTTGTCGAGCTGCGGGTAAGGCGCAATGCCAATATCCATTGAGGCCAACAGCGCAGGCACCTGCTCTGGCGCGACAGCGCCATGAAACCGGGCCGAACCGGTCGCGCCGCACTGAGATAAACGCGCCTTCAACACAGCAGCCTGAGGCCCGTCGCCTACAATGGATAATGTGACAGGGTAACCTTTTTCCCGCAGCAGTATGTACGCCTCGACCAGCGTTTCCAGCCCGTGCCACGGCTTCAGCGTGCCGACAAACCCCAGCGTCAGAGGCCCATCGGCCGCAGGCGACCGTTGGCTAAAGCGCGCCGGATCGACGCCGTTTTCCACCACGCGGACTTTACCCTGCGCGCCTGAAAACGTCTCAAGCCAGCCCTTCACGCCGCGGGAAACCGCAATAATCGTATCAGCGTCGCTCACGAGGCTTTCTATCACACCAAAAGCCTCCCGCGCCCTCACCAACCTGCGGTACCTGCGCTGCTCTTGCGGCAGCGGCGCGTTTACTTCCAGCACCGTGGGGATACCCGCCTGACGGGCATAGCCTATAACAGCATGGCTCCACAGCGAGTAGCGTTCGTACACCACATCAAACGGCCCGGCCTCAATAAAACGCGTCAGCAAAGCTGCGTTAGCATCAAGCGCGGCGTCGGCGCGCGCCTCTTCGTCAACGCCCCCGACAAGGGCAGGCAGTTCAATAATGGTCAGCGAGCGAAACGCTGCGGGAGGTTCGCCGCCCAGGCGCTGTGCAAAGAGCGTTATTTCCACACCGTGGCGCAACAGCACACGCAACACCTCCTGAATGTGTATGGATGCGCCTTTTTGCCCAAATACAGGAATACCGGGATCGGCACAAATATAAGCGACTTTCATCACGCGCTCTCCCGTTGCGTCAGGGAGCGACAGGCAATCGCCGCGTTGAAAATATTGCGCAGTTTTTCGGCGTTGCTGTCGATATTAAACTCACGCTCAATTAACGCCCTCGCCGCGTGTGAATACCTGGCGCGCAGCGCGTCATCGCTAACCAGTTGCGCAATGGCGTCGGCTAACGCCTGCGGATCGTTCGGTGTGACGCAGCGCCCGGTTTCGCCGTCGATAACCAGTTCAGGAATACCGGCGACACGGGTGGAAATGACCGGCGTACCCAGCGCCATTGCTTCAAGCAGCACGGTAGGCAACCCGTCGCGATCGCCCTCTTCGCTGATGACGCACGGCGCAACAACCAGGGTTGCGCCGCGCATAGCGGCAATCACCTCCTGCTGCGGCAGGAAACCCGACAATGTGACGCAAGCCGAAAGCTTCGCCTGGTGGATCTGAGCGGCCAGTGTTGCACGCAACGGCCCGTCCCCCATTATCACGCAGCGCAGCGTATGCCCGGCATCGCGTAGCTGACGAAGCGCTTCAATCAGATGGCAAAATCCCTTTTTTTCCACCAGGCGGCCCACCGCCAGTAGTGTGGCCTGCCCGGCGCGCGCTGGCGGCAGCCAGGTAAATTTTTTCATATCAAGGCCGTTGTACAGCCGTATGACGTTAGCCGCACTGTCGCCGAAGCGCTCGCGCAGCCAGGCCAGATTATAATCCGAGACGGTGACGGCGCAGTTGGCGTCCCGCAATTTCGCATCCAGCTCAATACCCGCCTCATAGGGGTAATAGATATCTTTTGCGTGAGCGGTAAAACTGTAACTAATGCCGCTAAATTTTGCCGCCAGCCGGGCTACGGTGGTGGCGCGGGTGCCGAAATGGGCGTGCAGGTGCTCAATACCGCGCTCGCGTATCGTCAGCGCCAGTTGTAACGCCTGAGCGATTTCATGCACATTTGGGTGACGCGGCTGTGCCAGTACGGCGGCCAGTTCAGGCAGCTCGCGCCAGGCCTTATCCAGCAGCGTCCAGAAATGTTCAGCGCTGCGCTGCTTATCGCTCAGGCGCGTAACAGGCGCTTTCACCTGGGCAATGATGTCCTGAAAATGGGTCTCCTCTACATTCCCAAGCGCGAAAATATCCACCTTCAGGCCAGCCCGTTCATGGGCGAGAATTTCGTTGACGATAAACGTTTCTGAAAAGCGCGGATAGCGTTTTACCACATAGCCGATATAGCGTTGTTGCGTCATTTTATACCTCACACTGCACGCTGGGCGCTGTTTTGCTTTTTTGCGTAAGTAATGCATTCATTTTTTCGCTAAACGTAAACAGGCCATTGAGGCTCATATATCGACGGGGATTTTCCGGCTGCCATGAGGAGGTTAACCATGCCGTGATGGCCTGCGTGGTTAACCGATCCGGGTGCAGGCAGCTTACCAGATTTATTTCCGCCAGACGTGAAGCGCGAATCCATTGTTCCTGACGCGGTGAAACACGTGGAATAATTAAAGCGCGTTTGTTCAGCGATAATATTTCGATGGTCGTGTTATATCCTCCCATTGCCACTACGCTGTGCGCTTCGCGTAATAACGCCAGCGGATTTGGCACAAAGCGAATAACGCGCAAATTATCACGCCGCGCCGCAATTTTTTGCAGATTTTCATATTCTGATGCAGGCATCATGGTGCCGGTAATTAATATGCCGTTAAAGCCCGCCGGGAAATTTGCCTGCGCAAAGGTCGAAGCCAGCCGATAACCGTCCTGTCCGCCGCCCACAGTACATAAAATATAAGGCACAGATGTTTTCGTTAGCAGCGGTTCGGTAGACTGGGGCTGTCGCGCGTGTTGAGTCGCATCCAGATAGCCCATAAAGGATACTTTGTCGCTCACCGCGTTATTGAATGCGCAGGCGCGGGGTAAATTGTAAAAACTTGCATCGCCGTAGATCCATACGTCGGAATAGTAGTCTGCGATCGCTGCGGCGTTGTTGAGTTTGCGCCACTGGCGCTGCACGGCCTGCGGCTCGTCAATGATATCGCGAAGCCCAAGTATTAAATGCGTTTTTCGCGCCGCCAGCATTGGCAGCACATTATTAAGTTCGGACATGGCGCCGCGCGGCACATTATCCACCACAAAGACATCCGGACGAAATGCCTGGAGCGCGGCGTAAATAATGCTGCTGCGCAGCGTAACCAGCCGATGAAGATCGCAGCCCAGCGAATGGGGAAGATATTCCCCGGCAGGTGTTTTCAGATATGTCGGCAGCGTAACGGAATCCATTCCCTTAGGAAAATGAAATATTCCGGACTCGCGTACGCCGTTAATGAGCAAAATTTCAGTATCAGGTCGGGATTTCAGCACTGAATTTGCCAACAGCATATTGCGCCGAATATGGCCAAGCCCCATTGTATCGTGGGAATAAAATGCAAGCCGTGCGGGACGATAACCACACATATTAATAACCTCCATCCGTGGACTGGAAAATAACGTCTGAGCACACTATGTAACATATAAAAAAATAAATCACACCAGGCGAAATGGGAAAATTTATAATATTTTTCTTCTTTTTTATTTCTGTATCACATGTTCCTTAACTGATTATTAAGCGATGAGATATTATCTAATTTTTATGGGTTCAGAAAATAAAGTAAAAGTTAAAACCAAACGCAATTAATCTGATAAATAGATGGACCATTTATTCGGAAGTATCACAGTTTGTCGGATAAATATTATTAGTACACTGCCTCTGTTTGCCGGAAAAATCTGCAAGAATAGCGTCATGTTGTTCAACGCAGGCTTCTCTGAAAACAGACGCCAGGCCGCAATCGGCCCGGCGTCTGTTTGCAGCCGGTCAGATAGATGTGCGGCGATAGCTGCGATACTGCGGTAGCCAGAAGTTATCTTCAATGGCCTGCTGGAGCGCTTCGGATGAGGTTTTTACCGCCACGCCCTGCTGCTGGGCCATGCTTCCTACAGCAAATGCGATATCTTTCGACACCTGCTTAATTTTCGTCAGCGCCGGCAGTACAAGCCGGCTTTCCCCGTTCACCAGCGGAGAGTGCTGCGCCAGCGCCTGGCTGGCGGCCATCATCATTTCATCCGTCACGCGCGACGCGCCCGAAGCCACCACGCCAAGGCCGACACCGGGAAAAATATAGGCATTATTGCACTGGGCAATGGCATACGACTCACCCCTGATTGTGACCGGCTGGAACGGGCTGCCGGTGGCAACCAGCGCCGCGCCGTCTGTCCAGTTAAGGATATCGTGCGGCGTGGCCTCCACGCGTGAAGTGGGGTTAGACAGCGGCATGATAACAGGATGCGGGCAGTGCTTATGCATTTCGCGCACAATCTCCTCGGTGAACAGCCCCGTCTGGCCTGAAACGCCAATCAGGATATCCGGCTTAACGTTACGCACCACATCAAGCAACGACACGGTGTCGGATGTGATCTTCCAGTTGTTCACCTCTTCGCGCTTTTGCACCAGCTTTGCCTGAAATGGCAGCAAATTTGGCATGTTATCCATCAGCAAACCGAAGCGGTCGACCATAAAAACGCGCGCCCGCGCCGCGGCATCGCTCAGCCCTTCGGTACGCATCCAGGCAACGATCTGCTCGGCAATGCCGCATCCGGCCGATCCCGCCCCAAGAAACACAACTTTTTGCTCGCAAAGCTTGCTGCCCGCGGCGCGGCTGGCGGCAATCAGCGTGCCGAGCGTAACGGCCGCCGTTCCCTGAATGTCGTCGTTGAAGCTGCAAATCTGGTCGCGGTAGCGTTCCAGCAGCGGCATGGCATTTTTTTGCGCAAAATCCTCAAACTGCAACAGCACGTTCGGCCAGCGGTGTTTTACCGCCTGAATAAATTCATCAACAAAGGCGTAATACTCATCATCGGTGATGCGCGGGTGACGCCAGCCCATATACAGCGGATCGTTAAGCAACTGTTGATTGTTGGTGCCAACGTCCAGCACGATGGGCAGCGTGTAGGCCGGGCTAATGCCGCCGCAGGCGGTGTACAGCGATAGCTTGCCAATGGGAATGCCCATCCCGCCAATCCCCTGGTCGCCCAGACCAAGAATACGTTCGCCGTCGGTCACCACAATCACTTTAATATTATGGGTGGAGACATTTTGTAGAATGTCATCCATATTGTGGCGATTAGGGTAAGAGATAAAAACCCCCCGCGCCCGACGATAAATCTCAGAAAAGCGTTCGCAGGCTGAACCGACGGTCGGGGTATAGATTATCGGCATCATCTCATCAAGATGATTTTCCAGCAGGCGGTAAAATAACGTCTCATTGGTGTCCTGAATGTTGCGCAGATAGATGTGCTTATCAATATCGTTTTTAAAATCCTGATACTGGCGCCAGCCGCGCGCCGCCTGCTCCTCAATGGTTTCCACCACTTCCGGCAGCAGGCCGGTCAGGTTAAAATTGCTGCGCTCTTGCAGACTGAATGCGCTACCTTTGTTAAGCAGCGGAAATTCCAGCAATACCGGGCCGGCGTAAGGAATATAAAGAGAACGATGTTTTTTTTGATTATCCATATTACTCACTCTTATTGACGTCCGTGGACGTGCCGTGCGGGTTCGGACTAAGGCGCAAACATCATATAAGAAAAGCGGAAATAACGCTTCTTCTGCGCTTAATTGCGACCAGAAAGCAACAAGTTGGCTTTCCCCGCCTGGCATGCGATGATTGCCCACGGTATGAATGCCATAAGGATACAGGAATGCTGCAATCCAGAGGATGGCGCCAGGCTCTGGCACTGTTGATACTGGCCTGCGTGCTGGCAGGTTGCTCAGACCCTGAAAATAAGAGAGATTTGCCGCAAACGCCGCTTACGCAAAAAGAGCCGCCGGTGCGGGGCGTTTGGCTCACCACCGTGTACGGGCTGGACTGGCCGCCACGCGCGTCAGTCGGCGCCGTTTCTGACGCCGAGCGCATTCGCCAGCAACAGCAGGCGCTACTTGATAAGCTCGATAATATGGTTCGCACCGGCATTAACACTGTCTTTTTTCAGGTGAAACCGGATGGCGCCGCGTTGTATCGTTCCGCACTGCTGCCCTGGTCGGCAGTGCTCACCGGCACGATGGGCAAAGATCCTGGCTACGATCCGCTGGCGTTTATCATTGAACAGGCGCATATGCGCGGTATAAAGGTGCATGCCTGGCTGAACCCCTATCGCGTAACGATGGATACCTCGCCCCAAACCGTAGCGGCGCTAAACGCCACCCGACACGCCAGCCCCGCCAGCGTTTATATACAGCATCCCCGGTGGATTCGTACCGCCAGCCACCGCTTTGTGCTCGATCCTGGACTGCCAGAGGTGCGCGACTGGATAACGCAGATAGTAAGCGAACTGCTCAGCCGCTATGCGCTGGACGGTATACAGTTTGACGATTACTTCTATTATGAAACACCAGATTCCCGGCTTGATGACAGCGCAAGCTGGCGACAATACGGCGGCGGTTTCGCCAGCCGTGACGACTGGCGGCGCGACAATACTCTGCAGTTGATACGTCAGGTTTCTAACGCAATTCATACCAGTAAACCTGGCATCGCGTTTGGCGTCAGCCCTTCAGGTATCTGGCGCAACGCGGCGAGCGATGTTCGCGGCTCTGCCACCTGCGGCGGCAATACCGCCTATGACGCGGCTTTTGCCGATACGCTTCAATGGGTGCGACAGGGCATGCTGGACTATATTGCTCCACAGCTTTACTGGCCGTTTAACCGTAACGCGGCGCGTTACGATACGCTGGTCCGGTGGTGGGCAAACGCGGTGGCCGGTACGCGCACCCGTCTGTATATCGGCATAGCGTTATATAAGGTTAACCAGTCCGTGGCCAACGAACCCGACTGGGCAATTGATGGCGGCATATCCGAGCTTAAACGTCAGCTTGATCTTAACGACAATCTTCCGGACGTGAGCGGCACTATTTTGTTTCGTGAAGATTTCTTACATCAGCCGCGAACGCGGCATGCTGTGGAGTATTTACGTCAGCGCTGGGCGCCGGATAAATGAGATCGGGAAGTTAATCAAAAGGAAAAAACAGGATGGCTGAAGTATCCATTAGCGAAAGTGAAAAAAACCTTATTCGTGACAAACTCACGGCGTACTGCCGTGAAAACCTGAGCCTGGAGCTGGAGCAGTTTGATGCCGAATTTTTGTGCGATTTTGTAGTGAAATCGCTTGGCCCGGTGTTTTACAACGCCGGCGTCGAAGAAGCTATCCGCACACAGGCGGCATGGAGCGAGCGCATTCAGGAAGAGATGGATCTGAAAAAAATTTACTGAACGCCCTCAGGCGCTGGCGGATACCCGGGAAGTAAGACCGGGGGCGAAAATCTTCGCCCTCTGCCCTTTAGCCGGCTCGACGCTTTTTCGGGGTAACAGGCTGGCGTGGCGCCAGTATGCCAGATACAGGCGGCTCGTTCGCCGGCTCCGCTCTGCTTTCATTTACCGCCTGGCCCTGTCGGAATATCGCGATCGTCTGCAAACGACGCCAGTAAGTACGCCGCCGCCGCCGCGTAGGTTATATACGATATCAATATACAGCGCTTTTTTGGCACAGGATACCATAACGGAGGCAATAACGGCCTTCAGTTGCAGCCAAATGCCAGGCATAACTTCGTATAATACCGGACCATTTAACAAGGAGAAGATATGCGTCGTACTCTGCTGTTGTCCGCTTCCCCTACCCGCGCCGCCGGCGCTGAATTTACCCGCGGCTGTGTAGCCGTGCTGCCAATGCTTATCGGCATTATCCCTTTCGCTCTACTACTTGGCGCGCAGGCGGCGGCAAAAGGGATGTCGGCAGTAGAGCTGCCCCTGTTGACCGGCCTTAATTTTGCGGGCGGCTCCGAGTTTGCCGCTATCGCGCTGTGGACATCGCCGCCGCATATTTTCGCCATCATGATGGTGACGTTGCTGGTCAACAGCCGTCACCTGCTTATGGGGGCTGCGATGGCGCCGGCCCTTTCGCATTTGCCGCTGCGTAAAGCGATACCGGCGCTGTTGGTTATGTGTGATGAAAGCTGGGCGCTGGGCATGGCTGACGCCGCGCGACGACGCCAGGCCGGACTTTCGCCGGGTTTCAGCATGGCCTATTACGCTGGCGTGGCGGGTTCTCTTTGGGTCATGTGGGTTGTGTTTACCGGCCTTGGCGTACTGACAGGACCGGTGCTCGGCGATATTACGCGTTGGGGGTTTGATATGGCGTTTCCGGCAGTCTTTCTTGTCTTGCTGCGTGGCATGTGGAAAGGCGCGCGCACAGCGTTTGCATGGCTTGTGAGCCTTATTGCCGCCGCTACGACCTGGCACTATTTTCCCGGCTCGGCGTACTATGTTCCAGTGGGCGCCGGCGCGGGCATTCTGACTATTCTGATTATGAGCGCGAGGAGCCCGTCGTGACGATACTGACCATTGTGTTGATGGCAATGACCACCTGGTTTACCCGTGTGGCAGGCTTTATGCTGTTGCGTGAACGCACGCTCGGCCCGCGGGTGCGGGCGGTAATGGAAACTGCGCCGGGTTGTGTGCTGATTACCGTGATTGCACCGCATTTTGTGACGACCAACCCGGCGGATATTCTTGGGCTGGCCATTGCGCTGCTGGCAGCCATGCGTTTTTCGCTTCTGCCGACGGTCCTTATTAGCGTTATCGCTACCGCCGTGTTACGCGCGCTACTTTGACTCAGGGCAGCGGGATTTCGGTCGTCTGCTTGATTTTTTGCATCGGAATATCGGTTTTGATACTTTGCACGCCGTCAATACGCGTCAGGTGGTCAATCTGAAAGCGACGATAAGCATCCAGATCGGCGATGATAATGCGCAGCAAAAAATCGCAGTCGCCCGCCATTAAATGGCATTCCACCACTTCCGGAAGTTGCCCGACTTCTCGTGCAAAATGGTTGACCGTTGCGGCATCCTGACTCTTCAACCACATCCGTGAAAATACCGTTAACTTTAGCCCCATCGCCGCAGGATTGAGAATGGCCACGTAACGATCGATTATCCCGGCCTCTTCCAGCAGGCGCACACGCCGCAGACAAGGTGAAGGTGAAAGCCCCACTTTTTCAGCCAGAATGTTGTTGGCAATCCGCCCTTCATGCTGCAATGTTTTTAAAATACGGCGATCGATTTCATCAAATGTCCAGGCCATTGATTTTTTTTCCGTTAACTTTCCCGGCATTAGGTGATAACAGTTTACGCCAGCGCTTTGGCAGGAAGGTGAAAAATTTCACATTTTCAACGTCGGCGGAGTGCTGTAAAAATGCCAGGCCGGTGATAGTCTGCACTTCAACATTTGTTATTGAGGTTTTTATGTCAAAGGAGCTGCCATTATCCCCAATTGTACTGGTGCAACAACTTCAGGCGCTGTCGCAGACCGGCCTTACTTACGCCCGGGATGTACACGATATTAAACGTTATGAATCGCTACGCGAGATTGCGACAAACCTGATGACGCAACTGCTGGAGATGGAGCCTCACGTTGTGCTTGGCCGCGTTTATTGCGCCCAGCAGGGGTACGCCACACCAAAAATCGATGCCCGCGCCGTGATCGTTTGCGATAATAAGGTGCTGCTGGTAAAAGAAGCGGATGATGGCGGCTGGAGCCTGCCGGGAGGCTGGGTTGACGTCGGCGACAGCCCTTGCGGCGCAATACGTCGTGAAGTCTGGGAAGAGACCGGGCTTGAAGTCGTCACAAATCGGCTGATTGGCGTATGGGATCGCAACCAGCACGGTCACCCGCCCTATCCGTGGCATGTGTACAAACTGTTTTTCCATTGCACAGAAACCGGCGGTTCGCTGCAACCAGGCGAAGAGACCGCTGACATGGCCTATTTCTCGCTTGACAACCTTCCCCCGCTTTCGCTTACGCGCGTAGTGCCGGAGGAGATTTTCACCAGTATGCGAATCATTAATGAAAACGGAGAGCCCTGGTGCGACTGAATATGCCTGCAGGCCGCGCCGGCGCCGGAATCAACCCGATTGTTGCGAAGTGAATAAACCGGATGCTGCCAGTCATACTATTAAAGCGGCGCGCTGACGGCAGCTCCTCGGGTAGGGCAAACCATTTAGCGGCGATCGAGAGAATACCGCCCCGGGTCCGTTATAATCAGTAGAATAAACGCAGCGGCAATGCTGATATTTTTCCAGAAATTAATCATGTTGGGCTCCACCATATCACCGGTCATACGCCAGTACGTATGCCCTATCAGTGCAGTGCCAATGGTGTATAGCGCCAGAATCAACGCAATCGGACGGGTAAAAAAACCGATGGCGATGAGCACTGCGCCTAATACTTCCGCCAGGACCGAAATGGCAGCGGCCAGCACCGGAAGCGGAGCGCTGAGCATCGTCATGTATTGTACCGTGCCGCTGAAGTTAATGAGCTTCGGCAGTCCAAAAATAAAGTACAACGCAACCAGAGCCAGTCTTGCTATAAGTAACAGTAGCGGCGTAGCGCCGTTAAAATCGAAATACCTGAATCTGTTCATTTGCATGTCTCACCGCTTAAGCAGAACGGGTAATTTTAAAGATAATACATCCCCGTTGATTGTGTCAGATTACCCACAGCGCTTTAGCACGCTTTGTAGCTCCTGAAGGCGAATGCCGTACTGCGCATGGTCAAGGCACAGACCAAAATCCTGCTTCAGACTCCGAAAGACCTGCTCTGGCGTTAGCGTTTGTTCGGCTTCACTACCGTCCGGCGCGCGGCGAGTCAGGCGGCAATTTAACAGGCGCAACTGGCCGCCATCCGTTAACCAGCGGCTAACCATCAGGTGGCGGAGAAAGTGGGAATCCGGCCAGGTTGAAACAAAATGGTTAGCCATTAAATAGTCGCTGAAGTACGCGCGTGATTCATCAAACAGGTAGAGGCGCTGCCAGGCGTTGTGTTGGTGCGCCAAAAGCAACCAACCTTCCGGCGTGTTATCCAGCCGGTACAATCCATGCGCCGTGCGCTGCTCCTGCCCGGCGCAAAGACGTATTGGGGTGCTGAGACTGGCGCCGCCAAAGCCGACATCGGCAAGCCAGCGTTCTGCGGCAAACGTGACGCACAGCATGCGATGCGTGCGTGGCGGCATTGTGGCTGGCCCGGCCATCACAACCCGTGCCGCCAGGCTTTCCACCTCAAATCCCAGCGCCTCAAGCGCCTGCTGAAACAGGCCATTTTGCTCATAGCACCAGCCGCCGCGCCTGGCATGCACCAGTTTGGCAAACAGCGCTGTTTGATCGATATGCACCGTTCTGCCGAGCAACACGTCAAGGTTTTCAAATGGAATAGCGCAGGCGTGGCGTAAATGCAGTTCACGCAACGTCGATACACCAGGCTGCGGTACAGCATGCGGCCAGCCGATACGGGTCAGATAGTCACTCAGACTAAATTCCATGATTAGTCCACCATAATATCCGTTGCGCGCCAGCAACTCAGGCAATGCGCGCAAACGCAACACAATATCAAACAAGTTTGGCGTACTTTTATAATTATGCCTCGCCGGGCGGCTCTGCTGCCGCGCTTGTCACGCGGTTGCCTTCCAGTTCGGCTCCCTTCAGGGCGGTGTCGCACCGTAAACGGCCGTCAGCCGCGCATCCCCGCCGTTTTCAGCGCAGCGCCCGCTGCCGCCTTCGCGCGGGCAACCCCGTTCAGCGCGCTGCCCGCCATGCCAGAGAGCGCCAGCGTCAGGCCGCAGCGTTGCTGCTCAGATACTATCTGCGTGCTGTGGCTGTTTTCGGCTGCGGTGATGTTCACGTCGCTGCCGGCAAGCGCCATATCCTTACCGGCAAACAGTTTGCTGCCGTGCACGTTGAGCAGGTTTCCCGCAAAGAGCGNAAACAGTTTGCTGCCGTGCACGTTGAGCAGGTTTCCCGCAAAGAGCGCCAGACTGCCCTTTTTCACGTTGCTGTCGTCCGTCTGCGTGGTTTTCTGGCTGGCCCTGCCCACCGTGAATCCCAGCCCGCCGCTGTACACGGCGCTGGCCACCTCCTGCGTCTGCGTTTTCAGGTTGCAGGCAACGCCACAGAAGCAGATGAATAATATAGTGAAATTTCCCCCTTATAATCTGATGGTTGCGCTTATCGGCTTCTCTGAATAGCAATAAGAGCTCTATTTATGCTGTAAAAATTTATGTATTACTGGTTTTAAATTGCGCCAGCATAGCAGGCGGCAACAAAAAGCCCGCAAACGCGCGGGCCTGTGAAGAGAACAGATATTTAACCGTATTACGATGCGGCGTTATCCGCCTCTTTTAACATTTCCCAGAGCGTTTCCTTTAATTTGAGTTTTTCCTTTTTCATGGTTGCCACTTTATCGCAATATCCGCGCCCGTCCGGATGCTCAAGCTGGGCAATATCGTGATCCAACTGGTTATGCTTTTCAAACAGCGAGCGGAAACGTGGATTGCTTTCTTTCAGTACAGTGATCAATTGACGGTATTCAGGAAACATCATATCGCTCCTTGTGTTTAACATTCCTCACTCTAAAAAGGGTTAGCACTTCCACCGAAACCTGTCATATGGAATACACAAAAATGTGGCAGCGATCATAGCGCGTAAATTTTATCGTTTCGCTCTGTTTGGAGCAGGCGTATGTTTAATAAGTTAATCTCTTCCTTGCTATGTCAGAATACGTGCGACATCTCCCGGTAAGGAACCCATGACGCCACGCGTTAAATCCACCATTCCCAAATACGCCAGCAGAGATGCCGCAGGCCTGGCGCCTGACGCGTAGTTCTGGAGAAGACAAGCCTTACGTTAACAAACCTGCGCCCTGGTCCGAGGATTCACAGTATTTCGAGCGGCGACAAAAACATTACATCACGATTTTTATGCTGGCCGCAAAGCGCCTTTAGCCGCAAAAGCGCGCCGGCTGGCTATGGTGCGCTCCTTATCTCCCGCCCCCTGCTTTTACCGCTGGCAACGCCTATTGAAGAATGGGATATTGAATGGATTATGCGGCACAGATCGGGAAACAATGCGCCATAAAAACTTTTACATTTTACTTTTTAACGCGTTAAGAGGACGTTTATGGATATTACCAGGATTATTCGCTCACGTTACACCAGCAAGGCCTACACCCCTGGCCGGGGATTAACGGATGAGCAACGCGAGCAGCTTCTGGAACTGTTGCATCTTAGTCCGTCGTCAGTAAATTCGCAGCCCTGGCACTTTTTTGTCATAGAAAGCGCCGAAGCGAAGGCGCGTATACTGCCGGCATTTAACGAAGCTAATGTCGCTAAAGTGCAAAACGCCGCAATGGTGGTGGTGTTCACTATCCGCACGGAGATGAGCGAAGATCATCTGCATGCGCTGTTAGCAAAAGAGCAGCAGGATGGCCGCTTTAGCAGCGAAGAGGCAAAAGCCGGGCAGGATGCAGGCCGCCGCTATTTCGTCAAACTTAACAGCGGTTCTTTGGAACAGCAGCGCAACTGGATGGCGCGCCAGGCCTATCTGTCTCTGGGGTTCCTGCTGCTCGGCGCAGCCAGTATGGGACTTGGCGCAACCCCTGTTGAAGGCTTTACGCCGCAGGCGATGGATGAGCTACTGAACCTACACGAGCAGGGCCTGCAAAGCGTTGTAGTCGCGACAATCGGCCATCGCAGCGAGGAAGATTTTAATGCGCGCCTGCCCAAGTCGCGCCTGCCGCGTGAAAGCGTCATTACGCGGTTATAGCGCGTCTGCCAGGGCCGCAGCCCTGGCATAAGCATTATGATTTTTCCTGTTATCCTGTTTTGCCGCCCTTTTTTCGCATTATTAAACTATAAAATAACATAAAGGTAGTTTATTAAACTGATCTTTACCGTAATTTTGCGCGGGATATCGCTATTTATGTCGGATCTGCTGCGGCAGATTTTGCGTCGGATGCCGTTTACGGGTAGGATTCAACGCCAGTTTTTTCCTCACAGCAAAACAAAATCCCGGGGGCGATACCGTTTGCCAACGTGCTTTACCGTGAAAAGCAATCGTTTGTACGGGAATGCGCCGTAACGCTACCGGTTCGGACAGGAACTCAAGGAAACACCATGAAAACAAAAAAAGACATAGCAGGCGGGCATAACGATGCAAAGCGTCGCTGGCTAAATGCCCACGATTCAGGCTACACCCGGGCAATGGGCAACCGCCACGTGCAGATGATCGCGATTGGCGGCGCGATTGGTACCGGCCTTTTTCTTGGCGCCGGGGCGCGCCTGCAGGCCGCAGGCCCGGCGCTGGCATTAATTTATCTGGTTTGCGGTATTTTTTCGTTTTTTATTCTGCGCGCGCTCGGCGAACTGGTATTGCACCGCCCTTCCAGCGGCAGTTTTGTCTCTTACGCCCGTGAATTTATGGGAGAAAAGGCTTCTTACGTGGCAGGCTGGATGTATTTTGTCAACTGGGCGATGACCGGCATTGTGGACATCACCGCCGTGGCGCTCTATATGCATTACTGGGGCGCATTTGGCGACGTTCCCCAGTGGGTATTTGCCCTTGGCGCATTGGTGATTGTCGGCACGATGAATATGATTGGCGTAAAATGGTTTGCCGAAATGGAGTTTTGGTTCGCGCTAATAAAAGTGCTCGCCATTGTCATCTTCCTGGTCGTGGGGGTGGTATTTCTCGGCACAGGTAAAACTATTGACGGGCAGGCGACGGGCCTGCATTTGATTACGGATAACGGCGGCATTTTTCCGCACGGCCTGCTGCCCGCGCTGGTGCTGATTCAGGGCGTGGTGTTTGCCTTTGCCTCTATTGAGTTAGTCGGCACGGCTGCCGGAGAATGCAAAGATCCGCACAAAAACGTACCGAAGGCTATTAACAGCGTTATCTGGCGTATCGGCCTGTTCTATGTGGGATCGGTGCTGTTGTTGGTGCTGTTACTGCCGTGGAACGCCTATCAGCCAGGGCAAAGCCCGTTTGTGACCTTCTTTTCAAAGCTGGGCGTGCCTTACGTAGGCAGTATTATGAATATTGTTGTACTGACGGCTGCGCTCTCAAGCCTCAATTCCGGCCTTTATTCCACCGGCCGTATTCTGCGCTCAATGTCGATGGGCGGTTCAGCGCCGGCGTTTATGTCAAAAATGAGCAGCAACCACGTCCCCTATGCCGGAATACTGGCGACTATCGGCATTTATGTCATTGGCGTGTTTCTTAATTATCTGGTGCCGACGCATGTGTTTGAGATTGTGCTTAACGTTGCTGCGCTGGGCATTATTACAGCCTGGGCGTTTATCATTCTTTGCCAACTGCGCCTTCGTCAGGAAATTAAAAAAGGCAATTGTGCCGACGTAAGCTTTAAGCTTCCCGGCGCGCCGTTTACTTCCTGGCTAACGCTGCTGTTCCTGCTGGCGGTACTGGTGCTGATGGCGTTTGATTACCCAAACGGCACCTACACTATCGCCGCTATTCCTGTACTGGCAGTGATGCTTATTCTCGGCTGGTTTGGAGTGCGTAAACGCGTACATGCCGTTGCCAGTACCGCGCCGGAAAAGGTGACATAATGCGCTAATGTTATTAAAAAACGCGCTTTCCCGGCGCGTTTTTTATAGCGTCATACTGCCTCCGCCTGCCTCCGCCGCCCGGCACGGGATAAGGCTCATCTGACTGTTCTTTCCTGCGCCTGTAGCCGGGTTTGCGCGGCATATTGGCGCGACAACGGGCGCTGCCTGCGTGACGACAAAGAAACAGGAAGCGCTGTGATTTCCTTTCACTGGAACAGCACGCATCCGCTTATGTAACATGCACAAGCGAGATCCCCAAGGCGTACTGCTGAATTCAAAGGGAGGTCTGCTTTGATTTTAGCAAAATTCAGAAAGTATAACTTTCTCATATAGTTATTAAAAACCAAAGAGATATAGCATTTACATGGTTTTATTTAACGGGTTTGCCGCCGCTTATTTATTCTACGACGTCATCGTTAACACCATATGCGTTGGATGCGCGCTCCTGTATCCGTAACGCAGGTCAACCAGGGTACTTAATTTTCATTACGTCAAAAGTTTGTGCTGAATATCACAATAATACGCATCTTCTATCTGTACTCTTAGCGCGCATCAGCTTTTAACCAGGGGAAGACGTAACTATGAAAAAAATCGCTACCGTTGCCGCCGTTGCGCTCGGCTGTATGGCTATCAATACGCAGGCCAGCGAAACGCTGGGGGGTAATGAAATACTTGCGGTGCAAAAAGGCGGAGTTGCCAGTAAAACGTATGCAAAGGGAAAGCCGCATCTGCGAATCGCCACCTACAATATTGGCAAAAACGAAGCCGCGGATAACGTCGCTGATTTCACCGCGCTTAATTCCGCCATTAAGCGTATTAATGCCGATATTATCGCCGTTCCTGAGGTGGATAATAAAACTCAGCGTAGCCAAAAAATCGATCAGTTAAAAACTCTCGCAGAAGCCAATAAAATGCATTATGCGTTTGGTAAGGCGCTGGATTTTGATGGTGGCGAATACGGCCTGGGGCTGTTGTCAAAATATAAAATTTTGCATTCTCAGGTAGTGAAATTACCGTCCGGTGATGCCGAGCAGCGCGTCGTCCTGTTGGCGCAGGTAGACGTTCCCGGATTCGATTCCGCGCCGATAATCATGGTAACGCATCTCGACTGGCAAAAAGATCCTACTGTTCGCACAGGGCAGGCTCGCTATCTGCTCGATCTCAGCATTGGCGATGCAGGCTCTGATTTTAAAGATATCGCCTCGTCCATAAAAATCCTTGCGGGGGATTTTAACTCAACGCGTGATGAGCAACCGCTAAAGGAAATACGCTATTTCTTTAATGAAGTGGCGAAGCAGGGAACCGATACGCGCAGTTGGCCTGCGGTGAATCCTGCCATTGATATTGACCACATTTTTACCTTTAAGGGACAAAAGTGGAATGTGAAAAATTTAACCATCCCTGCTAACTCGCCGGAATTTAACTGGTCTGCGGCAAGCGACCATCTGCCGGTGATTGCCGATCTGGAGCTGACTGAGCAATAAACACTGCTCTTAACCGGCTGCGCTAAAAAGGGAACCCCGCAGGTTCCCTTAGCGGGATAACAAAGAGAAAACCGCTTTCTTACTTTGCCGCTGTCAGCACATAATTTCGCGAAACGACGCAATGACCCGCAAGCGAATAACGGCGCCAGGCGGAATTTGCCCGGCGAAATCCAGATGATAATCAACCACAGCGCCAGCGCCCGGATACCGCCGCCAGGCGGCCTGACTTAAGAAACAGTGCCGGCAGGAACCTGCCACGGCGGTGACGCGAGGCGCATCAGCGCATCGTAAGTGAACCTGTCGCTACACGGGCGGGAAGAACGTCAAATGTGACAACGTCACCTTCAGTGCGCACGTCAACCTTACCGCTCGCGCCAACAGCGCTGATAATCAGCGGCTGATGCACAAACCTGCTTATTGAATCATTTCAGCCGCCTGCGTGCTCGCCCGATTCAGGGGCGAGCGCTGCATGGCGCTACATGCCAAAGCCGCTGCCCGGCTATCCGCCGGTGTAAAACGCACTTAGCCTTCCTGCCAGGCACTGTCTGGCACATCGGTAATGAACATATATCCCGGCGCATGGCTGAGAGCGAACGGCACGCCAGAGCGCATTACCGCTGCCTGCGGCGTTACGCCACAGGCCCAGAACACCGGTATTTCGCCCGGTTCAATGCGTACCGGATCGCCAAAGTCTGGCTGCATAATATCGCGTATTCCCAACCGTGCCGGATCGCCCACGTGTACCGGCGCGCCATGTACCGCAGGAAAGCGCCCGCTAATGATCACGGCATCCGTCACGCGTTCAGCAGCAATGGGCCGCATAGAGACGACCAGTTCGCCCTGTAACCGCCCTGCCGGGCGGCACTGTTGATGCGTTCTGTACATTGGCACATTGCACCCATCGGTGATATGGCGAATCTCAATGCCAGCTTCGCGCAGCGGTGTTTCAAAAGTGAAACTACAGCCAATAAGGAATGTCACCAGATCCGGATGCTTCGCCCAGAGCGCGCTGGCATTCGTCGTTTCATCCACCAGTTGCCCCCGCTCCCATACGCGATAACGCGGGATATCGACGCGCAGATCGGCCTCCTGCGCCAGCGCGGTATGAAATCCTCCGGCCTCAATGACGTCCAGCACCGGGCAGCTTTTCGGGTTACGTTGCGCATAAAGTAGAAAATCAAATGCCCAGTCGCGCGGCAGCGAAATCATGTTGCATTGCGTCATACCCGGCGCCATACCGGCGGTAGGTTTGTTATAGCCGCTGCGAATACGCGCACGCGCCTGACGGGCAGCCTCCAGGGCTGCGGCGCTGGCCTTGATAAAGGGGTTCATTCGCCCTCCCTGGCGGCAAAAGCGCGTATAATAATGCCGTTATGTTCCAGCAGCGCACGAAGCTGGCGCGCCATATCAATCGCGCCGGGGCTGTCGCCGTGTACGCAGATGGAGTCGGCCGCGATGGGGGTAAATTTTCCTTCAATAGAGATCAGGCCACCTTCGGTGATAAGTTGCAACATGCGCAAAGCCACCTGCTGCGGATCGTGCAGCACCGAGGCGGCTTCGCGACGCGATACCAGCGTGCCATCGGCGTGATAGGCGCGGTCGGCAAAGGCTTCCGCAATAACTTTTAACCCCTGCTCACGCGCAAACGTCGCCAGCGGGGAACCGGCCAACACAACCAGCGGGAGCGCGGCATCTACGGCCTTAATGGCGTGAATCACCGCCAGCGCCTGGCGTTTATCGTGGGCAATGGTGTTGTACAGCGCGCCGTGAGGTTTGACATAGCGCACTTCGGTGCCCGCCGCCCGCGCCAGCGCCTGAAGCGCGCCAATCTGGTAGATAACGTCGGCGGTCAGTTCGTCACTGGCGATATCCATATTACGGCGCCCGAAACCAACCAGATCCGGATAAGCGACATGCGCGCCCGCTACAACGCCATTTTCCCGCGCAGCGTTGAGAGTGGCCAGAATACCGGCAGGATCGCCTGCGTGAAAACCGCAGGCGACGTTCGCACTGCTAACCACAGGCAGGATTGCGGCGTCATCGCCCATACGCCATGAACCGTAGCTTTCGCCCAGATCGCTGTTTAAATCAATCTGTTTCATTCACGCCTCACACCACTTTCAGGAAATTGAAAATCGCGCTCACCGACATGGCCCCCATATACCAGGTAAGCAGACAGATAACCAGCCCGCTCCACAATAACCAGCGGGGATAATGGTATCCGGGCATCAGATCGGCGCGCCGCCAGCCGACGTACAGGAACAGGCTCATACCGACCGGCAGCACCAGGCCGTTAAAACCGCCTGCAAACACCAGCAGCGCCGCAGGCGCAGTTCCCATCAGCAGGTAAATGACTAACGATACGGCAATAAACACAACGGTGGCGATGCTGCGCTGGCGCTCAGTCAATGTCGGACGAAACACCGTCATGAACGATACCGAGGTATAAGCCGCGCCAATTACGCTGGTGATAGCCGCAGCCCAGAGAATAAAGCCAAAAATACGCAGGCCAAATTCACCGGCGGCATACTGAAACGCCTGCGATGCAGGGTTAGCATTATGGGCAGACAGATCAATAGACGCGCCGCTGGCCACTACGCCGAAAATGGCCAGAAACAGGATATAGCGCATAACGCCCACAACCAGAATCCCCTTGGTGGCCGCTGATGAAACCTCATGAATATGATCCGGCCCCACGGCGCCTTTATCCAGCAGGCGGTGCGCGCCAGCGTAGCTGATATAACCGCCAACGGTACCGCCCACAATGGTGGTAATGGTGGCGAAGTTAATCTCGTCAGGCAGCACGCTCTGGCGCAGCGCTTCACCCAGCGGCGGCTGGGAGACAATAGCGACATACAGCGTCAGGCCAATCATAATCAGCCCAAGCACAATCATCATGCGATCGATAGCCACGCCCGCCCGTCGCGAGGAGAAAATATAAATCGCCAGCAGCGCGCTCAGCAGCCCGCCCCATTTAGGATCAAGGCCAAGCAGCGCATTAAGACCCAGCCCGGCGCCGGCAATATTGCCAATGTTGAATACCAGCCCGCCGAAGATAACCAGCACCGCCAGCAGATAGCCGCTGCCGGGCAGCGCCGTGTTGGCAAGCTCAGCGGCGCGCATACGCGTTAGCGTTACCACACGCCAGATGTTTTGCTGCACAAAGTAATCAATAACGATTGAAGCCAGGATACCGAATGCAAACGCAGCGCCCATAGTGGCGGTAAAAGTGGCCGTCTGAGTAATGAACCCTGGCCCAATGGCCGACGTCGCCATTAAAAAAATCGCCGCAATCAGCGACGAGCGGCGCGGATTGATAAACGATTTTTTGTTTTTAGCTTCCTGAGCAGACATGGACGTCTCTCCTGTTGTTGTTTTATCCGCATATGCCTTAGCAATATGCGGGCCATCGTTGTGTTAAAAAGTGTTATTTTTAAATAATCATATTTTATTGTTGAACAATAACCTATATCGACCCATCGCAGTTGGCAACCTGCGCAACTCAGTGAATCAGAAAAGCACGAAACCGATCGCTCTTACATACAACCGTATGCTCAACGCACTGAAGTAGTGCAAGCGCACAGTCCGTATCACCATTATGGTGCATGATGATGGCGATTGCCGGGCGTACAGGCGTATGTAACTATTACCGCCTGGCATAAACGGAGCGTGAAGATTGTGAAAAAAGTGGAGCCGACGCTACTGCATGAAAAAACGGCGGAGATAATTCGTCAGAAAATTGTTGGTGGCGAACTGGCTGCGGGCAGCCGCCTTTCAGAAACGGCGTTAAGCAAACAGCTTGCCATTTCACGCAATACGTTACGCGAAGTATTTCGCCTGCTAACCCAGCAGGGACTGTTACGCTATGAACCTAATCGCGGGGTATGCGTAGCCCGCCCGGATATGGCCGCCATTGTGGATATTTACCGCCTGCGCCGCCTGGTTGAGTGCAGCGCGTTGCGTAACGCCTGGCCATTGCACCCCGCTATGGAAAAGATGGCGGCAGCGGTGTCTCTGGGGCGGGAACGGAGCGCCGCACAGGACTGGACCGGCGTTGGTACGGCAAATATGCAGTTTCACAGCGCGATTGTCGATCTGGCCGACAGCGAAAGGCTAAACCGTCTCTATCGCAATATCTCCGCCGAGCTGCGGCTGGCGTTTAGCCAGCTTAATGATGCCAGGCTTCTGCATGCGCCCTACGTAGAGAAAAACGGCGCCATTCTCGCCCTGCTTACCGCCGGGCAGAATGAGCAGGCAGTACAGGCGCTGTCGGTATATCTGGAAGTATCAGAAAGGACTGTACTGGCCGCGCTGTCGCGCCGCGGTTGGTAAAGGAGAAGCGCAGGCGCCAACTGCGCCTGCGCTGCGGTGTTACTGGAGCGCGATGCGCACAATATCATCCGGCTCAGCGGCCTCTTTCTGGCGGCTTGAGGCCTGCTTCACGCTCACATACAGCGTCTGGCCGTCTGCCGACAGCAAAAGGCTGTTCGGATGAGTCGGCGTTTGAAAGGTTTTGGTTACCGTATACGTTTTGGCGTCAATTACGCTGACGCTGCCTGCCTGGCGGTGCGTAACGTACACTTCATTACGTACCGGGTTGAATAATACGGCCAGCGATGCCGGGACATCCACCTTTTTAATAATATCGCCATTGCGGGTATCCACGACCAGCAGCGCCGCGTTCTGCGAGTCTGTGATAAATGCGCGGCGCCCGGCTTTATCCAGGCTGATATTCAACAACATGCGCTGCGCATCGTCGTGAAACAATTTTTTACGCGACAGTACGCTATTGCTGGCGGTGTCGATGGTGATGAATTCACCGTCTGCATTAGTGGTGTACAGGCGGTTTATGTCGCTGTCGATGGCAAGCCCGGTATTCATTTTGCCAAGGCCGGTAAGCGTGGCACGCAGCGTCAGTGTCTCGCCATCAACCACCCAAAGCACGCTCGACTCGCCCAGCCCGCCGATGTAGAGCGTGTTAGTGTTCTCATCCACCACCAGTTCGCGCGGCGCCAGCGGGCGCACATCTTTGCTGCGTTTGCGTGCGTCCAGTATCAGACGCCCCGTCACATCGCCGGTTTTTGCATCAATCGCGGTTACCGCGCTGCTGGTTGTATTACCAAAATAGAGCACGCCGGTTTTGCGGTTAACGGCTGCCCCAAATGGCTTGAGGTCATTATGGATTATCCGGGTAACGGCCAGGGTTTGAGGATCGAGGCGATAAACCACGCCGCCCTTATCCAGTGAACGGCTCTGCGATGTTGCAACAAACAAGCCGGGCTCTACCGGGTTGAGCACCATCTCATAAGCGCCTTTACCAACCGGCTGGCGCAACATTTCCTGCGCTGCGACAGCCTTCGCAGCGCAGGACAGAAGGAGTGCGCCCATAAGTAACGCGCCGGGTCTGAATGTTGTGGATAAAGAACGTAATACCATAGTTAATCCCTTTCAGCACAAGAAGGTTAAGGCCATTTTACACTGGATACTGGCAGTAATGTGGAACAGTACTACTACACAGCCACAAATGAGAATAATAATCATTATTTTTCATTATGGAAGCGTTTTTTTCCCTGCATTAAGGCTTACCTGCTACGGACGCAAATAAATATCCTCCGGCATAGCCGGAGGTTTTTCAGAT
>NZ_JAEPBH010000033.1 GCF_016632365.1 Tenebrionibacter intestinalis | reverse complement strand
AGTTGGCGCCAGTCGGCAAAACTAGTTGACGTCTAATAAACCGGAGCAGGCATTGTCGACAGCACTTCCACATTCGACTGCGGTTCCGGTTGCGCAACGTAAACCCACTTCACTGCACTCTCTGGCGTATCTTCATCCGGTCCACCAGCAAAGTCTCTCGTGGATGCTGTCGCAGCATTCATCACGGTGGCAGGCATCACAATACCAGGCTGAACGTTCGACCCGGTACTATCGCTGTTTTCCAGCCGGACAGCACTGTTGTGCATCAGGGTACGCAGCGTATCGAGCTGGCTCAGATGTTTTAGCTCCAGGCGCTGCAGTACTTCTCCCAGACCCGTAAGCAGTTGCTCCGCCCGGTACAGCTGGCTGAGGTCGCTGTAATTCAGCGGAAGCGAGCGCATCCGTTGCTGCAGGCGCTGACTCAGACTGCTGAGGATTTCCATGCGTGCATGGACTGGCTGAGGCCACAGTGCCCCCCACTGATGGTTTATCAGGGCCTCGAGTATCGTCAGCCCTTCATTGAGCCCGAATAAGCCGGCCAGCTGCGTACGCGCAAGCGTATACCAGGCTGCTGTTTGCAATTCCACACCGTTCTGCTCGAACAGTGAGAGACATAGTTTTTCCGCATAACGCCAGTTCACATCCGGGCGAGCCGGATGCGTCAGCTTACTCAGCTCATCACGCAAGGCGGCATAATCAGATAGCGAGCGCGGGTCACCGCCGGTTTTAATCTTACGTTGGGTAATGTCATTCATGACCAGTTGTCCATTCTGACGTGTCCGGGAATAAGGATGATTAAGGCTTATGCGGCTTCGCTTTCTGCATATTCGAGACTCTGCAGATACTGTAACGCCACCGGGTCGGCGATATATTCAACCTGGCCATGATGACGCTCAACCTCATCGATAATTTTACTGAGTTCAACCCGGAAAAACTCCTTCCGCAGGTTGATTCGGTTAATCCGGTAGCTTTCCAGATGATCATGCAGTGTCTTTTCAAGCGCAGGGGCGTCATCGCAGGAAATCATGGCATGGACGTCAAAATCAAACGGCACGGCTGCTCCGCTCAGTTCTTTCACGCGCTCCATAGGCTCCAGTCGTCGGGTCATACCGATTTTAAATACGTTTTCACCGAAGGAGCCAATATTCGAAATCACATATACGTGTCCCTGCTTCGTGAGCTGGGCCATGGATTTGGCGCGTTCATACTGTTGATGCACGTCCTGGATTTTCTGCTCCAGCTCCAGACGCTGTCTTTCCAGCTCTTCCCGGTGCGCACCTTCAGCGGCGAGCAGAGCTTCTTCCAGTAAACGCTGCTGCTCAGCAAGGCGTTGCTCCTCCTCTTCCGCTTCGCGCTGCTGCTGCTCCAGTTCATCCTGACGCTGTTTCTCTTCCCGCATCTGACGCTTGAGCTCAGCCTGATATTCTTTTTCTTCCTGAGCTTTTTCAAGCAGGGCGACCTTATCCAGAAACTGCTGTTTTACGCCTTCCCAGTCGGCATTATCTTCCAGTTCCAGAAAGGTGATTTTCTCGCTTATAGCAGCATAAGCGTCTCTCTCTTTTCTGAGCTGGTCGTACTTGCTTTGCCAGTTATTTACCGTGGTGCCCGAAAGCAGGGTTTTGACTTTGAATTTATACGCGGAGTCCACAATACGCTGCAGAGCCCGGGAGGTTTTATTTCTGGCATTGTGAAAGTCATCCCACTGACCGGAAAGCTTTTTCTTTTCCTGATACAGGCCGCGAGCCACTTCAGTCCTGACCGTTTCGTCAAAGGCTTTCTCTTTCTGGGCCAGGTCCAACATGGCCTGTTCGAGTTCTGTTGTTTTCTTCCGGAAACCCCGGTAAATGAAAATTCGTATTATCAACGCACCGGCTATCAGTAAACCTAAAAACAGACCGATTATTCCGACCGGATTAGACACAGATTCAATAAATCGCTCATTAATATTGATTAATGCTCTTACCGCAACATAAACACCCCAGGCAACGACACCAATAATAACCAGAATAATACCCGCTGCATTGTCATCCTTTTTTCTTCGTGCCATGTTTTATTTCTTTCCTTTCTTATTTTTATCCTGACGATTTAATCTGAATAATGGAAATAAAATCTTTTCCATATCAAATTAATACTGATTCCCTGAGCAAATCGGTAAATGGGTGTATCCGGGCTTACTGGCCATATAGAGGGGAGCGCATGTGGGCTGTCGGGGTTGGGTACTGACCGGTTCGTCGTTTTCTGCAACACGTTGCGGTTCCTGCTTTTTCGCAGTTGTCACTTTTTTCGCCTTAGCTTTGCGGGTGGAAGTGGGCGGTTTTACCGGATTGCTGGTTGCTGAGGAACCATACCCGGAACAGAATCGTTTCGACTGACTTAAACTCCCGTCATTACAGACAAAGGGTCCATCCGATGTGCAGTGCGCTATACCGCCTTTTGAACCTGAGCAGGGCTGCCTTCCACGCGCAGCATCAGCCTGTGCCGTAAAAAGAATTCCTGAGACCAGTAGAAAGATTAATTTTCTCATTTCCATATCCGTAATTTATTTCGTTATTTTGTGGCTCTGTTCTCCGTCAGCCATTAACTGTTTCGCCAGGTAATTATGCAATGGCTGACAGGCAAACAAACTATTGCTCATTCCGGTTGCACTATGGAAGGAGTGCCAGAATCAAACCAAAAAAAGTGCTCTCATCAAAACCCTGCCCTGGGCTGGATAAAACACCAGGCGGAATAAAGGTCCAGTTGTTCACCATTCCTGACCGCATGAATAAACGTCCCAGCGAAGTCGTATGCCTCCCATCATGGAAGTTCACCTCCACGCACCCGGTCACACCCTGACCATAAAGGAACGCCGGCACAAATTTTACAGACCGGTCGTCGATACGCAGAACGAGGGCGGTAATCTCAAAAGTCCCGTTCTCCACCAGCAGATCCGTAACGGATGTACTGTACGCCTCCACATTCAGTCCGGTACCTTCCAGCCACACGTCCATCTGCTCCTTAAGTTGCGTCATTCGCAGGCAAAACTCAGCTATATCGGCCTGACTCTTACTGACAGATGAAGCCGGAGCAGACTGTCGGTCCTGCAATTTATCGAGAAACTGTGATTTTACTGACATGATGCTCTCTGGCCTTACTGACGGGTTGCAGTATCGATATACTGCTGTTGCTTAAGATGGCGTAACATTACTCGCCCCTCCGGCATAAACTCGGTGCCATAGCGTACGAGGCCAATGCCCTTCAGCTCAGCGTCAATGGCATAACGCAACTCGCCGGGGACGTTCTGCTCCAGCAGGACGACAGTAATTTTTTTCAGACGCGGCTCATATTTGAGCAGCACGTCGGAGAATGTTTTGAGCAACTGATGTGCGGTTCCTGGCATGCCTTGCAGGATTTTAGTCATATCCGGCAGACCGTAGTCCGGCAGGTGCGCCAGCGTGCCGGCGCGACAGTTGAGGATACGCTGCATGTTATCCAGCACCGACAATATGACCTGATTCTGTTCACTGACCTGATGCAGGTCGAGGCCACCGGTGAAGTTGCCAAAGAGCGTTTCATACAGCGACGGACGTGGAATTTCATTCATCTTTCAGCGCCTTCAGGGTCAGGCGGTTGTTGCCCGCTTCAATGACGCGAGCCTTATCTGGATGAAGGTCATCGCGGCTCAGTACCACGCGCCAGGTGTTGTTCACCTGGTCCGGCGACATAAACATTCCGGCCACCGCCACGTACTGCGCATTTTCCTCCATCGGCATATCGACCGTCACCGCGCCACCCGGCTGCAGGCGGATATCTTTCTCTGCCACCAGGTCTGCTTTAATGGCCTGGCTGTCGGCTTTAAACAGGGACGGGTAGTCCGTGCTGTCGAAGGTCTTGCGGTCCTTTAGCTGATAAATACGCACCACCGTCGACAACGGCACACCACCGTCATTGCTGTTCACGGCCTCGCGGGCCCGAATATCCAGATGCAGGGTCTTTATCTGCTTATAAAATATCGATTTGGTCACAGCAACGGTGCCGTCTGTCACTTTTTGCGTCAGCCCACAGCCCGCCAGTATCAAAGTGATACCAACGGCCAGCGCAGCCAGAGGAAATTTACCAGCGGTAATCGCCATCTTCATCGGTCTCCCTGCGGTGAATATTTTCCTGTACCCGCTCATAGCGGCCAAGATTGATGGTTATAGTTTTGGGGTGCGTGACTGTGTTTGCCGCATTCAGCGGCCGCATCACGGCGGTACGGCCCAGTTGCACTGCTCCGGCGTCGGGTTTAGTGCTCATTGTCGCGTCCGGCAGCAGGCTACGGTCGACACACAGCTGCAGACGCACATCGAGGCGGGAGCCAAGATAGACATGCAGCAGCCCCATTAAATCCGAGTGAAGCTCCCCGCCCGGTAACCAGCCCTGTACTTCAGCCGGGTCAGAAGTTGTCAGGCGCATCAGCACCTGGCTGTTCACGTCGGTGGCATAACTGCCCATCACCGGTCGGTTTGTCAGGGTGACGGGCTGGCTGACGCTCATGGTCAGTCGCTTCTTCAGCGGCACACGGCGTTTGTCATGGTGCCAGATTTTCGCCAGCGTGTTGGGTGCCAGCAGGCGCACCAGTGAGGCCATACCTTCTGCGGTACGTCCGGGCAATAACATGACCGGCAACAGCGCCAGAAAGCGCGAAGCCGGGGTCGCGATACTGTCCGTGCAGCCGTCAATGCCAAGCCCGGCCAGCCCCAGCAGATACTGCGAGGTTTTGTCCTTACCGCCTTCTTCGAAAGTCGCCGGGTATGAATATTTACGCCAGATACGGTAATACTGGGCAATCAGCCGGTGGTTGAAGATATCGAGGAAATCCGCGGTGGCCTCATACCCTTCCCGGCGCTGGGTGATGTCATCGATATAGTGCGTTGGCAGCGGGGACTCCACGCCGTAGAGCCCCATAAAGGTGATGCGTACCGTCGGCGGCAGATGCGAATGCTCAGACTGCTCAATCCCTTTGATTTCAGATGCCGGAAAGCCCATCCCCTGGTGTGGCCGAAAACGTACCGGTTCATGACGTACCTGCCAGGTACTGCCCGTATCCGGTTTGTCCGGCTGGCTCTGCTCCAGCAACTGGCAGAAGCGGTAAAAGTTGATATATGGCAGCCGGTCCCCCAGCTGCGCTATCAGCCGGGCAGGCGCGGACTGTGGTTCTCTTTCCACCGGATGCATTTTCCTTCTGGCTGAACAATGAGGGTGAGCTGGTTGAACTGGTTCATATCGGCATACAACGCAAAGAGTCGGTTGAGCATTTCACCGAACAGGTGAATATCGCCCTCGCCGGTGAAGCCGCTGCTGTCGAGGGTTACTTCGATATCCAGCCCCCGCAGCAGGTAGCCCTGTTCAAAACGTTGCAGGCGATGGTGCTCCACATGCTGAATCGCCTCCAGACGCCGGGTGTTCATTTCATCTTCCTGCCAGTTATAGAGGGCCAGCGTGCCGCGCAGCACTTCGGCGGTACTCATCATATTCAGGAAACCAGATCCCAGGTGGCTCAGAACACGCCAGTGGAAACGGTCTTCGGAAGGCGGATAGACTGGCAGCGTTGGTTTGCAGAGGTTGTGTACTGAAAGTTGTGTACTGACCACCTGCTCACAGCGGTCAAGCAGCGTGCTCTGTAATGCCCGGCGTGGTAACTGACCGTTGGTGCCTGTGATTTGCAACGAGACAGCTTCTCGCTCAAACAGGCGATCATCTTCCCACTGGTGCCCACCAAGGATAAGCCAGGTATCATACAGCCCGGTCACGCTGCGCTTCACACGGGTGTGGTAGTAACGGGGTGGTGCATGACGGCGCATCATCCCGCCCTTGTGCCTGAAGCTGCTGAACGGCACATACTCTGCATCACTGGTCCGGTTTGAGCCTGTCACCGAATCCACCGAATAAATCTCGGTGTGTCCGTCCTGCAGACGTTTGGGGCGCAGCAGGTACTCACTTTCAAGCCCGGTAATGGTGAGCGGGTCAGCTTCCAGTGTGAACAGGTTAATCACCGGCACACAGTGCAGACGAACCGCGTCATCGGTGACCGGCAGCTCTGAAGGCCACGGTGTGCTGAACACGACTTCAATGTCGAAATACTCCGCTCCGGCAGGCGGTGTAATGCCATCCAGGCCGTTGAGGTTGACAAACATAAACTTGTCACGGAAGGTGAAATACTCCAGTAGCAGCTGGTAACCACTGAAGGCTGTATCGCCCTTCGGCCACAGCCCGTCTTCCTCCGCAAACCCGCCCGGTGAGAAATATCCGTCAAGCCGGATGCGGTCGGTCTGGCCAGGCAGACGTATATAGAGTGCGGCCTGACGTTTGGTCAGCATCAGATGCAGCTGGCTACTGACGGGGGCATCCGCCCCGAGATACAGGCTCAGACGGCTAAGGTCAGCTCCGGACCAGTCTGCCTGGCTGCTGCAGGCAAAACGCATCCGCAACAGCGAACGACCGTCGGGCTCAGTGGTCATGGTAATGCCCGAAACGCTCAGGGGATTGAGCATCACATCCTGGGTGGTGCGGTAGCGACAGACGGTGTTCTTCGGCCCTACCGGACGGGAATATATCTCAAGACCCGCGGGCACCACTTCCGCCATTTTCATGGAATGCAGGGCCGGGGTCAGTGCCACCACCGAGAGGGACGGAATGGTGCGCAGGTAGTGTGGCCAGAGCATGCTGACCAGCCCTTCCGTCAGTTCCGGCAGGTCGTCGTCAATTTTTTCGCGCAGCCTCCCCATTGAGAAGGCAAACCCTTCAAGCAGACGTTCAACATACGGATCGGGTGTACCAGCCTTATCCAGGTCGAGCATTGCTGCCCGATCGGGGTGGGTTTGCGCGAACTCTTTCGCGGCTTCACGCAGGTAGCGCATTTCTGCGTCGTAATAACGCAGGGTTAAATCTTCCATTTATTCATATTCCTGTGGATCTAACCGCAAAGTACGGCGGCGCGAGCAGGGTCAACGGTTATCAGTCCGGCCAGCAGCTGGTCCATCACCGGCGTAAGGCGTGCTTTGTCAGCCTCGCTGCGACCGGCTTTCAGGCGCAGGAGTTTCAGATGGCGGGCCTGTACCTCAAACAGCAGCTCTGGCTCCCACTCACTGAGGGTCACTTCTCTTGCACGCTCACCCAGCTCTGCAAACAGATGCACCGCCAAGTCATTTTTTCCGTACTGCTCAGCAATGCGACCCATCAGCAGGCGCAACAGCCACTTCTGACGATCGGTGGTCATGCCCGGCCGGGTCTGCAACCAGCCCAGCGCGGCATCCAGGCCTTCACTGTCGGCCAGTGCCACGGCTTCCGGCTCCAGCGCCAGAATGTCATCGTTACCGGCGGTGACCGGGACTGATGGCGTGTCGTTGCCCCACCCGCCCGTGGTATCAAGCACGCTCTGCTGGATCCAGTTCAGCGTCACTTCGTCCGCAAACGGCGTACCGTCACTGAACGCCAGCGTCTCCAGCCCGGACAGGCGGGTCAGCAGTCCTTTCAGGTCGGCAGCAATGATGCCAGCCAGAGTGTCCTGACCTGATTTCGTCAGCGCCTGGTGAATGTACCACTGCAAATCCAGCCACAGGTGATTGGCACCGCGGGAAAAGGTGCTGTCCGCCGTTTCCAGCATCTCAGCCCAGTTTTGCTGCAGATACAAACGCTTGAGCAACGCACGCTGGTCTGCTCTTGGCGGTTCGATACGGGTACGCCCCTGTGCATCCGGTGCCGGAATGGCCCGCAGGGTGTCATGACGCAGGCTTTTCATCAGATGGTGAGCTGACAGCCAGCCATCCGGCTGTTCACGCAGGTATTCGGTGAGGGTGCGGGCCTGGGCCAGCAAATCCTGACCGGAGGTGATCCGCCCGATTGACGGGGCATCGCTGTGACCGATCGGGTTTTGCGGTTCGCTGCAGACATTCTGTGGCACCACCGCATCCACGCCCCCGCCTTTCTGCAACCGGCTTTCTAGCGCGCCATACAGCGCATTGAGCTCCGGGCGGGTTTCTTCCGCTTCTTTCTCCGTAAGATGTGCTAACAACAGCAGTGCACCGGTGGTACGTTCCGCATTTTCCCTGACGACTTCCGGGTAGAGAGAGAGGCTGTCAGTCATACGCGAACCGCCCAGCCATTCCAGCGCGGCCTTACGGCTGCGGTCACGCTGCGGGTGCAGCTGTGTACCAAAGCGCTCCAGTAGTCCGGTCAGTAGTTCAAGGCCCTCAGCCAGCCCCTGCTCGCCTTCACGATGCAGCTTTGCCCAGCAGTAGTACGTCGCGACGCGAATGTCTTTGGCAGTGGTGGTCAGCAGCTTCTCCGCCAGACGACAGATGAGTTCGATATCCGCGCCGGAGAGTTTATTGACCTCTTCTCGCATCTGCTGGAAGTCATCGTCATAGCCTGGGTCTTCGCCAGCGGGCGAGGGTCCGGACAGCGGCTGCAGCCAGTTATCCCACTGCGCCACACGCTCACGGGTTGCTACAAGTAATGGTTCCTCTTCTGCCTGACAGGCACTCAGTAACGTGTTCAGCGTACTCATCAGTAGACCTCCTCTGCATCGCTGGCGACCTGACCTGATGCCGCAGCGCCGGTCGTGCTGAATATGGTTTCCGGGAGGCGGAAGTTACGCAGCTTCAGCAGCGCCAGCGGCCCCTCACCCGCTTCAGTACGCAGGGTATAATTGAGCATGCGACCGTCCGGGGCCTTCCAGCTCAGGCTGTAGCTGCTGCCCACGCCCGGATATGCTTTTACGCTGGCTTTATCGAGCATGCGAATCAGCCCCCAGCTACCCGGAATATCGGCGTACTGACGGGTCCCGGCCTGCGTGCTAATCCAGCTCAGGTTGGCCCCCGGGGCTTCAGTATCAGCAGGCCAGGTGAAGCGCTTCCACGCCGGCATCTGGTTCACATAAGTCAGCTTCTGGCTGTCGATAATCATGTCGGTCTGCATCACCCCATCGGCTGTGCCCGGGCGCAGTTCGAAGTTCATGCCAGCATTGCCTTCGGTGAAGGCCACATCCGAAATGTGACTCAGGGTGTTAATGGCGTTGAGGAATGCCGGGTTAAAGGCGAGGCCCTGCGAGTTGATGCTGTCAGGTACCCAGTGGTTGCCCTCTCTGTGCAGCACACCTTTGAGGCGGGTCTGCAGGAACCGGGCGATACGCCCGGAATCCGCGTTGAGGTATTTGGCGAGCAGCGGAAGAGAAACATCGCTGCTGGAGTTGTTAAATGGATAACGGCCTCCAAAAGCACTGTTCCAATCAGCCACGACTGCCTGCTGCCACTGGACATTGAGGCTGTCGGCCGCCGGGGTCAGCACCTGCTGCCAGGCCTGCTCCATCGGATTCACAAACACCGTCCGCCCAAAGCCGCTCCACTCCTGCCCCAGACCGGCGGCAATGAGACTTCCGTAGTCGCGGGTTTCAGTCAGATCCACGGCTTTTCCCTGGAATACCGTCTGGGCAATGGTCTGAGTCATCGCCTGCGGGTCGGCGGCGTTGGTCACCTGCTGAAGGCGCAAACGGACCTGCGTCACGCGGGTCAGGTACGACTGCAGGCTCAGTTCCTGCGCACCGGTGCGGCTCTTGTCCATCAGGGCCAGTACCGGACCAAAGGACGCATCCAGCGGCCCGTGAACACCGGCACTCTGGTCAAAGGCATCTTTGTTGTCACCGCCCAGCAGGTTCTTCGCGGATTTCACCAGGGAGTCAGAAATCGCCTCGCCGGTCTGGCCGGTGCGCCCCTGAATGTTAAGTGTGTTCATCAATGCCACAAGAGGGGACTGGCGCACATCGGCCATCAGCGTCAGCTGGTCAATGGAGTCCGACAACGTCGCAGCCTGGTTCCAGCGCAGACTGTTCAGAAACTCCAGCCAGGCACCACCAAAGTCGGCGAAGTAACGCTCCGTCAGGCGTTGCTTCAGCGCTTCCGGTGAGGTTTCATCCTGTTTATTCACCTGACGCTTACTGTCCGTGAGCACCCAGTCGAGTTCGTCCCGGCGAGCTTTCACCACTTTTTCAATGGCGGGCTGTACCGCCTGCTCCCAGGCCTGGCGGGTAAACATGCCCGGCACAATTTCGGTGGTGCTGAACAGACGGGATGCATCGGTATCCCCGGTCATATCTTCGAGGCGCATATCGACATACAGGTGCGCCACCTGAGAGAGCATCTTCTGGTACAGGGTAGATTCACTGTTACGCACGCCCATCAGGCGAACCAGCAGGGAACGCGCCTGGCTGACCATGCCCTCATCAGTACGGAGTTTCCACTCCGGATGCGCAATCAGTTGCGCGCCCCAGAACGACAACAGAGAGGGAGCCATCCCCTGCCAGACCCCGTCTTTCACACCGTTACGCTTGGGCCAGTCGTTCAGCAAAGCAGAGCTGAACCAGGCGGCATCCATATGTTCCGGACGGGCCAGCATCAGGTAGAGCTTGAGCTGGTCATAAGTGGTTTTTGCCATCTGCTCACGCAGCGGGCTGTCCGGCGGCAGTGCATTAAAGGCATTAATCTGTTTTTGCAGATGGTTTGCAGATGCATCTCGCAACAGCGGCAGTGCGCTATCCTGATAACGCGGCCAGAGTGCCGCCAGCAGGGCGTTGTTCTGGCTCAGCCCGGCCTTCTCGTACCACGGCACGCCATGCTCTGAACGGTATTGCAAACGAGCCAGGGTTTTCTGCAGTTCAGACAGGGCATGCAGGCGCTGCTCCAGCGGCTGATTCTGTCGGGCGGCAAGTGCGGCCTGTACATTAGCACCGTCAATCTGGCTGCGGTTGGTGACATACGCGATGCCCATCCACACAGCCCAGCCCATCATCGCCAGGGCGACAACCGATGCAAACACTTTACGCCATGGAATGCCCGGTTTGCGCGGACGCAGTCCGACAGGCAGCATCCGGACAGATTCAGGCAGCACATCCCAGCGTTTATCCATGCCCCAGTGGTGCTGAACGCTGCGCTCAGTACCAGCTGAAGGCTGGCTGAACGCGATGCCCGCCAGCGGCAGCGGGCGGTACGGATTAAGCATCACCGACAGCGGTGCGGTCACACTCTGTGGCTCACGAATGAGCTGGTCGGCAAGCGTCAGTAAGAAGTTATGTTTCACCTCACTGCAGGTCTGCTGCAGACCCTGTGAAGTCAGATCTGGCGTCAGGGCGGAGAGTTGCTCTGCCAGCGCTTCGGTACGACAATCGGCAGGCAACAGACAGCCAGTCGCCTGAGTAATGCGACCTTCCGGTTTACCGGCGCGCGGGTGCAGGGACCAGACATACAGCGGAAGCTTCCAGCCCAGCGCATCCATGCGGCTGCTGATGGCATGAGACAGGGAATCCATGGTGCTTTCTGACGGTACCGGCGGCGGCTGCTCCAGCCCTGGTACTGAGAGTTGGTCAAAAGCCGAGGTCACCCACACCAGTCCGTCAGCCGGGCGATGGCGCAGTTTACGCAGCGCGGTCAGCCAGGCACTGTCGGCTGGGGTATTGAGGTCGCCGCCCCACAGCAACAGCGTGCCCCGGTCTTCCTGCCAGAGCTGGCCCGTCAGGCCTGGGGTCAGTTGCTCCACTTCAGCGGCGGGGCCAGTTATCAGCAGAATGCGCGTTTTACAGCCCCAGCGGCGACCGTAGAGGTTGCGCATGGCGAGGCGGATGGTATCAACGGTGACATTGCGAGGCGGAGTCAGGGCAACTCTTGATTCATCAGAAGGCAACGCATTGTTCTTCTGCTCCCGCCAGCGGTGATACTTTTCCCGCATGTACCGGAACATGAACGGCGTATAGAAAACAATTAGCAATACTATCCATACGGCAACAAATGCAAGCACTTGCTTCAGTCGGGTATCAAGGCCATACGAGGGCCCCAAATGCAGGATCAAGGCCACTATAATCGCTGAGATGCAGGCTATTATGCCGACAAGCCCCCCTCTGCTCCATGTACTACCCGGCATCATTATTTCCACTCCCTGAGGTAACAGTACTGACAAAACGATCAGCACCTGAGGTAAACAACCCTAAAACAGGTTTGTTGCTGACGAACACTATGTCGGCCAGTAATGTGGCTAAAAGCCACGCACTCCCGCCCCCTGGAATTCCGTTATATTTTTCCAGTACATCAATTTCCTGGGGCACCCATGGTGTCAGATGCGATTGAGACGCGGTCATTAGATCAGCAAACCAGCCATTCCAGTGCCCGTAATCACAAAACACGTTTGACGTCTGACAGGCGATCGTTTGTGTTTCGAGGAACAAACCTATATCAGCCCTGAAATTAGTCATGTCCAGCGGCATCGGTCGCAATATGCGGGCAGAGTGTGAAAGCTGGTATTTTTCAGCAACATCATCGCTGGTAAGTACCATCGCTGCGAGTGCATCGGAATACTGTTCAGCACCCTGATGCTGCAATATCAGGATCAGATCGATATCGAAAACGGGATTTTTCAGGCGCTCTTCGATCCAGGCAAAAGAGAGAGTTTTACAAAACGAAACCGAACCTGTCAGCACACGACCAGGGTAAATTCTTCCCCATGATTCACGAAACCGGGTCTCGAAGTCCGGCGAAGTCAAGTCGCTCACAATGGTAACATTGAACGGCACTATCGCAGGCAACATAGCGATCGCGCTTTGTACACTGGCCAGACCCTGTTCGAGTAAGGAAGTGGACTTCGCTGATTTCGCATCAAAATGGCTGGTCAGTGAAAGAAATCGCGGCGCATCTGCAGCATCAGATTTAGCAATGGCGTCAGAGGTCACTCCGGAAGGTAGCAGTATGCTGCTTCCAAGTACGGCCAGATAGCGCCCAGCCCAGGCTTCCCACTGTTGCTGCCCGTATTCAGCTTCCTTCTGCAAAAACTGATGTTCGCTGACTGTTCTGCCCCACAGCCACCCCCGCAAACAAAACAGGAAAAACCAGCCAAGAATCGGGCTGGATGCCAGCCACCAGATATTGAATGCAGCTAGTGTCTTAACCATGCCTGACGCATGCAGGATAAACAGCAAAACCCCCACAACTGCGGCAACAACTCCTGCTAACAGCCATCCCGTAAAAGATGGCTCACGAGGCAACTCCATTGTTGTTGCTTTCGTCCTTTCCCAGCCCATTGATTATCCTACTGTGCTGTTCTGAGCACTTGAAATTACAGTACAACCACACTGACATTTGCAGCCATCGACGACAACAGCGCGACCATTAAATGTCCGGTGCGGTGATCCTTCCACGATAGGATTAGTTCCATGCCCTTCTATCGGGCAACTAACCATATCACCAACTAATGCGGCTTTTTTTCCGTCGACAGTAATATTGGAAGAGGCAGAGATCACTTTTCCGCCGTGAGAAGTTTTATCACCGAGCAAAACGATGCCATTGGACATAATAAACACCTATATTTATTAGCAGTTACTTCGCATTGATTTTATTAAAATCAGAAATCTCGGATGATGGCGATAATATTCGCTCATCTGCACTGACACAACCAACAATAAAGAACATTAAAGTATAGAGGGATAATTTATTTAGTCCCTTACACATAAATTAATCCTTTAACTTATTTACATCAGGGTGAGTTGTTCCATCGGACACAACCGAGCCATCCGGATAGATAATTTTATAAAACGCTCCAACCTTATGCTCTTTTGGAGCAATCATTTTAACAAGTTTAGATTCATCAAGAGTTGGTTTAAATATCACCTGAATAGCTTGGGCAGGAGAAACCATCTTTATTTGCATAAAATCCTTCTCACCAAATAAATTCAACATATCGTTTGCGCTGATACGTTTATTGGTTTGTATCAAAGGATAGTACGCTGGAGATAAAAAAAGTTCAGGGTTTTCAAATACTTTAAATAGACCATTTTTTGTTGCATTGTCATCAAATGCAATTGTAGCACCAACGGCTGTTCCTAGAACTAAACCCTTCCCAAGGTGGGTAGCATCAACATATTCAATACCCAAATTGAACTCACTCAGTTTCCAGTTGCACTTACCGCCGCCATCTTTTGCTATTTTTGCAATCCATACACCGGATGAGTTCTTTTCCTGAAGAGGTATTTTTATTGGATTAAGTCCCACTTTCTCATAATGCTGACCATCTCGCATACTCATCAATTCACGCTTGCACGTCGTTGATACGTACAACACTTCAAGAGGAAAAGGCTTTGTATACGGTGAAGGATTTTTTATCTGCACATCTACCCATTCAGTATCCGATGGCGGTGATAATGTTCTGTCAGTTGCCTGAGCACATCCATTTAGCAAAAAAACAGCCTGAAGTAAGATGAATAAATTAAATCTCTTATACATTTTCTATGTCCTCTTCTCCATAATGGCCAAATCTTTTTACAGCATCAGATCCGGATGCGGCTGAGACGGTTGAGTTAAGCGAGTTTTTTAGTAACCCCTCGAGTGAAAGAAATTTTTTATTTCTGTCAAACTCATTCTTAGGAATCTCACCTGAATAATGATCCATTTGTAATTCAAAGGAAGCTACTTTATCCGCATGCTCAGTGAAGGTCTTTCCATCGCTCAACTCTTTTTCATAAGCTAACCCTAGTAATTTATTATTTATATAGGGCATATATGATGTCAGGAGATGATTTCCAACATTAGCTGGAATACCTCTATTTGGATTCATACCTTCAGGGAAAAATTCTTTAAGATCTTCCTTGGTAAGTGTAGCTTTAAAATCCTTTTGATCTTGCCCGGATTGTTTAGCTTCCTGAAGAGCTAGGGAAGGTACAAGATAAAGCTTAACTTTTTCAGGAAGCCTTGCCTGAATGGTCATGCAATTTCTCGGATAAGGAAGCTCAATACTACACTGCTGCCATTTTCTGCTTTGAGTTGTGGTTAAAAATGCGACCGTGTTTCCATGATGCCAAAAACAATCGCCCCACTCTACAATTTGCCAAGCTGTAAGCTCAACGACGGACCATAAAAAACCAAGTGTTGTTCCCAATGGGCCCCATAATTTATATAACTGGTTATCCAAATCGGCCTCAGGTGGAACTGATGGTACTGGGTCTTGATCATTTACATGCCGATAGTGAGTAATACTTGATAATACATCTACAGCATTTTTAGTGAACGTTCTTGGCATACCATAAGTATAAAGAAGTGGTTTGCTTTCCTTTAACCTTGCCGAGTGGATTAATGCCAGCGATCCTCCTAAGCTATGACCACAAATGAACAAATCCCTACCTTCGATTTTATTGCTAAGTTCATTAATCTGATTTTCAAAAATTCTTTCAATTAAGGTATAGCCAGCCCAAAATCCCGTATGTACTTTCCCAGCAGGAACTAATGAAGTACATTCAGATTTAATACTGCAACTATCGGACTCTACTGGCCTGAAAGAAGCATCAGTTATCCCATCTGTAAGGCTGGCAGTTCCGCGCCACGCAATGACTACTTTATTATTATTGTAGACATAATAAAGCTGAGTATCCCCTTCAGGATCATCAGCTTTGGTCGAATCGATATCTATTGGAAGAAAATATCTATCAGAATACGGCACATCAACGACTAAAGCATTAATAGTTGATTGACCAATTTTTCTGGATGGTATCGTCGATAGATCCTGGAATTTATTAATAAAATACTTCGTGATGGTATCTATATCATCATAGGCTAAATCTGAGGCCAACCCTAAATTAATGGCATTTGCCATAGAGTAATCATTTTGGTGATGGAGCACTAACTCCCAGGCTCTAAATGGGCAAATTTCGATCACATGGCGTTTTTCAAGCTCATTTGTTCTGACCTTAACACCCTGAAATGAACTACTGATTGGAAAATGAAATAAGGGCAACTCCTCCCCATCTCTTAACTGCAAATCAGGTTTTCCATGGCATAACTCACCTACGACAGCGTAGTGCCATACATAACCATTTCCCTCTGCTTTTGGGCGAACAATCGAATCTTTTATAGCATCCCTACCAACGCGAAGAGAGCGCTTTTCCATTTCCTTTGTCAGTTGATTACCATCTAACGTCAACCTCAGTTCAAGTCCATGCGGCATATCAATACGAATAAGCCCATTCGCATCGCTTTGGCCAGAATGCGTAAAGTTATCAACAGGGCCGGAGTCAGGATGAGCACTTTCCACAGTCCATGGCATGTTTGCCACCGGATCGCCCTGCTCATCAACCAATTGAAACTCGACCCAGTAAGGCATTTGTTCGTCACATGGAGCATGGGGATTTTTACGGCAGAGTGAGGATACAGCTGTAGTCATTTATTCGCCCTCCTGGCTACCGGCAATATTTCGCGGATATTCAATTTTTAACTGCGATGGCATAGACGTAAATATTGGAGATGTCTTTCCATCTGCACCAGAAATGCCCTCATAAACGTCCCCTTCAGCCGTCGTAATTTTATATGTGGTGAAGGGCTTGACTGCCCCACTGGCTGATGACGTTGTGGTAAACCCTTCGCTGTACCCTTTAGGAAAAGTCACAGGTGGTGTATCTAAACTGGCAGGTCCGGTCTGATTGACATTCGCGGCTTTCAGTAAAATATTCCCCGGGCATCCCAGTTCTATATTCCCGCCGCTAAGCTTTATATAAGCGCCCCCACAACTTAAAACCAGCTCCTGGCTGGCATTCACCTTTACACTTCCCTGACCACTGGTGATGGTGATGTCCTGTAGCGCCGAGACATTCATGGCATCCGCCTGCGCCTGAATATCAACCTTCCCTGCCCCGGCATACATTTTCATTCCTGCAGCCTGTGCAAACAAACTTACAGCCTCGCTTGCCGCTACAGTGAACGATTGCCCGGTGCTGATATCCGTGTTTTTCCCGGACATCAGACCAATACTTGCCCCGCCTGAAGCAAGCCGGACAGCCTCAGGACTGAGAATGCCTATACCAGCAGGTGCACTGGCCAGCATTCCTGGCATTTTTAGATATCTCAGTGAACGATTAAGTGTCTTCTGGCTGTCGATATCGGATACAGTTGCCTTCGCTCCTTTCGCAGCAGCCTGGAGGCTTCTTGCCAGCGTGAGTGCCTGCTCCAGTTGTTCTACAGCCCTGTCCATTTCAAGCATTTTACTGCCGACGTCAGGCTGAGCATCTGCAGTAAGCAGAATGCCCTTACCACCACGAACGCTGACCCAGTCGTTAGTGCGCAACTCTGCCCCTTCACCACGAAGAACCCTGGAAGCATTGACGTTGTGCCCTAAATTCAGTTGGGTCTTACCCCCGTATTCGGTACTGAGCTTAATGTGCTCTTCGCCGCGCTTGTCCTCCATCCGCAGTTTGTTCAGGCCAGCTGTGCGGATAACGTTACGCGTGCTGTTGGCTTCAGTGACGTGATCAACGTGACGGGAGTCATGCAAGGCGTGAGCTATATACGGACGATCAGGATCGCCTTCATGGAACGCAATGACAACTTCAGTACCCTGTATCAGCGGGAAGTGGAAGCCGTACTTGTCTCCCCCGTAAGGCTTGGCGAAGCGCACCGGCATACTTTCCATGCCCTGACGTTTGTCGTCGCGGTCGGCATCAAACTTCACCCGGTACATGCCGGATGCATCCTGCCAGGCGTAGATGTCGTTATCTTTGGCACTGGTCACACGCGCCATCAGGGTGCCGCTGACCACCGGACGCTTTTTCGCGGCTGGACGCCAGCATCGGTTCTCGTAGTACGGCATAGCCGCCCATTCCACCTTCAGCGCGCTCTGACGGCTGGCAGAGTAACCGGCGCTGATGATGACGAGACCGTTTTCGGTTTCACGCGGCAGCGTCGGCGGGATAGCAGTTTCGGTGATAGTCAACACCTGAGACGGGCCCAGGGTATGGTCGGTACTGCTGCCAGTTACAGTGGTCTGGGTGGAAAGGTAGCGTTCATGCTCCAGGCGTGCCCAGAAGTTACCTGTTTCCGCTGCGGGGTTAATTTTGTCGCCACGTTCAAGGTGACGCGGGCGATAATGGTACACATCGCCGTAGGTGTTCCCTTCCCCGTCCCCGCGAGTCATGTCCGCCAGCACGGACGTCAGTACGTTCTGGGCTTCGCGGTGGTTGTAATCGCTGGCGGTGACCGAGCGCTCCACTACGTTGTGCCACACGTGCACGTCCCACACCGAGTCGACCGCATTGTCATTCGCCCCTGACGGGCTGTTCAGCGGTAGTTTCTTACCAAACGTCCACGCGCTCTGCTTGTCCGCAAAGTGCACCACTTCGGTCTGGGTATCAGGCTGCAGGGTGAAGAAATAAAAAATACCCACCTCCGCCAGCAAGCGTTCAATGAAGGCGAGGTCGTTTTCCTGATACTGGTTAATCTGCTCACGCTTCGGATAGTCGGCTTTGAGGGTAAATTCATACTCCCAGCCTTTCAGGCCATGCTCCGTGAGCACCTCTGCAACCACTTCCGGCACCGACTTGTTAACGAAAAAGCGATGAGTACGGAACTGATTCCCCAGTAATGCCAGGAACGGTTCCAGCACAATGCAGTACTGCGCTTCATCCGCGGAGCCACCGGTACGCTCGAAACGGGTCACCACCCCGTGAACCACCTTGCGCTCCGTCAAGGAACGCAAATTGCCCGCGCCCATGGTCAGGGTCGCCGGCTTGCTCAGCATCTGGCGGGCATCAATGTTCTTGTCGGCACTGGTGAAGTTGATGGTGTAGCTGTAAAGCTCGCTCATCGCTTCTGAACCACTGAAGTCCTCCACGTCGATATCGGCCGTGCAGGAAGGGATATCGAGGCGATAGCGATTCAGGGCTTTTCCGGTGACGGTGGCCACCATCGTGTTCAGGGTATCCGTCAGGCTCATGGCGTTGACTCCATTGTGTATTTGGTTATTCCGTCAGGGCTGGCGCGGGCCAGTATCGGTCAGAGAAGAAGAAAACGGACTATTTATTCAGACGGTTGCGCAGCCAGTGGAGCAGGGTCAGCAGGAGGTATGCTCCGACGCCGCTCAGCAGGGCTTTTATCAGGTTGACCGTCATCGCAAGGTTATCCATCCCCTCTTCGCCGTCTCCCGGCACCGGAAGGTGGTTGATGACAAAATCGGTAAGACTGCCATCGGGAAGGAAGAACGACCCGAGCAACGCCAGGACCAGTACGAGCAGGATTTTCATTCTGCGCTCTCCGTGCGTTTCTTCAGGGCCTGTTGTGCACGACGCTTGTCAGCGTCTTCCTTTTCTCTGACCTCTGCCTCGCACTGACTGAAATCAGGCGTACTGCGCACATCGATACGCGCCCAGGCCATCAGGCCGTTCCCGCCTGGCACCGGAAAGGTCCCCCGCTTCAACAACAGGCGGCGCAGATGGTGAAAATCGCTGTAACGTCTCAGGGTGATACAGCCCCAGGAAACGCCGGTGCCATCGCTGTTCAGGGGGTGAAGACGAAAGCCCGTGCGGTTGAGGCCATTCACATTCAGGCAGTCTTTTTTGGTTTTATCACTGAACAGGGCAAACCATTCAGAATGATGATCCCGGTAACCATGCCACGCATCAATCGCCTCTGCCCTGACGCGGTTATACAGGCTGCCGGCAGGCCTGTCGGTCACCCAGTATGTACCGGGTGGAATAGCCGCCTTCTCATGGTCGGTACAGTCAGGGTTATTAATATAGCGCTCAATCCCCGACAGCACTTCAAACGTCCCGATGCCGTAGCATTTCAGGTACGCCGTTTTGCCATCCGCCGACAGGTTGCCGTAATCCAACATGCAAATCTGCATTTCAGCCTCCGTGCGCCTCATTAAACGCCAGTACAATCCCTTCCTCATCATTCCAGCCGAACGTCAGGGAGTGTGGTTTCTGCTTCGCAGCCATGTGGGTCAGCAGTTGTTGACTCAGCACCGGCAGAATTTGCTGGCTGAGCAGGCTGTCGACGTTGCGCGCACCGGTATCCGGCAGCAGGCAGGCGGCGGTCAGCGCGTCGTAGAGGCTCTCATCAATCTGCGTGGTCAGGCCGTAGTGACGGTTCAGACGCCTGCTGACCTGAGCCAGTTTCATTTCCACGATGGTACGCATGGCAGCTTCCGCCAGCGGGCGGTAAATCACGGTCTGGAAACGGGCCAGCAGCGCCGGCTGGAAGTGGTCGCGTAATATCGGGCGCAGCAGCTCGTGCAGGTCGCCTTCGGTGGCCTCCGGCTGTTCATCGAGCAGTTGCATCAGGTGGTCACTACCGAGATTCGAGGTCATCAGGATGACGGTATTGCGAAAGTCGATTTCGCGCCCTTCGCCGTCGCGCATAAAGCCGCGGTCGAACACCTGGTAGAACAGGTTCATCACGTCGCGGTGCGCCTTTTCCACCTCATCGAGAAGCACCACACTGTACGGGCGCTTGCGAACCGCTTCGGTGAGAATGCCGCCCTGACCGTAACCCACGTAACCCGGCGGCGAGCCTTTCAGCTGCGACACCGTGTGCGGCTCCTGGTATTCGGACAGGTTGATGGTGATGAGGGATTTCTCACCGCCGTACAGCACGTCCGCCAGCGCCAGTGCAGTTTCGGTCTTACCGACGCCACTCGGGCCAACCAGCAGGAACACGCCCTGCGGACCGTTCTCGGAAGTGAGACCCGTTTTTGCCGCACGCAGGCGCCGGGCGATGGCGGTCAGCGCCACGTCCTGCCCGACCACACGTTTACCGATTTCATTTTCGAGTGTCAGCAGTTCGGTCTGTTCATCTTTCATCAGTGAAGAGAGTGGTACCCCCGTCCAGTCTGCAATCACGTTGGCAACCATGCGGATATCCACATCCGGCCGGATTAGTGCACCGTCCTGCTGCAGAAAATCCAGCTGTTGCTGTAGGGTGTGAATATCTGTCTGACGACTGATGTCCTGACGGCAGGCTATCAGCTCCCCGACCAGCTGGCGCTCTACCTCAAGACGGGCTTCCTGCGTTTTCAGCTCCGATTCAAGCTCCGTACGCAGCGTGTCGATGACTGCCAGCCGGTCACCGTGTGACGATGCGCCTGCGGCAATGTCCTCCAGCAAGTCCTGTGTTTCCATTCCAAGCGCTATCAGACGGGATTTCAGGCGTACAATGGCTTCCGGCACGGTATCAAGATTCATGCGCACGCGCGCGGCGGCGGTATCCAGCAAATCAACAGCCTTGTCCGGCAGCTGGCGGCCGGTCAGGTAGCGACGGGACAGCGTAACCGCGGCACGGACCGCATCGTCGGTGATGTGCACGTTATGGTGTTCGGCATATCGGGATTTGAGACCGCGCAGCATCAGGCAGGCGGTATCGTCATCCGGCTCGTCCACTTTCACCATCTGGAAGCGGCGCTCCAGGGCAGCATCGCGCTCAAAATATTGTTTGTATTCAGACCATGTGGTGGCAGCGATGGTGCGCAGTTCGCCACGCGCCAGCGCCGGTTTCAGCAGGTTCGCTGCATCCGCGCCCCCCGCCTGGTTACCGGCACCGATAATGGTGTGGGCTTCGTCGATAAACAGCAAAATCGGCACCGGTGACTGCTGCACCGCGTCGATGACGTTTTTCAGGCGCTGTTCGAACTCACCTTTCACTCCTGCCCCCGCCTGCAACAGGCCAAGGTCGAGGGTGCGCAAAATAACCGGCTTCAGGCTTTCCGGAACGTTGCCTTCAGCGATACGTAAAGCCAGACCTTCCACCAGCGCCGTTTTGCCGACGCCTGGTTCACCCACCAGAATCGGGTTGTTCTTGCGACGCCGCGAGAGAATGTCCACCATCTGACGAATTTCAATATCACGACCAAAGACCGGGTCGATTTTGCCTTCTCTGGCTTTGGCGGTGACATCGAGCGTGAATTTATCCAGCGCATTCTGCAGGGCCGGGGTCAGCTCCCCCTCTTTCAGTTCTGCACCCACCGGACGGCCAACAAACTCCACCTCTCCACCGTGGCTCTGTGCCAGCTTTGCTTCACGCTGCACGTCCGGGCGTTCATCCGACTGTGCGTCGAGCAGCGGACGCAGACGTTCCAGTTGACTCTGGCCCAGCGTCAGCAGCGGCCACAGCCCGTCACAGCGAACCAGTTTCTGTTTGTCAACCAGCGCCATCAGCAGATGGATGCTGCGTATTTGTTCCTCACCGTTAAGAGAAGCAATCAGCCAGGCTTCCTGCAGCAGAGACTGAATGGCAGCAGACAGCTGCGGACGATGGCGAACTGAGCGCGGTTGCTTGTCCAGCCAGTCCAGCAAATCCTGCCAGATGGCGTCCATATCCCACTCGTAGCGGCGTGCCAGCACCGTCAGATCACCTTCTCCCTGTTCGAGCAGCTTCAGCAGCCAGTGCTCCGGCAAAATTTCCGCATGGGTGCGGGTCTGGCAGAGCGACGCTGCGCCTTCCATCGCACGGGCACAGTAAGGGTTCAGACGTCGCAACAGGATGGCTGGATTTTCCATGAATCTCTCTCTTTGTCGGTTCCTGGACACGCTACCGCCCATCGCTGTTTCCCGTGAAGGGGACCAAAGCGCATATGGTCAGGCTGGCAGTTTGTGGTTTTCTTTGCTGAAAGCCCGTTACGTACAGGCACTCAGCAAAAAACTGCGGACAGGGCCCTGTCCGCATGCGATTTACGCAGTGGCGCGTTCGTTCCAGGAATCGGAATGAATGATGTTGCCGTCTTTGTAGGTCCAGGTGATTTTTTCGTAACGCAGCTCGATCTGCTCGAGGTGGTTGTGCTTCTCGAAAGAAGGATCCTTGACGTCATGCATCACCGGATTCACTTTCACCACTTTCACGTTCTCGAGTTTGGTGTTGAAGTACTCAACTTCCTGACCCGCGTCGTTGATTTTGTACCACTTGAATTCCGCAGACTTGAGGGTCTGACCTGTGGTCACAGCCTTGTAGAGGTACGGGCTGGAGGAGTCGATTTCCTTGGTGAACAGGAACGGGGTGTGGATACGTGTACCGGTCAGCTTGCCGGTGTTGTTGTCGGTCGGGATGTACAGGTTATGCTGCTGTGCAACCACTTCGATGCTGCCTTCACGATCCTGAACGTCTACAGAACCTTTAATGTCCGCGCCGCCGTCGTCTTTCAGCCAAAGATAAACAGGAATTGCCATGGAATTACTCTCCATTGTGTTGTGATGCGCCATCATCCTGCGATGGCGCCTGGGTGAGGCCCGGTATCTGGCAGGCATTGGCCTGCGGTACCAGACTGATTTCGACACGGCGGTTGAGCGCGCGCCCATCCGGGGTGTCGTTCGTTGCGATCGGACGGCTTTCGCCATAGCCCTGCACCGCAAAACAGCTTTCCGGCACATCACCGGTATCACGCATCCAGTCGCGTACCGCTTCGGCACGTTTCAGGGACAGCGTCTGATTAAGCTTCGGGTTACCGGTGTTATCGGTATGGCCGGACACGACAATCAGCCAGCCCGGCTTCGCCTTAACGCCGACCAGCGAGTTCACCAGCATTTTGGTGGATCCGGCTTTCAGCGCCGATTTGCCCGAATCGAACAACGACATGCTGTCGAGGCGAATGGTTTTCGGGCCCTGAATGATTTTCTTAATGACCGGTGGAGGCGGTGGAGGTGGAGCCCAGTCGCTGACGGCGGCCTCAATAGGTGGAACCAGACGCAGCCCCTGATACAGCCCCAGGCGATAACGCAGTGGCTCCCCGCGACGCTGCCAGTCGTCCAGCAATGCGCCATCGGCTCTGAGGCGCTGCTGCGCACGCAGTTTCGGTGCAACAGGATTACCCGTCAGCTGGTGATATAACGCAAGGTGATCGCCAACATTACGAATGAGACGCTGGTTGTTCATCCAGGACGCCAGCATGGCAAGTGCCAGAAAAATCCCGCCCAGTAATCCGGCATAACGCCAGAACACCATTCTGCGGCTGACACCACGTCGGCGTGGCAACGCCGGCAGCAGCAATTCAGGCAGCGGCAGTGGCTCTGTGGTGACAACGGCATCCGGTGGCAGCGCCGTCACGGCGGTGATGTGCTGTTGCCAGAGATTGCCCGCGATACCGCTCACCGGCACCATGCACATGCCCTGCACGCAGGGCTTCATTGCCGGTAGCTCTCCCTGTCGTACCGAAAGCAGGTCATTGACCGCGCTGTTCTGCCAGGCAAGCAGACCGTCCAGCCACAAAATCTGACTCAGACGGGAAAGGCGTCCGTCTGCTCTTGTCTCCCGGGTCCATTCCGTCAGTGACACATTACCCTGACCGGGCTGATATACCTGAATGCCGGTCCGCTGACTGACCGTGGTAAACCAGACGGGCTCTGCCTCTGCGCAAGCCACAGGAGGCGATACCCAGGTCACGGTCCACAGCGGGGGGAGAGTGCCAAATGCCGAGCGGCACTGGACGACGACACGCTGCCAGCCGCGCAAAGACTGGGTAAAATCATCACCGAATGTGTGCTTTTCAGGCACCACCGCCAGCATGACGGAGATTTGTGACACCAACGCCGGACGGATCAGACTCAGATGTTGGGCAAGCAAGGGCAGCTGTTCTGCGTCTTTTACCCGCAGATACCAGCCCTGACGGGTTTCACGATGCCGGACAGACTCAGCGAACAGTGCGCGGTTATCGCCACACACCAGAATGACCGCGCCCTGAAAATCTTCCGGGGGCAGGCTCTCGTCCACAATATCCCTGAGTGCCTGTGCCCGCCGCTGTGATGCCCGCCGCTGACGCCAGAGCATCGCCCCGCACAACAGAATGACCAGCAGGCTGAGTGCCACACGGCTCCCGACCGACAGCGGCCAGAAGCCCAGGATAAGCCACAGTGCCAGTACGCCCGTCAGGGCGGTTAACAGACTCCGGTAAACATCACGCATCCTTTACCCCGGTCTGACCGTCTGACTCACCAGTTCGGTGAGGGAGGATGAAAGGAAGAACCACAGCCCCACCAGCACAGCCGTCCCGATAATCCAGGAAAGCCAGTACAGACGACGACCGCTGCGCAGACGGGAAGCCCTTGCGACAATCGGCGCATCCTGCGAAAGCGTAAAGGCAGGCACCCGTTCACCCAGTGCCCGTACCACATCTTCACGTCGTTCATCGTCTTCAGCCCGGTACTGCCCGACAAAGCCCAACTGAAGGGTGCGGTACATACAGGTCAGCACCGCCATATCAGGTGCCGTTTCTTTAAGCAGATTGCGAATACGCTCCCAGAGCTCTTCACCGGCATTCAGGGTGCCAAAAAAATGCGCCTGCAGCGGATCGCGCCGCCACGTCAGGTAACCGTCATCTGTCGACCCGCGATTCAGGACGCTCTCATCCAACAGGGCACACAGCGCATAGACCATGTGCTCCCGGCTGATATCGCTGTAGCCTGTCTCCGTCAGCGCGGCTTTCGCCTCCTGCACCAGGCGGCAGGCCCGGCGGTAGAGCCCTTCCCCGTCGCGGATCTCCTGTCCGCCCCGGAGCTGACTGGCCATCAGCCAGCCGGGGTAGAACGTACGCTCAATTTGACTCATTTCTGATGTATTCATGTACGCAGCACCGCAAAAAGTTCAAGTTTCACCTCTCCCAGAGAACGCGGGGTATAGAAGGTACAACTGCCCATTTCAAGCATGGTCCGGGCCACGTCAGAACTCAGGTCCAGCGAAAAGTACTGGTTCTCCAGGCGCAGAGGGATCGCGGCGGGAACATGCGTCAGAGGTTTGATCTCTATTCCGCTCAGCGCCACGTTCACCACATCCGAGACATCCTCAAAGCTGCCCGCCTTACACATCTGCGGGAACCGGGTCTGGAGCTCGTGATTCGGCATGGAGGAACGCACCGAGAGATAAAAATCAGCGCCTTCGCGCAGGCGCGCATCGTGAAGGGAGCCTTTCCAGATTTGGTCCTGATGCTCAAGCTGGATACTGACAACCCGCGATGGCAGGCTGGCTTCAAGTAACTTATCCAGCAGGGCCAGTAACGGCGGGAAGACCCGTTCAGGTACAGCATGCTGGTACGCCGGAATATCACTGGCATCGTGCTCCAGCGAAAAGGTCAGCAGGCTGCCGGCCAGACGGGCCAGTTCGCGGTAAAGCAGTTCCGGGTGACGGGACGGGGTCTGCAACAATTCAGTCAGTACGGGTTCAGCGCTGTTCAGGGCATTGAGCAGCCAGAACAGGGAGACATCCGCGACCGCAAAGTCGGCCATCCGCTCATTGCTTTCCCGGCGCATAGCCATCAGGCGACGGCGACGGGCCTGCAGACGGACCAGCAGGTCACCCAGCTCGGTGGCAAGCCACGGACTGGCAACAACAGACAGCATCGGTGGGATAAAGGCCGGGTCCCGGCTCCACTGCCCCTGCGCATTACGCACCAGACGGGCTACGGGACAGGTCAGGTATGCCGTGTTTTCCTGGCTGGACAAACGCAGTGTGATGGCATTACGCAGAATGGCCAGTTCGCCGCTTTCATGCCCGGCCAGTTCCTGCACCACCACACGTTCCGCTTTCCAGCGACGCGGGCGCTCACTGTCCTGGCCGTTATCAAGGTTGCTACCGCTGGCGCTCAGCAACGGCAGCGCGACAACCACGTCAACAGTTTCACTGCCCTGTGCTGCGGACAAATCACAGACTGACGGAAGATTATCTGCCAGATCTGTATCAACAATCGTGCCATCCTGGAAACGTACCACCAGACGGGTGGCATTCAGGCGAGACAACGCCAGAGCAGCATCATCAAACTCTGCGGCTACCACGCCCCAGGGATGAGAAAACCCCATCCGGGCGACCATGCTGGCAACGTGCTCATTCCAGCGGGCCTGCTGCTGGAACTGTTGCGGGGCCAGAGCGGCCCCGTCCTCCCAAAGTGGGCGGTAAATTTTCATCCCTGATTTCCCCTTGCCTTACGATTTGGCTTTCGGCATCTGGGAAACCAGTGACAGGTTGACGTCCATGCCTTCGACCTGGAAATGCGGTACCGCATACAGGCGAACGCGGAAGAAGCCCGGATTGTCCTCAATGTCTTCCACCACCACTTTGGCGTCACGCAGCGGATGAGAGGCCTGCAGCTCATCGCCCGGATCGGTCATTTCGGTCACCAGGCTTTTTACCCAGGTGTTCAGCTCCAGCTCCAGCAGACGACGGTCTTTGGTGGTGCCGATATTTTCGCGCTGAATCAGCTTCAGGTAGTGCGCAATACGCGACAGCAGGAAGATGTACGGCAGACGCGCGTTGATACGGCTGTTAGCCGTCGCATCGGCGGTGTCATACAGAGCCGGCTTCTGTGTGGAGTTCGCCGAGAAGAAGCAGGAGTAATCACGGTTCTTGTAGTAGGACAAAGGAATGAAGCCGAGATTCGCAAATTCAAACTCACGGGTTTCCGGGATCATCACTTCTGACGGGATCTTGACCTGATTGCCGGTGCCCAGATCGTACAGATGGATAGGCAGATCCTGGACGGCACCACCGGCCTGGGGGCCACGGATCTGCACACACCAGCCGTTGTTGATGAAACTGCGAACCATGTTAGAAGCGAACGCAAACGAGGCGTTAGTCCACAGGTATTTATCGTGATCCGGGCCTTTCACTTCTTCTACGTAGTTGAAGCTACGAACCGGCACGGTGTCCGGACCATACGGCAGACGCCCCAGCACGCGTGGCATTACCAGACCGATATAGCGGGCATCATCCGTCTCGCGGAAGGATTTCCACTTGATGTATTCAGCACGGTCAAAGTAGTTACCGATATCCTTGATGGCTGCCACTTCTTCCATTGAGTCCTTGAGGAAGAATTTAGGGCCAGCAGAGCCAATAAACGGCATATGCGCTGCAGCGGAGACTTTGGATATATTACGCAGCAGAGCAACATCCTGCGCAGACGCATCAAATTCGTAGGCGGAAATTAGCGCGGCAATCGGCTCACCGCCCGGGGTGTCATACTCATCAATATATGTATGTTTATACAGTCCACTCTGGATGATTTCCGGGCTGTCTTCGAAGTCCTGACGCAGATCTTCTTTGGACATATCCAGCAGCTCAACCTTCACGTTCTGGCGAAAATCGGTTTTATCCACCAGGGACTGCACTCCGCGCCACAGGCTTTCAACAGCCTGGAAGTCCGGTTGGTGCATAACCGCATCCAGCTGGCGGCTAATCTGATAGTCCAGCTCCGCAATGTGGTGGTCGATGAGGTTGCGGTCGAGCTTCTCCACTTTTGAGCCAGATTTTGTCAGGCACTCCAGGAACACCTGCATCCCCGCTGTTAAACGTTCATCCGCCGTTGCATCCGACATCGCCTGCGCGTCCTGCCAGATATCCAGCGCACTCAGCTCGGACACCGGGTTCAGGTTGATTTTTTCAAACAGGGACGCATAAACCCCGCCCGCAGCAGGACGTTCCAGCACCACGCTTTCGCCACCAGCCGCATTCTCATTTTTTACAGACATCAGCATCTTCCTTTTTAATCCGTTAAATCATCGTGACCGTTATGGCTGTTTAGGTGCGAGAGCAGACAGCTCTGAGCGGAGTTCTGCGCTTAACGCCGGGTCGAGCAGAATTTTTTCCAGCTCCTTTCGGAAAGCCTGATTGTCCAGCAGGTTCGCTTTTAAATCGCGAAGCAGGTTGCGCATGGAAAGCATTGCCTTCAGCTGTGGGATTTGCCTGGAAACCTGCTCCGGGGTGAAATCCTTCATGCTACGGAAGGTCAGGCTGATGTTGTCTTCACTGCCGTCATCAGCCAGCGTGTTTTTAACGGTCAGACTGACTTTTGGGGAATATTCAGAGAGCACTGAGTCGAAGTTATTTTTGTTCAAGTTAACTTTTTTGCGCTCAGACAGGGGGGCAGACTCCTGACCATTACTGAAGTCACCCGCCACCAGTAATTTCAGCGGGAGCTCGGTTTTCTTGCTGGCTCCCCCTGTATGCAGGTCAAGCTTTAGATTAATACGTGCCTTTGGCACTTCATTCTGGAAACTATCAGCCATCTCATCATCCCTCGGTTTATCGCTGCGTGCACTTTTTCAGACTAAAGTGATTTACACGCGATAATAGAATAATGATCGACTTAAGATCAAATATACCGATCTTTAATCGGAATAGAGAAAATTCTTAAGAATTTTCCACTAAATGTTAGTAGCGAATTGCACTATCATGCCAGTAAAATGAACTACCACTAGCACACAAAACAAACATTTATGTCGCAGTAGTAAAAACAAACGGACAATTGTTAATAAAATGATCTTAAATTGATTTATATCAATATCAGGGGAATTAAATTACCCATGTTTTTTAAAGATATGGTTTTAGATCAGAAAGAGATAAAAGGTTCAGAAAGTCATAGCTTTGCTTCATGTGGGAAATACAGCAGTAGCGATAAGGAAAACATCAGGAACAAAAGCGGTTTCATGTCCCGGAAGAAAACGTTTCATTAACTATCAGAGCTGTATGGCGATCCTGTCAGGCTTCAGCACGACAGCAGGGAGTGCATGGACCAGGAAAACCGCCATACATGCTGACAGGTTGCCCGTCACCTGAAATTCAACCGGCGCAACCAGTTTGCCTTCATTAGAAAATCCATCGGTCAGTGCCGATTTTCTTACCAGCAGCGCATCAATATCACGATATTCTTCAGTCAGGGCTTCAGTGCCCCACTCCCGGTCACTCACCACTGCATTGACCCAGCCCTCTGATTTAAGCTGTTCAATCACGTAAGTCAGCCGGTACAAATCCGACTGAGCGGTCACCGGCCCTGTACAGGATACCCACAAATATTCCAGACGGTTGAATAAGCCCGCGGCAAGACCTTTCTGGCGCCCCAGTACCACCATACTCTCAATATCGGATGCGATTGCACGCGGAAACCGTTTTTGTTTATACGCCACCGTTAACCAGCGCAGTAAAAATGCATGCATGCTGAGTGGCGACAGCGCCTGACCATCCTGCTGAGCGGTACGTAAGGCGACCAGTGCGCACCAGGCAAAATGTGCCAGTGCCGCGACGGTTTGTTCCGGGGGTAAGGTATCGTGAGTTTTTTTCATTCAAAAATTATATCGGCGCAGCAGAGAACGGGGAAGACCGGGATAAGGTGCATATTTTCAGACCTGAATTAACTGCCATCTCCTTTGTTTACAGAGACCATTACGTTCACGGACAAACCACACCCGTTCTGGCTGTCATCACGGGAGATACCATTTCATTCACCCTGGTCTGTAGCTGACTGAATGGCTGTGAAAATGAACATCTTTCTGTGCGACTGATAATGAAAGACGCCATACTGGTGACGTTGCTATCAGTACCCGTCACAGTGCGCCATGCCTCTCTGAGTATCCCGCTAATCTCCTGCTGTACGACCTCATCGCGCCAGGCCCCCAGCGTATCAAGATTCATCAGCAGCACTATTTTGTACTCTGGTGCACTGGCAGACTCCCACATCCATCGCAGGATCGTTGGCGGTGAACTCTGGCGCACCTGCTGACGCTGACGCGAATATTCGCCGGTGCGCTGCCAGACTTCAGTATGAAAACGCAGAATCAATGAACGGTATTCGCTCATGGCTTCACGATACGGCAATTTCAGCGTAAAGCAGAATGCCGCCAGTCGCGGGTAATGGTCAACGGCCTGCTGCAGAAACGCACGCGTGCTGACGGCATCCGCGCTGACATCATCCGATGCCCGTGTGTAAGAATGATTCAAAATGCAAACTCTCTTTGGGTTAAATCAGGGAGGACACCGCCTGTGCGGCGGTATCGGGTTCATAAAGACGGGAGAAGACTATCCGGTACTGCAGCAGTAGTTTCTCTGCCAGTTCACTTCTTCGATGCTGTAGATACCGGTCTGGCACCGGTAACAGTGCTTCCCCCCCTGATAATGGTCACCGCACCACACACAGTACCAGGACAGCGTCATCACAGCTGCATCCAGTCCGTTGAGCATATTGCGCAGCTTCCTGTACCGGGCTTCGGCTTTCACTTCGGGGTCGAGATGAGCGCAGTTCATCAGCACATCCCGGGCCACGGCCAGCGTATCGTGCTCAAACCACGCCGGGTCGCTGAACGTGCTGGCATGCAGCACTAGACGACAACCACAGGAAGCACAACTCCATATTTGCCCCGGTGCGCTCATGGCCTCACCGGCCGTCACAAAGTGACCTTCGCGGTCATTTGCAAGGTAACATTTCAGTACGCGCATGCCGTTACCTCTGCAGTATGGATTTCAGCATCAGAGAGTGTCCTGCTGAACTCACCGGTCCGGCAGCTCAGGCAGTAGCGCTCGCCATGGTAATTGCTGTCGCAGCCACTGCAGTGCCAGTCATTCCGGTAAACCAGCGGACGGGCATCCGGTATATAACATTTAAGTTTCCGGATATGACGGGCCTCCCCCGGCTCTGGTCTGACATACGGACAATGCTGTCGCCCGTTATCTGTCAGCATGTCGGACCGGTGTTCAAACCATGGTCGTCCTGCGTCGTAATCAGGGTGGTACTGCAGCGCACTGCCGCAAAGGTGGCAGGTGTAGCGGTCATACGGATACTGTTGTGCCGTTCTGGCTCCGGTGAGTCGACCATTACCGTCAAGGGCGATGAAAGATTTGGCATACATTGTGGTGCTCCTTACCGCCAGACAACACGCAGGCGTCAGCCGTCCCGGTATGGGCAGCGTGGCAGGGGATGAATGGCGGGTCAGTTATGCGTTAGCGGAAGATGTTTCGTGGTATTCAGTCACGGCAGACCACCAGGGTTACGGTTGTGCAGATGTGACGAGGGTTCGAAAACAAACAGGGCAGGGTCTGGCTCCACAATACTGTCGCCGGCAACGGGGACACTTCCAGCGCTCCGGGAAGTTTTGTGGTTTGGTTCGGCGTTGTTTTTCCATCAGGAGACCTCGTCTGCTCAGCCGCCACGGGAATCTGCAATACGCTGCTGCATCCAGGTTTCCACCTCGCTTCTGCGCCAGCGGGAGCTGCGGCCCAGCTTGATAGGTCCGGGAAACAGCCCGTCGCCAATCAGTTTGTAGAACCACTTATCCGTCATCCCGGTGTAAGTAGTAATAAAAGTCATATCGATGAGCGGGTCTTCTGCGCAAAGCAGGGGGGTGTGGTTTGTGTTAAGTGTGGTCATGGTCGTTATCTCCCTCTGAGGAATAGCTGTCGGGAGACGTCCGGTGTCGTTGAGTCATGGACATGCCGGCTCGCCTCAGAGAATAGGGATTGCCTGTTAAAAATTACCGGCCCCGTATCATCAGGCCGGCTGAATATGTGCGTGGGAGTATGTTCAGCCCCGGCTGCAGCCGAAGTTACGCTCACCATCGCCGGTCTCTTTGGTTTCGCGTTTGGCAAGATAAGCGGCCTGTGCCAGCGCCTGTTGAAGCTCTGCGGTATTGCCGCGCGTCAGCCAGGACACCGGGCTCTTCGGGAAGCGGGCCAGAACAGCATGCGCCTGTGCATCCACCTTCAGGGCACTGCACCACGCCTGTTTAATCATTCCTGCAAGCGAATCCGGGTCTTTGTAATCCCCCGGCCCGCACCACGTATCGCGATTCAGCAACAGCACCGCGTGGTAATGCTTCTTCCCTTTGATTTCACCAAACTCCCGCGCCCAGACAAAACGTAGCGTGGTCGGCCAGACGCGTTTTCCCTCGCGACGTTGACGCGCCTGAAGGGCAGCAATGCGGGCTTTCAGAGCATCGGTGAAGCGGGAGATAACGGCCGCATCGGTGGCCGCTGGCATATCCGGCAGACGGAGGTCAACACGCAGGGCCAGTAAGCGGGTGTAAGCGTTAAGTGCGCAACTGAAGGTATCGGCGATGCGTTGCTGCCAGTAAGGGTCGTATTTGTAACTCATCAAAATGGACTCCGGTGGGTTATCGTTCATAACCATTACCGGTGCTGTAAAAAAAAACTTTTCGGGAACCCTGCCATCGCAATGCCAGAGCGGATTGCCGTGTGCCACATGAAAATATCGTCACCCTGCGCGGTGCTGTTCGCTTAAATCAGGAGATAAATCAAACAGCCGTCAATAAAAATGTTCACCTGCCCGGTAGAATAACGGGCAGTTCAACTGAGCTGTTTCATCAAAAGGGAAAAGACATGCGACTGAAAAGTGTGGCAGTTAAAAATTTTCGCTGTTATGCACAAGAAGTAAGCGTTGAGTTTGATGACCTGACAACCTTTGTCGGACGCAACGATATTGGCAAATCGACGATCCTTGAAGCGCTGGAGATCTTCTTCAACAACAGTGTGGTATCTATCGAAAAAGGCGATGCCTGTATCCACAGCGGACAGGACAATGTGGAGATCACCTGTGAGTTTATTGAGCTTCCCCCTTCCCTCACACTCGACTCTGGCGCGGAAACTACCCTCCAGGAAGAGTTTCTGCTGACGGGAAACGGCTCACTGAAAATCCGTAAAATCTTTAACTGCAGTAACAAAAAGCCGACCGCCGAGATTTTTGTCATTGCAAACCATCCCGCGGCTGCTGGTTTTGAGAACCTTCTGGAACTGAAGGAAAAAGAACTTCAGGCCAGGGTGAAAGCGCTGGGGCTCAGTGTTTCGCTTAAGGGGAATCCCGGGATGCGAAAAGCTATATGGGCCGCCTCAGCAGATCTTCAACTGACGGAAACACAGCTTCCCGTCAGCAAAGCCAAAGAGGACACAAAGCGTATCTGGGAGCAAATAGAGGGCTGGTTGCCCATGTTCGCTCTCTTCCAGAGCGACAGAAGTAGCCGGGATTCCGACGATGAAGTACAAAGCCCGATGAAAGCGGCGATTACTGCAGCACTGGCGGAGGTCCAGGAAGACATAGCCAGGATCCAGTTGAAGGTGCAGCAAAAAGCTGAAGAGATTGCCCGAAATACACATGAAGCGCTGAAGACCATTGAGCCGGGCCTGGCAAGTGAGCTTACCCCTGAATTTACCCCTCCCACACAGTCAAAATGGCAGGGGCTGTTCTCTGTAGGTCTTAACACGGATGGGGGGATCCCGCTGAATAAACGCGGTAGTGGGGTCCGTCGTCTGGTGCTGGTCAGCTTTTTTAAAGCCGAAGCAGAACGGCGACTGAAGTCCAGCAATCGCCGCAGTATCATCTACGCCATTGAAGAGCCTGAAACCTCACAGCATCCCAATTACCAGCGGATCCTGATAGAGTCATTCAAATCTCTGTCTCTCGAAGCCGGCTGTCAGGTTATCCTTACCACGCACAGTCCCGGCTTTGCGGCAGAGCTACCAGGTGACAGCATTCGCTTTGTTTCCCGTGATGCTGAAACCGCGCAGCCGACCATTCAGGCTGGTGCTGATGTTTTCGGCATCGTCACAGATACACTGGGCGTCACACCAGACAACCGGGTCAGACTGCTGTTCTGTGTCGAAGGACCGACCGATGTCGCCGCTTTTAAGGCTCTCAGTAAAGCGCTACATGCAGAAGACAACACCCTTCCTGACCTGGAGAGTGATGAACGTGTGGCGTTTATCGTACTGGGTGGGGGAACGCTCAAGCACTGGGTCAATGAAAATTATCTACGTGCCCTGAACCGCAGAGAAATTCATATCTACGATCGTGATGTTCCTGCTTATGCTGAAGCAGTCAATGCCGTTAATGCACGGGCCAAAGGATGCTGGGCGGCTCAGACACTAAAACACGAGGTCGAAAGCTATCTTCATCCTGATGCCATTCACGAAGCTTTTGGTGTGATGATCGACGTCACCGACCATCCTGTCGGCGGTAAAGCTACCCCTAAAGTGTTTGCAGAAGCCTATTCACTGGCACAACGCTTTGACGGTGTGATGAAGGATAACGCCGCCAAAGCCCGACTGGCAGAACGGGCGTTCCCGTTGATGACTGCCGCCCGCATCCATAAGCGCGATCCGGAGGGAGAAGTTGTCGGCTGGATGCGGAGGATACGTGACATGCTTCAGTAGTAACGCCGAGAAATCCGGATAGCGCTTTCTGTTCCAGGACTGGCTGCCAGCGATAACCCGGAGAGCACGCTGCATCACCCAGATCCCTCCCCGGGACAAACGGTGTGCCTCCCGGCATGAAAAATGATTAACCGGTAACGTCTTCCCCCGTTTGATTAAACGCCCGGACATTACCCAACCTGCCGATAACAATGCAGAAACGGATATTAACGTTCTGGTCAGCCAACAGCGGTTTATATCATCTTCTAAAACGCGCTGTAACGCGTCAGGTTCAATATACCCAAGCCATTCACAGATTTCTGTTAGCGTTAGCTTTTATGCGATTACAGGGGATTACAGAAAGCCTCTGTGATATCCAGGGATTATAACGCTACCGCTTATCAAATAATTCCCGCTAATGTGTTAATCGTACCCCATGCACAGGCAGCTTTATTGGTAGCAATAAGCAACCTTCGACTTCGTTATCGGATCTACGGTATATGCATGGGTTATGACTCCCGACACAGGCTACAGACCTGGATTATGGTATCGTTGATGTAATCAATACACCGGTACATACCCTGCGGGTTAACACAATCCTTTTAACTGAATTGATTATTGCATGACCTGTCATAGCCAGCTCCCGTAATAACATACCTGGCAGACAGACTCATACCATAGCGCTCACTATGTATTTACACTTCGTATAACGCTGCCATACGCTCAGTCCATCCGCCGGTAATATTATCAACTGTGCTACCTTCCCTGAAGGTTTATACACCAGCAACAATATCACTACTTTTAATATCTAACGTATTTACTCGTTTACGCAGCCTTATCTCAGGGTAACTATCTCACCTTGTTGCCTGACATAGGGATATCACTGAGTTCAGGTACTATCTGATAAATAACCTTAACTACCGACTGATATCATCGGTAACACTCTTCTTAACAGTAACACTCCCTTTCAGATGACATTCTTTTCTTAGCTATCACTCACCCTTCTGATGCAATACGCTTGTATTAACTGTTGTTGAACTATAAAGACACCCCCTTCTTTATTATATTAATACCAATCCAACACATCGGGCCTGACTGCAATACCAGAGCAGGTTACGTCAGGCCTGGTCTATACGCGATAAAAGCCATGCACGTTCACTCTGGAATTATCTTTACCAACAACCAAAAAAAAGACACTTTGTCGCCTCAAATAACCTCAACCACTATAACGCCCAAATTTCCACAGCTCACAGAAGCCATCTCCCTGATTCTGAGCAATGAAGTGAAACTATACCAGGGTAACCATACCTGATGCCAAAAATGTATCCAGCAGCGAACCAGGCACCATGATGGGGATGAAAAAGCGCGTGTACACAAGGATGATCGGGTAGCTAAGATGCGCCTTTCACAAAGGGAATATTGAAGATAAAAACCAGAAAACAAGGTATTAGAAAGAAATTTAATAACATTAACGACTACACTCACACCACGCTATCACCTTTTAAATACCCACTTAAAACCACCACTGAACCTCAATCTGACTACCAGATGTGTTTTTTAGTGACTGTAAAACCGTATCCATGCTACTGTGTGACCACTAAACACACCACTAAAATCACTACAATGTAGTTTAAAAACAAAGGAATTAATAATGGCAGTTAATTTCTACAATGGAAGTCAGGGAATTATAAAAAGTCGGGATATGCGGATTTGCAATTATTATGCTGACTGGCTGATGACGAATAACCGAATCGACACCAGAAACATTCCACGACAGGATGCAGAAAGTTGCAGAAAAGTATTAAATGAACTTATTAATCAATACATTCCGGATAAAGAGCAACAGATAAGGTTGCTCCAGGATATGGAAATGGGCAGGGAAGAAAACATTCTGCCACTGGATAGTTTTGACTGGCTGAATCAGGATGAGCGAGCTACATTCTGGTTGTGGGGTTACCTCTGTAAAGTTAGCGATGAAAATTTTGGGATTACCCGAAATGGAAATACACTATACGGTCCAAACTGGTATACACATTTCGGATTATCTCTGTCTCCAGTCAATCACAGGGAACGGGTGAATATCATAGGTCATATATTTGATCGCATTATCATCACGCCTCCCCCTGTGACGTATTTAAAAAAACAGGTCATGGAGAGACTTAAAGACAAGTGGAAAAATATTTACAGCAAACCACTCCCGCTAAAATGGTTGCCGGATGAAGAGGACGCTGTATTGTGGGCGTGGAACAACCTGAGTAAAGTACAGAAAGTCAGCATCAGTACCCTGGAGGAACTGAGTATGACCTCCGGTGGGTTAACAACATGGTTTACTCCTCTCAGTCATACAGAGCGTAACCTTGCCCTGCGTGCAGCGCTGGATTTATGGGACAATGCCCCAGACTCAAAACGTTTGTTTCTCCTGAACCTCAATAAAGCCTGGAACCAACAAAAGCTACGCCAGTCCCGTACTGATAAAAAAGCGCTGAACACATATCTTAAGAACGAAACCAAAACGCGACTCGACTTTATGGCTGATCGTAGCGGGGTTCGTATCAGCGATATGCTGGAAATGTTGATTAATGAACATTACCGGAAGACCTGCGGTGGTGAATAAATTTTCTCCCTGACTACAGAAGTGAATGAAAGTCTCAATCATACAGACCAGAAATTACATTCAAAAAAATTTCAGACCTATATTACCTGTGTGAGAACGGCAGCAGAAATGCTGCCGTTTTATTATTCCACTCACGGAGGTTAATGTGTCCGATAAAACTGAACAGGGCCTTGATGCCCTGAAGCAACAGCTGTCTATCCTGCCCGAAACACTCTCCCGCACAATACTGAACCGCATCCGGCAGCACATCCATTACGAGCCGGTCATTGGCATTATGGGTAAAACAGGAAGTGGAAAAAGTTCGCTCTGTAATGCGCTCTTTCAGCAACCCCTCAGCCCAGTCAGCGATGCTCAGGGCTGTACCCGTGAACCGCTTCGCTTCACGCTCGATATCGGCGGGCGCCGCATGACGCTGGTCGATTTACCCGGTGCCGGAGAATCTCTGGACTATGACCGTGAATACCGGCAGTTGTATAAAGAGCAGTTACCGACGCTGGATCTTATCCTCTGGGTGATGAAGGCGGATGACCGGGCCTGTGCTACTGATGAGGCATTTCACCGGTTCCTGCTCAAATGCGGTGTCTCATCAGGCAGCATTGTCTTCGTCATTAACCAAGCCGACAAGGCAGAACCCTCGCTGGAATGGGACAGGGAAGCCTGTCAGCCCTCCACCGGCCAGCTACTGACACTGACTGCCCGGAGCGCATCCATCTCGCGGCAGTTCTCCTGTCCTTATCCGGTGCATGCAGTGTCGGCAAAAACCGGCTACAACCTGGCCCGTCTGGTCGAAACCATGATATTCGCCCTGCCCCCGGAGGCCAGCAGCGGCGTGTTTAGTCAGGTCAGGGAAGAACACCGGTCTGCAGAGGCAGAGAGTACAGCCCGAAAGGATTTTGGCGATCTGCTGGGTGAGTTATTCAGCCGGATAGTTGACGCCATTCCGCTGCCAAAGTCGGTCCGGGAAGGGCTGGGAACAATCCGCGATGGCATTGTGAATGCCGCTTCCGCACTGTGGCACTGGTTTTTTTGAGGAGGTGGAAATGATACTCAGGAAGCTGACATTGCCTCTGTTACGCATGCTGCTGCGCTATATCCGAAGACAGATAGTAAACAGGATCCTGGGTTACTGTCGGCACGCAGGCAGGCCGGAGAAAGCGATCCACCGCGTCCGTTGGGCTCTCATCGTTCTGTTTCGCATCCTACTGCGTTTATTGAGGGAGAGATTAATAAAACGCAATACTGCAGCCACCTTCAGCCCTGACAGCGCATCCTGCTGACCGGCTTTATGACAGGGTATGACCACCTACAGCTCACTCACTGAACAATGTGCAATTATCCGCGAGAATTCAGTCAGTTATTTTCGAAAAAATATTTCATCTTTTCTGCCTCTTCCTCTCATCGCTGGTCATAACCTGTCCACCCCATCCTGCATAATAACCGCATGAGTTATCTCAGTATTTTTATTCACGGAGGGCATATGCGCGCCACGGATCCTGCGCATCGACACGACAGGCTGGCACTCAGGCTGTCAGTTATTATCAGCCGGCTTCTTGCCGGTGAATCCCTTTCACTGAAAGCGCTGTCCGGTGAATTTGGCGTATCTGAACGCACCCTGCGCCGGGATTTCTCTCAGCGTCTGCTGCATCTGGATCTGACTGGCGATAACGGCTTCTGGCGTTTAAGAACGAACCCGATGCGCGATCATACCCCGGGTGCGCTGGCGTTTGCCCGCAACACCGGAATAGCCCGTCTCATTCCCTCACAGAGCCGTCAACTGATGCAGCTGCTGATGGATGAAAGCGGCACATCGCCCTGTCTGATAGGTAATGTACAGCATCCAGCGGGGATCCTCCCGGACTGCTTTCAGAGGCTTGCTGAAGGCATTTACCACCACCGGATGGTCAGCCTGCTGGTAAAGGGTATTCGTCACGACCACCTCGAGCCCTACCGGCTGATTTTCTCACAGGCATACTGGTATCTGGCGGCCAGCCAGTATGGTGCGATACGGGTATTCAGGGTTGAAGAAGTAACGTCGGTCTCCCTGTCTGAACGCTCTTTTCACCGACGCAGTGAGACCAGCGCGCTCATTGTGGACGCGGATTTCATCAATGCCCTTCCGCATTTTCACTTTATCAGCAACGTCATTCACACCTTCCGGGAGCATTCTCCCGAACCTCAGACCAGACCAAAAGGAGTTAAAACATGAAATACGGCAAAGCCCTGCTGCTGAGCGCAGGAATGATGCTGTCATCGCTGTCAGCTGCAAATGCCGCTACGCCCGATGCGCTTATACAGGCACATCATCAGCGCTGCGGCAAGCCCGTCTTCTATGCACAGACCGCTAACCACAAAAAAGAGGTCGAGATTTGCATCATCACCCCGTCGGTATCCTATTCATTCGGGAAGAAAGGCGCAGAACATAAGGAAATGGACATTACCGTACCGGCAAACACCACCACGTACGCATATCAGAACAATCAGGTAATCAGTCTGCAGGAATTCACTGTCCGAAACGGCGACACCTCATACCAGGTATCTGCCTGGACAAACGATGAAGGCACACCGTTCGCATCCCTGGACGTTTATCAGGGAACACCGGAGACGGGTAAGCATCTGGCGGAAATCCGTCTCGACCCGAATACGGTGGTGAACAATATCAGCCATTCACTTGCACAGGAAGACGTGACGGAATCAGACAGCCTCTGAACAGCGGTGTCTTAACGTATGGATATTAACACAATGATTAATAAGAAATTAAAAATAACGATGGCTCCCCGGGGTGTATTACTGATCGTCACGCTGCTGGCAGCACAGGCCCTGAGTGGCTGTGGTGACAGGAACGAACAAGAGTTCATCCGGGGCTGCAAGTCCGGTGGAGGCACTACCGCAGTCTGCGGCTGTATATGGGATGAGCTGAAGACGAAATATACCCACGGGGAACTGGAGAAAATGAACCAGCAGTACGGCTATGTACCTCCCCGCGTCATGGACAACATGCTGAGCGCTGCTCAGCAGTGCAGAAAATAAGGACTGAAAAGAATGGCGCTTGTTATTAAATATTTTGCGATTGCCTTCGGCATCGCGCTTGCGGTGGTCCTGTTTAATGTATTCGGGAATACGGGCGAAATACGCAGTTTCGGGCAGGGAATTGGGTATCTGTTCTGGATGACGCTCGGCCCCGGTGCAGGTATGACGGTCGGCGCGTTCCTGCGCCAGTGGCTGATGCCGGATGCAGTATACACCAGCGAAGGTATGACCGGGCTGCTTAAAGCCCGCCTGTTCTGGCTTGTGGGACCTCAGTGTATCGGCTGGCTGACCGGTCTGATAACGGTGGGCAAACAGCTTATGTAACGCCCACGACGGGTTCATCAACAGTTACCACCTCTTCGATAATTTAAGGAAAAGTTCATGCGCAAACTATCTGCCGTTCTGCTGGTAACAACACTGGCATTCACTGGCCTCGCACACGCAATCCCCAATATGTGGACCAGCGGCTTCGGCATGGGGGTGACCGAATACATCATCACCAGTCCCGAAAATGTGATGTTTAACCTCAACTGCACCGGCAACCCCGATGAGCAGAACATCCTGCAGCATCACGTCATGCTCACCTTTCCTGATGGTTCCGGAGCGGACTCACATGACGACCAGACCGTCATCACGCTGGTCATAAACGATCGACAATTCCCGCTCCCTTCGTCTCTGGGATGGCGTAATGCAGACAATGCCTGGTCGCAGTTTATTACCGCTCTGGGGCAGGCAGCACATTTTGATGTGTATGTGAATGACAGGAAAGCCGGCAGTTTTCATCCGGGGATCAGGAATACGCAGCAGGAACTGGAAAATATCAGCGACTGTGAAAATACGGCCGGTTAATTTCCGGACACACCTCCCCCACTCGTTTAATACAGGAATTTAGTTCATGATGGATATCACGATTAACACCCTCAGCCAGCGGCTGAATACCCGTACGCTGCATTTTGTCCTGCTCAGCATGGCCACCTGCGGCGTCTGGCCCCTGCTCTGGCTTTACAAAAAGCAGGATATCATCAGCGAAACCACGGGCTACCCGCTTTACGGCAATCTGTTTATTATCTGGCTCACCGTCTGTTTCGGGCTCAGCCGTCAGTTGGGTGTCATGGCTGCGCCTGACCCGTATGGCTACGACTCAACCGGCGATATCCTGCTGGCACTCAGCGGACTGCTCTCAGTGGCCAGCGGAGTGATGTATGTGGTCTGGGCCTTTAAGGCCAGAACGGTGCTGCGTCACTATGCGCTGAACACCTTTCGCTTCGACCTGAAGATGAACGCCTTTTATACCGTGCTGTTTAACGTCTTCTACATCACGTACTGCATCAATGACATGCAGCAGGCGCTGGCGAAACACCAGATTATTCATGGCACGACAGCAGCACTGAATGAACCCGCGCCAGCCGGGGCAGAACCGACGAGCCAGCCCTGACAACTGTCATAACACAGGTATTACACACTACCGACGCCCTGCTCATCCGAGCGGGGCGTTTTCTTTTGTTTCTCAGAAAGGAAATTTCCATGCGCTTAGCCAGCCGCTTTGGCCGAATTAACCAGATCCGCCGTGACCGCCCGTTAACCCGTGAGGAACTGATGCAGCATGTCCCCAGCGTGTTCAGTGAGGACAGACACGGTTCCAGAAGTGAAAAATACGCTTACATCCCCACCATTACCCTGCTGGAGAACCTCCGGCGGGAGGGTTTCGAGCCGTTTTTTGCCTGCCAGTCACGCGTTCGCGACCAGAGCCGCCGGGAGCACACGAAGCACATGCTGCGTCTGCGCCGTGCCGGTCAGATAAAGGGTCAGCAGGTACCGGAGATCATTCTGCTTAACTCGCACGATGGCAGCAGTTCGTATCAGATGTTGCCTGGTTACTTTCGCAGCGTCTGCACGAACAGCCTCGTCTGCGGACAGTCGTTTGGCGAAATTCGCGTTCCACACAGGGGGAACGTGGTGGAAAAAGTCATTGAAGGGGCTTACGAAGTACTCGGTATCTTTGACCGGGTGGAAGAGAAGCGCGATGCCATGCAGTCGCTGATGCTGCCGCCACCGGCAAAACAGGCATTTGCCAGAGCAGCACTGACGTATCGCTTTGGTGAAGAGCATCAGCCGGTGACCGAAGCCCAGGTGCTCTCCCCCCGCCGCTGGCAGGATGAACAGAATGACCTCTGGACGGTATTCAACCGGCTTCAGGAAAATCTGCAGAAAGGCGGACTTGCCGGGCGAACCGCGCAGGGAAAGCGCAGCCGTACCCGCGCCGTGAAAGGTATCGACGGTGACCTGAAGCTTAACCGCGCGTTGTGGGTGATGGCGGAAGAGCTGCAGCAGGCACTGAGCTGATGCAGCACGTTCCGGCGAATACTGATCAGGCAGCAGTCTGGGCTGTCTCCCTGCAAAACCAGCCCGGCAGCCGCTCCATATCCGACGATGACCTCTGCGCCTGGTGCAGACATCTCTGCTACCGCCCCGGTGAACGCAGTCTGTGGCTGACGGCATCTGGCCCTCACGGTGCGATGCTGATGGCTATGCACAGTCCTGCCCACAGCTACGCCTGAACGTACCGCCGGCAGATATCACCAGCCGGTAGCACTGCACGCCTGTTGCCCAAAAACTCAAACGACCTGCACGCTCCTGTTCAGCGGGAGTGCGCTTATGACCTTTACAAAAGGAACCACTGACATGACTGATATGATCAACCTTAACAACACCCTCCCGTTACATCCATCCTCTGATGAACTGAGCGCTACGCTCGTTTCGGACGAACTGCGTGTGGACTTCTGGCCACAACACTTTGGCAACATACCGCAGTGGATAACCCTGGAGCCACGTATCTTTGCCTGGATGGACCGACTCTGCGCCGATTATCACGGTGGCATCTGGCAGTTTTACATGCTGAGCAACGGCGGTGCTTTTATGGCCCCGGAAGCAAATGAGGATACCAGTGAAAAATGGTCGCTGTTCAACAGTATGAATGGCAACGGCGCAGAGATGAGTGCAGAAGCTGCAGGCATTGCAGTCTGCCTCATTGCTTACAGCCACCATGCCTGTCGCACCGAATGCGATGCCATGACGGAACACTATTACCGTCTGCGGGATTACGCACTCAGGCATGCGGAATGCAGCACCATCATGCACATCATCGACTGAGGGAAACGCCATGAAACAACAGCTCCCTTTATTTGCCTCAGACCTGCCTGTCTCTGCACAAAAGACCATCCACAAGGCACTAACCCTTCTGGAGCGTCACTTACGCGAACCCGGGGCGTCATTTACGTCCAGCCATGCAGTACGTGACTGGCTGCGTCTGCAGCTTGCCACACAGGAGCGCGAAGAATTTACCGTGATCTTCCTCGATAACCAGCATCGGTTGATTACGCACGAAACCCTCTTCACCGGCACCATCAACCATACACAGGTACATCCACGGGAAGTGGTGAAAGCTGCGCTGAAACATAACGCTGCTGCCATTCTCGTGGCGCACTGCCACCCTTCAGGACACGCTGAACCCAGCGATGCAGACAGACGAATCACAGAACGCCTCAGGCAGGCACTGGACCTGGTGGATATCCGCCTGCTGGACCACCTGGTAGTGGGAGGTATGGAAATAGTCTCGTTTTCTGAGAGAGGCTGGCTTTAAGGAGGAAAATATCGATGAAAATTATCAGCAAGCGTCAGGCGATGGCGATATACCGCCAGCATCCGCAGTCCCGGCTGTTTCGCTTCTGTACCGGTAAATATAAGTGGTCCGGCAGTATCTGCCACTATGCCGGCCGGGAGGTACAGGATATCAGCGGTGTGCTGGCTGTCTTCGCTGAACGCCGTCAGGACCGTAACGGCCCCTTTGTCGTATTACGCAGCGTTACCCTGAATTAACGCATCATTAAGGATTACTTAAAATGCAAAACACAACGAATGCAGCAAAGCATGATATTTCTGAGCCCTGGTGGGGACTTAAACCCACCGTCACGCCATGCTTTGGCGCACGGCTGGTGCAGGAAGGCAACCACCTGCATTATCTGGCTGACCGCAGCACTATCGCAGGAACATTCAGCGACGCGGATTTACGCCACCTTGACCAGGCATTTCCGGTACTGCTCAAACAGCTCGAGTTAATGCTGGTTTCCGGTGAAATCAATCCCCGCCATCAGCACTGCGTCACGCTCTACGCAAAAGGGGTGACCTGCGAGGCCGACAGCCTCGGCTCGCATGGGTACGTATACATGGCAATTTACCCCACACCTGCAGCAACTGCGTAAACCTTCGAACTGCTTTCCCTCGTTTTAACCCATCAACAAAGAGATCAACTATGCAAACCCAGCCACTATCCTCCACGCAGGAGGTTACGCCACGCCAGTCGCCGGTGGAGATCTGGCACCGGCTTCTGAGTCACCTGCTGGACCGTCACTATGGTCTGGCACTAAACGACACCCCGTTTGGCAACGACAGCGTCATCCAGGAACATATCGACGCGGGTATCTCGCTATGCAACGCCATCAATTTTATCGTGGAAAAGTACGATCTGGTACGTACAGACCGTCGCGGTTTTAACGCAGAAACACAGTCGCCGCTTCTCACCAGTATCGATATTCTTCGCGCCCGCAAAGCCATCGGGCTGATGACCCGCAACGATTACAAAGTGGTGACCGATATCACCACCGGTAAATACAAAGAGGTGCAGCAATGAAGCTGTCTCTGACCGTGGAAGCTGATGCCGTCAATATACTGGCCCTCAACATGGGCCGAATCGCTGTTGATATCGACGGGATTGAACTGGCTGACCTGATCAATGTGGTCTGCGATAACGGTTATTCGCTTCGTGTTGCTGATGTCCCCGGAAAGGTGATTGTTGATGAAGATCCACTCCCGCCTGTCGCACGTCTCAGCGGCATCCAGTGCAGTACTTCTCACATCACCGAAGCCGACAACACCCTGCTGTTTGCCCTTTCACATCAGCATGAAGACTTTGGTGACAGTGAATGGATTCTGTACACCGGGTCGGGCTATCTGCTTCACCTGGGGGCGTGGTCGTTTCCGGTATTACGCCTCAAACGTCTCGGTCTGTCGAAAGCCTGTCGCCGCCTGGTGGTGGCGCTTATGCGTCGTTACTCCGTCAGCATTGTTCATCTTGATGCCTGTGGCGAAGTGCTACCAGGCTTTGCCACCTTTGACTGGTAACTCAACATCAATCACAACAAGGAGTTCTAATGCCAGAATTAACCACTGAGGTCGCTCTCAACATTCTGACTGGCTGGCTGCAGGACAATATTGATTGTGGCAGCGAGATTATCTTCGATAACGACGAAGACAACACTGACTCAGTAGCCCTGCTGCCCTGGATTGAACAGGCATTACAGGACGTTCGCGATCTCCGCCATCTGCAGCTTCTGCAACAGGCCAGAACAGATTAGCCCCGAGCCAGACTTATCACACGCACATAAGCGCCAGTCCTCACCGACTGGCGCTTTGCTTTTATATAGAGGACAGAAATGATGTCACAACTGACTCTCACCGACCCCGAAGTACTAACCGACCATACCGACGTGATTTGCTCCACCAGTATTGAGCGCATTGTTACCGGACGTAATGCCGCACTGGCGGAGATTGAAATGTTGATACAGCAGCTTGACGATATTTCAATGCTGACCCGCAGTATCGGGGGGAAAACCGCTCTGGACTGGGCCATGAAGCAGGACTTCCGCTGCGGCGGCTGGTTGATGGAAAAAAGAGAAACAGCAATGAAGGCCATTACCCGCAATCTAGATCGCAGCATATGGCGAGAGCTGATGAAGAAGTCCGGGATGCTCTCACTAATGGATGCCGAGGCCCGTAACCAGTGGTACAACAGCTTGGAAAAGGATGATATTCCGGCTATCAGCGAAGAGAATATTCTCAACACATTCGAGCAGCTGCATCTTAGTAAAGGTGACGTATTTGAACGTGGGGCGATAAATGTGTTTAAAGGTCTGAGCTGGGACTACAAGAGTAACAGCCCGTGTAAGTTTGGGAAAAAGATCATCGTTACAGGGCTGGTGAAATATGATCTTTGGGGATTTAGGCTTAGCTGGGGATGGCAACGTGATCGTCTGGCGGATCTTGAACGCATGCTGATGATCCTAGACGGAAAGCCTGTTCCTGACAATCGAGCTGATGTTACCCGTCGTCTCGGCGATCATATCCATGAAAACAGGCACAGTAATCACTATGAGGATGAGATGTTTGCAATCAAATATTTTCAGAAGGGAACAGCGCACATCGTATTCAAGAGACCTGAACTAGTCGATAAACTGAACGATATCATCGCCCGACACTATCTAGGGGCTTTGCCCAATAAACTCTAAGGAGCCAGGTTATGGTATCATTTTCAAACGCTGATGGTGCTCACTACGATTCCGTAAACAGCCAGGTTACCGTGCAATCCAAAACACTTCAGATGGACGTAAAAATTCCCCTTCAACCTTCTAGTTTTGACTTACTACAGATGGGGGCCTTATTGGGGGCACATGAATTAATCGAACAAACTAAATTATATTATTATCAATAAATTAAAACGCAAATTCGAAGTCTGCAGGGGACGCCATTTTTACATTACCCAGCATTACCAAAACCCGCGCAAAGACTGGCATCCTGTAATTTCATTGTACCCGTCGTTACCCATCATATATTGTCTACACCAGGTTTTTGCGGGCACATATTGCGGGCATAATATAAATGCCCACGGAATTATGCCCACATGCTGACAGTCAAACGGATAGAAGCCGCAAAGCCATCAGTTAAGGCATTCCGTATACCAGCAGATATTCCTTTATGTTCCGTTGTCAGGGGCGGATGCGCTATCGGTAGTGAAGAAAAGGGGGAAAACACTGCTAATTGGCCCCCTGGCCGGCTGTCTCGCTCACGCAAGCAAGGGCAAAGCAGTCTGGATATATAGAGCAAATCCCAGAAGGGATGCTACCCATTTACTTTCACAGTTCCTTATAGACACTTTCTGTTTCATTTATAACCCGTCGGCAACGACGCAATACATACCTTTTACCCACAAATACATTCGGCACACAAACCTGCCAGAATAAAAACATATGAATCAATAAGTTACTAAAGACATGAAACATGCTTTTCAGTTTGCGGAGGCGCTTGTAACCCTTATCAATTAGGGGTAAATTAACGGCGCCCATGCCGCCTGGCCCGGAAAAAGACGCAAGGCATCCCGCAAGCGTCTTTGTAAGCGTAACGGTCTATTGTTTTTCATAGTGCGGCACCGGCATTACCCGTTTCGATATAAGCGTGCAGCAGGTGCGTGGAGCAAAAGACGTGAAATACTTTTTGATGGGCGTTTCTGTAATTCTGATTTTGTGGGTCGGCACCTTCTTTTTGATGCTTGATTAACCTTGCTTCACGGAAAACGAAACGATGACAGGAGCCGGCAGACTCCTGTCAGTTAGTTGACAAAAAAAGGAAAAAACGGTTTTTTTCCTTCTTTGAAGTAAGCAGACAAAAAGCAACGCTTTGTTTTTCATTGTTTTTCATCCATCCTGTCTGCGACAGGATGGGGTTTGTCAGCAGGCTCCTGTTTACGTTTTATTGCCCGTTCGCCTCTGTTTTTTCTTCTGCGTGCAGCAGCCCTTCGGCACGAAACATTGCTTTTATACCGCGCACGGCCTGGCGGATACGATCGCTATTTTCAATCAACGCAAACCGCACGTGCGTATCGCCATAGTCCCCAAAACCGATACCTGGCGAGACACAAACTTTTGCCTCCGCCAGCAGTTTCCTGGCAAATTCCAGCGACCCCATTTGGGCATACGGCGCCGGGATTTTGGCCCAGACGTACATTGAGGCTTTTGGACACGCTACCTTCCACCCTGCTTCATGCAGACCTTTCACCAGAACATCACGCCGGCGTTTGTACTGTTCAGCGATGTCGCGCACGCACTGCCGATCGCCCTCCAGCGCAGCAATGGCCGCTACCTGTAACGGCGTAAAGGTTCCATAGTCGTGATAACTTTTTATACGCGCAAGCGCGGCTACCAGCTCACGGTTTCCTACCATAAAGCCAATACGCCAGCCCGCCATGTTGTAGCTTTTTGACAGCGTAAAAAATTCCACGGCCACATCGCGCGCGCCCGGCACCTGCATAATGGACGGCGCTTCCCAACCATCGTAGACGATATCGGCATAGGCCAGGTCATGCACTACCAGCACATCGTAACGCTTTGCCAGCGCCACAACTTTTTCGAAAAACGGCAGCTCTACGCATTGGGCTGTGGGATTTGACGGAAAACCAAGGATCATCATTTTCGGCCTGGGATAACTTTCACGAATAGCGCGCTCCAGTTCCGTAAAAAAGTCCACGCCTTCCACCAGCGGTACCGAACGCACCTGTGCGCCGGCGATGACCGCACCGTAAATATGAATGGGATAGCTGGGATTTGGCACAAGCACCGTATCACCGTGATCCAGCGTTGCCAGCATCAGGTGTGCAAGCCCCTCTTTTGAACCGATAGTCACAATCGCTTCGGTTTCAGGATCGATATCCACCTGATAGCGCATCTGATACCAGCGCGAAATAGCGCGACGCAAGCGCGGAATACCTCGCGAGGTGGAATAACCGTGGGTATCGGGACGCTGAGCAACGGTACAAAGTTTTTCAACGATATGCGGCGGCGTCGCGCCATCGGGGTTCCCCATACTGAGGTCAATAATATCTTCGCCGCGCCTGCGCGCAGCCATTTTTAACTCAGCGGTAATGTTAAAAACATAAGGGGGAAGGCGATCGATACGCGTAAAACGACGTGGAGAGCCTGAATTATCCATAAGTTCCTCAAATTACGTAAGCGCCCGGACCGTCCGAGCGACGTAGCCGCACCGGCGGCCAGTACAGAACATAACCTATAAAAATTTCTGTTGTCGAGAGGAATGAAGCATATTTTTCAGCCGGAAAAGAGGCTATTCACAAAAAAGCCTTCTGGTTTTTATCCCTAACGTAACTTATATGCGCCTGTTTTAGCATCAATTAAGCAACATGAAAATTAAAACGTGGTGACGGCGTTAAGCCCCAAAATTTATACACAACATTAAGCAGCCGTTCCGCCAGGCGCAGCCCGGTAGCGCTAAAAAGGCAGGGATTCTGCTGCATGCATTGCAGATTAATGTGCCGCAGGGGCTACAGCGCAGCGCGTGTCCAACCCGCACGCCGCCTGTTAACAATTAGCAATATCCCCTTTTGCTGCCTGGGATATCATCATTTCCAACCATAAGGCCGCAAGCGGCCCTGTTCCAGCCCTGTAATCTCGCTAATGCGGCGAAAAGCATTTGCAATGACGGATTCGGGCGGCAAGCTGATGGGTAACACAACGGTGCGCTGGCACAGAAAAAACAAAGCGCCGCGATTCCAGGCTGTGTTCCTTAATCCTCATGATGCTGGATTAAGGGACACAGCCTGATACGGGTCTTTTAAGGTTAAGCGGATGTTCCGTTCACTTAAGGCCTGGGTTCGAAACACACCGCCACGGCCTTTTGTCAGGCGCTGGCAGGTAATATGACGGGCATAAACAAAAACGCGCGCCGCAGGCAGCGGCACACGTAAAACAGCCCCAAAATATCAGAGGATCTGGCCCATTGCCTGGCGTAAATGCGCGCCTGCCCCGAGCAACCCTGGCTGTTCATGGGTAATAAGATACACGGGGATATCCTCTACAAAACGTCTGAGCCGCCCTTTATCTTCAAAACCACCGCGAAAACCAGAGGCTTTAAAAAACTCAAGGAAGCGCGGCACAATGCCGCCAGCGATATAAACGCCGCCCGCCGTACCCAGCGTTAACGCCAGGTTACCGCCAAAGCGCCCCATAATGACGCAGAACAGCGACAGCGCGCGCCGGCAATCCGTGCTGCTGCCATCCAGCGCGCGTTCGGTAATTTCTTTCGGCTGTAAATCTTCCGGCTGGCGGTTGTCTGATTTCACAATTGCGCGGTAGAGGTTAACAAGGCCGGGGCCTGAGAGCACCCTTTCAGCAGACACATGCCCAAACTCGCTGCGCAACTGCTCAAGAATAATATCTTCTTCTTCGCTGTTTGGCGCAAAGTCCGCATGCCCTCCTTCACCCGGCAGACTAATCCAACGTCTGTCAACGTGAACCAGATGCGCAACGCCCAGTCCGGTACCTGCGCCATACACCGCCACAGGCTTCCCTTCCAGCGGCTTATCGCCGCCAAACTGAATCAAGTGCTCCGGCTTAAGCATCGGAATCGCCATAGAGGCGGCGGTAAAATCATTAATAATTTCCAGATGCGTAAAACCTAAATTCCGCTTCATTTCAGCGATAGAAAATGCCCAGGTGTGATTGGTCATCGCGACCCAGTCGCCGGTAATCGGGCAGGCAATGGCCACACAGCCTGCGCTAATATTCATATTGCGCTCTTTCAGATAATCCTGTACTACCGCCTCCAGCGACGGATAGTCCAGGCCGGAATACGTTTTAACACAGTCTATCTCTCCATTTTTAAGGTTACACAGCGCCAGACGGGCATTAGTACCGCCGACATCCCCTACCAGGGCGTATTGGGTCATTATTTCCAGCCTCCACACAGGCTTAAGTGGCTAACACGCTAAAATTATGGTGCTACAACAACGATGAACATAACTCAGGCATCCTGTGAAAATCGACCCCTGTCGCAGAATTTCAGCAATCCTTCTCACCCTGCGGCGGTCGCTCATCCCATTGTGTCCTGAGCTAAATAGCCAAAGCGGGTATCAGTAATTAAAGGTAATACATCCCGTTACGGTATTCATCTTAATAAAGAAAGCACTGTCCGATTTAGGGCAGTACGCAGGTATAACGCTGAAACGGTATTTGAGAATTTTCTCAAAACAAATATTGTCGCCATCTTTCAGAGCGGCGATGAAGATATATTACGTTACCTCCCGATAAACTTGAAATTCACTGGTTTTTAACGACCAGAGATATCCTGAGGAGAAAAATATGTTGTTCAGGTCACTGTTTATCGGGGCCACTTTGCTGGCGCTACTCCCGTTTGGCGCAGGCGCGGCTGAAATTACTCTGCTGCCATCCGTTAAACTGCAAATAGGCGATCGCGATCGTTACGGGCACTACTGGGACGGCGGACGCTGGCGCGATCGCAACGACTGGTACAATAACTGGCACTGGCGCAAGGGACGCTGGCATCATGACCACGGCCGACATCATGGCTGGGATAAACGCCGCGCCTATGAACGCGGCTATTATGACGGGCGGCGCGACAGGGGGCCGCACGGCAGTTGGCGCAAACGACATCATTAATAAGCCGCCCCGCAATAGGGTGCTGTATCACAACAGCACGTCTGTTATCAGCCAGGCGTTGAGCGCCACGACCAGTGCCGCAATAATCCAGCCCAGCGTACTTACCCACTTTCCGTTGACCAGTTCCCCCATTAGCGCGCGGTTGCCGGTAAAGCACAGAAGCGGCACCAGCGCTAATGCAATACCGAAGCTTAGCAGTACCTGGCTCAATACCAGAATGCGCGTAGGGTCAAGCCCCATAAGAATAACGACAAACGAGGGTAGCATAGTCACCGTGCGGCGAACCCACAATGGAATATGAAAGCGCACAAACCCCTGCATCACAACCTGGCCGGCAAGCGTGCCGACGACGGTGGAAGAGAGCCCTGCGGCCACGAGACTCAGGCCAAAAATCACGGCAGCCGCGTCACCCAGCAACGGTTTAAGCGTTACATAGGCCTCATCCAGATCCGCAACGCCGGTATGGCCGCTAAAGTGAAACGCCGCCGCCGTAGCCATCATCGCCAGGTTAACGAACCCTGCAATGGCCATAGCGATCGAAACATCCCATTTTGTGGCGCAAAAACGTTCTTTTGCGTTGCCATCATGCAGATTTTGCGTTAACGAAGAGTGCAGATAAATGACGTGCGGCATAATCGTCGCCCCTAATACGCCGGCGGCGAGAAACACCGCCTCCCGGTTTGGCAACGAAGGCACTATCATCCCAACTGACAGCGCCGCAATCTGGGGCTGTGAAAAAACCAGCTCAACAATGTACGCCGCCGCAACAAACAGCAGCAGGCCGCCAATGACTTTTTCCAGCGGCTTTTGCCCACGGCGCTGTAGCATCAGAATCAGGAAAGTGGCGATGCCGGTCAGCACGGCGCCCTGCAACAATGAAACGCCAAGAATCAGCTTAAAGCCAATGGCCGCGCCGATAAATTCAGCAAGATCGGTCGCCATAGCAATAATTTCCGCCTGTATCCACCATACCCACACCAGCGGACGCGCAAAACGGTCACGAATATGCTCAGCGAGATTCCTGCCTGTGGCGATACCCAGTTTGGCAGAGAGCGTCTGGATCATCATTGCCATAAGGTTAGCCCATACCACTACCCACAATAACTGATAGCCAAACGATGCGCCCGCCTGAATATTAGTGGCGAAATTGCCCGGGTCGATATAGCCAATGGCTGCAATAAACGCAGGCCCCATCAATGCCAGCCTGAGTTTGCGCGCGGTACGCCCGGTAGTGTTCTCAACGCGACTGTTTGTCATCTCTGCCTCAAAGTATAGCCTTTGCTATGTTTCATCCTAACAAAATGAGAATGATTATCAAGCTCATTTGAAGGAGACGCCCTGATTGCTTTAAAAGAAATAAGCGCTGGAAATTGTGGTTAGTGGATGTTTTCGTAAAAATGCGTAATTTTAAAAATCGTTATGCATTTTAAAATTTTATCATTCTTTATGAAATTTTCCCTTCTTTACGTAAAAATATTAACAGCAGGATTGTTCACTATTTTGATGTTTATCCGCAGATCCTCATTATAGTATGCATTTCCTCTCGTTTTCTTGCTGGTTGTTACATAGAATGTGCGACGAAAGTAAACCTGACTCTACATCTGGAGCCACCATGTCCCGCATTTTACACTTCGTTCTGGCGCTTATCGTTGTTGCGCTACTGGCGCTGCTGGTCAGCCACGATCGTAAAAGTATTCGCCTTCGTTACGTGATACAGCTACTTGTTATAGAAATCCTGCTGGCCTGGTTTTTCCTGCATTCGGAAGTGGGCCTGGGCTTTGTTAAAGGGTTCTCCGCTATGTTCGACAAGCTGCTTGGCTTTGCGAACGAAGGAACAAACTTTGTGTTTGGGAAAATGAACGACGAGGGACTGGCGTTTTTCTTCCTGAAGGTACTGTGCCCTATTATCTTTATTTCGGCGTTAATCGGTATTCTTCAACATATTCGCATATTGCCTGTTGTCATCCGTTTTATCGGCACGGCGCTGTCTAAAGTTAACGGAATGGGGAAACTGGAGTCTTTTAACGCCGTCAGTTCACTGATACTGGGGCAGTCCGAAAACTTCATCGCCTATAAGGATATCCTGGGCAAGATGTCCCGCAACCGCATGTACACGATGTCGGCTACCGCAATGTCAACGGTTTCCATGTCTATTGTGGGCGCTTATATGACAATGCTGGATCCCAAATACGTGGTCGCGGCGCTGGTACTCAATATGTTCAGCACCTTTATCGTCCTGTCTATCATTAACCCTTATAAGGTAAACGCCAGCGAAGAGAATTTGCAGATGGCTAACCTGCATGAAGGGCAAAGCTTCTTTGAAATGCTGGGTGAATATATTCTGGCGGGCTTTAAGGTGGCCATCATCGTCGCAGCAATGCTGATTGGTTTTATCGCGTTAATTGCCGGTTTGAACGCGCTGTTTGCCGCCGTGCTGGGGATTTCATTTCAGAGCATTCTCGGACATATCTTCTGGCCTGTCGCCTGGGTAATGGGCATACCAGCGTCAGAAGCATTACAGGCGGGCAGTATTATGGCGACCAAGCTGGTGGCGAATGAGTTTGTAGCGATGATGGATCTGCAGAAACTGTCCGGTACGCTCTCTGTACGCGCCGAAGGTATTCTATCCGTATTCCTGGTATCGTTCGCCAACTTTTCCTCCATCGGAATTATCGCTGGCGCCATCAAAGGCCTGAATGAAGAACAGGGCAACGTGGTTTCTCGCTTCGGCCTGAAACTGGTTTACGGCTCAACGCTGGTTAGCGTGCTGTCGGCCGCAGTTGCCGCGCTGGTGCTGTAAACGTCGCAGTAAATAAAAAACCAGGGAGCCGATTCAGTTTGTTGACAAAGAAGGAAAAACGGGATTTTTCCTTCTTTGTCGTGAGCAGGCGAAAATCAATGCGTTGATTTTCCTTATTTTTT
>NZ_JAEPBH010000032.1 GCF_016632365.1 Tenebrionibacter intestinalis | reverse complement strand
TTGGCGCCAGTCGGCAAAACTAGTTGACGTCTAATAGCCAGAGAGAAAAATAGCACTCAAACAGAACGTACTGAAGTGGGCTATTTTCGCAAAGTTAACGCGCTGGTCGGCTGGATAGAAAGCCATGTCGGATCGGTGGAAAACTGCGAAGAGTTACTTATCCAGCGAACTCATCTGGAAATATTACATGATGACCTGGAAAGATTGACAAGCCAAAACTGCACAGAGGTTTTTCCAACTTGTGAAGGTTTTTTCTTCGGTTCACAGGACTATGGAGACTGGTACTGGAAGGATGTAGACGAAGTAAAAACCTGGTGCAGCCGAATACTGGAGTCATTCGATTTTGAACGGCGAATCCTGGTGTTCTGGGCCTGGTGGTAGGGAGATTTGTTATGGATAACGTAACGATGATTGACATGCAGCCCGTTCCCTTTGGTCTGGTTCTTCTGAAATATCTGCATACCCCCTGTCGCGTGGCTCCGTTCTTTGCGTGGGCTGAGCGTCTGGGTGATGAATATGATGAAACCAGTCAGTGGGAAGGCCGGGTGTTGTCAAACAATGGATTCTATCTTGTCCCAAACTCCCGTCGGACTTATGGCGTCAGCGTAGCCGGAAATGGTTATGCAGGCACTATGACGGCAGAGGCTTTTGCAGAGACATCCTGCTTTATCACGCTTTGCGTGATTATGCGCTGGATCACTCTGAATCGGTCGAAATTATGGCCGCGATAGACTGATTTTTACTCTAGCCCAAACGGGGGATTGTTCCCCGTTTGGGAGCAGTCCCCTGTTTTTTATTGCAGGGGATTGCATATGACTAATAAACCAACCAGCCGGAAACGGAAAGCGGGGACGCGTCAGGATTTGTTCCAGATTGTCACCGATAAAATCATCGAGGCTCTGGAAAAAGGAACGTCACCCTGGCGCAAACCGTGGCGTAATGCCGATGGCTGTACAACCCGTATAGGTGGATTACCCGCCAATGCGGTCACGGGGCGGCCCTACAGCGGTATAAACGTACTATTGCTGTGGATTGATGCGGCAGAGAAAGGTTTTGTCTCTCACCGCTGGCTGACTTTCAAACAGGCGCAGGACGCCGGGGGCAATGTACGCAAAGGGGAGAAATCCACGCTGGTCACGCTGTTCAAACCGTTCGAGAAAAAAGAGGCTGACGAGAAAGGTAAGCCACTTTTAGACGAGCAGGGAGAGGCGATAGTTTCACAGCGAAATTTCATGACCTGTTTTCATCTGTTCAATATTGAACAGTGTGAAAATTTACCCCCGAAACTGCTGATGCCGGTGAGTATGTCCGGTGATGAAGCGGTTATATCGGAAGTGCATGATATTGAGCGCATCGGGCGGGCAGAACAAGTGATTGTCCGCAGCGGCGTGCCGGTGGTGCACCTGCCGCAGAACCGGGCGTTCTACAACCCTGGCGTTGATCGTATTGTTATGCCGGAAGCCGGGCAGTTCGATTACCCGGCAGATTACTACAGCACGCTGCTGCATGAGCTGGTGCATTCTACAGGGCATATTTCCCGGCTGGCGCGAGAAGGCGTTACTTCTTCCTCACGCCGCTTCGGTGACCCTGTATATGCATTTGAGGAGCTTGTAGCGGAAATCGGTTCGGCATTTTTGTGTGCTGAACTGGGTATCCAGGGCGATATTCAGCACGAGAGCTATATAGCATCATGGCTGAAAGCGCTGAAAGAAGACAAGAGGGTCATTTTCCAGGCAAGCCGCTTTGCCCGGGAAGCTTTTGAATACCTTATCTTACGTGAGCAGGCGCTGGCCGCCTGAGCAACAATTCACTGAGCGCCCCGGTAGTATTGGGGCGTTTTTTATGACGTTAAATTATAAAATCCCATTTAGGTTTGTTTGTTGTAGTCGTTTAGCTTCTTCATAAAGTGGAACTCCCATTTCAGGAGAACAAGGCGATGCTATGAGACTTCCTTTCGAACTCGATCCCCAGATTATTCACCACATCATTTACAGCCAGGCTGGCTCTATTGGCAAAGCTATCATCGAGCTGCTGATGAATGCCGTTGATGCACAGGCCTCCGGTGTTGTACTGACGTTAGCACGCGACGGTTTTGAGTGCCGGGATAATGGTAATGGTTTTGCCAGTCGTGAAGACGTGGTGCGCTATTTTGGCCGCTTTGGCACCCCACATAACGATGGGGATGCTACTTATGGACGCTTTCGTCTTGGCTGTGGGCAGATTATGGCGCACGCCAGTACGACCTGGCGGTCTAATGCCTGGACGATGACAGTCGATACCCGCTCAATGGGCTATAACTATGAGCTGGAGGAGAACGAGACTCTTACCGTTTCCGGATGCACGATCAGCGGTCAGTGGTATGAGCCGATGACTGAAATAGAATTAATGTCGGCAGTCCAGGAGATTTGTGACCTTGTACGTTATACCCCCGTTAGCGTTGAGCTGAACGGGCGACAGATATCACGCGATCCTCGCAGCGAAAAGTGGGATTTTGAGGACGAGGTTGCCTATTACCGGGTTAAAGCTGAAGGATCAGTATCGATTTACAATCAGGGCGTTCTGGTTCGTCATGACTCTGCTCACCAGTGGGGGGCCGGAGGACTCATTGTTTCAAAGCAGGTTATTGGTCTGAATATTTCCCGCACTGAGATTCTGCGCAAAACCTGCCCGGTATGGAAAGTGATTGCCCGCCAGTTTGGCCGCATGGCTGATGAACTCGCTTCCCGTCTGGGGGATCATCGCAAAACGGAGGCACGGCGAGAAAAATCGGCGCGGGCGCTACTGGCGGGCGATCCGAAACTTGAGGAGATTTTCTGGAAAGAGGAAGCGGTCACTATCCTGCCGGGTAAGCGCCATATTTCAATGACTGAATTCCTGTCCAGATGCCGTAGTACCGTACAACAGCCCGGTGGGGCATTCACCGTCATCGAAGATGCTTATGATGTGCCAAAAGGGGAGGTGATAGCCCGGTCTGGTGTGGCTGTGGCGGTCCATCCTCAGACATTATCCCGTTTTGGCTGTTACAGCAGCCAGGATTTTCTGGATGCTGTACAACGTATTCAGAATAATCTGAGGCAGGTTATTGATGACACCTCATATCTGGCACGTTCGCTTGTGTTACCCGGGTTAATTGCATTTTCTACTTTGCGGGACGCTTATATTGAACGTACTCAGATATTGACAGAAAAAGATCTGGATAAAGAGAACCGGCGAGCCTGGAATACGCTGCGCTGGTGTCTTTACCATTATGCTCGCGTATGTACCGGCGGGCAGCGATATTCAACGGGTCAGAGCAGAGGAGGGAAACAGTTTCATATTCTCATCGGTAGTTCAAATAGTGCGGAGGCCTGGACCGATGGACACAGCTATATTGCATTTAACGTCGATGTAGTCAGGCGACTGAAAAAAGAGCCACTTAACGTCGCCTCATATATTTTCAATCTGCTGGAGCATGAGATAGCCCACGAAGGCGACAGCCTGGAGTGTGGGCATGATGAGGCTTTCTATCAGCGTTTTCACGATATTACCGTCAACAGAAGCGAAACCCGCCAGCGGTATCTGCACATCTGGTTGATGAAATATACGACCAGCCTTGAGAATGAGGGTAAAACCCGGGGTAAAGCCTGGCGCGAGCGTTATCTTCTGGACCGCGCGGGAAGTGGCCGCGAGAAAAAAGGATTACCAGGTCTTGAGGATGTGAGTAATGACCCGGTGATGACTTCACCGGTTCCCGCTGAAGATACCCGATTCATTGATGTTCAGAATATGCGTCTGGTACAGACAGGGCTTTGTCCTCCCCCCGTTGACTGGAATGACGTTATTATTCGGGGCCTGCTGGCTCAGCAGGAACTGGCTGAAGAACAGCGACAGGATGCGGAAATCCAGCGGCGGCAGGAGGCTGAATGGCGCAGACAATCTGATGATGATTATGCTGCCTGGCAGGCTGATATCGCGGAACAGGAGACGTGGCAAGAACACGAGCGGCATCGTATTGCCGGTGTCCTGCAAATTCCTGTTGAGACGGTCACCGAAAACGTTCTCTACTGGTTGATGGGGGAAGAGGATGTCGCGATACGAAGGTATTGGGCAGAAAAACCCTGGGAAACAGCACGGATGCAAAAAATTTTGAGTAAGCCCGGTCTCCCATATTCTGACGATATGCTGGCGCTGGTCAAACCCGGAGAAACAGCCTGGCTGCTGGAACGAAATGCAGCCGCTGCGGGATTTATACATGTGACGGATTATTTGAAGTGGCGTGCGGAGCAGGAGAAAGGCTAATGCTGAAGATCTTTCTCCGGTATTTACCTGTTTCTTCTGCCAGGCACGATAATGATGGAGAACCTGCTTCCTTTGTCCACCCTGTGCCCGATGGATATCATTCGCCAGTGCTGGCTTGTGAGCAGCTTACTCTGCCGCACCGCGCGAAATGGTTACAGATGCTGTGGGATTATTCCTCTCTTCCTAAGGATATGTATCAGCAGTATTACCTGCGGCCGCTTGAGCATTGCATTACCCTGATGCAGCAGTTCCCGGCCACGGAGAACGGACACCATGCCCGCCTGGGTGGGATGGTCGATTATCTGCTGGAAACCACGGCGTATGCCGCGCGATTGTCAAAGAACTACCTGTTGCCCGTGGGGGTGCCTCCTGAAGAGCAGGCGACGCAAAGTACAGCATGGAATGCGGTGATTGTCTATGCCGCAATGGCGCAATCACTGGATGGGCTGAACCAGATTGAGATTGAGCTGGAAAGCGGCAGGCGTTGGCTGCCGCTTAACACTAAACCTGAAGAACCCTATCGCTTTCGCTTCAGGCCGGTTACCGATGCGATGCAACTCCAGAGCCAGACAGCGATGCGGGCCTGGAAAATAGTTCCTGATGAAGCGTTGCACTGGTTAAGCAACTGGCCGGAGGCGCTTAAAACATTATCGCTTTATCTGACGGGGTTCCGTAACGAATCAGGGATAATTAATGGCATTGTATCGGAAGCTATCCGGATATCGATCGGAAGTGCGTTGCCTGCATCACACTCCGATTCCCAGCCAGCCGCTCCGACTAAAACAGTTTTGCTGCCAGCGGCGTCTCCCTCAGGTACAGCACCTGGATCGAACCCGTCTCCGTGTTTGACAGAAAACGCAGCGCCGGTAAAGCTGGTCTCTGCCCTGGATAATGCAGATACAGTCAGTAAAACCTCTGAAGAATGCGTGCACGGGGAGGGAGATTTTACGGGGGATTTGCTGGCAGTTATGGGATTTTCCGGTCACGGTCACGAAGTGCCGGGCATGGTAGATAAAGACGAAGTTACGGTCCCGGCGGAGCCAGGGAAAGACGCAGTTTCTGCTGATTCAACAGACATTGGTGACCAGTTCTGGCAATGGTTGACTGAGGGATGTTGCTCAGGTCGTTTTACCGTAAACACATCAGATGCACGGATACATATCATCGGCGGTTTTGCCTTTATTCGTACACCAGGTATTTTTCACCAGTTCTTACAGGAAAATAACTATCCTGCTGACAACAGAGCCATCTTACAGAATGCGTTTGAACGGTTGGGAAAACACCGGCAGGATAATGGTGCAATGTATACCTGTCGTCTCTACCAGGATAAGGAGAATAAGGCCGGAGCAGGACGGTATTTGAAGATGTCTGGCTATCTTGTCATCGCCAGTAACCTCTATAAAGGACGTGACGTTCCAGGGGATAATCCATTGGCAACAATAATATCCTCAAAAAAATAGGGAGTTATGGTATGTCAGGAGTAACATTCGAACAATTATTGGATCAATACTTCATTAATCGTGTTGTTCGCCCGGCAACAGAGCTGAGCTACCGTAAAGTTGTTCGGACCTTTCAGACATTCAGCAAAGCTTTACCAGGGAAGGTTGACTATTCACTAGTGCTCGAATGGCGAAGATATATACTTGTTACCAGGAAACGAGAGGCATGTACCTGGAATAATAAAGTTGCCCATATGCGGGCTTTATTTAATTTCGGTATAAGAACCAGGCTATTAACTCAGGAAGAGAATCCCTTCAATAAAGCAGTTGTTCGTGTCGGGAAGAAAAAGAAAAAAACACTTTCAACGGCGCAAATAAAAGCAATTTATATTGTGATGGAGCAGTACAACGAGAGAGAGAGGTTACTGGCTCAATCAAATGTTATAAATGTTCGGGCCAATGCCTGTTACCCCGCCTGGTTCTGGCTGGCGGTGCTGGATACGTTGAGTTATACCGGGATGCGCCAGAATCAGTTGCTGCATGTGCGTCTGTGTGATGTCAATCTGGAGGAGCGCTGGATTGATGTGGTTTCTGAAGGCTCAAAGAACCACCGTGAGTTTCGTATCCCGATTACTTCGGTGTTATATCCACGGCTGAAGATGGTACTGGAACGCTCGTTTGCAGCAGGAGCGGAACCGGATGAACAGCTTTTCAACGTAAATCGCTTTGACCTGAAACGGAAAGTACGGTCTGAATATGAAAATGGCAGTACGGAGATGGGGATTTACCCAATACGGGCTTTCTTCCGACGCATTTCCAGAGAGTGCCGGTTTGCCGTCAGTCCACACCGTTTTCGGCACACGATAGCGACTAATCTGATGAAATCCCCGGACAGGAATATTCAGGCGGTTAAGCGTCTGCTGGGCCATTCCAGTTTGCGCTCCACGCTGGAGTACATCGATGAGGATATTGATTCACTGCGCGATATTCTGGAACAGGAGCTGGTGAGATGAGATGTCGGGCTGACACAATTTGACATTTGTAGATAAACTCTGTAAAAGCTGTACGTGAAATAGCCCGCTTGTTGCAGCAAGCGGGCTTTTCAAGAGCCTTTTACTCAACAACCGGGTAATGGTATCACTACAGAAAACTACCATTTAGCCTTCGGTTATTGCGTGTTTGTGGACTCACTTGAACCTGTCAATTGTTCGTCCTGAAGAACTGACAAGCGCTTCTGAATTCGTGGTGCCCGGACCCGGAATCGAACCAGGGACACGCGGATTTTCAATCCGCTGCTCTACCGACTGAGCTATCCGGGCAACGGGGCGCATTAAACCGTAAAGCTCGCCGGGCGTCAATGTCTTTTATGCTCCGGCGTATGCAAGTGCCGCAATTCTGTGCGATGTCCCGTCTGCGCGCTTTTAAGGCTGGTGGCGCAATCTTTCTTTTTCATTATTTCGCTGCTGTATGCGCTTGTGGTGTTGCTGTGCGGCAAGCCCGTTTTGCCGCACAGCGGGCGAAATGACTCAGCACCAACGTTATGGTGCTGAGAAGGGTTAGTTTATCCGGCGGTAGTGGCGCTGGGCCGTATCCACTTTTTGCAGATAGCGGCGCGACTCGGCGGAAGGGTGGCGGGTAATCAGCATCTGATACAGATCGCCCGGCGCCATGCTGTTAATAATGGAGAAAGCGCGCGTCTTGTCGTTGTTAAATACGCGCAGCACACTGCCCGCACCGCCGTTATAGGCTGTAATGACCGCGTAGCGGCGCGAGGTGGGGTCGTTGATGCCAGACAGATAAACATTGCCCAACATCGCCAGATAGGCGGTTCCTGTGTCAATATTGTTTGCCGGGTCGAACAGATAGCTGCGGCCTGGTTTGCCGCTTTTGCCCTGAGCGCGGAATACGTCTAAACCGGCGGTACGCTGCACAATCTGCATCAGGCCAAGCGCGTCAGAACTACTGACCGCATAAGGGTTAAAGCTTGATTCTGTTTCCATAATTGCCAGAATCAACGACTCCTCCACACCATATTTACGCGATGCATCCCGCACCATAGGCAGGAATTTGTGCGCGCGCTTGTCGAGGTGGTTTGGCACCAGATTTAGCGTAATGCTGTAGATCACATGCAGCCCGCTGGTGCGCCTTTGTAGCCGGTTTTGCAGCAGCCAGTCGGCAAAATGCCCGGCGCGCCACTCCCAGCGAATGGGTTCGCCGGTGTTATCCAGCACCTGCCCATACAGGAAAGGCTCTTTTGAAATGTGAATATCGTTAGCGTCGGAATAGAGATTGATATTCCCCGGATCGTCGCCCATCAGTAGCGTAAGAATAATGGCCTGGCGCAGGTGCGCCTGCGGATCGGTACCGGCGATCGTTTCAATGGTAATCGTACCCGCTTCAAAGTTGATATGGCTGCGGGTCTGATAGCCATCGGTATATTTTACATAGTCCTTCGGGCCTGCGATGAGTACTTCATTAAAGCCCCAGATATTCTCAATGTTATGAGCAAACTGGCCCATAAGAATATCAAAGCCGTTGGTATCCTTAACCCATTCCTCATGGTAAGTGACGGTTTTTTTACCTGAGCAGGAGATAAGCAAGGGTGCCGCCAGCGCCAGCGCTAAAAGTTTTTTCATGATGTAGGGCGTGTGAGTCAGATTAGTGTTCAGGCTTTATCCGCCCGCGGGGCGCTTCACGCGCGAGCGGGTAAGCAGGACGCGTTTACGATTTCCGGTTGCGGACGGCGATAACAGCAATGGGATATATTTTACTCTTCTGGCGGCGTATACCCCTCAATATGAATATCCTTCTTCTCAAACAGGAAATCGACCATTGCCTGCTCCAGCAGTTTACGGTGCTCCGGGTTCATCATGTTGAGTTTTTTTTCATTGATAAGCATAGTCTGGCGGCTTTGCCACAGCGCCCACGCTTCTTTAGATATTTCGTTATAGATGCGCTTGCCAAGTTCGCCGGGGTATAGCTGAAAATCCTGGCCTTCAGCGTCGCGCTGCAGGTAAGTGCAAAAAATGGTTCGACTCATCGTTAATCCTCATTAGACTGCGCAGCGCAGCACGGAACCGGCTCGCTGCGTAACTGTTGCAACAGGCGCTCTACAGGTGCCGCCAGGCCGACAGATGGCGGCGACGCTAAGTTATACCAGAGACCCGCGCCTTCATCCATGCAGGCGCCCGCGCTGGACACAGAAAGCCACATGGGGACGATATCCAGATGGAAGTGGCTAAAAGTATGGCGAAACGCGGTAAGTTGCGTCAGCCTGCCGGCAATGCTGCGTGAGGCGACCCAGGCGCGCAGCGCTTCTTCGCTTTCAAATTGCGGAAAGCAAAACAGGCCGCCCCACAGCCCGCTTGGCGGGCGCTGCGCCAGAAACACTTCGCCATCGTGCTGCATCAGTAAAAAGTAGCCGGTACGTTCCGGCAGCGTTTGCTTTGGCTTTTTCCCGGGATAGCTGGCCCAGCTTGCGCTGGCGCAGGCCTCACAGCCGCTTTTTAACGGACATAGCTCGCATTTTGGGCGCGTGCGGGTGCATACCATCGCGCCAAGATCCATCATCGCCTGGTTAAACTGCGCCACGCCTGCCGCAGGCGTGACATCAGCGCTAATTTGCCACAGACGTTTTTCCACCTCTTTTTTCCCCGGCCAGCCGGATACTGCATAGCAGCGTGCCAGCACTCGCTTCACGTTGCCATCAAGAATAGGATAATGTTGGCCGAGCGCCAGTGAGAGTATCGCGCCCGCCGTGGAGCGCCCCACGCCCGGCAGGGCGGCTACGTCATCAAAGTTTTGTGGGAATACGCCGCCGTGTCGTTGCGCCACCTGTTGCGCGGCTTTGTGCAGATTTCGCGCGCGCGCGTAATAACCCAGACCCGTCCACAGGTGCAGCACTTCATCAAGCGGCGCATTAGCCAGGCTGGTCACCGTGGGGAAGCGCGCCATAAAGCGCACAAAGTAGGGAATGACGGTAGCGACCTGCGTTTGTTGCAGCATCACTTCAGACAGCCATACCTTATAAAGAGATTTTTCCTGCTGCCAGGGCAGTGACTTGCGGCCGAATTTATCGTACCAGTCCAGCACCAGGCGTGAAAACTGAAGCGTTTGCATCATTAACGCGCGCTACCCACATAAGTTTATCAGGGGCGAGATTCCAGCACAGACGCTATGGGCTGTAAACCGGAACTTTCCTTGCTTGCATCCGGGGACTAACTTTGGATAATGCCCGTTTCCCTCATCTATTGTTTCAGGCAGAAATCGACATGAATAATGACGTCATCTCACCGGGATTTGACGAAAATGGCCGGGCGCTGCGCCGTATTCGCAGTTTCGTTCGTCGCCAGGGCCGTTTGACGAAAGGCCAGCAGCATGCGCTGGAACATTTCTGGCCGGTGATGGGCGTTGAGTTTACGTCCGAGCCCGTGGACCTGGCGGCGCTGTTTGGTCGTGAAGCGCCGGTCACGCTGGAAATCGGCTTTGGCATGGGGGCTTCGCTGGTGGCGATGGCGCAGGCGCGCCCACGCCAGAACTTTCTTGGGATAGAAGTGCACTCGCCGGGCGTGGGGGCCTGCCTGATGGCGGCGCATGAAGCCGGGCTGGATAATTTACGCGTAATGTGCCACGACGCGGTAGAGGTGCTCGAAACCATGATTGCGGACAACTCACTTAACATGGTGCAGTTGTTTTTCCCTGATCCGTGGCATAAGGCACGCCATAATAAGCGTCGCATTGTTCAGGCGCCGTTTGCCGAGCGAGTGAAGCGCAAGCTTAAGCCGGGCGGCGTGTTCCATATGGCGACCGACTGGGAGCCGTATGCTGAACATATGCTTGAGGTGATGCGTTCTGTTGAGGGTTACAGCAATCTGTCGCCCACCGGCGATTATGTGCCGCGGCCAGAATCGCGCCCGGTAACCAAGTTTGAGCAGCGTGGACATCGTCTGGGGCACGGCGTATGGGATTTAATGTTTGAGAAGGTGAAATAATGGCGAAAAACCGTAGCCGTCGTCTGCGTAAGAAATTGCATGTTGATGATTTCCAGGAGACAGGCTTCTGCGTGGCATGGCGTTTCCCGCAGGGTGCTTCCAGGAGCAAATCGATAAAACCGTTGACGAGTTGTTAAACGACGTTATTGAGCCAAACGGCCTGGCTTTTGGCGGCGGCGGTTATCTGGAATGGGAAGGGCTGGTATGCGCCCGGCAAGCGGGAAAATGCACCGAAGCGCATCAGGCGCGGGTACGCAAATGGCTCGAAGACCATAAAATCGAGGATGTGCGCTTAAGCGAGCTTTTCGATGTGTGGTGGGACTGATTTTAATAGCACAGGTTAATGGACGAACAGGAGTGGTTATGACGCGTAAATTGCTGCTGGGCGTGCTGCTGATAACGGCGGCGCAGGCTCAGGCGGATTATAAATGCAGCGTGACGCCGCGGGATGATGTGGTTATTAATCCGCAGACGGTGCAGGTGGTGGGTGAGAATGGCAACCTGGTGATGTCGCTGGACGGCAGCGTGCAGTTTAACGGCCAGCCGAAAAGTCTGAGCGCGGCGCAGCGCGCAAAGGCGCAGGACTATCAGCAGGCGCTGCGCGATGCGCTGCCCTGGATTGACAACGGCGCGCGCAGCCGCGTTGAGAAGGGGCGTATTGCGGTAGATAAAATTATCACCGAACAGGTGGGCGAGAGCAGCAGCATGCGCAAGCGTTTAACCCGGTTGGATACGCAGCTTAAAACGCAGATGAACCGTATTATTGAGCGCCGTCAGGATGGTCTGACGTTCCACTATAAGGCTATCGACACAGTGCGTGCCGACGGCCAGAAGCTGGTTAATCAGGCGATGGGCGGTATTTTGCAGGATAGCATCAATGAAATGGGCGCGAAGGCCATGACCTCAGGCGGCGGCAATCCGCTTCAGAGCGTGCTTGGCAATCTGGGGGGGCTGCAAAAGGCTATTCAAAACGAATGGAAAAAGCAGGAAAAAGATTTCCAACAGTTTGGTAAAGACGTTTGTAGCCGTGTAGTCTCGCTTGAAGAGCAGCGTAAAGCGCTGGTCGCTGGATTGAAATAATGGTGTAACTGTGCCGCTCACTGTGAGCGGTTTTTTCTTTTTCTTAACCCCCCCCTGCTAACCTAATTATTACGCTGTAGTTAAATGCGGGGCGCTAAAATAAATACGTGATATATATTCGGTCCGCATATTAATTTTTCTGCATTAAGTGATATCGAAAAAAATAATTAAATTTATTTTTTCATTAACGCTGGTGTGGAAGAGAAACGGTATGCCATAGCCAGTTTTTTGGGTGTATTTTATATAACTCTTTGAATTTAATTGTTTTGCTCAGGGGGGTAACCTCTGTTTTTACTGGGGATAACCGGTGATGGTCCTCATTTTTATCGCTAAAAAAAGGGTTGTTTCTTTACTTTAATAAAATCTTCCCGCCCCGATGAATTGACACGTAAAGGTTGCCTGCTATTAATGAAATAACCCCTGTTGCTCTTGCTGTATATATATTTTATGGATTATCAAAACAACGAAAAGCGCCTGGCGATTATTTGGCTTTTTATTGTTGATTATTTCTTACGGTAATTATCGACGGGGCGGCGGAAAGCGGTGGCGATGTATTACGCGTCATCGCGTGTATCGCAAAAAATGCGGGATCGGCCTGCGTTAGCCGGCTTTGCTTTTCAGTACGGCAGCGGCCTTGTTAACCCCCGGTTTCGGTTAATCCCTCATGGTATGGTTTATTTAAGGACAGATAACATGAAAACATCTCTCGCCCTGGCACTACTTATACTCTGCTCGGGAGCTGCGCAGGCATCATCCGCGCCACCGCCCTGGCTACCTGTATACAATGACGATATTGCCGTTCCTGAAGGCGTCGCGCCCTGGCTGCCGACATTTTCCGGCGATGGCAGAACGATATGGTTTCAGAATCAGTATGACGGCAACATCTGGCGCGTGGCGCTACGCGACAGAACGCCACGCTGTGTTACCTGTGATTTTGACGACAGGCCACAGGCGCTGGAATCAGGCTTTAGCTATGCGCTGGCGGACAACCGCCGCATGTTTATCGCCACCCGGGAGCTTAGCCCTATTGGCGGAAGCGATGACCAGACGGCCTTTGACGGCTGGATGATGGAGTGCATGCCTTCTCTGGATAACTGTCAGTCACACCAGTTTATTCCGGTAGATATGGCCGCAGACCGTCAGGGGCTGGCGCAAAATGTCAGGCTGTTGCAGCGCCGTACGTGGCACCTTGCGCCGGATGGCGTGCATCTGGCCTGGACCGATGTGCGTTCTGACGGCACGGCGATGCTGGTTGGCGAACTGACGCGCCAGGACGATCGCTACAGGGTGGAGAATATCAGAGTAGTGAATCCACTGGGCCCGGATGGCGCGCAGAGCGCTGCGGTGGATAAAGCTGAATACGCAGCCCAGCTCTGGGAACTGAAATCGTTTGTTGACGGTGGTAAAGCGATACTTGCCGTGGCGGAACTCAACGGCAATATCGATCCTGTCAAAGTGGATCTCGATACGGGTAAAACGCAGCGGATGACCGCAAACGGTGACTGGGACGAGGATGGCGCCACCTCGCCGGACGGCAGCATGGAGGTCGTTTATTCCTGGCGCACGCGCGATCGGCTGGAAGTGACTTCGGCCATTCCTCAGTTGCGCAACTTTATCGCGCTGCCCCTGATGACGAATATTCTTGTTACCTATATTTCTTCCTGGCCCGGCTTTCAGTGCGATCTTTCTTCGTGGCTGCTGCCCGGTACGGGCGATGGCCAGGGGAAACTTACGGGGCAGCCGTTGAGAATCTATGAAAATACCGAGACGGCGGGTAAGAATCTGGCCGCACAGCCGTTCTGGAACCCGAACTCCACGCGAATTTTGCTGCAAGGCAGGCTGCGTGAACCCGTGCCGGATAATTATTCCGACGCGGTGAAAACGAAAGGCCTGGTGCCGCCGCGCGTGCTGATGGCGCGCCTTGACAAAGCTCCTACGCTGCCGAAGAGCGCCGTTCGCACGGTAATCGGGGATTGGGCGCCTGCGGTTAGCGTATGGCGTGGTCCGATGTCAGGCAACCGGAGCGAGACATTTCCGGGTAAGGCCTCCGGCAGCGTAACGGTAACGTATCGGGGAGATTTGTTTAACGGCGGCCTTGATGCAACGTTTACCCGGTACAGCGATGACGGTAAAACCTTCCTCGATGGCACCGTGACATCGGTGATGTCGCTACGGCCCGTGGTGGATAACCTGCCGCAAATCCATATTGACGTGCAGGTAAGCGGGGAAAATCAGGGCAGCATGAAGGCGGATATCGTTCGCCAGCTTGATGGATCGTTAAGCGGGCACTGGCGCAGTATCTATAATGGCGTCAGCCGCGCCGGACTGCCGACGCTGGGGCCGTGTTATGACAAACTGCCGCAGAAAACGCCGCTTAAGGCAATACGCACGTCGGTAGGGAAAAAAACGCAGGTGCTCGTCAGCGCCGATATACACGGTGACGAGCGTCCGGTGAAGAATGCCAGCGTACGGGCGAATGGGCTTACGGTTAAAACGGATGCGTATGGCCGGGCGTGGGTGAATGGTTCCCCGGCAGAAATTTCCATTAGCGCCGGTGACACATTCCAGGCCATTACTATTAAATAAAGTCAGATTGCCGCCCGGCGCAGGCATAACGCCGGGTGGTTAAGTTTATCCTTTCACTTAAGGAACAGAGGCCCGAATTTTCGGGCCTCTCAAATTGTTGACAAAGATGAAAAAAATGGGGTTTTTCCTTCTTTGTAGTAAGCAGGCGAAAATCAATGTCTTGATTTTTCATATTTATTATTGTGTTTCATCCATCCTGCCTGCGACAGGATGGGGGTTGCCAGCAGCCTCAGAGGCCCGAAATTTCAGGCCTCTGTTACGGGTAAACCGCCGGTTATTTGCGTATTAAGATGAAGACAAGAGTTAAGTGTCGGCGCTCAGGCTGGGTAAACGAGGGCGATGAAGTTAGAAAACGCCGCGGTTTTCTGCTTGCTCAAAAAACCTTAACGGTATTGATGGCGCGCAGGTTAGCCTCGGTGAGATTTCGCCGTCTCGCGCCAGTTAATATCACACGTTTATCCCATGCGGGCGCGATGGCGGCCTGACAGGGCGCGCGCAAAAGCGCGTTTGCGCTACTGCGCCAGGAATAGCTCCAGCAGCGAGTTAAGAAACAGCTTGCCGTGCCCGGTTATTTGCCAGTGGCTGGGCGTTTCTGTCAGATAGCCCTGTGCAATGGCTTCGTCGAGCTGCGGGCGAACCTGCGCTTCGTCCAGCCCGGTATAGCGCGTAAACTCTTCACGCGGCGCGGCCTCCAGCAGGCGCAGGCGATTCATGAAAAATTCAAACGGCTTATCATCCGCCTCGACTTCATGCTGGCGGTCAAGATAGTTGCCCTGCATATAGCCGCGCGGGTGGCGCGTTTTGGCGGTGCGCAGAATGCGCCCGTCGGGGAATGTTAACTTGCCGTGCGCGCCGCAGCCAATGCCGAGATAGTCGCCAAAGCGCCAGTAATTCAGGTTGTGCTGGCATAAATAGCCGGGCTTTGCATAAGCCGAGGTTTCATACTGCTGGTAGCCAGCATCGGTGAGAAGACGATGGCCGCGTTCGTAAATGTCCCACAGTGCGTCATCGTCTGGCAGCGCCGGCGGGCGTGAGCCAAACAGTGTGTTAGGTTCAATGGTTAATTGATACCACGACAGATGCGGCGCATTGAGATCAATGGCCTGGCGCAGGTCGTCGAGCGCTTCATCCAGCGTTTGATCCGGCAGGCCGTGCATCAGGTCAAGGTTGAAGCTGCGTAAGCCGAGGCCCGCCGCCAGACGCGCCGCGCGCCGGGCTTCTTGCGGGCCATGAATGCGCCCAAGGCGCTTGAGTTTCGTCTCGCTAAAGCTCTGCACGCCGATAGAGATGCGGTTTACGCCAGCGCGTTGATACTCGCTAAAGCGGCCTGCTTCTACAGCGCCCGGGTTGGCTTCCATCGTGATTTCCGCAGCCTGCGCCAGCGGCAAGCGTGCGCGAACGCCGTCCAGCAGCGCCTGCATTGCCGCGCCGGACAGCAGGCTTGGCGTGCCGCCGCCGATAAAAATAGTGCCTGCTTCGCGCCCCTGCGCGAAAGCAATATCCCGCTCAAGATCGCTTAACAGATGCTGAACGTAGTCATCATGCGGCACTTCGCCCTTAAGCGCATGTGAATTAAAGTCGCAGTAAGGGCATTTTTGCATGCACCACGGAATATGAATGTAGAGGCTCAGAGGCGGCAGTTTAGCCATTGCGCATCGCTTCCATCAGCAGTTTAAGCGCCTGCCCGCGGTGCGACAGGCCGCGTTTTTCATCCCGTCCCATTTCGGCCGCCGTTTTACCCACAGCCGGTACAAAGAAAACAGGATCGTAACCAAAACCGCCTTCGCCTGCGGGCACCCGGGTAATTTCGCCGGCCCAACTGCCGTGGCAAACCAGGGGCGTGGGGTCGTCGGCGTGGCGCAGATAGACCAGCACGCAGTGGAAATGCGCCTGGCGCTGCCCGTCCGGCACATTTTCCAGCGCGTGAAGCAGCTTTTCGAGGTTTTGTCTGTCGCTGGCGTCAACGCCTGCGTAGCGGGCGGAGTAAATTCCCGGCGCGCCGCCAAGCGCCTGTACGGCCAGCCCGGAATCGTCAGCGATAGCGGGCAGGCCGGTTGCCTGCGCGGCGTGGCGGGCTTTAAGGATAGCGTTTTCAATGAATGTCATGCCGGTTTCTTCGGCAGAGTCGATGCCAAATTCAGTTTGTGCGATGACGTCAAGTCCGAAACGCTCAAGCAGATCGGCCAGTTCACGCACCTTTCCGGCATTGCCGGTAGCAAGCACCACTTTTTGCATAGCTTATTCCTGTTGGGTTATCTCCGGCTCCGCGCGGCCCGGCGCTTAATGTCAGGACGCGAGCAGTGCCGAGACCGGCGTCGGGATTTGTTGCGGATTAATAATTTTTACCTGTTTGTGACGGCCCGTTTCGCCTTTTTCTATCACGACCTGGCTTTTGGCGACGCGAAATTGCTTCGCCAGGAACTTTATCAGGTGGGCGTTGGCCTGGCCGTCTACCGGCGGCGCGGTAATGGCGACTTTTAGCTCGTCGCCGTGAACGCCCACCAGCGCGTCGCGGCTGGCTTTGGGCTGAATATACAGCCGCAACGCCAGCCCGTCTGGCGTTTCACTCACTGCGCTCACAGCAGATACCACAGCCCTGGAAACAGATCCATGCCGAGGTAATTGAGTAAATACAGCACCAGAATCACGCCCATACCGGAAAAGTCGATGCCGCCCATCGCAGGCAGGATGCGGCGAATCGGCGCCATCAGCGGTTCGGTTAGCTGCATCAGCACATAATCAAACGGGCTGCGGCCCTGGCTAACCCAGCTCATGATGGCGCGAATAATAACCATCCAGAACACCAGCGTACCGGCGGCCTTTAGCAGCGATAGCAGACCAACCAGCAGGTTCATCGGGTCAAGGGAGAGGCTGCCGGTTTGAATCAGCAGCAGAATCGGGTACTTGAGCGTCGTTAGCAGAAATGCCAATAGTAGTGATGCGCTGTCGACTGGCCCCAGAGAGGGGATAACCCGGCGCAGCGGCCCGATAACCGGCTGAGTGATTTTGACAATAAACTGCGAAAAGGGATTATAAAAATCACAGCGCGACCACTGCATCCAGATGCGCAGCAATAGCACCATTACGTACAGGTCGATCAGTGTTTTGACCAGAAAAGTCAGGGTCAGCATGGTGTTCCTCAGTCATTAATGTTGCGGACGCGGCGGAGTGCTCCGCGCGCCAAAAATGGCGGTTCCAATACGTACCATGGTGCTCCCCGCAGCGATTGCGGCGTCCATGTCATCGGTCATGCCCAGAGATAATGTATCCACTTGCGGATAGCGGTATTTTAACCTGTTAAACGCCAGCGCCATTTGACGCGCCACGTCAAACTGGCGCTGCCAGTCGGTTTCCGGCGCCGGGATAGCCATCAGGCCGCGCAGCCTCACGCCTGGCAGCGTCGCCACCTGTGCGGCCAGTGTGTCCAGTTCGTCCGGGCGAATACCTGATTTGCTTTGCTCGTCGCTGATATTTATCTGAATAAGCACATTGAGCGGGGCCATGCCTGCCGGGCGCTGTTCGCTCAGCCGGGCGGCGATGCGCAATCTGTCCACTGTGTGGCACCAGTCGAAATATTCGGCCACCAGGCGACTTTTGTTGGACTGCAGCGGGCCGATAAAGTGCCACGTTAGCCCCGTTATGCCTGCGCTGGCAAAGCGCTGAATTTTTTCTACTCCTTCCTGCACATAGTTTTCGCCAAAGGCGCGCTGGCCTGCGGCAATGGCTTCTTCGATAGCGCTCGCAGGTTTTGTTTTGCTCACTGCAAGCAGCGTAACTTCTTCTGGAAGGCGGCCGCAGCGTTCGGCTGCCGCTGAGATTTGGCGCTGTATACGCGCTATGTTGTGGGCAATGTCGCTCATTGATACAGGGATGCCGTTAAAAATGGAAGAAATCGTGGCGCTTAGTGTAAAGCATTATGTCTGCTATCGTATAGCTAACCACACTACACTCGGAATGCCATAGTTTGAACAAAATCATACCATACGGTTATCTACGCGTCTCAAGTCTGGAGCAGGTACGCACAGGCGGTGGTCTTGATACGCAAGATGAAGAAGTCAGACGCTACATCACCCAAAATAGTGAAAAATTCGACATTGATAGAATGGTGGTGATGAGCGATGCGGGGATGTCTGCTTACACAGGGAGCAACATCAAAGAGGGGGAGTTAGGCCGATTTCTTGCCGATGTAAATGCAGGTTTGATTCCTACTGGAAGTGCCCTGATTTGCTACAGCGTTGACCGATTGTCACGCCAAAATCCTTGGGTTGGCACACATTTGATATCAACTCTTATCGGGGCAGGGATTGAGATTCATAGCGTTGCGGAAAATCAGATATTACGAAGTGATGATCCTGTAGGGGCAATCATGAGTACTATCTATCTGATGAGGGCAAATAACGAGAGTGTTATAAAGTCTGAGAGGGCAAAAAAGGGCTACGAAAAACGGCTTAATGAATCTATTACAAACAAAAAAGTCCTTACTCGCCAAATGCCACGATGGCTGTTTGATTGTGATGGTAAGTACGCAATAGATCCAAATATGCAAAATGTAATTAACTTTACTTTTGATAGCTACATAGCTGGACAGAGTACAGGTTTCATTGCCAAAGAACTGAATAACAGAGGGTTGATGTATGGCAACACGAGCTGGAGAGGTTCATACGTTGCAAAACTGATCCGTGATGAGCGTTTGATAGGCAAACACATACGTTACAGTAAGCAGATTAAAGGTGTGAAACGTGTTGTGATAGAAACGATTCCCAATTTCTATCCAGTTGTGGTTGATGTTGAGAAATTCTTTTTAGCTAACAATATGCTAACAAGTGTTGCTAAAAATATCAGAGGTCGTACACGCGTTACATATGGTGATGATTCCATTTTAAGGAATTTATTCAATGGTGTTATTAAGTGTGGTGTATGTGGTGGTGATACATCAGTTGTTCAAAATACAAGAAAAAAAATTGTCAATGGGGAGGCTACATATATTCCATATAAAACTTTTCTTCGTTGTAGAACTCGCTATGAACTAAAAAATTGTGTTCAGAGCGATATACGTTATGAGGTTATTGAGCGTGCAATACTTAACCATTTGATGGGGTTGGATATTTCTGCTTTGTTGTCCGTGCCAGTTGATAATAAAATTGAAAGCTATCGTACAGAATTAGAACTGTGTAAGGCAGAAGAAGTGGAATTACATACTTTGATCGAACAGCGAGAACGTGAAGGTAAACGAGTACGGCCGAGAACAATAAAAGCATATGAAGATGTATCTGATCGCATAGATGAATTAAATAAATTGATAGAATCATATGTTGAGGATACTTTTGTTCCTGATTTTAATGTTGATTTGAATAGTATTGCTGATGTGAGTAATGTTTCAGATCGTAGTTTGATTAAAAAAGGCATTGCTACTATTGCAGATAGTATTTGTTATAAACGCATTAGTGATTTCATACTTGTTGAGATTAAATATCGAAACTTAAGTGTGAAGCATGTATTAGTTATAGACAATAAACAATCTAAAGTAGTTGTAAATTTCTCTATTGAATACCATGAGAATAGTCACGATTATACTTGCAATGGTTTCATTTTAAAGTATGTTAAATCTCCTGAGGAGTTTCACTTGATGGGGGTTAATATTGAGGATTATGCTCACATGATGAACTTTGTGGATTTCATTTCTGATAACGAAGCTAAAAAAATAAAAGAATATCTTGTGAGTAATCTTTCTCGTGTACTTATTAGTAATGTACCAGAATAAAGCAATTTTATAAAATCTAAATACTAATAACTAAAACGACGAAAGGCCGACTCACTGGAACGAATCGGCCTTTCTAAATTAATCAATATGGAGCGTGTACAAATGATTAATCCTACACCTATTTATAATAAGTTTAAGTACGTATCTGCTGAGTGTGGCTCAGGTAAAACCACAGCTATATGTAATATAATCAATAACAGCACTGAAAAATATATTGTAGTACAGAACACTCAAGAACTTATTAAGCAGACAGCAAAGCAAATCAATAATTGCGAGTATATTATTACTGATACAGTATCAAAAGATGAAAGTGTTATTAGTTCAGTTATTGAATTTCTTTCATCTGGAAGTAATAAAACATTACTCATAACAGATAAAACGTTTTTCAAAATCCCTCGTGAATTGTTATCTAACTGGAATGTTTATATTGACGATGTGACTAATTTTCACTCTTTCCAGAATATAAATGAAGGGAGTCCTGAGATAAAAAATGTTATCCGTAATGTTTTAATCCATAAAGTACAGTTATTAGATGACAGACATATGTATATTGCGGCTGAAAGAAATCCAGAAGTTCAGGGGGATGTAGTAAAGAATATTTTAAATCAACTGTCAGTATTGAATGATAATGATCTTTTCATAATGAATAATGAGTACTTTACCGATGCGGAAAAGGAACAGCTTAATATCACGGCATGGAAAGATCTCAATAAGTACAAAGACGTATCAATCACCTTTCTCGGAGCTAATTTCGAAAATTCATTGATCTACAAAGGCAATAAAGAACTCTTTGAAAGTACTGAACTTGAAGGATTACTGACACGAAAAACAGCTCTCAAAGACAGATTAAAGGTTTATTACTTCTCAAAAAATCATAAACTATCAAGGACATGGAAAACTAATAATCCTGATAAAGTACAAAAAATATACTCGTTTATTGATGGTGAACTTGAGAAACAGGACTTCTACTGGACGAAGAATAAAAGCGATTCTCAGAGCCTCAAGAATGGCACAGAGATAAGCCCGGATGCCAGAGGATTCAACCAGTACCAGCACCTTATGATATGCGTCTGGTTGGCTTGTATGCGTCCCTCTGAAACAGAAGCCAAGCAATGTGAATTGTTCTTTGAGATTGACGGTGATGCGATTCACGTAGCGAGGGAGTACGAAAGCCTACACCAGTTCGTACTACGAGGGATTTCGAGGAATTTCGACAGTGCTGAAACGCAGACCGTTTATGTTTTTGATGAATGGCAAGCCAGATCACTCACAGACAATATTGAGTACATAGATCTCGGTATTGATGATGATGAACAAGGGCAGAAAGGCAGGCCGCAAGGCTCAATGAACAAGGAAAAGCGTTTCACTCTTGATGATACCAAAGCAAAGCGTTTCCGCCGCTGGAAAGGCAGCAATCCGGGGCTTGAGTTAGAAGCGTTCAGGGCGTTTCTTGCCAGTGCTACTAACGCAGATCTCAGTACTGAAGAGAAAAAGGCTATGTGGGACAAATACGAAAATGAAGTACAAAAAACACGCAAAAAATGAAGTCCAGAACACCATCATAAAAACGGATAAATGTCCGAAAAATAATACCTTATAGTTTCTTTAGGTAATAAATTTCGGACATAACAACGAGCGAAAGCGAATTAACTACCTGAAAGCAGGAGCGGCGAAGCAAGCGAACTGTTTCGGGTAGTTAGTGAGAGTACTCACGCAGTGAGTACTTGATAAGTATCCCATTGTTTACATAGATAAAACAATTAAACAGTACCCGCTTCGCGTGTACTGTTCGCAGGATTAGGTTCTACTGCTGCGTTCCCTTCGGTCACTGACAGAGCGAACCCAATCGCGTTTTTTTGTTCTGTCAGTAAGTACATAACTGACTGTTATTCCATTACTTATTCTACAAATAATTCCTTTGTGTGCTTCGTGGGGTATCTGCTGTTTCAGTTACTGGAAAAGTCCTGTCAGTACTGACCAGAGCGAAGCGACCCCGATCCGACTAATCCCCCCCATGATGGTGTCTCGGACACCTACATCAGAACTCCGCTGATGATCCCTACCTTTTCAGCCTCCTTATGAGGCCGAAAGCCTATATCTGTATACCCTCCGAAATCCCCGTATCATTCAATAGCTTTTAACTACTAATTAACCTACTTTAATCGGTGAGTTGGCATTTTTACATGTTTTTTGTTCGAATTTATGATCGATAAAACTTATTGATAATTAATTATTGATCGTTTTTATTGATCAATATTGTAGGGTAAGCGATTATCTTTACATCGCCGCTAAGGGAAATCGCAATGATCAGAGAATACATAGCCCAGCCAGTTATGAGCACCGAAGGCCAACTCCTGGGGATTGAAGTACTGACTCGTTTTACTAATGATGGACTGTTGTTATCAGGGGATGAAGTATTCCGTGGCTGGGATATCGAGCAGAAACGGCTCTATCTATATGAAGTGCTTGGGCAAATAGCCAGTACTGAAAAATTTGTACTTCACAATAAGCTGTTTTGTTCTTTCAAAATCGATCACGCAATGGCTACCCTGCTGTACAGAGACTCGTTTCTTGCCGGAATTGTGAAAATGATGCCGTATCTGAAACTCCAGCTATCAGAAGCGTTCCTGTACATCAATCATGGATTGAAAAATCCAGTACTGGATTCCCTTTCTAAGGGCAATAACGCATTGTTTCTTGAAGATCTTGGTGCTGGTAAAGCAAATGCCGGGGCTTTGGTTTCTGGCGTGTTTGAAGCCGTTAAAATTGAAGGTGATTTTTTTAGTGAGCAGTACAAAAAACACACATTTGCGGTGTTGATTAAGAATATCAGCAAGTACTGTTCAAAAATCATTATTCAGGGGGTAAATGACGGAAACATGTTACGTTCACTGCGTGAAACGGGCATTTGGGGTGTACAGGGGGAACTTTATAAGCCTGTCCCACTTCATAAAATACAGTCATTGATGTAACAGAAGGCCGCTAAAAGCGGCCTTTTTTAATGGTAATGCTGTACTTTTTTAATTTTTTGAATCCTCTGTAGCACCCATTGTGCTGTACAAAGACTGTACATAACCTTGCCATCCATGTGACAATAACTGCTCAAAAAATAGCGTAAGTACAGGATGTTATGAAACAGGAACTCTATTTTTGTTCTCCCGGTGAAAACCAGTACTATTCAATGCTCCCCTTGTGGGGCGTGGCTCGTGTTTCTGAAATGGCTAACGGTACGCCGTGGCTCGAACCGCAATGGGTCGGGGGACATGGTGAAGTACCGGATGGCCTCGCCCTCTATACCTCCAGACTTGATGCGACTATCAGTAGCCTTGTTCTTAATCAACGGGATGGGGATGCATGGGCTGTTTACCCGTTTACCGATTTTAACGTTACCCAGATGATGCTTGAAAGAAAGGCCAACCAATCAAAGTACTGGGTGATGCTGATTTTTGGCTTTACCGGGGATGATTTCAGACGTTTGATCAAAACCACCGGGATATACCGTACTGTGTACTTTCCTGTTGGATTCCCTGTCAGTGATTCGATTGACCAGAACACGAACCCCGCGATTTTAAGTTTTGCGGAGGATTTCTTTGAATCGGTAGACGAATACTGGAAAGTACATTTTAACGATTACTGTCAGGACATTCAGTACCTGAATGAAATGTCGAAAGATGATATTGAAACAATGGCAAGAAAAGCAATATCACAGGCCAGTGTCACCGATAAACCGTTACTGACTGCCAGTACTCACGTAAGTGTTATGACTTATTCGGGGAGTGAATGGATTGTTTCGTCGCCTGATGGCGTTGCGTCCTCAAAAGTACATTGAAAAGGGATTTTGTTATGGGAAGGCAAAAACAACTCGCTAAATTAGGCGATAAAACATCCTTTGGGAAAATCGTCAGTGCTTCGGCCAACATATCTGATGAAGGTGTGAAACTTGCTGTCGATGGCGATATGGCATACTGCAATAATTGCAAGGATTCGTTCCCCATTGTTGCAACGTATAAAGGGTGGATTGGTGACGGTAAACTGGTCGTCGGTGATGGTGATACCGTACTTTGCAAATGTAAAAATAATGTTGTATTTGCCACCTCACATTACTCGGGATGTTCTTCACGAGAAAGCAGGACGGTCGCTGCATCATCTAATGTAATCCCTCTTTCAGCCAGTCAGGGAGCTAAAGAAGCGATAACGGTCGTTCCAGTGTTCGCTAAGTCAGTACTTCGCGGTACTGGCAATACTGATGCAGGAACGGCTGACGAGCCACAGGACAACGTAGGCGAGATGAGCTTCTATCAGTCCAGACCATCACAGCCAGCCTCTGAACCAGAACAGCACGCACAGGCTGCGAAGAAGAAGAAAACTTCACCGCTGCCGCCGGAGCCACCGAAGAAAAAATCACTGTTTGATAAAGTGACAGGTTTCTTCTTTGGTGAAGCGGAAGCAATGCCACTTCCCCCGCCTCCGGTTGTTATGGGCGGTTCAGCCGAAGCCGGAATGGCAGCAGCAGCGGGAGGGGCTACAGCAAAAGCGAATCAGGACGCAGCCAAAGCCCTGACGCATACCATGAAGCACCTTTCAGGCCCGGAAGTCTGGAGCGGTTCGCTTGCGATGAATTTGCCGTTTGTTGTTATGGGGGCGATCGTTCAGTCAAAACTCAAGGGTGAAAAGAGCGATCTGTTAACACCTGAAAAGTTACTGGAAGTCGCACACAGCAAGGGAACCGTACCAACACGAGTACGCTACAACTGGATCACTGACGATGAAACCGGGCGATTAAAAGCCGTTGGCTATCATACCAGTACTGAAAGTGGGCGTGATCAGGTTCGTGTCCGGATGCTCGAAAAGCAGATGGATGGTAGCTATGAATTTTGGGGTGACGAGCGAAGCGATAAGCCTCTGATCACATGGACACCAGCGAGTACGCCGGGATCGCAAGATAGCTGGAATACAGGTAATAACAGCCCGCAAGCGGGTACTGTAACGATTCCGGGGCTTGAAATTCCAGATATTCAGGGCGTAACTATCACCACAACACCAGTACCGGAAGAGAAGGATTTTCGGGATTACATTCTGGTGTTTCCGGGGAACGTACACCCGCCGATCTACATCTACCTCAGCAAGCCCCCAGTAGAACTACTGGAAGTTGGATTGTACAAGGATTTCACAGGGCGTTCTCGACAAGGCAAGTATGAGGCTGATCATATGCCGTCAAGAGCCGCAGTTGAACAATTCTTAATGGATGAGTATCCTGGGCTTGATCAAAAACTGATCAGAAAAATGGCAGATCGGGTAGCTGCGATTGTTGTTCCAAAAGAAGTTCACCAGAAAATCAGTCAAACTTACGGTGGACGTAACAAACCAGACCAAATTGCAAGGGATGCGAAGAATTTAAGGAGTGCCTTGGATCGGAATTTTGATGCAATAAAACCGACCCTTAAAGATTATGGGGCTACTGAAGAACAACTTGAATCCGCCAGAGCTAAAATGCACAAGCTGAATACAGAGCAAGGATTGTACTAATGACAGTAAATGTTGAAGCATTGATCCGTAGTTTAGGTAAATCTTATAAAGATTTGGTTGATTCTGGATTGATAACCTATAAAAGCGATCCCAAAGGAGCATCAGGTTCACCAACAATTAGCCTTGATATGGCGAAAGAGGGCGTGTTTTTAGCGTTCAAACGCGATGGTCGTTTACTTAAAGAAATTACATTAAGCATACAACATGATACTTTGAGTGATTGGACATTCCCTAACGAGTTACCAACGCCTCTTAAGAAAAGCATGTCTCGGATTTGGGTTCATGAAAACTTTGGTGAACCAGAAAATAGTATTCCGCCGAGAGTAATTATGAAGCAGGAAATCGGTAGGATTGAGCGATTCACTGTTGAAGATTTCCACATCCCAATCACAATGCAAATCCGCTATGACATGGCAGATATGGTTGTTACAGTTACTTTCTTGCCTACATCGGAACTTCGCTGGTAGTCACGATGCAGAAGCCCCTTTTAGGGGCTGTTGCTTCTTCTGAATAAATCGGTACATAGGTATGATATGAGTAATCAACTTATAGAAAAAATCAAAGAAGAATGTTTACGCATTGAGGAAGATGCTCTTTATTCTTCTAAATCTCATTATAATGCATCCTCACCTTGGGAAAAATGCAATTTATTCATTGGGATACCTATAGCTATTTTGTCTGCCATAGCAGGTTTGAGTGCTCTGAAAGATATGACTACTATTACAATAGTAATATCATTTGCACTTACATGCTTAACTGCTATAAATACCGCTCTAAATCCAAGTAAACGAGCAGGGCATCATAAGTCAGCGGCAGGAGAGTATAACAATCTTAAAAACGATGTCCGTCTTTTTCGGGAGGTTGATTTAATTGAAATTAACATTCCGGATAAAGAGCTAAAAGACAAAATAAAGGTTTTTTCTGATCGTAGAAATCAGCTAAACATAAGTTCACCGACTATACCACGATGGGCTTATGAAAAAACTCAGTCTGATGTCAATAAAGGCTTTACTCAATATTCTATCGACAAGGAAAAATAATGAGCGTTCAGTCATATTTAGATTCAGTAGCGAAGAATGCCGTTTTGAAAGATAGTACTATAACAACATCTATTAGCACTCTTAAAAATAGGCTTGGATATTATTTTGATAGTTCGGTGGTGATAGAACATTTCACTTTCGGTTCTAACACTCGATATACAATGTTACCAAGGAAATACGATCCAAAATCTGATGTTGATTATATGGTTGTGTTTCATAATTCTGGCCATCAACCACAAACATATCTGAATCGATTAAAGTCTTTCGTTGAACTTTATTATTCCGCTTCTGAACGAAAGCAAAGTCACCCAACTATAAGATTAAATCTAAATCACATTACATTTGAATTAGTTCCTGCTATATATAATGTGCTTTACGGATATCAAATCCCAGCACCAGCAAATAATTTCGAATCATGGATAAGCACTGATCCAAATGATTTTAATAGTAAACTAACAGATAAAAACAAAAATAATTATTTTTTTATAAAACCATTAATACGGATATTGAAATATTGGAATGCAAATGCAGGCTATGTTTTTGAGTCGTATGAGCTTGAGCAAAAAATAGTAGGTATGTATTTTCTTTTTTGTTATAATATCAAAGACTATTTTTATTCTGCTGTTGAGCAACTCCAGTGTTCCTACTGGTCTCCTCAGTGGAAGCAAGACGCTGTAAATAAGTTAAAAAATACAGTAACTTCAGTTAAGGCGTATGAAAGTGGTGGATTACCCTATTCTGCAGAGGCGGAAATAAAAAAAGTTCTTCCTGATATTTAATATCACAAGTTTTATATAAGGCACAAGCGTTTCCCTTGTGCTTTATGATTTTATATTGAATATGATTAGTACTCGCGTTTTTATAGGCGGTGCTTATTTCTGAGGGTAACTTGCTGAAGTGAAAGTATCTGTCATCAGCATCATTTGATTCCCTTTCAGTGGTGTGAAAGGAAATGCTACATAGTCCAAATTTCCTTGGGTCATATTAAAATATAATTTCTTGTCATCAACCGTTAATTTTGATGCATGTGCAGGATATGTTCCTTCATTTTTAAATGTAATTAAAAAAGCTATAGGAAAGAAGTGCATACAGCTACAATGGCAAAGATGACCATCGTTAAAAAACGAAGTTTGCTGAGCAGTTATCTGTGTTCTGTTAGGATAAAACCAATAATAGAAGTCATGAGTATCTTCTATTTTTTTGTTTTCTCCTAAAACAAATTTTCTTAATGGCGTGTAATACTCACTATCCATAAGAGCATTTTTGCATATTTCTACGGATGTTGCTGCGAGCAGATGACCCACCATTGCACGCAAAAAAGGTACTGCATTGAAAGGCGTAGAGATAACATTTCCGTAAAAATGAACACCAGCTAAATATTGCCTAATTAGATTTATGAAGTTCTCGATAGGAACCTTGATCTCATGATCCAAACTCCCAAGTATGTTGCCATTACAATTCTTGCATATGGTTTTAAATGTCACTCCGGCATGAGCATTTATTGGTTTTATTTCATCAGAGGAATAATGCTCAGACACTGTTTTTTGAAACATTGGTTGAATCGTCGTTGCACAACGAGGTGGCACATGATCCTTACTCAATAGACCATATGAACCGCAAATGACGCAATGCCCCTCACTAATTCTTGCATGTCTCAAACGTTCGGAAATTTTACCCATAAGAAACCTCGGAATAGCAATCTTGACTGATTTTATCGCAAATGGGTAACCTATGCATTTCTATCTTAATCTCCTTAACAGCCTTCGCGTTTAAGAATGTGGCTAAGGTACTCGCCTTTAGTACAAAAAATAATCAAATCCCTGCCCTCCTGATTTTTGGCAAAAAACCTTAAGTAATCTTTTACTCAGGAAAAAGTACAGTCAGTTTTTTTCCGCCAGATTTAAAATCTCGTTCGCCTAATCAGGTTCAACCCCGCCGACAAAATGCCGTGTTCTCAGATCTCAGTACCGAACTTTTCACTAACTCGGTATCGCCTAAAATTTGAACGATTGAAAATCTCTTTTGGGTAGTCCCTTGTGATACTCCTCCTTTGCGTCTCGTTTAGTATCATTTAGATGTTGAATGGATTTAAATGATGCTGTATCATTCAGTTAATTCAAATGATACTAATCGGTAGTGAGGGCAGGAAAATGATTTTTGGTTATGCGAGAGTCTCAACGAAGGATCAGAATCTTGAGCGTCAGTTGGCAGTACTGGGACCTGTTTGTGACAAAATCGTTACAGAGAAAGAATCAGGTAAGTCCACCAGCGAAAGACCTGAATTGTTGAACCTGCTTTCACACCTCCGTGAAGGTGATACCCTCATTACGCATTCCATTGATCGCCTCGCACGTAATACCCGCGATTTGTTGGAGATGATTGATAATCTCGTTGAGCGTGGGATCACTGTTCAGTTTCTTGCAAACTCAATGAGCTTCGACAACTCCCCACAATCCCGCCTAATCCTAACCATGATGGGAGCCGTTGCAGAATTTGAGCGAGGCATGATCGCATCACGTCGCAACGAGGGGATTGCTCTTGCCAAAGAAGCCCGGAAGTACAAGGGCAAGCAAAAGAACAAGGAACTTCATAGCAAAATTATCGATATGTTACAGGCTGGGAAGAACACTCCCGACGAGATCGCGAAGTTGTGTGATTGCGGTCGGGCTACAGTGTTCCGCGTGAAGAAAGAAATGCTTGCCAGTACTGGCAGTATTGAGAACTGATATAGCGGAAGGGGGTATAGAAATGAGGCTGGCGGTTTAGTGCTGACTGAATCCTTTCGATATCCCTGAGTTATTGATGTAAAAGGCTTTATTGTCTTTTATTTTTAGTGTGTATAACTTCCATAATGCCTCGGATCTACACCTGTGTACCCGCGAACCTGCGCGTTGGCGCAGGCTGGGAAGGCTTGAGCCAGTTCCGGGCGGCGCGCCTGAGCCGGAAGGGTTGCTCCACGCCTGGCTTAGCCCGGTACAGAAGACGCAGTTCGATAGCTGCGGGCAGCTTGATTTTGCCGTAACGCTCAAAGATGGCCGACGCCTGCGGGCGAACGCGTTTCGCCGGCACGGCGGCATATCGCTGGCGCTGCGGCTGTTGCCGGACTGTGTGCCGCAGCTTGAGCGGCTTGACGCGCCCACGCCGGTCGCCGCGCTGCTGGAAAGCTGCGGCGGGTTGATGCTGGTCGCCGGGGCGACCGGCAGCGGTAAATCCACAACCCTTGCCGCGATGGTGGATTTTATTAACCGCCGCCACGCGCGCCATATCCTGACGCTGGAAGATCCGATTGAATTTATTCATCATTCGCGTAACAGCCTGGTGCAGCAGCGTGAGGCAGGCAGCCACTGCGCCAGCTTCAGCGCTGGGCTGCGCGCCGCGCTGCGTGAAGATCCGGATGTTATCTTACTGGGCGAACTGCGTGATGAAGAGACGATTCGCCTGGCGCTTACCGCCGCTGAAACCGGTCACCTGGTGCTTGCTACGCTGCATACGCGCGGGGCGCCGCAGGCGGTGGAGCGGCTGCTGGATGGTTTCCCGGCCGGGGAGCAAAACCGCGTACGCTCTCAACTGGCGGGCAGCCTGCGGGCGGTGCTGGCGCAAAAGCTTGTGGCAGCGCGCGATGGTGGGCGGGTGGCGCTGTATGAGCTGATGATAAACACGCCAGCAGCGGCAAACCTGATTCGCGAGGGTAAGCTGCATCAGTTACCCGGTATTATGCAAACCGGGCAGCAAAGCGGCATGCAGACGTTTTTACAAAGCCTGGAGCAGCGCAGGCGGCAGGGGTGGGTCAGCGAAGCGGCGGGTTCTGCCTGATACGCCTGACCTGCTTTTGACGACGGTCTTGCCGGCCCTGGCGCTTGCGCATACGCGGCGAACGGAGTAATAAGGCGTAATATTTTTTAAGGGGGGTTAATAAACGCCACAGCGCCAGCAATGCCGGCGTGGCGCGAAGCCAGGGCGCGCTTGTTCGCCTGGAAAATGTAATATGCGGGATATCTGTTAACACAGGTTTCGATATCCGTTCAGGGGTGGGCTTCAAACCAGCTTTCGAGAATCACTACAGCAGACGCGGAGTCGATGCTGCCTTTATCCAGCGCGCGAAAGCCGCCGCGGCTGAACAGGTCAGCCCGCGCCTCAACGGTGCTCAGGCGTTCATCCTGTAGCGATACCGCAACGCCAAAGCGCCCGTGTATGCGGTTGGCGAATTTGCGTGCGCGGGCGGTCAGCGGTTGTTCGGTGCCGTCCATATTCAACGGCAGCCCGACAATGACTTTTTCCGGCTGCCACTCCTGAAGCAGGCGTGCCAGCTTTTCCCAGTCTGGCGTGCCGTCCTGCGCTTTCAGCGCGCTTAAGGGGCGCGCCGTGCCGGTAATATATTGCCCCACGGCCACGCCAATGCTTTTGGTGCCGAAATCAAACGCCAGCAGTGTTCCCGTCGCCATTATGCGTGCCCCGCCTGGTCTGAAACGGCGAAAATATCTACGCCGAGGAGCTTTGCGGCTTCGCGCCAGCGCTCTGGCACGGGGGTTCGAAAGAGGATATTTAGATCTGCCGGTGTGGTAAGCCAGGCGTTGTCCAATAGCTCCTGTTCCAGTTGCCCCGCCGACCAGGACGCGTAGCCCAGCGCCACCATAACGTTTGCAGGCTGCTTTGGCGTGCCGAGCGTTTCCAGAACGTCGCGTGAGGTAGTAATAATGGTGTCGTCGCAGATGCGAATGCTGGAGTCGAACGTATCCGGCGGGCTGTGGAGAATAAAGCCGCGATCTTCTGCCAGCGGCCCGCCGATAAATACCGGTTTGTCGAGACGAATCGTTTCGTCGCGGCTGTCTGGTTGGATCCTGAGCTTTTCCAGCACGCTTTCAATAGTCAATATATCCAGCGGCTTATTTATAATAAGCCCCATCGCCCCTTCGCTGTTGTGTTCGCAGATATAGACAACCGAGCGCCGGAATAGCGGGTCCCGCAATGAAGGCATGGCAATAAGAAAATGGTGCTGTAAATTCATTATCAGAAATCAGTATCCCGGTAAAAAACGCCGCGCGGGACGGCGCCTGGCGTTCAGTGTATTGAGTGAATGCGCAGCAGCCAAATCCTGGCGCTGCGGCGCTGTAGGCGAAATACTTTACGCTTATTCGCGCGTTCGCCGATCGGCAGTATATTATTTCGCCAGACGCTTTTCGATAGCGTCCATCAACATACCCGTGATCGAAACCGGGAATTGAGCCTCAATTTCACGCACGCAAGTAGGGCTGGTGACGTTCACTTCGGTCAGACGATCGCCAATGATATCAAGGCCGACAAAAATGAGCCCTTTTTCTTTGAGCGTTGGCGCGACGCGGCGGGCAATGGCCCAGTCGCTTTCGCTGAGCGCGCGCGGTTCGCCGCGACCGCCGGCCGCCAGGTTACCGCGCGTTTCGCCGCCCTGTGGGATCCGCGCCAGGCAGTAAGGCACCGGTTCGCCATCAACGACCAGCACGCGTTTGTCGCCATCTTTAATCGCCGGCAGGTAGTTTTGCGCCATGCAGTAGCGCGTGCCGTGCTGCGTCAGCGTTTCTGCGATAACGGGCAGGTTGGGATCGTCCTGTTTTACGCGGAAAATGGATGCGCCGCCCATGCCGTCCAGCGGTTTTATAATGATATCGCCGTGTTTTTCTCTGAAGGCTTTCAACTGCGCTTTGCTACGGGTCACCAGCGTTTGCGGGGTCAGTTCGGCAAACCAGGCGGTATAAAGTTTCTCGTTACAGTCACGCAGGCTTTGCGGTTTGTTGACAATCAGCGTGCCTTTTTCTTCTGCGCGCTCAAGGATATAGGTTGCGTAAATGTATTCCGTGTCGAACGGCGGATCTTTACGCATCAAAATTACGTCGAGATCCGCCAGCGCCAGATCCTGCTCGCTGTTGAAGGCATACCAGCTATCGTTATTCTGCTCCACGCTCAATGTCCGCGTGCGAGCGCGAGCCTCGCCGTTGATGAGATAAAGATCCGACATTTCCATATAGTGCAGCGCATAGCCGCGGCGTTGCGCTTCGAGTAGCATGGCGAAACTGGAGTCTTTTTTAATGTTGATGGATGCAATAGGATCCATCACAATACCGAGCTTGATCATTCTTTTCTCCTTCAACCCAAATCGCCAAACCGCACCTGTAGCGCAGTGATGGCGGTGAGCGCAGTGGTTTCTGTACGCAGTACGCGCGGCCCCAGCAAAATATCGGTAAAACCGTGGGTTGCCGTGCGGGTAATTTCCTGCGCCGACAGCCCCCCTTCCGGACCTATCAGCAGCCGAACCCGTTTGACCGGTTGCGGCAGCGTATTAATACTGTGGCTGGCGCGGGGATGTAGATTGAGTTTCAGCCCATCCTCCGCCTCGGCGCACCAAGTGTCCAGCGCCATTGCCGGGCGGATCGTCGGGATACGGTTGCGGCCGCATTGTTCGCAGGCGGCGATAGCGATTTTACGCCACTGCTGCAGCTTTTTATCGAGGCGTTCAGCATCGAGCCTAACGCCGCAGCGCTCTGAGAGCAGCGGCGTGATGGTGTTTACGCCCAGTTCAATAGATTTCTGAATAGTAAACTCCATCTTCTCGCCGCGCGACATCACCTGCCCAAGATGGATATCCAGCGGTGATTCCCGGTTTTCCGGCGCGCATGTCAACACTTTGACCTGTACGCTTTTTTTATCTGCGGCTACGATCCCGGCGGTAAATATTTGGTTGCTGCCGTCAAACAGTTGCAATGACTGGCCTGCGCTCATACGCAGCACGCGGCCGACATGATTAGCGGCGTCATCGTCGAGCGTGATTTCGTCACCGACGCCAAGACGCTCTGGGTGATAAATGCGGGGAATACGCATAACAATTCCGATCTGGTTAGGTAAGGCGCGGTGCGGCTATCTCCAGCGCCTTCATCAGGCAGAGAATACCCGTTTGCGCAGATAAAGGTTTGCTCCGGTTAAGCCAGCCGCGCTGGCTTATATAGCGGGCGCAAGCAGCGGCGAATATTTGCGTATGTTAGCCGTTTTACCCGTCCTGGTCATTACCTGAAAATATACGGCTGACTTGCAGGCCGCCTGGCCCGGCGAAATTCAGGCTATACCGGTTACAGGCGGTCGAATTCCCGGCTGTGGCGATCGCGGCGCGACAGCGTTTATCGCCGATGGCCGGCTATCGACAGGCCTGCTGCACGTAAGGATTGTGGTTGCCCTGACGCTGCGCGATACGCCTGTCGCGTTGACACTCCCAGGCGGACACAGGATAGCGCCTGTTCCAGGCATGAAACAGTTGGGTTTGCTGGCGTGAAAGTTTAAGTTGCCAGGTATCGCGCATGTAAAGCCAGGTGCGGGCGATGGCGCCGCGGGCGGCGGCGGGAGGTTCGGCGCGTTTACCTTTGAAGTCTATTTTCATCGCGCAATTGCCGTATTGCCCGCCTGCGTCGTTCCACTGGCTGAACATAAAATTGTTGCGATCGCCGTTGATTTCGCCGATAGCAGGCTGAAGATTGTGAAGGTCGGCTTCCATTTTGCGAAAGCGCGCATCTTTTTTACATGCTTTGCGACCGCCGTTTTGCCAGCACCGTAGCTGATGGCCGAATGTCCAGGCGGGGACAACGTGTTCCCATTCAATACGTCCGGCGCGATGTGCATTTTTTCTGACCTGGTAGCCACAGGAGGCCAGATCGGGTATTCCTTTTTTGCCTCGCCAGTTGATTTTGCAGCCGCAGTAAAAACTGCCGGGCGCATCGGCATTAATTTTCGCGCTGGCGGTTTTGGCCTGCGTAAAGTTGTGAATAGCTAGCGAGCTGGCGCCGTTGCTGTTGCCGGCAAATAAAAACCCCAGGGCCGCGAAAACGACGTTGCGATACATAGTGGTATTTCAGTCTGCGTGAAAAAGCGAGCCGCGGATACTGAAGTATTTTTTAACGCCTTTCAATCCATTAAATCGTAAAGATTCTAAAAAGTGTTACTAAATGCTTTGAGGTATCAGCAAAGCGCCGCAATGAATGCAGTGATATTCCGCCTCGCCGCGCTGCACGCGATTATGGCGGCGCACGGTTAACTGATGATCCTGGCATTTACAGCGGTAGGGAAAGGTTTTACGCGCCAGGGAGTCCATAGCGAAGCGATGGGTTCTGCGGGCGGGAACGCCCAGTACGGTTTCCATCATCCATTTCCACTCTTTGCCATGCGGCGCGACGCGGCCAAAATGTTGCCATACCAGCAGGTGCGCCAGTTCGTGAGGCACCACTTCATCAATAAATGCCTGCTGATTTTCCATCAGCAGGATCGGGTTTAGCCGTATTTCATTATTGTGCGGCCAGGCCGTGCCGGCCGCGCAGCCGCGCTGGTTAAAGGTGATTTTAGGTTCGGGGTAGTCTCGCTCAAGTTGCTGGCAGGCGAGCATAAGCTTGCCGCGCAGGCTACGCATAATGGCCTGCTGTACGGCGACAGGAATACGGAGTGTTTTCATGCACCAGAGAATAGTCAGGTTCGTTATCCGGTACAAGCCCTGAGCCGGTACGATGATTTTTACCACAGACTAACGGAACACGTAATATGAAAGCTGCCGGAGAAATAAAGAAGCAGGGCGCGCAGAGGTTCGCTCAGCTTATATCTTTTATTATCAATAAATTAGTAAATACAGGAAAAACCGGGAATGTTCTTGTTTTAACGGACACTTTGATGTCGAATTAAACCGGGCGCGCGTTGGGGACGTAAGTTTATATTCTGTGCGTTAAACGCCGATGCTGTGAATGCTTTCGTTCGGCGGCGTTAGTGGGTGGGGATAAAATTATAACCCTGTGAATGGTCTGACCTCATTATGCGTTTTTTTATCCGGCAAACGTTATTTTTGGCAACGCTTCATTTTTTGTATGAGTGAACCGGTGGGGCGCAGAGAGTTAAATGGCCTGAATGCGAACCCGGCGTTTTACCCGCAGTGCGAGTGGCTAAGCTACGTCAAGACTGGCGTCGGCTGCGCGAAGATCTACGCGCAGTAACCGGGCGGTAGCGCGGCTGGCGCGTTAACCATGCTCTTACGACTGCGATGGGTCGGGCGAATCTCAGGGGAGGCCGATGAACCTTCGGCATCGTGCTGACAGCTATAACGCGCTTTTAATTTTATCTACCGTAAAGCGCGCTCATTCAGAAGCGTAAAAATCATTTCAGGGACATAATTTCTCAGGCGTTTATAAAATATATAAACAACCTGATATATGTTTTTTTCTTAAGCAGGCAACGGTTATTTCTCGCCCGAAATTAGTGATGCCGGATGAATGTTTAAATAATCCAGTACCCAGGCAAAATAAATCCCTGAATAATTTTCTACCAGATCGAAAAAAGCAGGTAATAGAGTAATACGGCTTCCTTCATGAATTTCACATAAACCATTATCCAGCGCGTCAAGAAATAGCCGACGAATATGCGTACGGGAAACTGCAAATTCTTTTGCCAGCTTCTTCTGTGAATATTCCAGCGTGATGCGATTTTCCTGACTTTCTTTTCTCGCCCTGAGCCAGAGATGGAGCATAATCATACGCCCGCCATCTTTATCAAGAAATACGCTTGAGTCGGGCAAAATATTACGGTAGACGATGCCGTTAAACATCATGTCAGTAGCACGGCTGAAAAACGAGCAGCGTGATTGTTCGTCGTCCAGCAGATCTTCATGCAGTTCCAGTTCAGGAAAAAGTAGGTTAAGAGGGGCGAATCCTCCCCGGAGATAAAACTTCAGATCCTGAATGCCTTTTTCCGTGGATTCCAGCAACACCTTGCGCCGGTCGCTGTCGTCACGCCAGGTACTGAGCCTGCCGGTCGTCTTCAGCAGCGCAATGATAGCGATAACGCTGTTGGGGCTGGCTATTTTGTACTTGTCAAAAATTTCTTTAATTTGTGAGACGGAATTGGCTTTACGGCCAAAAATTACACAGCAAATAGCCTGTACGATATTATAACGAGATTCCTGGAGGATTATTTTATAGAACAGCGGCTGCATTTTGTAGATATCGAGATTCAATTGATAATGCAGGGCAACAGCATCATAAAATTTGTCCATTTTTTTGAACTGTTCGCATCGGTTACGTAACTGTTCGGATCGCTTCTGGATATCCATCATTATAATATTATTCGTTGCTTATCGGAGTTGGGGTAACCTGCACGCATAATTTTGCGTCAGTATATCTGAATGTACGTGATAGTTACCGGTTTTTTTGACGGTAAACCTGGACCAACCAGGCCGGGTTATGCACAAAAGGTTCCATTGCGCAGAGCCGCTTCCCAATTAACAATAATATTAAAGATTGTGCAAGCCTGTATTTGCAATTTCCAGATGATAAACATTACTTACGATAAAAAAGCAGTCTACGTCGAAGTTATTCCTGGTTAATCCTGGCTAATTTATAGTGTGTCTGTTTACCGGGAGGTTAATGCCCCGTAAACACTTTATTTTTCAATCTGGTGATTGGCCGGGAAACGGCTTCCTTATCAGGCTGGCGCGTGATGAATAAATAGGCGTTGTCGCGGCGCGGGAAAGGGGCGATAAACACGCGTGCAAGCGGGTTTGGCCCGAACGAAAGGAAATTAATTAATAAAATCAATGAATTGAACTTTTGCGATAACACTGAGAGGCTAAAAAGCCATTTTTTCTTTGCCGACAACCGGAGGAGCCGTTGCGGCTCCTCCATGAATAAAATCAAAGATTAGCGCCGATTTCACGCAGCGGCCGTCCTTTCATTAAATTGCGCTCGATGCGTTCCAGCGACACATGTTTAGTTTCAGGTACTAAAGCAAGCGTCAGGATGATAAAGATCAGGTTAAGCCCTGCATATACCCAGAAGGTCCAGGCGTTGCCCAGCGTATTGAGCATTGTCAGGAAGGTTGCGCCCACGATCATATTGGCAATCCAGTTGGTGGCCGTGGAGCAGGTAATGCCGAAATCGCGCCCTTTCAGCGGCTGAATTTCAGAACACAGCACCCAAATCAGCGGGCCTGCGCTCATAGCGAAGCCGATGATGAACATCAGCAGCATGGCCACGGCGAAATACTGCGCGGCAGGCGAGGCGATACCCGTATGCATCATGGTACCCAGAATCCCCATGCCTGACGCCATGACGATAAAGCCCAGAATCAACGTCGGCTTACGCCCCCAGCGGTCAACCAGGCCGATGGCGATAAACGTCGCCAGCACGTTCGTCAGACCGACAATCACCGTGCCCCACATTTGCTCCGTGGTATTGCTGTAGCCTGCCAGCTCAAAGATTTTTGGCGCGTAATACATAATCACATTCATGCCGGTAAACTGTTGCATTACCTGTAGTAGAACGCCCAGGAAGACCGCGCGGCGGAAATTGTGGTTTTCGCGAAAAAGCGCCCAACCGGTCTGTTTTACCTTGAGGCTTTCGCGAATTTCTTCCAGCTCGCGTTTGGCTTCGGCGCTGCTATCGCGCAGGCGCAGCAGTACGCGTTCCGCGTCATGAAAGCGGCGTCTGGCCGCAAACCAGCGCGGGCTGTCTGGTAGAAAGAATACCCCGATGAGCAGCAGTATGGCTGGAAGGGTGATAATACCCAGCATCCAGCGCCATGCGCCGGTGTAGCTAAAAGCGGTATCCGACAGGTACGCGCCCAGAATCCCGATGGTTATCATCAGTTGATACATGGAGATCATACTGCCGCGAATGCGCTCGGGGGCTATTTCGGACAGGTAGAGCGGCGCGGTATAGGACGCGATGCCGACGGCCAGCCCCAGCAGTACGCGCGAGATGAACAGCACTTCTACATTAGGCGCAAACGCAGAGGCCAGCGATCCTACGACGAACAGCACTGAACCTGTCATCAGACTGTATTTACGCCCAAGGCGGAAAGAGAGCCAGCCGCTGCCGACCGCGCCGACGGCGGCCCCAAACATCATTGTGCTGACCACCCACTCCTGTTGGTGCGCGGAAATCTGAAATTCATGCGCAATAAAGGGCAGCGCGCCGGCAATGACGCCGATATCAAGACCAAACAGCAAACCCGCCAGAGCAGCGAGAAAACAGACAAAAAAAGTGATGGTCCTGTTTGAACTCCCATGTTTCTTATTGTCAGGCATATGCCCCTCCGGTTGGGTTATTACATTTTTCAGCGTAAAGGTTAAGTAAGGGATAGATAAGTTTTTGTGATGGCTATCACGGTGATGTAATCGGTTACATAAAGGGTGAAACAGGGTTTGTAGCGCATAGCCTGAAATACAGGCAGTTAATGACTTAGTTTTGTACCCGCTTTCAGAAGAAGCTGAAGAAAGCCGAGATTATTGGCGGCATTGTGTCGGGCAGAATAAACGAGCAAATAAAAGGCCGTCCTTTTTGGCTTGTAATCGATTACATTTTCGGCGGTATTATGCCGTGCCGGCTTATTACGATGAGCGATTGCCGACAACCAAAAAACATAAAGAATATAGACAGAAACTATAGCGTATCGCTGTTGTTACGTACCCCGGGCTGCGGGGGCAAGTGAATTATCAGAGTCCTCCAGGTTAAAACAGGCGAGGGGCGAATCGGCAGGCAGCGGTTTGTTCAGTGAAGCCTGTTCGCTGCGCTGAGAAAACGGCTGTGCGGAGGTAATGCGTTATAGCCGGGAAGCCGTGTGCGTGGGCTGTGTTGACAAAATATAAAAAAGCGAGACGGTTGACAAACCCCGTCCTGTTGCAGACAGGTTGGAGGGGACACAATAAAAATTAGGAAAATCAACGCATTGATTTTCGCCCGCTTACCACAAAGAAGGAAAAAAACCGTTTTTTTCTTCTTTGTCAACAACCTGAAGCCAGCGTGACGCTGGCTTTCAGGTTCATGAAAAAAAACGGCCAGGATGTGTCGCCCGATAGGGTTTACAGCCGAAAATCAACGAATTGATACTTCCGTCATGTCGGGCCGAAAGGGTTCAGCCCGAAGACTGCGTAAAAAACGGTTATTTCAGGCCGGCGGCGTCGCGCAACTGCGCGGCTTTATCGGTTTTTTCCCACGGGAAATGCTCGCGCCCAAAGTGGCCGTAGGCGGCCGTTTCTTTATAGATAGGATGCAGCAGGTCCAGCATCTGGATAAGACCATACGGACGCAGATCGAAGAATTCACGTACCAGCAGCGTCAGTTGTTCAGGCGCAACTTTCTCAGTGCCAAAGGTTTCAACCATGATAGACGTCGGCTCGGCTACGCCAATGGCATAAGACACCTGAATTTCACAGCGATCGGCAAGCCCTGCGGCAACAATATTTTTTGCCACGTAGCGCGCGGCATAAGCGGCAGAACGGTCAACTTTCGACGGATCTTTGCCGGAAAACGCGCCGCCGCCGTGGCGCGCCATGCCGCCGTAGGTATCAACGATGATTTTACGCCCCGTCAGGCCGCAGTCGCCCATTGGGCCGCCGATAACAAAACGCCCGGTTGGGTTGATAAAGAACTTGGTGGACGCGTTAAGCCATTCGGTGGGCAACACCGGTTTGATGATTTCTTCCATCACTGCTTCCTGCAGCGCTTTCTGGTCGATATCTTCCGCGTGTTGGGTAGACAGCACTACGGCGTCGATACCGACAATTTTACCGCTGTCGTACTGGAAAGTGACCTGGCTTTTGGCGTCCGGGCGCAGCCACGGCAGGGCGCCGTTTTTACGTACCTGCGCCTGGCGCTGCACCAGGCGATGCGCGTAGGTGACAGGCGCCGGCATCAGCACGTCGGTTTCGTTAGTGGCATAGCCAAACATCAGGCCCTGATCGCCTGCGCCCTGCTCAAGCGGGTCGGCGCGGTCAACGCCCTGGTTGATATCGGGAGACTGCTTGCCAATGGCGCTCAGCACGGCGCAGGAGTTAGCGTCAAAGCCCATATCGGAATGCACATAGCCGATTTCACGCACGGTATTACGGGTGATTTCTTCGATATCGACCCAGGCGCTGGTAGTGATTTCACCGCCTACCAGCACCATGCCTGTTTTTACGTAAGTCTCACAGGCAACGCGCGCTTTTGGATCCTGTTGCAGTATGGCGTCCAGCACCGCATCAGAAATTTGGTCAGCAATTTTATCGGGATGCCCTTCCGATACAGACTCGGACGTAAAAAGGTGTTTAGCCATGTTTTCTTCACCCTAAAGGAAATCAGTAAGATGGACTGCGACGTCAAAAAACCCTCGTAGCAGGAAGTCCAAAAGAGAGTTTTGTGCGAGTAAAGCCACGGGCAGTCTGAATGTTAATCGGTATAGATGGATTAACTTCTGGACGTCTATTTTAGGTTAATCCATAAAGGGATTACCAGCGATTTTTGGCCTGAGACATATTGTGAAAAACTTTTGCCGGCAGCCCGTGGAGGAAAGCGGACGGGCGCGCATATTTTATTTTGCTTTTTATGCCGTCTGTCGGTATAAACGGCGCAGCACGGCCGCTGCCGGAAATACCCTACTTTTCCGCACGATCGGGACACGTAATTGACTGCTTAACGCTACCGCATTCCTGCGCTGGTTTACCGGCCTGCGGAGCGTGGAGGTGATACGATCGATGATATACCGCAGTGATTTCTTTGACGCATTACGCCGTCCTGGCGTGCTTGCCGCGTCCCCCTCCGTTATTTCGTTTTTCTGCAATCAGCGGCCCTTATGCCCCTGCGCATCGCCGGATTCACGGGCCGGCGTTGTGTCGGTACGCTGAAATTTCAGCCGCTGCGCGTTTGAAAAATGCGCTCCCGATATTTCCGTGCTCGCTGTGGCGGCACGGTAGGCGTGTTTTACACTGAGATGAACATGGAACCATTATTATGGTGCGCTATACAGCAACTTATGCTGTTAAGGCGCGCATTAATTGGGTTGTTATCGCAAATATCCCCTGCGATAGTGGTGAACTATTTTAAATATGACGGCAACAGCGAGGTTCGCAATGTCTGACGATATGTCTTCTTTTTCAGGTTCGTCAGCAGGCGAACAGAGCACACTGCGTTCAATGCAGGAGGTGGCAATGCGTTCTCAGGAAGCCAGCAAAATGCTGCGCACTTATAATATTGCCTGGTGGGGCAACGCGTATTATGACGTGAATGAACTGGGCCATATTACGGTATGCCCCGATCCTGAGCAGCCTGAAGCGCGCGTCGATCTTGCGCAGCTTGTTAAAGCGCGTGAGGCGCAGGGGCAGCGCTTGCCTGCCCTGTTCTGTTTCCCGCAGATTCTGCAGCATCGTTTGCGCTCCATCAACGCGGCGTTTCGCCGCGCGCGCGAATCTTATGGCTATAACGGCGACTATTTTTTGGTCTACCCGATTAAGGTTAATCAGCATCGCCGCGTTATCGAATCGTTGATCCACTCCGGCGAACCGCTGGGGCTGGAGGCGGGTTCCAAAGCTGAGCTGATGGCAGTGCTGGCCCATGCGGGTATGACGCGTTCCGTTATTGTCTGCAACGGTTACAAAGATCGCGAATATATTCGCCTTGCGCTCATCGGCGAAAAAATGGGGCACAGGGTCTATCTGGTTATTGAAAAAATGACTGAAATCGATCTTGTGCTGGAAGAGGCCGCGCGCCTGAATGTGGTGCCGCGGCTTGGCGTGCGCGCGCGTCTGGCCTCGCAAGGATCGGGTAAATGGCAGTCTTCGGGCGGCGAAAAATCCAAATTTGGCCTGGCAGCTACGCAGGTGTTGCAACTGGTTGAGAAGCTGCGCGCGGCGAACCGGCTGGAAAGCCTGCAACTGCTGCATTTCCACCTGGGATCGCAGATGGCTAACATCCGCGATATCGCGACAGGCGTGCGTGAATCGGCGCGGTTTTACGTGGAACTGCACAAGCTGGGCGTAAAAATTCAGTGCTTTGACGTAGGCGGCGGCCTGGGGGTGGACTATGAAGGTACGCGCTCGCAGTCAGACTGCTCTGTCAACTATGGTTTGAATGAGTATGCCAACAATATCATTTGGGCTATCGGAGACGCCTGCGAAGAAAACGGGCTGCCGCATCCGACGGTTATTACCGAATCAGGCCGTGCCGTAACCGCGCACCATACGGTGCTGGTGTCTAATGTTATTGGCGTGGAGCGTAACGAATATACTGTCTCTCAGGCGCCGGAAGGCGACGCGCCGCGCGCGTTGCAAAGCATGTGGGAAACCTGGCAGGAGATGCACGAGCCGGATAACCGCCGCTCGCTGCGTGAATGGCTACACGATAGCCAAATGGATCTGCACGATATCCATACCGGCTATTCGGCAGGCACCTATAGCCTGCATCAGCGCGCATGGGCCGAGCAGCTTTATTTGAATATGTGCCATGAAATTCAAAAGCAGCTCGATCCGTCGAACCGCGCCCATCGGCCGATTATTGATGAACTTCAGGAGCGCATGGCGGACAAACTGTACGTTAACTTCTCGCTGTTCCAGTCGATGCCGGATGCCTGGGGGATTGATCAGTTGTTCCCGGTACTGCCGCTGGAAGGGCTGAACCACGCGCCGAGCCGGCGCGGCGTGCTGCTGGATATCACCTGCGATTCCGACGGCGCTATCGATCATTACGTGGATGGCGACGGCATCGCCACGACGATGCCGTTACCGGATTACGATCCGGATAACCCGCCGCTGCTGGGCTTCTTTATGGTGGGCGCATACCAGGAAATACTGGGTAACATGCATAATCTGTTCGGCGACACTGAGGCGGTAAACGTTTTTGTCTTCGCAGAGGGGAAAGCGGAAGTGGAGCTTTCCGACGAAGGGGATACCGTGGCCGATATGCTGCGCTACGTGCAGCTCGATCCGGATACGCTGCTGACCCGCTTTCGCGATCAGGTTAAACAAACTGGCCTGGATGAGGCGCTACAGCAACAGTTCCTGGAGGAGTTTGAAGCAGGGCTGTACGGTTACACGTATCTCGAAGACGAGTAGCGCGCGGCGCTTGAACGCGGCGATCGTTAAGGTGATAATCCGCGAACAATATATTTGCGGTGTCCGCGTTTGCAGATACCCGCACTAAATCCACTCCCTTCCTCGTCGGGTTAACGACGCGGAGGGGTTTTTTTTATCCCCGGTAAGCGTTGCGGCCCGGATGCTGTTGTGATGGTTTTCCGGCTGATATAAGCCTGGCGCCGCTGTACAAACGTTCCGGGCCATGCAACATCCTTTTCAGGAGGGCGGTTCATGAGCACCTTAGGCCATCAGTACGATAACTCTCTGGTTTCCAACGCGTTTGGTTTTTTACGTTTACCGCTGAATTTTCAGCCTTACGACAGCGATGCTGACTGGGTTATCACCGGTGTTACGTTTGATATGGCGACGTCTGGCCGTGCGGGCAGCCGCCACGGGCCGGGCGCGATTCGTCAGGCGTCCACGAACCTGGCATGGGAACACTGTCGTTTCCCGTGGGACTTTGATATGCGCGGGCGTCTAAACGTAGTGGACTGCGGCGATTTGGTGTACGCCTTCGGCGATGCGCGTGAAATGAGCGAAAATTTGCAGGCCCATGCGGAAAAATTGCTGGCTGCCGGCAAACGCATGCTTTCTTTCGGCGGCGATCATTTCGTGACGCTGCCGCTGCTGCGCGCCCACGCGAAACATTTTGGCAAAATGGCGCTGGTGCATTTCGACGCGCATACCGATACCTATTCTAACGGCTGCGAATTCGACCACGGCACAATGTTCTGGACGGCGCCGCAGGAGGGACTTATTGACCCGAAGCATTCGGTGCAGATTGGTATTCGCACCGAATTCGATAAAGATAATGGTTTTACCGTACTGAGCGCGCCGCAGGTAAATGACCGCAGCGTGGACGACATACTGGCGCAGGTAAAACAGATTGTCGGTGATATGCCAGCCTATCTGACCTTTGATATAGACTGCCTCGATCCGTCCCATGCGCCGGGTACCGGTACTCCCGTTATCGGCGGGCTGACTACTGACCGTGCGCTTAAGCTGGTGCGCGGCCTGAAAGATTTGAATATTGTGGGTATGGATGTGGTGGAAGTAGCGCCGCCTTACGACCAGTCAGATATTACAGCGCTGGCGGCCGCCACGCTTGCGCTGGAAATGCTTTATATCCAGGCCGCTAAAAAAGGCGCGTAACCACCGCGCTTTATCGTGTTGACAAAGCGGGCAAAACGTAGCTTTGCCCGCTTGGCGGTAACGGCCGAAAACCAACGCATGGGTTTTCGCGCTTTCCGGGCTGAAATTGTTTAGTCCGGAAAATCCCACCTGACCCAGGCACGCTGAGAGTGCCGACAAGCCCCATTCTGACGCAGACAGAATGGATGTAACGCAATTTACCACAAAGAAGAAAAACACCTGTTTTTTCCTTTTTGGTTAACAAACTGGGCGCGCTGAAACGGCTGACAAACCCCATCCTGTCGCAGACAGGATAGATGAAATACAATAAAAAATAAGGAAAATCAGTGCATTGATTTTCGCCTGCTTACCACGAAGAAGGAAAAACCCCGTTTTTTCCTTTTTGGTCAACAAACTGGGCGCGCCATCGGCTCGCTTTTTTTACCTCTGCCGCGTGAGACTAACCCCCAACGAAAACATAAAGCATGCGCTGCTCTGGCCCGTGCCGGGCGTAAAAACGGCGCTCGTCAAATCCCCGGTCGTTAAGCGTTGCTTAAAGGAAGTAACTTTGTGTTTTCTAAGTGAAACGTAAGTTGGCTTAGGTTTTTTTAATTGTTAAGCAAGTTTGAGTAACTACCGCCGAAATAGGGTTAAAACGGCGATAGTAATGGGAAAGACTATGTTAAAAAGAATCACGGTAATACGCAGCCTGATGGCGGCACTGGTGTTGTTTGGCTTACTTCAGATTGTTTCCGCGGTATTTTTCTACAAAACGGTTAAGGAAGATGGCGCAAATCTTACAGAGTTACAGATGATAAACCAGCAGCAGTCGCTCCTGAATGAAGGCTGGGCGTCGTTGCTGCAGGCGCGTATCAATTTAAGCCGGGCCTCATTGCGTTTGATGATGCAAAAGCACGATCCCGCAACGGTAACCAATCTTGCTGAACTGGTAGAAAGCGCGCAGGTTTCACTGCGCGAAGCCAGAGAAGATATGAAAACATTCAAACAGATTGAGCGCGATCCGCGTATCAATGCGGCTACGGTTGAAAAAGTGTTATCTGAATTCAGCAATTATGATGCGGTGCTGACGGAGTTTGGACAGATGCTGAAGGCGGGCGATCTTGACGGCGTGGTTGCCCAGCCGACGCAGAAACATCAGGACAGTTTAAAAAAGAGCCATGATGAGTTTCAACGTGAAATTACCCATGTTTACCAGTTAGCAAAGGATGAATTGTTAAATGCATTGAAGTTAGCGATGGGGATACTGGCCATTATCTTTGTGGTTATTGTCGGGGTGATGGCGCTGGTCTGGTATGGCTTCCAGGGCATACTTATTCGACCCCTTAAGCAGCTTATCGGAAATATTCGCAGTATTGCCCGTGGCGATCTGGTGAAAAAAATTGAGGTTGAAGGCACTAATGAAATGGGACAACTGGCTGACAGCCTGCGTGAAATGCAGGCGGCGCTGATCCAGACCGTTGGCGATGTGCGTCGCGGCGCCGAGGCGATTTATTCGAAGTCGGAGGAGATCTCTGCCGGTAATGGCTCTCTGTCTGCCCGCACTGAACAGCAGGCCGCCGCGCTGGAAGAAACGGCCGCCAGCATGGAACAGCTCACTGCGACTGTGAAGCAAAATGCGGATAACGCCGATCAGGCGCGTAAGATGGCGCTTGTGGCGTCAGAAACGGCGCGCCAGGGCGGCCTTGCGGTGGGGAATGTGGTCATGACAATGAACGGCATCGCCAGCAGCTCGCAAAAAATTGCCGATATCACCAATCTGATCGATGGCATCGCTTTTCAGACGAATATACTGGCGCTTAATGCCGCCGTTGAAGCCGCGCGCGCCGGTGAACAGGGGCGCGGTTTTGCAGTGGTTGCCAGCGAGGTGCGTAGCCTGGCGCAGCGCAGCGCCGAGGCCGCGAAAGAGATTAAAATTCTCATTGATGATTCGGTCAGCCAGGTTGCCTGCGGTTCACAACAGGCGGAGGATGCAGGCGAAACGATGAACAACATCGTGCAGGAGATTGATAACGTCAATAAAATCATCAACGAAATTGCCTCGGCGTCTGAGGAGCAAAGCCGCGGCATTAGCCAGGTGAGTATTGCTGTGTCAGAGATTGATACCGTTACGCAACAAAACTCCTCGCTGGTGGAGGAGTCCGCGGCCTCTGCCGTGGCGCTGGAAGAGCAGGCCGAGCGGCTGAAGCAGGCCGTTGCGGTGTTTCGGATTGAACGCGGCAGCGCTGGGCGGGCGTAAAGCCAGGCCGTTTGATAGGTAACGGTTACAGCCTTGCGTGTGAAAAGCGTAGCCTCTGTATGAGAGGCGCAAGGCGTGCTGATGGGGCTGCGATGTTGTCAGCCCCGGGGAGGCGGGTCCAGACCTGCGCGCGCGGTTTCTTTCGATAGCAGTCTTCGAACAAATATCAGTCAGCGGGCGTCGCCTGCGTAACAACAGCCACTGTACGTCACTATGCCCTTCGAAAAAGGTAGCTGTACCATGGTTACACGCAGAAAAAATTCTACATGTTGATGCAGTCTATAATGCTGTGGGCAAGGTTCTGATTGATGCTGATAGCATTCATCGACACGGAAAAATTACCTATTTTGTTAATCACGCCAAAAAGTCGGCAATGGCGCTCAGTTCTTTGGCGAAAAATATCTTCCTGCCGCCAGTTCACTGCTGATGAAATCCGAAAAGGCTCGGACTTTTGGAGAGAGGTGTCGGTTTGAGGGCCAAATCAGCGTCATCGCACCCAGCGGCAACATAAAGTCGGTCAGGAGAGGAATCAGTAACCCCTGTTGGAAGGCTTCCTCAGCAACGTATACCGGAAGATGCGCCACACCTAATCCATCCACTGCGGCGCGCAAGCCCGCATGGGTATTATTGAAAATCAGATTGCGTGGCAAATCCAGATTTTCATAGGGCTTAACAAATGACCAGGCGGCAATACGCCCACTGGACGGATACTTGAAATGAATGCAGTAGTGATCTAACAGATCGGTTGGCGTGCCGGGTAAGCCATGCGCCTTAATGTAGGCTGGTTTCGCGCATACCACAAAATATTGCTCGCCTAACTTCCTGCCAACCAGCCTGCTGTCCGCCAGTTCCCCGCTGCGTACGGCAACGTCGATGCCTTCGGCAATCAGATCAACCACGCGATCTTCAAAATCGATATCCAGTTGTACATCGGGAAATTGCGCCAAAAACTTCGGGAGCAGGGGCATCAGCAGCGAATGACCAAATATCTGCGGCACACTGACGTGTAGTTTTCCTCTTGGCGAGGCGCGCGTCTCGGCAATCAGCGCCTTGGTGTTGCGAATCTCATTCAGAATGAATTTGCACCGCTCATAAAAAACGTGCCCTTCTTTTGTTAAGCCAATACTGCGAGTGGTGCGATGAAACAGCCGTACCCCAAGATCGTCTTCCAACCGGGCGACACCCTTGGCAATCGCCGAAGGTGAAATGCCCAGCACGCGGGCGGCAGCGGCGTAACTGCTGAGTTCCGCCGCATGAACAAAGGCATTGATGCTCCGAAAGCTTTCCATCCCAACCCCGTATTAATGACTTTTTTTCCTCAGTGTAAGTACGCTTACTTATATTTACAATAAAAAGTTCCCAACTTAGTCTTATCTCATGCTTGGGTGGAAAAAATTGGTACAACATATTTTCACACGTTTTAATACCCTAAAGGATATAAAACGCCTATTAATTTTAATATATCGAATGACGAACGTTGGCATTCGTCGTGATCTTTACTTTATTATATGGAGAAATGTAATGAGTGAAGTAGTACATACTCTTGCTGGTGATTTTGTCGCTGAAAAATCATTATGCATTTATTTTGCTGGATCAATTAGAGCGGGAAGAGATGATGTTCCCACTTATGCAAAATTGATTAATAAACTGAAAGATTACGGAAAAGTACTCACCGAGCACGTCGGTGATTACCATTTATCTGTTGGGGGGCAGTCATTTTTAAGTGATAAGTTTATTCACGATAGGGATTTATATTGGCTGAGAAATTCTCAGGTATTGGTCGCTGAAGTTACTACGCCAAGTCTGGGCGTAGGCTATGAAATTGCCTACGCCAACATTTGGCGCATTCCGGTAATTACGCTGTATAAACGTGGAGAAAAATCAGTCTCAGCAATGATTTCAGGCAGTGAAGGCTGTCGTCATTTCGAATATGAAAATGTTGAAGAGGCATATCACATCATAGAAATAGAAATGGTGAAGTTAGGCTATGAGGCACATCATGAATCGTAATATCACCGCGGCATTGGTAAATATACTGGATAATATTCTGAACAATGGTATGCGCGTAGGATCGCGTGATCAGGAACAAATGGAAGTTTTATCGACGTTGACTAAAATACAGCATCCCACCGAGCGCTTCTTGGTATTGCCTTATCGTAATAACAATGTATTCGCCCAAGTGGCTGAAACATTATGGGTGCTTTCTGGTCGCAATGACCTCGCCTTTTTAAATCATTACCTGCCTCGTGCAGAAGATTTCTCCGATGATAAGTTGACCTGGCGAGCGGCTTACGGGCCAAGGTTACGTAACTGGAAAGGCAAGGTTGATCAGTTGCAAGAGGTCGTAAAACGTTTCAAAGAAGATCCGCTCACCAAGCGTGCAGTGATGAATATTTTCGATCCCGAAAGCGATTACCAGCAGACCAAAGACGTGCCTTGCAATAACTGGCTGCATTTTATTCAGCGCGATGGTTGTGTTGATTTGCATGTTACGGTACGCGCCAATGACGCTATTTGGGGATTCAGTGGCATCAATTTCTTTGAATGGAGCGTGTTGCATGAGATTATAGCCAATACGTTGGGATGGAAAGTGGGTAAGCTATCGTGGTATGTCGGCACTTTCCACATCTATTCCCGGCACTATGCCACAGCAAAGAAGATTGCCGGTTTAAACCGCCCGCTCAGCTTGTACGAATGCAAAATTAAACCCACTTCTATTACCATAGGGGTTGACGAGCTGGATGGGGTGTTAAAGCAGGTCTTTGAAGCCGAACGGTGTGTAAGAGCAGGAGAGTTCAACAAGGCAACAGAAATAGATAAACGAATTCAGGATCCGTTCTTCAGAAACGCCGCCATATTAATGAAGATTTATAGTGCGTTAAAGCTGAACGTGGAGCGAAATATCATTAATAACTATCTCCATGATCTGGGCAAAACAGATTTTCATATTGCAGCTCTGGAATATTTAAGTCGCAAATGGAAATCGCAAAACACGCTGGAAAGAATTAAAAATATCTCACCGGAATTCTTCCAGTCATTTACTAATATGCAAAGTTCTATTGCCTGTAGTCTAACGGCATAGTTCTGAAAGGTCTCTGCGTGGAAAATATATTTAAAGTATCTGTACCCAATATAAATCGTTCCAAACTCTTTGTGACGTCCACCGTTCTCAATGCAACGGGAAGTGGTTTGATCATGGCGTTTATGATGATCTATTTTAATCGGACTACGACGCTTAGCTTATCTGTCATTGGATTATCAATTGCTATTGGTCGCACGCTGTCCTCTATGGCGCCCATATTAATTGGTCAATTACTGGATAAATTAGGCCCGAAGAAATTGTCAATCTATGGTGATTTTATTAGTGGTATGGGTTTTATTATGTGTCTTTTCGCCAGAGACCCCATAACGATCATACTGACACAGTTTTTCACACAGACAGGGGTACATATTTTTTGGACCAGTAATCGGGGATTGGTGACATTAGCCTCAGGCAACAGCGGTACAAAAACCTGGTTCGGATTAATTGCCTCTATACGTAATATCGGACTTGGCTTAGGCACCTTTTTTACATCACTAGCGTTGGAAATTAATTCGGGTGAAAGTTTACACCTGGTTATTATTTCCGCCGCATTACTGTTCTTTTTATCCTGCCTGGCGTTGTTGATATGGCAACCCACAAACACGCAGGAAAAAACATATGATGCCGGAGACACGGAGAAGCACAGTTTAAAACGGGTATTTGCTGACACAACCTATCGTCGGCTCCTTATCGTCAATTTTGGTTTGGTACTGGCCGCGATGGTGATCCCGCTGGCTATCGTGGTGTATGTCACAGAGCAACTAGGTCTTTCACCCTTTTTATCGGGAAGTCTGGTGATTCTTAATACGGTGATTGTGGCGGGGTTAAGCACACATGTTGCCTCATGGACGAAAAATCATGATCCGGTAAAAAATATTAAATGGTCCTATTTTTTTAACATTTTTTCCTTTGTGCTTTTTTGGCTGGCAAGTATCACTTTAGAAAATAAACTAGTGACCTGCACAATATTAATTATTGCTATGTTGATTTATAGCCTGGCGGAAATTCTCTCAACTCCCGCCGCTAATATGCTGTGCATCAACTTAGCTCCCAGAAAAAACAATGGGAGTTATATGGCAGCATTTCAGATGACCTGGTCCGTGGGTATGACCTTATCACCAGCTATATTTGGTTACTTACTTGATTTAAATAAACACTCCACATGGGCTGTTCTTCTACTGCTAACCATTTTGATTTTTAGCGTGGGTTTCAGAAATTTAAATGAGGAAAAATAAGTGAACGCTACAAATATTGAGACAAATAAAAGCATTCTGGTAATCGAGCCAATTGGTATGGGCGGAGAGTTGTTACTAAAAACCATTCGCTCGCTAGGCTATCATGCAGTTATCGCTACGACAGAACATGTTTATAACTCCATGCTGCAAAATTCCAGGTCCATGATTGATGAGGCAATATTCGTAGATTTTTCGGCCAGAGAAAGCGCGATTGAAACGCTGGTCGATGAATCAAAGCGCAAAGGCGTGGCAGGCGTTGTGGTGGCCTGGGAGTTTTTAACGGATATTGCCGCCGAGGTGGCGCAGCAGCTTAATCTCTGCGGTCCGGATGCATCGCTATCACATGCACGCCGAAACAAACATTTTATGTATCGCACACTCTCGCAGGCGCGATGTCCGCTACCAGCATTGCAGGCGGTGTTAACGAATGTGGATAAAATCAAACAATTACCGCTTGAAGGATTGACGTATCCACTGGTGGTGAAGCCCGCTGAAAATGCGGCGTCGTTTGGAGTTTCCGTTTTAGAGGACAGTAAAGACCTGGTGCAGGCTTGTCAGGATGCTGCCCAATGGACCCATGAATACCCGCATGGTATTCCCTTCAGTAACGAAATTCTTATACAGGAATATATTCCAGGCCGTGAGTTTAGCGTTGAAGGGATTTCTATCTCTGGCCAATATTTGCCTTGGGGCGTCACCATGAAGTTCACCACGTCTGGCAAAGCGCGCGCAGAAACCGGGCATATTTTCCCGGCACCTATTGACACGCGTTTACGTGATGAAATTCTCGCAGTAGCAAAACAGGCTGTCATCGCTCTCGGCATTACCAATGGCATTAGCCACACCGAAGTTAAGTTAGATCAGCAGGGTAAACCTCGCGTGATTGAAAGCTGCTCAAGACCCGCAGGCGACTATATTCCGCGCCTGGTTGAACTCGCCACGGAAGAAAATCCTTTGGCCATTTATGCCAGGCAGGCAGTGGGCGATCTGTACGCAGACTTCATGCCCGCCGCGCCTAAACGCTATTCTGCGGTGCAATTTATTCGCCCGGAAGTGGAAGGAACATTTAAATCGCTCGCCATTCCCTCAAGACTCAAGAGTGCTGAGATCATCGAAACCCGCATCACGGCACCGGTCGACTCACAGGTAAAACCGGGCTCGACCAATATTGAGCGCCTGGGATGGGCCATTTTTACGGCCAATGATGAGCAGTCGGTTCTTTCAGCCATGGATGAATTATCCCAACTTACCAAGGTCGATATCGCATGAACACCTCGACTTTTCTGTGCATCCGCTCACTGGATATCACCCAAGCCTCGCCTTTCCTGCAAATGGCCTGGCAAAAAATAAAACGCACCCATCCACATTCACTACTGTTTTTAAAGGATCAGCCAGCCATGGCGACTTTGCCGCCCGACGGAGCGATAGAGGGAGATATCGACCTCAACGCTCACGCCGTAAAAGCCGTCAAGCGGGTAATCTCATGGTCCATCCCCAATGAAAGGACCATTGAAGATGTGACATTACTCAACAGCATCGAAGCGATTCCGGGACCGTTGAAAGCAGTGTATAAACTTTCCGACAAGCGTGCGACCAAAACGCTGTTTGAACAGTTTGCTCTGCCGACACCAGCATGGGAAATCCTCGATCGGGAGTTCACGCAAGGGGCGCTATTAAAAGACAATTTTGGCGGCAAACTTGAGTGTGATTTAGTCAGCCACATATCTTTTCCCCTGATAGCAAAACCACTGTGGGATTGCATGGGGCACGGTATTGAGATCATTCACGATGAGCGCGCCTTAGTGCAGACTCTCTGTACCAATGCGCACAGAAACATCCTGATTGAGTCTTTTATTGATGGTGTACTGGGCTGCGTTGAAATTATCGGCACGCCAGGCAATTATGTATTCCAGCCTGCATGCTACACCGGGCAAAGCATCCATGGCGTGTGCTCTAATTTCGATGCGATTCGTGTGTCGCATCCCGACTTTTTCAAAACCCAGCTCAATGAAGATATCCAGTCACGCCTATGCAACTTATTAAGTCACATCTCTTTTTCAGGTGCCTGCTGCGTAGATTTTATTGTGAAAGGTGAGGAGATTTACTTCCTGGAGATCAATCCGCGTATCAGCGGCATTAGCTGCTTGAGTTCTGCGGCAAGTGGCATCAACTCCTTCGAAGCGCTCTATCTCATTACGAGTGGAGAGTGGTGTAAAACCCGCGTGTCGGAAGATTTCATCAAGAACGGTGCAGTGCAAATTGGCGGACAGTTGGCGGATGACTTTTCACCACTGCTTAAAGCTGAAGGGGCGAAAATCACCCTCTTTCGCGATGAGATAATTAACGTTGATGGAGTATCCTCAAGAAATATCATCGCAGGTGGGTGTCCTGAAACCATTTTGAATATACTCAAGCCCATCGATCACACCATCTTAAAGTGGCTCAGAGAAATATCCTCAGCTGGTGCCTGATATATCTACCCTCGAAAGCCTCTGCAAATCCGGCTCCATAAATGCTGGGGTCGGATGAGCAATCGCTTCTTAGTTGCAGGTTCTTTACTTCGACGGCCTATTTTACCACCTTTCCTGCTACTATCGCCCGATTATCTCCACTGATGCACGGGCATATCAATATGCTGGGGCATTATGCTTTCATGTTATCGGATGACATTTAAAATGGAGATCTGAGAGCATTTGGATTTGACCCTATATATCCAGACACCTTTTNCGCTGTGCGGATGATGTTCGTTGTAATGACTGAACGCCACCGCCAGGTTTATCACCGCTGCCTGGCTGTCCGGTTTCGGCATCATGCTGATGTAGTCCCGCTTTATCGTTTTCACGAAGCTTTCTGCTATGCCGTTGCTTTCCGGGCTACGGACTGCTGTTGTACACGGCTCCAGCCCCAACATCCGGGCGAACGCCCGCGTTTCATGCGCCCTGTAGGCTGAACCGTTATCCGTCAGCCACTCCAGCGACTCTGCTGGCAGTTGCCTTCCGAAGCGTTTTTCTACTGCGCCCAGCATGACATCCTGCACCGTTTCTTTGTCATAACCACCAGTACTTGCTGCCCAGTTGATTATTTCCCTGTCGCAGCAGACCTGTGCGAAGGTCATCCGCAGCTTTTCGCCATTGTCATAGCGGAACTCGAAGCCATCTGAGCACCAGCGCCGGTTGCTCTCAGCTACCGCCACCCGCCCTTTATGTGCCCGCTTCTGCTGATGGTCAGCAGGTTTACGCTCAGGAAGCAGATGGTGGGCTCGCATAATACGGTATACCCGCTTTGCGTTAACCACTGGCAGACTCTCCCGCTCTGACTCCCGTCTCAGCAGTGTAGTGGTCAAGTAATATTGGCCACGGTTTTACAGTAA